>JAVBKZ010000047.1:0-15589 GCA_031553755.1 Bacteroidales bacterium | reverse complement strand
AAGTTAATCGCTTCTTTTCCATTATTAAGATGAATGTTAGCCCCTTGAGGAGAAGTAATAATACGTTCTTGTTTATAAAGTCCGGATGATTTAATTTCATCTAATTGAGATGAAAGATGTTGTATGTAATCCATGTTTTTTTTATTTATTATTTTTTTCGTTTTTGAAAAAAGGAAACTTATTATTTTTGATATGGGCGTCTTTCATGATTTTATCAATCTGTTTCACTATTTCGGGATGTTGTTGGGCAATGTTGTTTTTTTCTCCTTCATCAGTGTTTAAGTAATAAAGTTCAATAGGAGCATCAGGATTGTCAATAACTTTCTTTTTTACGCCTTTCCATTCTCCCATTCTTACTGCTTGTGTTCCTCCGTATTCATGAAATTCCCAATAGAAATAAGGATGAATTTGTTGGGTTTCGCCTTTCAATGTAGGAAGGAAAGAAATACCATCTAACCCCTTAGGAATTTTTACATTAGCGATATCACAAGCGGTAGGCAAAAAATCCCAAAAAGCCGAAGGATGGTTTGCTATACTTCCCGGCATGATTTGTCGCGGCCAATAAGCAATCATTGGCATGCGGATTCCTCCTTCATAAAGATCTCGTTTGATTCCTCTGAAGCCATTTGCACTGTGAAAAAAATCAGGATCGGCGCCTCCTTCTTTGTGAGGCCCATTGTCGGATGTGAATATAATTAGAGTATTTTCTTCAATTCCTAAATCTATCAATAGTTGTCGAAGTTTTCCAATATCTCCATCAAGTCGATTAATCATGGCGGCAAAAGCTGCGCGAGGATAGGGTTGACCTCCATGATCTCCGGCATAATGTTGTCCGGCAGACCAAGGTTTAGGTTCCTCATATTTTCCTTTGAATTTATTTAATTCTTCCTGTGGAACAATTAATTCCGCATGTGGAATTGTTACTGCAAAATACAAAAAAAACGGTTTGTCTTTGTTTTTTTTGATAAACCCGGTTGCTTTTTCATAAAATAAATCCTGGCTGTATACTTTTTTATTTAGATCAATTTTAGTTTCGTTTTCCCATAAGTATTCAGGATAATAAAAATGAGCGTTCAATTGGCTGAGATGTCCGAAGAAATAATCAAAACCTTGTTTGTTGGGATGTCCTTGTGTTCCGGGGCCACCCATTCCCCATTTTCCGACACAAGCAGTTGTGTATCCTCCTTCTTTCATGCATTCGGCAATTGTTGTGTAGGAAGCTGGCAGTGAAGTATCAAAATTTCCAAAAGGAGTTTTTTCGTTCTGATTTCCTCTGATAGGACAATGCCCTGTGTGCAAACCTGTCATTAAAGAGGCCCGTGATGGTGCGCTTACGGAACAACCCGCATAATGATTGGTAAATTTCATTCCTTGTTCGGCCAACGCGTCAATGTTAGGAGTTTGAAACTGAGTTTGTCCGTAGCAACTTAAATCGCCATAACCTAAATCATCTGTAAGTATATAAATAATATTAGGCTTTGAAGAAATTTCTCCGGTTTCTTTTTGCGCGTATAACGTGTTGAAAGGTACTATAATTCCAACAATGGAAGAAGATAGTAAAGAAATATTTTTTTTCATGACAATGAAAATTTTAGGATCAAATATTCGTTGTTAATAAGTTTACATTATTTAATTTATTCCCTTATTTGACTTATACTTATTTGGGTAATTTATTGAAATCAATGTTGGGAGCAGTATTTTTTGATTCTTTAGAAAACAATGTTCCTATTGGAGTATAATCACTAAAAAAACCACAATTCTGAAGGAAGAAAGAATTTCCTTCAATGCCTCCTTTGTAATCCATTCTTGCTTCTTTGTGAGCGGTTTCATCAGCACTAAATTTGGCTTCGTTACTCACATTAATCCATTTTCCATCTTTTGTCCTTGCCCATTGATTTGAATATAATGCTTTACGTGTCAGATATCCTGCTTCATTATGAAAATTTTCTAAAAAGGAATGAGGATTTGTATAATAAGTATCTGTTAGTGGGCGAGAAAAAGATGCGATTAGTATCCATTTTTGTTCATCAGGAGTATAGAAATAAGAAGTATATTCTGTAGAACCTTTTCCATTGGGTTTAATTTGCGTCAAGAATTTGTAGGTATTTCCTGTTTTCCAAGGGTAAATTAAATAACTTTGTCCTCCGGAACCTTCATTCCCGAAAGTGCCAGTTTGCACATTTTCTCCTTTTTTTAACAGTTTAATGTGATGACTTTCAGGAATTTCATTCGGATTGTCTGTCTCAAAAGGACTCCAAACTGAGAATAATATTCTTCTTTCGGTAGGTGAATTGACCTGCATGCCAAAATAACCTTGTCCGAATCCATTCGACATGTAATATGTACCAACCGGATCGCCTCCTTTAGGAACAGTTATTTCATTGTAAAACCATTCCGTTGTCTCATTTTCCGGTAAATTATATCTTAAATGAACAGACGGTCCTCTACGCCCCCAGTAAAAAGAAAAATCGTTTACATAAACTATATTTTCGTTTACGGCAGTTCCTTCAACGATCAAATCTGTCGCTTCCGCGTAAAAATCACCTTGGCGTTCTACTCCTTTGAAATCAACGCGGATATAACCAGTATCAACTTTATTGATTGTTCCCAAAAATGCTTTTGTGTTTGTTCCGGCAGGTAAATTCACATTGAATGTTTTTCCCGCGCATAACACCTTTATTTTAGCAGGTTTGGAAAGATTATATTTTAGAGATAGTGAAAGACTTCCCGTTTTCGCAGTTCTGAAAAAAACACTGTACTGGGCTTCCTGATTGTTCCAGTTTATGAGCCCGTTATTTGTCACTTTTTCTTCTTCTGTTTTGCTTTTTTGCGTAATGTAAGTATTCCCTCCCAAAGGAATAGTTTGTGATGTCGGATTATTTAACGAGAAAGTAGCTAAGACAGCTTTGTGGTCGGTAGGCCAAACTCCAGTTCCAATTTCGGTTCTTTCAGTTTCCAATACTCGTTGACTGCGACAAATAGAACCTTGAGGCCCCCAAACAACAGCGTCTTTCAATTTTAAATCCCTGTCGGAAGTATAATAAATAAAGTCAATACGTTCACGTTCGTCAGATTCGGGAGCCCAAGTTAATTTGGAAATGTCTGCTTCCGGACAATCAGCGGGAAAAGTAATGCCGGGATTGTTTACCGGGTCGGGATGTTTAACTCTGTAAGCGTCTTTGAATCCTGCTTTTTCAAGCATTTTACTTACTGTCCACGGAATAATTAACCCATTTCTGTCATACAAATTTTTAGTTGCTTCTGTCCAGTCTAAATGCGAAGGTTCGTTGAAATCACCTCCAATAAATACAATCCGGTTTTTAGCTTTGTCTTTTTGAGATTCTTCGATGAACGCTTTGATAGCATCGTCTCGTTTAGACGCGATATTATCCGACATTATGCTGTCTAAATCGGTTAATGGCGGCCGTTTTTTCCAAGTGCTTCCATCATATCCTTTAATGTCGTAATATGTGCAATTCAAGTAATCCAAATGTGCTGTGTAAACTGCTAATTCTCTGTCATTTACTTTTATGATGGCTTTATGAATGCTTCCGTGATCTCCTTTTTCAGGATAAACAGTCAAACTATCAATAATTGGGAAGCGGGAAAGAATACCGGAATCATAGCTGTAAAAGGAATAAAAAGTTTCTCCTTTTTTTTTCAAAGATTTGACAATCCGGTCACAAAATCGGGAATTTTTATAATTTCTCACTTCACTGAATGTTATCAAATCGGCTTTTGATGCTAAAATTTGATCAACAATTCCGTCATATCCACCCGGAACTTTAGTTCCTTCCTGCCAAATATTAAATTGTAATATACGTATTGTTTGATTTTGCGCATAAACATTTCCTAAAGAAAATATTATGCATAAAAGAATAATATAATTTTTCATGATTACTTAATTTTACTTTTGAAAAACGATTTTTATTCCGCTAAAATTGTCAATTCAGCACCAGACGCAAAATCTTGACCTTTTTGTTCGTTTAAAGCAGTAAATCTGAAATAACGAGCTTTTACCGGTTTGTCAAACATGACTCTTTTTTCTTTGTCATTGTTTTCAAAAGTTCCTTTTTTAATGGATTCTCCCCAATTTTTTCCATCAAGGCTCACTTGAATATTATAATCTTTTATGTTTCCGTTTCCTCCTCCTTTGCGTGGAAGATAAGTGAATCCTTTCATCATTTTTTCTTCTCCCGCGTCTAAATCCACCCAATGAGGAAATTGCGCTACTGTAACGGAATGCATGGTGTGCCAAATCGTATTTGGGTCTCCGTCAGTCAGATTTTTGGCATCACCGGATCCAACTTCTTCGCTACTTGCATAAATTACTTCGGCATATATGTTTTCAAGTTTATCGAAAGTAACAACCGATTTGATTTGCGGATATTCTTTATACCATGCGGTAATTGTTCCTCCGTTGCGTAATGCTATCGGTTGATCATATATTTTTGTTTTTTCTTTATCAACAGTATAACAAACAGTCATATTTTTCTCTATGGTTGGAATAGATACCATTCCAATTTTATTTCGGGAAATAAAGAAAGGAGCTATCGGTGTTTTATCAGCTGTTTTTACGTGAGCTGTGGCTGATAAATCTTTTCCTGCAGGACGAATGATAAATCCGAATTGATGATTGTTGGCATATACACGATCCGGTTCTAATGGACCTCCTTGTCCGCAACTATTTCCTCCAAGTCCTGTTGTTGCTATGTCTAAATGCAGGTAAATATCTTTTGCCGGTGGTAATTGATAAGGATGAGACGCCAAAATCAAATCCATCGCGGAATAAGAAAGGGCAGATACCGACATGTAATCTTTTGCAACAAATACGGCTCCGTTTCCTCCTTGATCTGTTAATGCACACCAGCGGGCATCTTCATGATTTCCCATATCCTGAGGCTTTGGGAAATTCACAAATTCTTTGGTGACTGTACTTTGATATTGTTCGATAAATTGTCCGGTTTTACGATCGGGATAATTATCAATCGGCCCTCTTCCATAATAAGTGAAATTAGAGTAGGATTGAGGAATTTTCATTACATAACCCAAACGAGGCAATATCAAATTTGGCTTGTTGGAAGTAAGACTTGCTTCCAGTTCAATCGAACCATCTTGATAAATTGTCCATGTTTGATTTGTTGTAAATTTGAAATCATTATTCCCGAATACTTTGTCTGTTAATTCTTCAACGCTGTTTTTTCCGGAGCTTGTTCCTCCTAAAATTTTCGCTGCATTTGGAGCTTGTGATTCAACAACAAATGAAAGAATTATCTTTTCTCCTTTCATAACAGCATTGTTAATCATTTTTAATTTGGGTATATCAATGCTGCTATTTACCACTTTGTGTTTCAGATTATGCAAGCCATTTTCGAACCAAGGAGCATAAAACCAATTGTCGTTGTTGACAAATGCGCGTAAAGCATCTAATTTAGGCCCGTTTCCTTCAGTGATGATGGTTTTATCTCCATAGATTAAACTATAGATACTTCCGGTTTCCATATCAAATTTAACTTCGAAACCTTCTCCTTTAATTGTTTGGACAGTCGCTTGTTTAGTCAGCATTTCCAATTTGGTAGAATTGGCAGTAACATCGCTGATTGAAGAAATATCTGTCGCTTTTTTTATTGAAATTTGTTCTTCCGCTACAATAAAACCTTTATTTGCCCAAAATTTCTTCTCTTTCAACAAGAATTGGATTTTTAAGAAATATTCTGATTGATTTTCTAATTCGTTAAAAGAATAAGGGACCGTTACATTCGCTTTTTTACGAGGAGCGATATTTGACTCAAGTATTCCGTTTTTTACTTCTTTTCCGTTTTTCCATAACGACCATTTAATGTCGTAATCAGAAAGGTCGGTGAAATAATTTTTGTTGAAGATTTCGAATATTCCTTTTTGAATATCAACAGGCTTAATTTCTATGTATTGATAAACTTTTTTTACTTCGTAGTATTGAGGTTTGGGTTCCAAATCTGCGAAAACTATTCCGTTCATTACAAATTGTCCATCATTAGGTGTGTCGCCGAAATCTCCTCCATAAGCCAAATAACGTTTACCCGTTTTGTCGTAATTATACATTGCCTGATCTACCCAATCCCAAATAGCACCGCCACAAAAGAAATTTGTAGACTCTATTGCTTCCCAATAATCAATTAAGTTACCACAAGCATTTCCCATCGAATGCGCGTATTCCGAAACGTGGAATGGATATTTGATTTTGTAAGTTCCTTGTACAGCGCCACGCATCCATCCGATAGAAGGATATTGATTAGAACCCATATCTACAATATCGTTATTTCTCTCATACTGAACCGGACGAGATAAATCTACCTTTTTCAAAGCGTCATAGGCGGTAACAAAATTCTTTCCTGGACCGGCTTCGTTACCTAACGACCAAATAACGATAGACGGATTGTTGATGTTGGCATAAACCATTTCCAATACGCGCGCTACGTGGGCATTTTCCCATTCTTCAGGATGAGAAAGTGACGCGGTTCCATAATAATATTCGTGCGATTCAATATTAGCTTCATCTTCCAGGTATATACCGTATTTATTGCATAAATAGTACCAATAAGGATCATCGGGATAATGTGAGTTACGAACATGGTTGATATTTGCTTGTTTCATCAATATAATTTCGTTTTCCATCATTTTTCTTGTGATGGCATGACCGACAGCCGGATTGGTTTCGTGGCGGTTTACTCCTTTCAATTTGACTGTTTTGCCATTTATGTAATAATAACGGCCGGCTAAGCCGAATTCATCTTCCGAAGCCGGAGTGTCTTTTATTTCTACTTTCCTGAATCCGACAATTGTAGAAACTGTTTCTATCGTTTTGTTTTTTTTGTCTTTCAATTCAGCTATTAATGTGTAACGATATGGTAATTCGGCTGACCATTTATTCGGAGACTCAACATCTAATATGGCTTGTGTGGCAAATTCTTGACCTGATTTCAGAGGAGGAACTATAGTAGTTGCGATTGCACTTGTTACCAAAGAGTTTTCGTCTGAATACAATTGATTGGCATATAATGAATATACTACTTTGTAATCTTTGGCTGTTTTTGAACTCAAATTGCGGATATCCGCACGAATATTCAGAGAACCATTGTTGTAAGACTTATCTAAGTCGGGTATAGCAATCAAGTTGTTAATGTGTATCGGATTTGTGGAATACAATGCTACTGTACGGAAAATTCCAGGTAAACGAAACATGTCTTGCGCTTCCAAAAATGAACCATCCGAACTTCTATAAACCTCTGCGGCTACAATGTTTTTTCCTTTTTGAAGATATTTGGTAATATTAAAATTGGCAACATTGCGTGAATTTTTAGAAAAACCTACATACTGCCCGTTGATCCAAAGATAGAAAAACGAATCAACTCCATCGAATTGGATAAATATTTCTCTACCGTTCCAATCCTGAGGGATGTCAAATTCCCTACGGTATGATCCGACTTCATTGCGGTATTTATAGGTTGTCCAATGTGTTGGAGGAGTACGCATTACTCCACCTTTCCAATCATCAACAGCTACTTTGTGTTGAAAAATGACTGGTTGATTTACATAAATAGGCACTCCATATTTCAAACTGCCGTCTTTTTGGATTCCGTAAATATTCCAACTCGAAGGAACAGGAATGTTGTCCCAAGAAGAAACATCAAAATCAATTTTATAAAAATCTTTTGGACGAGAATTTGGTTCGGAAACCCAGTTGAACTTCCATATCCCATCTAACGAATGCCAAAATTTACTGTTTTCAGGCAAAATTTTGCGGGCACTTTCTGTGTCTTGAAATGAAAAAAAACAAGCTCTCGGCTGTTCTTTATTTAACGCTAAATTTTCGGGAGACTCCCATTCATTGCCAACAGGATTTTCTGTTTGAGAATAGCTAAATCCTTTTAATAGTGGTTGTTGAGCTAAAGAAAAACCAACATGTCCAGCTGATAACAAAATAATAAAAAAGAACTTGTACATTATTAAAAAGTTTTTGAGGTAAATTAGATTTTTTTATAAGGAAGCGGCAAAGTTATGTTTTTTTTTTATTTCAAACACCTTTTGGGAAAAAGTTCATAAAATAAATTTTTATAAACAATTTTTGCGTAGAAGTAAAATATATATACTCTAATTGTACGTATCTTTGCGTAAAATATTCCAAACAATTATTCTAAACTTGAAAATTGATTATATATTTGTGGCATGATTTTTTCTTCAGCTAACAAAAAAGATGCGGATGATTTAATTTATTTTGAAAATTTATATTCAAAATATTATACAACTTCGTGTCTTTATATAACAAAACATATAAAAAATTCTATTGTAGCAGAAGATATTGTCCAGGATGTGTTTGTGGAACTTTGGGATAAAAGGGAACTATTGAATCGCAATGAATCGATTAAGTTATACTTATACAGGTCTGTTCAAAATAAATTAATTGATTATATCAGACATTCCCGAATCAGGGAAGAATTATTGGATACAGGACCGGGATCATTCCTTGATAATTATGTGATAAATATGATTGCCAATAATATAGAAGATGATATACATTTGAGAGAAGTTTCTTCTAAAATCGAAACCTGTATAAAAAATCTACCGGAACAGTGTAAAAAAGTGTTTGTTTTAAGCAGGTATGACAATTTGAAAAATAAAGAAATTGCGGAACAACTTAACATAAGTATAAAAACTGTAGAAAAACATATAACAAAGGCTTTAGCTGAAATCAGAAAACAATTGACAAAAGAAGAATTATTAACCATTCTTATGATCTCCTTTTCATTAATAACAGAATAACTTTTTTCATTAGAACTTATGTCAATTTAAATACGAGTATATTTTTATTAAAATATTGATAATCAGTGCTGATTAAATGAATTTACTTAAACTCTATTATATTATACATCGAGTTAATCTCCACTTTATATAACGCCAAATGAAAATATAAGCGTTTTGTTGCCGATTCTTTCAAAAATAATCTATCCTTAAATATTGGAAATTATAATCCTTTTCTGATTTTTTTATCAAATAAAAATTAGTCAAATTTTTCTGTCTGCATCAGAGTGTCTGTTTTTTTATTCTGAAAATAAAAAAAATAAAAAAAATGCGGAATACAGGTAGGGTATTTTTTGTTTCATCCGTATTATTAAATATGGAAACAGAAAATTTAAATCATATTGATAAAATTATTGTTCGTTATTTAGATGGAAAACTTACTCTAAAAGAGGAAGATGAGTTGTTGTTTTGGCTAAAATCAGATAAGGCCAATCAACAAAAATTTTTATCTAAATACAATGCATGGGCGAGTTCAATGGTTGAAAAATATCAGTTTGATTCTCATAAAGGTTTTAATGATTTTCTGAAAAAAATTAATGATAGGAAAGATGAAGCGAATAAAAAATCAACGATGATCCGAATGATTATTAAAACTTCCTTAGGCATAGCCTCTGTGGTAATAGCTTTAGTGTTGTTGTTTCCTGAATTAAGAGAGTCGTTTAATTTGGAAAAGAAAAAAAATCACATGGTTGAAGTTTTTTCCATGACAAACGAAAAGAAACATATTTTACTTCCTGATAGTTCGATGGTGTGGTTGAATGCAGGCGGAAAATTAGAGTTTCCTCAACAATATGAAGATGGTGTCAGAACTGTAAGATTACATGGAGAGGCTTATTTTGAAATAAAAAAAGATAAAACTAAGCCATTTGTGGTTGATTTGGGAACTGAAAAAATTATTGTTACAGGAACGAGTTTCAATGTAAAATGTAATTACAATAAGGAAACAGAAATCACTTTGTTAGATGGAAATATTCGTGTTGATCTTGATTTGATTGGTAAGAAAATAGATATGAGGCCTAATGAAAAGATTTCTTATTCTAAAAATACAGGATCTGTTACGATAGAATTTGTTGATGCTTCTATTTACAACATTTGGATAAAGGAACAACTAAATTTTGATAATGATAAATTGAGTTATGTGTTGGAATGTATGGAGAAGTGGTATGGTGTTGATATTCAGCCAGTAGATTCACTAAATCAAATTAATGGAATTACTTTTTCCGTGAAAAAAGGAGAGCAGATAAAGGAAGTATTGGATGCTATTTGCCATATAGCTCCGATTGAATATAAAATTAAAAACAATAAATATTATATAGCAAGAAAAAAATAGTTGAGAGTGGCCTAATTTAAGAAAAACACGATGAAGAAACGAGATGTGGGAAGTATTTTTTTATTGGAAAAAATAAGAAAAAGATGTTTTTTTTGTTTTTTCCTACTTCAAATCTCATTTCATTTATTAGCAAATAATCAACATCAAAATTACCCAACACGCATTACGCTAAACATGAATAACACTACGTTAAAAAATGTATTAAACGCAATTGAACGTCAAACTGGTTTTTCTTTCTATTTTAACGAAAAACAGGTTGATGTTCAGTCTATTGTTAGCGTTAATGTATTTAATGAAACAATTAATGGAGTTTTGAATAAAATATTAAAAAATTATGACTATAAAGTCGCCAATAATAAAATCATTATTACTCCTATTGTTTGTTCATCCCAACCAACATCAGTAATTACATTAATGGGAATCGTTTTGGATGAAAATGGAATCCCCTTGGTTGGAGCTTCAGTTTGTGAACCCGATTCAAAAAAAACAGTTTTTACCAATAGAGAAGGGCGATATATAATATCAGTACCGGATACAGTTACTTATCTTAAGGTCTCTTCCATTGGAAGTGAAGGAAAAACGGTTAAAGTTGGAACGCGAAAGACTACGGTAAATGTGGTTCTTCCTTATGATTCTCAAAATCTCAATGAAATATTAGTGGTTGGTTATGGAACTCAATTGAAAAAAGACATTACCGGTAGTATTGCAGGAGTGTCTGTTAGTAAGTTAGAAAATAACCCTACAACAAATGTAGCTCAACGATTACAAGGAAAAGTACCCGGATTACAAGTTACAAATGAATTGACATCTCCTGGGGCAGTTTCTAAACTTCGTATCAGGGGCGAAAAGTCATTTTCAGCAGGAAGTACTCCGTTGATAGTTTGGAATGGTATGCCTTTCAATGGATCTCTGAATGATATCGATCAGAATTCGATAGAAAATATTTCTATATTAAAAGATGCTTCTGCCGCGGCTATCTATGGAGCCAGATCGTCTAATGGCGTAATACTGATTACATCTAAAAAAGGATATAAAGGCAAAGCCGTTGTAACTTATAAGAGCCTTTTGGGATTTCAGTCTCCTGAACGAATATATAATTTGATGAAAGGTGATGAATACATCCGGATGCTGAAAGAATTTTACAGAGACAGAGGTGATTCTGAAATTTCCTGGTCTAATCCCGAAAACTTCCTTTATTCGGCTTTGAAAGAAAATTACAGAAATAGAAGAGAAACTGATTGGCAAGATGCCATTTTCAAAGTCGCGTTTCAACAAGAACACCAGTTAAGTGTTTCCGGAGGAACAGAGCATACAAGTTATTACATGTCAATTTCGTATTTAGATCAGGATGGAATTGTTGAAAATACCGGATTTAAAAAATATTCCGGAATAATGAATATTTCCCAAAAAATTAAAAATTGGCTTAATATCGGATTTAACATACAATTAAACCAAAAAGAAAATGGAGGAGTAACTCCTACTTATTATAATGCATATAGAATGTCTCCTTATGCCAGTTTGTATGATGAAGACAATAATTATTTGCGTTATCCGATGTCGGAAGGTTCTATTTTTTATAACCCTTATGCCGATATTGATGGTATAAGGGATGATGTTGGAAGGGATATTTATACCAAATTCTCTATGACAGCGGATTTGCCCCTTAAAGGTTTATCTCTGGCTACTAATTTAGGATTCTCGTATAAAAGTTATGATTTGGGTTTGTATTATGGATCAAATACAATGCTCGGAGAACCGTATAATGGGATTGCTTCTATAACTAATAATAATAATAATGACTGGATTTGGGAAAATTCGTTGACTTATAATTATAAAACAAAAAAACATCTTTTTGATATCGTAGGCATGGTTGGCATTCAAAAAACGCAGTCAATGTATTCTTTTATAGAAGCAAATGGTTTTTTGAATGATAAAAATTCATACCATAATATTGGTATGGCAAAAGGAGAAAAAATAATATTATCCGACTTGAATAAGACATCCATGTTGTCGTATATGGGAAGAGCTAATTATAACTATAAGAATTGTTACTTGTTTACGGTTACCGGAAGGAGTGATGGTTATTCGGCATTTGGAGAAAATAATAAATGGGGATTTTTTCCATCTTTTGCTTCTGCTTGGGTTATTTCACAAGAAAATTTTTTCCTCGATTCTCAGTTGTCTGAAAAAATAAACTTTTTAAAAATAAAAATATCCGTTGGTAAAAACGGAAATCAATCTGTAAATGCTTATCGTACGTATTCAAAATTAGTGCAGAAAGATTATATATCTGAAGATGGTGTTGATATTGGTTTGGTAAGCAATTTTTCAACAGGGAATAAAAAACTGAAATGGGAGAGTACTACTTCTTTTAATAGTGGATTAGAAACTTCATTTTTTCAAAATCGTTTGCAAGTGAATTTTGACACCTATCTATCATATACTAAAGATGTATTGATGAGTCGTTCGGTAGCATCAATGAATGGATATACTAATTTTTGGGATAATGTCGGAAAAACCGAAAATAAAGGATTTGAAATTGAAATCAATTCGATAAATGTAAAAACTCCTGATTTTAAATGGGAAACCAATTTGGGACTTTCCGGAAATTGGAATAAAATATTGGAACTGACGGAAGACCGGATAGCCGATACTCAAAATGCTTGGTTTGTAGGACAGCCCTTGAGGGTTTTTTATAATTATAAGGTTATAGGAATATGGCAAAATGAAGAAAGGGAAGCCGCTGCTGACTATAGGGCAGTTCCTGGAGATGCCAAATTGCTTGATAAAAATAAAGATGGTCAGATAACTCCTGAAGATAGAACAATAATCGGTTCCAGATTACCTGTTTGGAATCTTGGATTAACTAATACATTGACTTATCGCAATTGGTCGTTTACCATTTTTTTAAACGGAACTTTCGATATAACCAAAGAAAATTATTCTTTACTGTTTAGTAGGATGCAATTCGATAATAATACAAATTATATTTCCGGAATTGATTACTGGACACCTGAAAATTCTGCAACTGAAGCTACTCGTTTGGATTATAAGCCTGCATACGGACATCTTTTTTATATGGATGCTTCATTTTTCAGGATACAGAATATGAGTGTTTCCTATATGGTTCCCCCAAGAATAGTAACTAAATGGGGCATACAAGAACTTAAATTATCGCTTAACGGACAAAACATATATACATTTTCGAAAACAAGTAAATATGCTATTAATCCAGAGCAACGCACGTTAGGAGGGGAGACCGGTAATTATCCGGTTTCACGTGTTTTTGCGATGGGACTTAATGTGACATTTTAAGATGAGTTGGAAAATATACATATTGATAGGATTATTATTCGTTCCGATGCTTTCGGGATGTGGTAATGACTTGTTGGAGGAAGATCCGCAAAGTTTTTTAACTACGGAAGATGTGTATACTTCAACAGAAGGGTTTGAAATAGCAAAAAATGGTTTGTACGCGTATGCTAGATTAGAATTTCAAACTTGGAATGACAGGGTTATTTTACAAGGGCCTTGTAATTATGAAACTTTGCAAGTAGGACTTGATATTTGTATACGTGGTTATAAAGATGCGACTTTGAGTTTCTTTGAAAATTATACGCTCAACCCAGCTATAACCTATATTTTTAATCGTTGGAATTGGGCTTACGGATTGATTGCCAATGCCAATCAAATGATTAATTATGCCAATAAACCAGATGTAAATTGGAAAAAATCAGCCAATGAAAAATATTATTATCAAGCGCAAGGAAAATTTTTCCGTGCTTATGCCTATCGTTATTTGCTTTATCTCTACGGCGATGTTAGTTGGGTTACTGTAGTGACGAAAGATTTTAGGACGGATTTTGAACGTACACCTCAAAAGGAAGTAATACAGCGTGTTATTGAAGATCTTGAATTTGCAATCCTTTATCTGAAAGAAAATCCGGATGAAGCAATTCCGGGTGAACCTTCAAAGTGGGCAGCACTCCATTTATTAACAGAGTTTTATATCTGTAATAAAGAGTATGAAAAAGCAGAAACAATAGCATTAAATATAATTAATTCCTCTTATTTCAAATTGATGGATTATCGTTTTGGTTATCATTTGAATGAACCGGGCGATTATTATTCGGATATGTTTAAGGAAAATAATCACAACCGGTCTTCCGGAAATCTCGAATCTATTTGGGTTATTCAGGCCGAGTACAATAAACAAGGTGGAGGTGATTCCTATAATGATTGGACACGTAGGGCGTGGGTGCCTGCATATTACAATATCGAAGGATTTGTGATTTCAACCGGATATGGAGGAATGGGAATGGGACAAATCCGGCCATTAGAATGGTTACTGGATAGTTATTCTGTTGAAGATGTCCGGAACTCACAATTCAATATCCGGAGAGAATATTTTTATAACAGTCCGGAAACTAAATACTCTTATTTGTATGCAAAAAAACATGAAATTACTCCACTTGATATCAATACCGGACGTTGTTATCCGACAATTACCAAATTTGATTATGGGATAGATTCAAATCTCACATTTACAGGTAATTGTAAAGATAAAACGCGTTTTCGATTAGCTGAAACTTATTTGTTTTTAGCGGAAGCATATATCATGCAAGGAAAAATAAAAGAGGCGACAGAAACTATTAATGTCGTAAGAAAACGAGCAAATACCTCTTTAGCGACAGAGTCTGAAGTTGATTTGGATTATTTACTCGATGAACGAGCACGAGAGTTAATAGGAGAAGAAATCAGACGCTTCACATTGGCCCGTACAGAAAAATTAGTTGAAAGAACACGTAGATATAATCCGGTATCAGGACCTGTAATTTGTGATTATCATAATTTATGGCCTGTACCACAAGATGTAATTAATGCAAATTCAGGAATTAGGTGGAAAAATAATACTGGCTATTAAACAATTTTTATACGATGAAGAAACAAATTTATACCATTTTTATTTCTGTAATTCTTTTTACAAGTAAAGTTTTTGCAGATCAAGCTCCTATTAATTGGGAAACATTCTTAAAGACACAAGATTACACCACCACAACGATGGCATCGTGGCAGGAAGGATTGTTTACCGGAAACGGACTGATGGGAACAATGCTTTATAAAGCGAACAATACCATCAAAATGGAAGTCGGGCGTACTGATGTATATGATCATCAGGGAGAAGGCGCGGCTACAATGGATCGCGCGTTTTTCAAAGCACGGTTGATGATCGGTTATTTTTTGCTTAATCCTATTGGTACGATCCAATCAATTGAAGGAAGAATTGACATTTGGAATGCGGAATCCCGCTGTAAAATAACGACAACAAAAGGAACAATCAACCTGACCGCGCTCACTCTTTCTGACACTAATGTCATTTTGGCGGAAGCAGAAACAACAGGGGAAGAATCGGGATTTACA
>JAVBKZ010000080.1:0-28566 GCA_031553755.1 Bacteroidales bacterium | reverse complement strand
AAAAATCACGAAACAATCAAAATTTTCAAGAATCTGACTTTCAGAAAAAGAAATCAATTGATTTATTACAATATGTTGACGAAAATTCAGATTGTTTTTCATTCGAAAGAAAAAATATATTAAGTCAATTACAATAACCCTGTTCGGCGGCGTTTTTAACGCCGTCGTATAAAATAGTCGTTTTTCACGATA
Organism: Bacteroidales bacterium; assembly: GCA_031553755.1. GTDB lineage: Bacteria > Bacteroidota > Bacteroidia > Bacteroidales > Azobacteroidaceae > JAIRVZ01. The sequence continues at coordinate 28,374 of JAVBKZ010000080.1, read as the reverse complement.
TAACTATATGTTTATTGCAAAATAAATAATCAGAAACAATCACTCTATTGCCGTCAGTTTAAATGACGGCAAGGGAAAATAGAAATAGCTAAAAACTGTTTGAAAGAAGGTCTTTCTATTGAAATAATATCAAAACTGACCGGATTGACTTTGGAACAAATCGAATCATTGAAAAATCATCCTTAACTTGTTTTTCAGAGCGTATTAAAAGAGAATAAGTAGTACCTAATGAGTTATATTTCAACAGTTACTAAGTCTGTATTTTAAAGATTTGACGATATGCTTAAACAATAACTATCTCAAATCTGTTTTATATGTAAATTATCAAATCACAAATACTTACAGTTATGAAACGTCATTTTATAGGAATATTTATCCTTTTCGCCTTTTTCGTATCTTGCTCCACTACAAAAAACAGTAATCCGGAGAGCCAGCAAACGGTACAAAAAGTCGCGGAAAAAATACAGGCAAAAGACTACATCATAGAAATTAATCAAGCTATTCCGTTGAGAGGAAGGACGATTAATTTAAATTATGGGTATGACCTTAAAATAAAAAATGATTCCGCAATTGCTTACCTTCCCTATTTTGGAGTAGCAACATCGGCTCCTTACGGAGGTGGAGAGGGAGGAATAAAATTCGCGGAACCAATGGAAAAATATCAATTAACTCCCAACAAGAAAAACGATGGATGGGAAATCCGGTTTAATGTGAAAACAAAAGACCATAATTATCAATTTTTCTTGTCTGTCTTTAATAATGGCAATAGCTCTGTAAATGTCAATTCATACGAGCAAGACCCTATTTCGTTTTATGGTAATTTGAAGTAAAATCCACTACAAAAAAACTTTATTTTTACAGTAGTTATATATTATTTTTAATCAATTTTTCTTTTTAATTCATTGATTTCAATTTTTTGAATTAACTTCAATGAGACAAAAACATGTTGTATAACATGTTTTTTGCATTTTATTGTATTTCAACAAATTACAATCTTATTTTGATTCTTTAAAAATCCCTTCTCGTTTTTTTAAGAAAATATTCTTGGATTTTAGGCATAAAAACTCGTACTTTGAGAATCCTAAATGTAGATTAAAACTTATCATTTAAAGGCAATATTAATATTTTCCATGGAAGAAACACTCATAATTCTTAAGCCATGTACCATTCAAAGAGGTTTGGTCGGAGAAATTATTTCCCGCTTTGAAAAAAAGGGTTTGATTATAGCCGGAATGAAGATGACATGGTTAACAGATGAAATTTTAAATGAACATTACGCGCATCTTAAAGACAGATCATTTTTTCAAAGAATTAAAGATTCAATGAGAACTTGTCCGGTATTGGTTATGTGTGTAAAAGGTATTGACGCGGTTAATGTGGTACGAAATTTGACCGGTGTTACAAACGGACGTTTAGCTCAACCGGGAACAATCAGAGGCGATTTCAGTATGAGTACACAGGAAAACATTGTACATGCTTCAGATTCTCCTGAAAACGCGGAAGTGGAATTGAATCGTTTTTTCAAAAAAGAAGAAATTTTCGATTATGAACCAGAAGTAATATTAAGTTTATATGCTACCGATGAAAGGTAGTTTATGTTGAATTTTAAGTTAAAAGAATGAATTGTAGTATTAAAAAAGTTTTGCTTGTCGGATTTGCCGGAGTATTTTTCTCTTCGGCGGCAATCGCGGGTAAGCCAACTCAAAAAGAAAAGTCCAAAACTCAATTATCAATCAAAAAAGTAGAAGCAAGCACTCAAGCATTATTAGTTGACGCTATCGATGTAAAACCGGCATTACTCCCCAAAATAAAGAAACTCGAACTTGAAGAAGAAATAAATAAAGAATCTGAATTATACCCGGCCGATGATTTATACGGTTCATGGAATAATTCAAGAGTCAACCCTTACGCGTCTATCGAACTTCCAGATTCTTTTTCAATCGATGTTTCCAAATATATTCCTCCGACAGAAGGGTATGTTACTTCGAATTATGGACCAAGAAGGAGACGGTTTCATTATGGAATTGATTTGAAAGTGCAAGTTGGAGATACTATCCGCGCCGCTTTCGACGGGAAAGTAAGAGTAAAAGATTATGAAAGAAAAGGTTACGGTTATTATTTAGTTCTTAGGCATGACAATGGATTGGAAACCGTTTACGGACATTTATCTGAATTCTTAGTCGAAGAAGAAACAATTGTCAAAGCAGGAGAACCTATCGCTTTGGGAGGAAATACAGGACGTTCCACAGGGTCTCACCTTCATTTTGAAACTCGTTTTTTAGGAAAAGCTATCAATCCCGCTGAGATTTTCGATTTTCAAAACTATGTAGCTCACAAAGACGTATATGTCTTTAATAAAGATAAGTCTAATTCGGTAATTAACAAATATACATCCAAAGGAGATTCGCGAATGGTCTATCACCGTATCCAAAAAGGAGATACTTTAGGTAAAATCGCTCGTAAATATGGAGTATCTGTAAATACTTTATGCCGGTTAAACAATATTAAATCCACAAAAACATTAAGAGTTGGAAGTTCAATCCGATGTTCGTAAAAAGATATTTATTAAAACGGAAAATTATTAGTTAGAAAAGAGGATGTGTTTTCAGAATCACATCCTTTTTTTATCATATAACTTATCAGGGATTATTATAAAATAAAAAAATCGCATGAAAGAATTGACTGTCACGCGATTTTTAGAATTTACTGAAACCTTATCAGATTGTCTTTTTTAGAATTCTAGTTATCAATATAACAACCATAACGATTAATCCAACGCAAAATAATATCCATACCGTATCTTTCACTGTTGAAAACACACTACTTTCCGCTTGATTTTCTTTATTGAAATCATAATTGCAATTCGGACATTTCCCATTTATATCTACAGTTTTTCCACAAACAGGACATGATAATCCCAAAAACGAATTCGCGGAGACTTTGTCTTTTCCTCCTTTTTGGAGTGAAGTTTGGTGATCAAAATCATCTTTTACCGTTATCTGAAAGTTGTCTATATCTATAAAAACTTTTTCTCCGTTTTTCGGCATCATATTATCAATGGAAACAAATAAATCTTTCCTCAGGCCATCTATATTGATATATTCAAAAGAATAATACGCCCAAGCGTTCGGATCATCCGGATCTTTGGTATAATTTTCAGGAGTCATGGGAGTTGGGTCCGAATTATATTCCGCACGTGAACCGGCAGTCAACTGTCCTATAGATTTTATATTACTCAAACTTTTATCTTTTTTCAATATAAAAGGAATATTTTCGGGAGCGGACCCGCTTTGTGTAATTATTCTCGCCCAATAACTAACAACAAAAACTGTAGTTGGGGAACTTGCCGGATTAACCACATCTAATTGTAAAGATTCTCCATTATCCAAACGGACAAAATAATAACCCGAAGTTTCACTATTTCCGGAAGAATAATTACTATACATTAAACGAACTCCATCTACAGTTGAACGAGTATATCCGACAGGAAAAAAATCAGTAGCAGCTTTATGCGGAATAGGTGAAAAATCTAATTGATTTGTTGTTGGAATTAACAGTTGCCCTACCGAATTTACATCGTCAGGAATTTGAAACGGAAGGTAATTAGAGATCAATTCCAAATCTTTATTAAAAACGATTGTTTTAAGTGATTTCTCAGGATTCTCTAAATTCGCGGAAAATATTTTTACGGTGGAATATTTTCGTTTAGGTTCAATCATCGTAGTATACAAAACTTCATTATCCAAATATAACATTCCTCCGTTTTGTGATATCAATTTAAAAAATCTGCCCGACTCAGGAAGAACTTTTTGGGGAACATCTATTTTTAATAACTGCCATTTCGTATCTTTACTGCCGATCGTGTTTGTAAGGGAAATCACGGCTTTTTCTTCTATTCCGGATTTCAAATACATTTTATATTTGACATTTTTAATAAAATACCAACCGGGTTCATTTTTTCCCACAGGAATAAATACCCACTCATCAAGATTACCCGATGCTTCTTTTGATGCTAAACTAATATTTTTAGTATCAGAAACTCCAAGGAATGAATTCACTGCCATTTTTTTGCCTTCATCATCCCTAAATTGAATGATGTAAGAACTAAAACTTTGAGAAGAAACATTTACTGCCGTCCAAATCAGGAGGTTAAGTAAGAATAAAAGTTTTTTCATTACTTTTGATGTTAATGTTAATCTTGAAATTTCTACAAAACGCGAATTAAAACTTATTTACTATTATTTTGAATTATTCACAAATATAAATACAAATCAAATTGAAAAAAAACGGCGCATTTACACTTTTGTTAATTATGCGATTTTTTTAGTTAAAAAAAACTATTATTAACCAAAATAAGCGTATTTTGTTGTTTTTTAAATATTATTCACTTAAAATTTGTTATAATATCAAATTCCTAAAAACATGTCAATTTTAAATGATTTGACCAATACATTCAATTAAAATTATGTACTTTTGTCAAATTTTTAACAAATTGTTTATGAATAAGATAAAATTACTTTCCATTCTGATTCTACTTATTGTCGTTTTCCATTCTGTAAATTCATTCGCGCAAGAAAAAAATGAAGACAAGTTAACATATAAATTTTCAGGATTTGCGAGAGGCGATTTCTATTACGATGACAGGGTGGGAATATCTGCCAATGAAGCGCTTTTTTACTTATACCCACAGGATATAAGTAAAGATGCAAATGGAGAAGATTTGAATGCGGTTCCTCATTCCGGATTTTACAGTTTCAACACAAGGGTGGCTCTTGACGTAAGTGGACTGAAAGTTTTTAACGCGAATCTTTCGGCAAAGGCTGAAGCGGATTTTGCCGGATTCAGCGGAGCTTCCGCTTTGTTAAGACTACGTCGCGCTTATATAAAAATGGATTGGAAAAAATCATCTTTGTTGTTAGGTCAAGATTGGACTCCCATGTTTTCCGGAGCGATACCTGAAGTACTTTCCCTATCGACCGGCGCACCGTTTAACGCGTTCAACAGAAGTCCGCAGATTCGTTTCGATTATAGATTAAATCACAATTTCACGTTGGCGGGGGCAGCTATTTATCAATTACAATATAATTCTTCAGGACCATTAGATGGATCATCTTCCGTTAAAAGTAATATGTTTCAGCGGAATGCCATTCTTCCCGAATTATATTTTGGTGTTAATTATAAAAACGAAGGATTTAAAGCTGGAGCAGGCGTCGATTATTTAACATTGAAACCTCGAACAAAATCAAAATCCCTGTCTACGGACGCGACTTATAAAGTTGATGAAACACTTTCTTCTTTATCCTATATGGGATATGTTGGATATGCTGTAAATGATCTTTCAGTGAGCGCCAAAACAATTTATGGACAAAACCTTTCTAACGATTGCATGTTGGGCGGATATGGAATTTCTAATATAAATACGATTACAGGAGAACAAGAATATACGAACTTTATACATTCTTCTTCTTGGATAAATATTGCTTACGGAAAAAAATATAAAGGAAATTTATTTGCCGGATATACAAAAAATTTAGGAACAGATAAATCTTTGATAGCAAACTCAACTGTTTATGGCGAAGGTTTAAAAATGAATGAATTATCTCGTTTCTGCGCCACTTTTTCCTATAACATTCCTCGTTTTACAGTTGGATTGGAATATGAAATGAATATTGCAGGCTATGGAGATGGAACTATAAATTGGAATAAAGGAAAATATGACAAAACGCACGATGTAACTTCTAATCGCATTGTAGGCGTGATCTCTTATTATTTCTGATAATCATCGCCATCTGTCAGTTGTCCTCTGTCCATTAATTCAATCACTTCCAAGTCTTTGATATTTTTTCCGTCAATAACGAAACGAATCAAAGTTCTTACGTGGTGAAATCCTTGTTGCCCTGCCGCTCCGGGATTGATATGTAATAAATTCAGATTTTTATCATATTGTACTTTCAAAATATGCGAATGCCCGCTGATGAATAATTGAGGTGGGTTTTCGTACATTTCCGGACGAACTTCCGGAGCATATTTACCCGGATATCCACCGATATGTGTAATCCAAACATCGACATCTTCCGCTTTGAAACGCAAATGTTTCGGGCATTCGATTCTTATCAAATGCCCATCAATATTTCCATGCACGGCTCTTACCGTTTTTATCTGTCTTAATTTTTCAAGAACTTCGGGGCTTCCGATATCACCTGCATGCCAAATTTCATCACATGAAACAAAATACGACATATATCTGTCGTCCCAATATCCATGAGTGTCGGAAAGTAATCCTATTTTCAACATTATCGCGTCTTTTTTGTTACAAAATTAATATATTTACAAAAAAAAGCAGTAGATGAGTTGACAAGTCAACGAATTTACTTGTTAACTCGTCAAATATCAAACATGAAATACTTCAACAGAGATATCAGTTGGCTTTCTTTTAACTATCGAGTATTATTAGAAGCCGAAGACAAAACTTTACCTATTTATGAAAGGATAAAGTTTTTGGCTATACACGCGTCCAACCTTGAAGAATTTTATAAAATCAGGGTTGCTGAACATCAAGGTATTATCCTGAAAAAAAAGCACATAGAAGAAGACCTTGAAGATTCGGAACAAATATTGGCGGAAATCAAAGCAGAAGTAACCCGGCAACAAAAAGAATTTTTGAGAATTTTTAATCATTCTATTTGTCTTGAACTCGAAAAAAACCATATAATTCTTTATAAAAACGATAAAATAAAAGATTTTCACAAGCAGTTTGTAAAAGATTATTTCAATGAAGAAATATTTCCTTACTTAGAACCTGTTCTGATAATGAAAGATGAAGTACGTTTTTTTATCAGAGATAACCGTATATATATTGTTGTAAGATTAATAAAAAAAGAAGAAAAAGAATATCACTACGCCATTCTCAAAATTCCTTTTACCAAAACTCCACGTTTTGTAACGCTTCCTCAACACAAAGAAGATTATTACTTTATGTTTGTAGATGACATTATCATCGCTAATCTACAAACGATATTTCCCGGATTTACAATTGATTGCGCATACAGTATAAAAATTTCGAGGGACGCGGATATCTATATTGAAGAAGAAAATAATTCGGAAAATAATTTAGTAGAGAAGATAATCAGTAAAGTAAAAAAACGCAAAATCGGAGACTTGAGCCGATTTTCGCACGATCAGGATATACCGCGGGATTTTCTCAAATACCTGTCGGAAGCATTCAATATCCGTTGGGAAGACATGGTTCCCGATGGACGCCATCTGAATATGCAAGACTTAATGAAATTGCCGAATCCGGTGGGAAATTCTCTCGTTTCCGCTCCAAAACCAACGGTTCCGGTTTTAGCATTTGACAAGACATACCGTATTTCACAAGCAATCAAGGAACAAGATATTTTCCTGTTTTATCCCTATCATTCTTTCGACCATTTTATCCGTTTTCTTGATGAAGCGGCATCCGACCCTAAAGTAAATTCAATAAAAATAACACAATACCGTGTAGCTGAACGTTCGGACGTTATCGAAAAATTAATCTTTGCTTCTCAAAACAAGAAAAAAGTAACTGTTTTTGTGGAACTGAAAGCACGGTTCGATGAAGAAAATAATTTACAAATGGCCGAACGGATGAAACAAGCCGGAATACAGATTATTTACAGTCTTCCGGGATTAAAAGTGCATGCTAAAGTAGCCTTAGTAACAGAAAGGCCGGGATTAGGACGTAAAAAAGGGCGAAGCTATGCTTATTTAAGCACCGGAAATTTTAATGAAAAAACGGCAAAATTGTATTCAGATATTTCAATATTTACATGCAAAAAAAATATAACAGAAGAAATCAATCGCGTTTTTGAAATACTGCAAGGCAAGCGGCAAGATTACAAATTTAAACACCTGTTGGTCGCTCAGTTTAATATGGTTGCTTCGTTGAGAATGATGATCCAACGAGAAATCGAACATGTAAAACAAGGGAAAAAAGGGCACATCATTCTAAAAATGAACGGATTACAAGATGGCGAGATGATTGACGAACTGTATACCGCAAGCGAAGCCGGAGTTGAAATAGATTTGATTATCAGAGGAATCTGCTGCTTGATTCCCAACCAACCTTACAGTAAAAATATCAGGATTACCCGTATTGTCGACAGTTATTTAGAACATGCTCGCGTTTGGTATTTTTACAACAACGGAAAAGAAGACCTATACCTAACCTCTGCCGATTGGATGAAACGTAATCTATATCGCAGGATAGAAACAGCATTTCCTGTTACCGACAAGAAAATAAAAAAACAAATTATCGATATTTTAGATATCCAACTAAATGATAATGTAAAAGCTTGTTTTATTGATGAAAATTTAAATAACATTTTCAAACAAAGCGAAAATAAAAATCTTCCAATCAGGGCCCAAGAAAAAATTTATTCTGTGTTGTAAATTCACTATGGAAACTCCGTATGTTTTATTTCATGGCAATAAGATTAATTTATATCCTACCGTGCAACCGTCTCAAATACAAGACTTTCGTATTCTTCACTCATATAGAAAGAAACTCCATATTTCATCAGGTAAGCTCCCGAATAAACTTTTCCTTCCAAAGAATCAAATCTCGACCAACGGTTAGGAATTTTGTTCAATTCGTGCAAACGATATTGTTTATCGGGATTCAATCCTTTGAGATATAGAACCTGACGGTTTCCGTTGATTTCTTTTTTCTTCAGGAAAGAATAAACAACTGCCCTCGATTGATTTTCCAGCGCATACATCATCGCGACTCTGTTGCTTTCGTAAGGAGAAAGCAAACGATATAAATCACCAAATTGCACGACTTCTTTTACGCTGTTGTAATCTTTCAACGCAATTTTACAGAATGCCTTTTCATCGTCCGACATTTGACGAGGTTGTAAATCCATTCCTAATTTAGCGGAAGTGGCCACATCAAAGCGAAATTTCAAAGGAACCGTACGGCCGGTAATGTGATTCGGACAAACAGATACATGGCTTGCCAAACAAATGGCCGGATAGAATTGAGTGCTTCCCCATTGAATAAAGATACGGTCTAAGGCATCTGTATTATCACTGATCCAAAATTCATCAAAATAAGGTAGCGTTCCATAATCGATACGACCACCTCCACCGGAACATTCCATAATGGTAACATCAGGATATTTTTCACGGACACGTTTCAATACTTTCATCAAACCACGGGTATATTCAATCCAAAGATGTGATTGTTTATTAGCAGGCAAATAAAACGAACCGGAGTTAGTAACGAATCGATTACAGTCCCATTTGATATAGGAAATATCTTTTGTTTCGGTCATTGTTTTATCAACCACATTGAAAACATAATCCTGAACAGCAGGATTACATAAATCCAGGATCAATTGGTTGCGGCCCAAATCCAACGGACGATTCGGTTGGGTAATCACCCAATCGGGATGTTTTTCATACAGTTCACTTTTCGGATTTACCATTTCCGGTTCCAACCAAATTCCGAATTTGATATTCCTTTTCTGACACTCTTTAACTAAATATCCTAATCCGTCAGGAAGTTTTTTCCGATTGATATCCCAATCTCCAAGTCCTGCACGGTCGTCATTGCGGGGATATTTATTTCCAAACCAACCATCATCCAACAAAAACAAATCAAATCCCATTTGGGCAGCATCATCAATGATACCGGTAAGTATTTCATTATCAAAATTGAAATATGTCGCTTCCCAGTTATTCATCAACGTCATGTGCGGTTTGGTTCCGTTGTAAACACCATATTGGCGTGCCCAACGATGGAATCGGCGGGAAACGGTTCCTTTTCCGTCTTCACTAAATGTATAAATCAATGACGGCGTTGTAAAAATTTCTCCCTTTTCCAATATATATTGTCCGGCAAAAGAATTAATTCCTGAAATAACACGCAATTTTTCTTGATTATCGATATTGAATTGTAATGAAAAACTACCCGGCCAAGCCAATGTTCCCCCGATAATTTTTCCGTTATCTTCGGCAGAAGGTTGTTCTAATGACAAGTAAAAGCAACTATGTCCGTATTGGTTAGACCTTACACCTAATTTGGAATCGATGGTTGTTGTACCACGAACCAATTCAGTTTCCGTCATATGCATTTCATCAGCCCAATTACCATAAAACTCTGTCATGTAGTAATGTGTAGCTTGAAAACTTAAGCAAGAAGACGCGTAATCATACAATACAACCGGCTTTTTTTCTTCGTGAAAATACTCTGTCCATTGTTCAATAATATCTTCTTTTTCATACGTTTTGAAAGATATTTTCACTTGAAAAGGAAAGTATGTATCTTTCAGGTATATATCGGTTTGAACCTGATTACCATTCAATCTTTTAGATTCGCTTTTATCAAAAACCAGTTCGGTCGATGTATTTCCATCGGCATGTACCGCACGTATGGCGGGTTGGTGTACATAGCTCGTTCCGAATGCGGGAGCAATTTCATTATTGGAAACAACAACCAAATCACAATCGGAGCCGGTTAGTTTACTTCCAAAATACGATTGACAAACTTTCTTTTTGTCATTTACTTTATACACTAAACTGGTATTTTTTGTTTGGATGGCAATTGTTTTGCCCGGATCTGCTTGTATTACTCCAACAGGAATCAACAAGGCAACAGTTAAAAGAAATAAGTTTCTCATGAGAATTTTAAAAAATATTTTTGTTTTGCTACAAAGTTACCTTTTATTCTTCTTTTCCAACTTTTCCGACACCGCTCATTGATATTTTTTTGTTTTTCGGTTCATTTTTATACGTTATTTTTCCAACTCCATCAACCTGCGCGTTTAGTAATTCAACCGGATTAGTTTTTATCGAACCAATGCCTTCTAACTTAGCAGAGACATTACGTGATTCTAAATTTTTCGCATCTATCTGTCCGGCTCCATTTACAAAAAAGAGAGCATTTTCGGCTTTGCCCGCCAATGTCAATTTCCCAACTCCTTCTAGTTTGCAGGAAAGGGAAGAAACATACAGGCTATCGGAAGAAAAACTACCGGCTCCTCTTATTTCTACTTTGAAATCAGTAGTTTCTATTTTATTTTCCATCGTAACCGAACCAAACGATTCGATCAAAACGCCATTTATTTTAGGAGTTGTAATCAAAATAATCAGGTTGTTGCCGGTTTTCAAAACATAATCGTTTATTACAAACAATTCGAGTCTTCCATTGGCAATTTTCCAGCCTATTTTATTAATGATATTTTCATCTCCATTGATTACCATTTTCGGTTTTTCGTTGGTAACTTGCCGGATTCTAACGTTGGCTATCAAGTTGTCGTCTAATTTCAGGAGATTAAAATTAGGTAAATCTTCATTCCTGTCTATTATTTGTCCGGCTTCTTCTATTTCTATTGCTTTATCAGAATCAGAATGAGTGTTCCATGTGATATTCCAGCGAGAATCGGCAGGATTAAATTGTTTTACAAATTTGATACTTGAAATCATCAACGAAAGCAAAGCGATAATCCAAAAGATAAAAGCGATCCACTTTGTTGTCCGGGATAACGGTTTTGCTTTTTTATTGTTTGAAAACAACATATAAATAATTGAAAATAAAGGAATACCGATCACTATTACCAACGAAATCATACCGATTACAGAGTATGTTCCATTCATGAAATCCCAGTTAAAACCAAAAAAATCTAATGGAACGAAGAAAAGGCTTCCAAATCCGAAGAGCATCGCTATCAAAACCACCACAACGACAAAAAATATAATCAGTAAAGGAAAGCCGATTATACATCCCAAACCAATTGTGCACACCTTTAGAATCGAGGATAGACATCCTTCATTTTGGTGTTTCTGATTTCCTGTTGTTATCGTTTCAGCAACTGTTTTCCCTATGTTTTCAAGCGTGATAGCTTCTCCTTTCATCTCTAATTTCTGGCTTGCGGTAATGGCAGCCGGCATGGCAATCCAAAGAACCAGGTAAACCGGAATCATCCATAAAGATGTAAGAAAAATAAGAATAAAAAAGATAATGCGTACCGGTAGTGGATCCCATCCGAAATAAGATGAAATTCCGGAACATACACCTGCCAAAATTTTATTATCAACATTCCTATAAAATTTTTTCTTCGGCTTGCTTTCTTCTTTATTATCCGAAGCTGTTTCGGTTGTTGTTTCAATCATCTCATCTTCTCCGAAATCTTCCGGTTTTCCCATGCGTTTAATCATGGCCTCTACCTCTTCGATAGTAATAATTTCGTAACCTAATTTTATCTTTTCGCTGAATAATTCTTCAATACGCGCCTCAAAATCAAGAATAATTTCTGTCGCGTCAGATTCTTTCCTGAAATAAGTTTTCAGGTTCGAAAGATAATTCGACAATAGTTCGTATGCGTCTTCATCTATATTGAATATCCTTCCGTTCAAATTAACAGTTAATGTCTTTTTCATTATTTATTGATTTTTTAGATGATTAATCGTGTTGTTTATATCTTCCCAAGCAATTTCAAGCTCAGATAAAAATGACTCTCCCTCTCTTGTAAGAGCATAATACTTCCGGGGAGGTCCTTGAGTAGATTCGATCCATTCGTATTTAAGTAAACCCGAATTTTTCAATCTTGTAAGTAAAGGATAAAGGGTTCCTTCTACTACAATCAATTGAGCGTCTTGCAATTTGCGTATAACATCAGTCGCATACGCCGGCTCTCTTTTCAAAATGAGGAGTATGCAATATTCCAAAACTCCTTTTCTCATTTGTGATTTTACATTTTCGTCTTTCATCTTTTCCATTATTTGACAATGCAAAGATATAAAATATTTTCAGTACTATGCAATACATGGTATTAAAAAATTATCAAATTGCATCTTGAATAACTTCCTTTAATCCTTCTAACTTCGTTTAACTCCTTTTACCTTTCATTATTTTCTATTATTTTCCTGAATTTTGTAAAAAATTAATTAAAATACAAGTGTTAAAATACTCTATTTGTTAACGAATGGTAATTATTTGTATTTGTAAAAACATTTATTCTTTAGGTTTGGAATTCCGCCGTACATTTGCATTGTAATTAAACGATACACACAGACAAAATAAAGATACACACACATTAAGAACAAAAAATTAAACACACAACAATTAAAAATTAAACAACATGAACGCAACAATTAACAACAACAGCAACAACGAAAATCAAAAAAGAATCAACGGACAAATCAAAGTTTTCGCTTTTATGTCCTTACTTATCGGATACGCGGTAGTTTCTCACTTCATGGGTAATTTGGTTACGATCCTACAATAAGATGATATTAATAGATATTGGTTGATAATAAGATATTCATTGTTTTAAGATATCTAGAGGATATTAAAATTCTCAACTTTCCACTCTCAATTCTCCATTCTCCATTTACAAAGTTCATAGTTTAATAAAATAGTGTGTTTCCCCGAAGAGTTGTTGCTTCGGGGATTTTTTTGTATTACCAATCTTGAAACTGATTTCATTTACACAATTCTCCTTTTCGTTGATTTTAATTTCTTCATTTATTCTTAATTTATACTATTGCATTTTGTAAATTAAGTGCGAATGAAGAAATATATTTTTTTTCTACTGTTATTTTGTGGTAATCTCACATTATATTCCCAGCAAAAAGACACTTTAGTTGTGAGGGAAAATTATTTCGGAACACCATTAATCAAAGTATTAGATGATTTCGAAAATAAGTATAAAATGAATCTGAAATATGATTCCGAACTAATCGGTACAAAAAAATTCGATTATCTCTATACCGGAACCGAACGAAAATTGGCTTTTGACGTTATTTTCAGAAAATTCGATGACTTGGCGTATTATGAAGATGAAAACGGTTTCTTTTGTATTGTAACAAAAAAGAACCTTCCCAAAAACCGGACAAAAGTCGAGAACAAGCATTATGAAGGGAATGCTACCCGCTATAACCTGACAGTTAACGGAAGAATCAAAGACCAAACCAACGGAGAACCTCTGCCTTTCGCGACCGTTTTCGTGGAAGGTCATAACCTTTTAACAAGTACCAACACCGATGGCTATTTTACATTATATAATGTTCCTTCCGACACGGAAATTTTACAATTCAAGTATTTAGGTTACGAGACCCAACGTTTTTTCCTTTCTCCCGAAATTAATTTACAAAATCTTTTCGTGGAATTACAACCTGCGGCCAACACATTAGATGAGGTTGTGATTGTTAAGGAAAGGGAAGATGTATTGAAGATTCCGGATCTTTCTATCGGAGTCATTCAAACAACTGCGGCTAAAATTGCCGATTTGCCCGCCTTGGGCGAGAAAGACCTTTTTCGTACATTCCAGTTGATGCCCGGAATCGCGGGAAGCAACGAATCTTCGGCGGGAATGTACGTCCGAGGCGGGACTCCCGACCAAAACCTTGTACAATATGATGGTTTTACCATCTATCACCAAGAACATTTGATGGGTGTTTTCAGCGCGTTCAACACCAATGCCGTAAAGGATGTGCAGTTGCACAAAGGAGGTTTCGAAGCTAAATACGGAGGACGTTTATCAAGTGTCATGGAAATTGTTGGCAAAACCGGAAACGACAAAGAATTCAATATCGGAGGCGACATCGGCTTTTTAGGATTCAACGCTTTTATGGAAGTTCCTTTTAACGAAAAAGGTTCGTTTTTCGTTGCAGGACGGCGTTCTTTCCAAAGTTTCATGTATGATAAGTTTACGGATGTATATTCAGAAAACCAACAAACAATGTCGGGAGGCCCCGGAGGACGTTTTAACCAACGTAACCAAGAAAAACCCAAATCGTATTTTTACGACCTTAACGCGAAATTAACATATAATCCGACAAAGAGAGATATTTTATCTCTTAGTTTTTTCAATGGAGAAGACGATTTAGACAATTCCCGCGATGGTTTCGGAAGTTCTTTCATGAGCGGAAACATCACAGACGAAACTAATTGGGGAAATATCGGAAGTAGTCTCAAGTGGTCAAGAAACTGGGACAACCGGATTTATTCCAATCTGCTGGCATCTTTTTCTAATTATTACAGTTTAAGAAACCGGCAAAATAATACAACATCATCAAGTGTAGGAAAAGTAGCTGTGATGTTCGACCAAAATACAAACGAAAATAACGATCTGTGGGATTATTCTCTGAAATTCAATAACGAATTTAAAATCAACGGAAAAAATAAACTCGAATTCGGATTAGATTATTCCAATTATCAAATCGATTACCGTTACTCCAAAAGCGACACAACCAATATTTTGAATATGCAAAACAGCGGAAACTTACTTGCCGCTTATATCCAGGACAAATGGACTTTAGGCGAAAAATTCACCATTTTACCGGGTATCCGTACTTCTTTTTATGATGTAACCGAAAAATTATACTGGGAACCTCGTTTTCAAACGTTTTATAAAATCAATAATAAAATCACGCTGAAGGCTTCGGCGGGATATTATTACCAATTTGTGAACCGCATCGTGAGAGAAGACATTTCGGCAGGAAGCCGTGATATTTGGTTGTTGTCGGACGACAGTGGAATTCCGGTCAGTAATGCCACCCATTATGTGGCAGGAGGAAGTTACGAAACCAAAGATTTTTTGTTCGACATGGAGGCTTATTATAAAAAATTAGACAACCTAAGCGAATATACTTTGCGTTTCGCTCCTTCGTTTATCGATAACTCCGGATATGAACAATTTTTCTACAATGGAGAAGGTTATTCCCGGGGAATCGATTTCCTTTTGCAAAAGAAATTCGGTAAACTGACAGGATGGATCGGTTATACGCTGAGCGAAACCCGGTATAAATTCCCGGTTTATGGAGATGGATACTTCCCCGCCAATCAGGATGTAACCAACGAATTTAAAATAGTGGGGACATATAAACCCGTCAGGGACCTCACGTTGTCGGCAACATGGATTTTCGCTACCGGAAAACCTTATACCGAACCTATCGGGGCTTATACTTTGAATACTCCAAACGGTGGAAACCTTAACTTCTTAGTAGTTGACGGAAAAAACAACGCGCGTTATCCAAACTATCACCGGTTAGACTTATTGGCAAAATACGATTTATCATTCATTAAATCTTTCAAATCGAGTTTGAGTTTATCGCTATTTAATGTTTACGATAGGGCGAACGTATGGTATAAGGAATATGGATATGACGACACAAACGGAGTAACGGAAACAAATGTCAATTTGTTGGGATTTACCCCGAATTTGACATTTAGTATACAACTTAAGTAATGAGTTTATTTATGTTTTTGAATAAATATTAAAACACAGAGTTCCTCAAAGTAAATATTCAGGTAGTAAAATAAAAAACTCTGTGTCACTCCGTGAATAAACCCTTTTTTCTCTGTGTAAAAGTTTCTTGAAAAAAATGAAAAAAATAATAAATATAGTGATATTATCAATTGCCAGTTGTCAATTGTCAACTTTCCTCTCCTCTTGCGGAGAAGAATTGATGAGATATGAGGTTAATTCGGATACTCCTGTTGTGGAAAGTTACCTTGAAGAAGGAACGAACAACCTGACCGTTAAGTTATATACGATCGAAATGTATTCGGAAGATGAATACTTGCTGTCGAATCCGGTTTCGGGAGTGAAGGTAGATATTAACGGAAAAATATTAACGGAAACCGTCGAGGGAACTTATTCTTTGGATTTGGGTGAAGATACCGTCCGGGGGCTTCAAAACTACGATTTGCAATTCGAATATAAAGGAAAAAATATATCCGGTTCTACTTCAATTCCGCAACCGGTTACAGGCGTATATGTCGATCCGGAATCTATAACAAAGACATCTTCTTCTATCTATTGGGGTAGTACGGATACGACAAAAATCACAGTATACTGGGATGATCCCGATAATAGTTATTATCAGGTTTATATAAACAGTCCTGAAAGTTCGACCAGCGGTTTTGGAGGAAATTTCGCTAAACGGATAATGCAACCTTTTCAGGGAAATTCCTATCAAATCAATTCTCCCGAAATACGGGCATTCGGAACATATACTATTTCCGTTTACAGGGTTAATAAAGATTATGTCGAGTTATATGAGCGAATCAGTTCTTCCGATTTGGCAAACCCGGTGAGTTTCATCGAAAATGCTTTCGGCATTTTTACATCAATGAGTGTAACGTCAGTAAGATTTAAGGTTTACGAAAGCGAATAATATTTATCTTTGTCGTTATGGAAAGAGTCAGGCGTATACATTTATTCGAAATAGTAATTTATTCAACCATTTTGTTTACACTATTCAGTTTTCCGTTTTTTACAAATATTTATACAGAACGGGGATGGGACGGCGTACTTTTAGATTGGCTGCGAATAACTCCTTTTTTGCTGGTTTTTCTGGTTAATAATTTCTTGCTTGTCCCTAAACTTTTATTCAAAGAAAAATATACAGGATATTTATTGGCTTGCATCGGATTAATTGTTGTTAGTGTAATTTTGAATGATTTCGTATTCGATACCATTAGATCATACAATTCTCCTTTAAATGATTTTCCAAGGCATGAATTTAAACACGGTGGAGGGCCGCCACATGGAATCCGGCATGGAGGGCCACCACCCGGATTTTTCAATATCGGTCAGATAATGATTTCCTTTTTGTTGATAGGTTTTAATACTGGTGTAAAAATATTCATCCGTTACACCGAAACACAAATGCAACAATCAGAAAAAGAAAAGCAACATTTATTTACCGAACTCGCTTTCCTGAAATATCAAATCAGTCCGCATTTTTTCATGAATACGCTCAATAATATTCACTCGTTGGTTGATATCGATGGGGAAAGGGCAAAAGACGCTATCGTAAAACTATCAAAAATGATGCGTTATTTACTTTACGAATCCGAACCTGAAAAAGTATCCTTGAAAAAAGAGATAGAATTTATGGAGAGTTATATCGAACTGATGCGTTTACGATATGATGAAAACGAATTTAATATTTCGTTTATTTACCCACAGCAAACGGATAATATCAAAGTTCCGGCATTTTTATATCTTTCGTTCATCGAAAACGCTTTCAAGCATGGAATTTTATCGACCGGAAAATCGTTTGTGAGGTTGAATTTCTCTATCAGGCAAAACAATTGTCTTTCGTTTTCAATGGAAAACAGCATCGGAAGCTATAAAGAATCAATCAAAGAAGCTTCGGGAATCGGTATCGAAAATATAAAAAAACGACTTAACATTTTGTATAAAGAAAATTATTTACTTGAAATTAAAGAAGAAGACGCTATATTTAAAGTTTTATTAGATATTCCTGTATGACTAACAATGCAAAAACAGAAACTGTTATCCGATGTTTGGCCGTAGATGATGAACCATTGGCATTGCGACAAATTTGTAACTACGTTGAAAAAACTCCGTTTTTGCAATTAAGCGGAAAAGCAAGAAATGCTTTTGAAGCGATGAAAATCATTGCTGAAACGCAAATAGATTTGTTGTTTGTCGATATTAACATGCCCGAATTAAACGGAATGGATTTTGTTAAAACGTTAGATAAAAATATTCTTGTAATATTTACCACAGCCTACAGCGAATATGCTGTTGAAGGATTCCGTGTCAACGCGATAGATTATTTATTGAAACCAATCGGATATTCTGATTTTCTTGAAGCGGCCAATAAAGCGGCATCTGCTTTCCAACTAAAAAATGGGCCTGCCGAAACCATTTCCGTAAACGAAGAATACCTGTTTGTTAAATCCGAATATAGGATTGTCAGAATTCCATACAATGAAATCAAGTACATTGAAAGCATGCGTGAATATGTCAGGATTCATCTTACTGAAAATAAACCGGTAATGTCTTTGATGAGTTTGAAAAGTTTGGAAGAACGCCTTCCCGGAAATCAATTCATGCGCGTACACCGCTCGTTTATCGTTAATCTAAATGCTGTCCGGGTTATAGAACGCAACCGGATTGTTTTCGATAAAGATGTTTATATCGCTATTGGAGAACAATATAAGGATGAGTTTCAGGCGTTCTTAGATAAACATTTTCTATAAAATTACCATTTATACTGCATCCTCAACGTAAAGACATCATTTTTAATATCTTCCTTGAAATTAGTCAGGTTAGCGGTAGTTTCGTTCTTGTTTATTTCATAATATACTTGTAAACGCAAGTTGTTATTGATTCTCCAAAGCATACCAAAACCAAATGTATTTTGGGCTAAATCTACCAAATTAGTTCCGTTTAATCCGATTTCGTCTCCCGAAACTTTGGTGTTCGGATCGTATAAATCATATTTCAAAACGGCGGAGAAAGGAGATTTTCCTAAATCTTGAACTAATATGATATACCCTCCACTGAAATTACGGATGTATGTGTCGGTAAGAATCAAAACCGATGTATTCGGGCTTTTACTGCTTGCTTTACCTCCCGGCTGTGTTCCGAAAAGATATTCAGTTCTTAATTGAGTCAAACCTAAAACGCTCATTATACTGAATTGTCCATCAAAACCAATGTATTCACGTTTGGCAAATTTACCCTTGTTTTCCGCGACACTATCACAGACAAAACCTTTTCCGTTCATTGTATAAACATATTTATTGCCTTGAAAGACCCCTCCGTTATAATATGATACACCCAAGCCCCATTTAGCTTCGCTTCCTATATTTTTACTTGCGGATAGATGTCCGATAAAATCTTTACGATTGTCGGTTTCCTGTTTGATTCCATTTCCGGCAAACAATCCGGCTTCGAGTTTAAGAAAATTCCATGGAGAAGTTTTTGCCGCTTGCAATGTAAACATACCTCCTAAATCGCGTTCTTCGGGAAAAAGGGTTTGGACTATGGCAGAACGTTCGGTCGATTCGAGACGAGAAGAGGAATAGCTGATTTCGTTTCCAAACGGACGGAAAAAAATTCCGGCTTTGAAAGAGTTGGTTTCCCACAACGGATCTTTGATGGCAAGGTAAGCGTCTTTTATACCGACACCTTTTTCAGTCATATCCAATTGGAAAACTCCCAAACCGATTCCATCTTCGTAAGCGAACTTGAGAAGTCCGCGGCGGATACCGACACGATTAAACGAGTTGTTTAGATTTTCGTTTACTGCGCCAACTTTCAATGAAGCGTCTTTTTCTCCCCATTGATATTGTGCTTGAATATATCCTGACACCTTGAGTTTTTGAAGAGTTTTTACGGCATCTTCAATCGTTTGTAATTTTTGGTCTAATTTTTCAACAGGACTTAATTCAGGTTCTCCATTTAACAATTGTTGTTCCTGAGAAAAAACCGACATACAGACACACAAACAGCAACATAATGCTACAATACTTTTTTTCATAAATTTATTTTTAACAATTACGATGCAAAAATATATTGGCAATATTACACTTGAAGTACAATATTATTACAAAAAAATTAAGATTTACTTTTGATTTATTTTCTATTATAAAAAAGCCATACTTCTCAAAATGTAAACGAAGAAAAAGATAGTTATGCAAGAACAAACTGTGGTTAAAACAACTATTTGTCCGGCAAGTTCAGCGTCACAACCCATATTTTTCGCCATCACATAGCTACTTACCGCCGTCGGTGTCGCAAACAAGCATAACAACGCGCTTAATTCCACATTGCGAAATCCTGCCCACACAAAAAAAGTTATCATTACGGCAGGGACAATTATTAAACGGGCAAATGTAGTGGCAATAACCTTCCAAATATTATTTTTTAGATTTCTAAATCGAAAATCTCCTCCCATGACAAATAAAGCCAAAGGTGTGGCAATTCCGGCAAGTTCATTCAACGGTTTGTCGACAGATACAGGAAATTCTATACGTAAAAATCCGAATATCATCCCAATAAAACAACCGATAATCAACGGATTTTTAATGATATCCATCATTATATTTTTGAACGATAATTGTCGATGCCCATCTTCTGAATAAACAGACAAAATAATTACAGCGGCGATATTAAAAACAGGAATAGTTGTTCCCATCAACATGGAAATTGTTCCCAACGCTTCTTTTCCATACATTCCTGTTGCCAAAGGAATCCCATAAATTAAAAAATTACTCCTGTAAATTCCTTGTATAATACTCCCTTTTTGAGGACGGGATTTTACAAGCAGGGGAACTATCAATAATGATAGAAAAATTACGGCTAAAGTGCCTAAAAACGACATGACAATCAATCTCATATCAGATACTTCCCCTCTGAATGACACGCGTATGTTCTGAAACAACATGAATGGAAGACACAACTTAAAGACAAACTTGTTGGCTTCGGATAGAAATGAATCTGATACTAATTTGAACTGGCGGGCCGCATAACCCACGGCCATCATAACAAAAAGAGGTATAACTACATTGATCGAAAAAAGGATATTATTCATTTGGTATTTGCAAATCTTTTTTCAATATTTTCTTTAAAAATAAAAAAGTAATTATGAATAAAATCAGGGAAACAAAGGTTATCCAAGATGTCGAGCCGGTTCCGATTTCATCGACTTGTTTCAATTTTTCGGCATCTCCGACAACATAATAATAGATCACTCCAAAAGCGTTGTTCGTAAAATGAGCTAAAACCGGAACCCAAATACTCTTGCTATAATACAATAAATATCCTAAATAAGCGCCCAATAATACTCTCGCGAAAAAACCATAAAATTGAAAATGTATCAAGCTGAAAATAATCGCGACAATCCATATCACAACATGTTGATTCTTGATTACTTTGCTGAAAATATTTTGCAAAACTCCCCGAAATAAAAATTCTTCCCCAACAGCCGCTAATACACCTACGATCAGAATATTCATCAGAAATTCCCAAAAATTATCAACAACAAGCATTGTATTGAAAATCGCCTGAGCCTGATTTTCCATCGCTCTTATTGATTCTTCAAATGCTTTCATCGATTCAGGAAGCCTTAGTTGTTCGTTCCAATATGCAATATAATTGATGCATGGAATAGAAAGAAACACACTAAAAATCGTCAGTATAATAACTAAACCTGAAACGGGAATTTCAGTGCTTAAATAAGTACGGAAATTTTCAGAAAATAATCCGGACATAAATAAAGCAGGAATGAAGAAAACGCATACGGTTTGTAAAAATAAAAATTCACGAAGTAATTCCCCATTTTCATTCAGGCGCAATAACAAATTATCCGCGATTTCTTTCGAAAAACCGTTTTTTACCAATAATATGCCATAAAACAAAACCTGACAAAATATAGAACCTAAAACAACAAATCCGACACACAATAACAATTGTGAGATAAAAGGCATATTTTTCAAAATTCCGGTTCGCGACATATTTTTCAAATTCTATCTTGTAAATAATAATTCACGGTATTTGGGCAACGGCCACATTTCATCGTCAACAATTAACTCCAATTCATCAATATGATGGCGAATATCATCCAAAAACGGGAAAACAGTATCGTGATAAGTAATTGCCTTTTCCCTGGCATGTTCTATTCTGTTCGCGATTTTGCGCGCTTCTATCATAAAACTTACTTTCGAACGTATTGCCGATAAATGATGTTTTATCTCTTTAATCAATGAAATTGTTTCGTTTCCGTTTTCTTCCGAAGATTCTCCCCTGAATAATTCTTTATATTTAATGGCATTATCCAACAGTAAAGTTTGATAACGTATTCCAACCGGAATAATGTGATTCATCGCCAAATCGCCCAACACACGAGATTCTATTTGTATTTTTTTCGTATAAATCTCCCATTTAACTTCGTTTCTGGCATGAAGTTCAATTTCAGTAAACACTCCCATGTGGTTGAACATTTCAACTGAATAAGGAGCCGTATAAGCGTTATAGATAAGCGGGACAGAGGTTTCACAATCCAATCCTCTGCGAAGAGCTTCTTCTTTCCATTCCTGGCTATAACCGTTTCCATCAAAAATAATTTGTTTCGATTCTTTGATATAACGGTTCATTACATAAAACAATGCTTCTTGTTTCGATTTTCCTTTTTCAATCAGTCCGTCAACTTCTATTTTGAATTGTTCCAACTGATAAGCAATAGATGTATTAAGCGCGATCATTGCCGAAGCACAGTTCGCGGACGCGCCAATCGCCCTGAATTCAAAACGGTTTCCCGTGAAAGCAAAAGGAGATGTCCGGTTTCTGTCTGTATTATCAATTAACAATTCAGGAATATGTCCGACTCCAAGTTTCATCGCCTTTTTATCGTCTCCCATTATAGCTTCTTTAATCGAACTATTTTCCAATTTTTTCAGGATATCGTTGATTTGAGGGCCTAAAAATACAGAAACAATCGCGGGAGGAGCTTCATTCGCGCCCAACCGGTACGCGTTTCCGGCAGTAGAAATACTCGCTTTCAATAAGGCGTTATTTTTACATACGGCCATTAAAATATTGGTAATAAAGCATATAAATCGAAAATTCTCGAATTGGTCTTTTCCGGGAGAAAGTAAATTAATTCCGGTATCTGTTCCTATCGACCAATTGTTGTGTTTTCCCGAACCATTTACTCCTTTATAAGGTTTTTCGTGTAATAAAACCCGGAATTGATGTCTTGCCGCTACCCTTTCCATGATCGACATCAATAAAAGATTATGATCGACAGCCAAATTGACCTCTTCATAAATCGGAGCCAACTCGAACTGATTTGGAGCCGCCTCGTTGTGACGTGTCTTTACAGGAATTCCCAATCGATAACATTCATATTCCAAATCTTTCATAAATGCTTGTACACGAGGAGGAATCGCTCCAAAATAATGGTCTTCCAACTGTTGATTTTTCGCCGATTCATGCCCCATCAACGTTCGGTCGGTTAATGCCAAATCCGGACGGGCATTATATAAAGCTTCGTCGACAAGAAAATATTCCTGTTCCCATCCAAGATAAGTAATTACCCTTTTAGTGTCTTCATTGAAATATTTACAAACTCCTGTCGCGGCTTTGTTCATGGCATGTATTGCCTTAAGCAAAGGAGTTTTATAATCTAAAGCTTCTCCTGTATAAGAAATAAATACGGTAGGAATACATAAAGTTTTATCCATTATGAATGCCGGGGAAGACGGATCCCATGCCGAATATCCTCTTGCTTCGAACGTATTCCTCAACCCTCCGCTTGGGAAACTCGAAGCATCCGGTTCTTGTTGAGCCAATAATTTTCCGCTCAAATCTTCAATCAAACCTCCGTTCCCGTCAGATTCAACAAAAGCGTCATGTTTTTCCGCCGTACCATCTGTTAAAGGATGAAACCAATGCGTATAATGTGTAGCG
Organism: Bacteroidales bacterium; assembly: GCA_031553755.1. Classification (GTDB taxonomy): domain Bacteria; phylum Bacteroidota; class Bacteroidia; order Bacteroidales; family Azobacteroidaceae; genus JAIRVZ01. The sequence continues at coordinate 4,153 of JAVBKZ010000080.1, read as the reverse complement.
CCTTTTTCCATCGCCCACATTCGTAACCCGGCGGCAACATGGTCTGCCAACGAACGATCAATAGGACTTCCATGCTCAATGGCATTAATTATCTTGTTATAGGTTTCTTTGGCCAAATATTTTTGCATCGCATGTTTATTGAAAACATCGACTCCGAAATATTCAGAAGTTTTCTTTTCAGGGGCAACAGGCTCTAACACTGTTCTGTTAGATGCTTTTTCAACGGCTTTGAATCGTAAGATAGACATAAAATTTATATAATAAAGAATTTATTTAGCGTACAAATGTACATATTTATCGTATTTGTTGATAATTCATTAAGGTTTATCTATTGGTTGCAAAAATACTAATTCTCAAAAGAAAAATCGCTTTTTTCATAAATTATTGAACAAAACACTCTCAAAATGATTATATTTGTACATAACTTCTGAACTTTTACCTTTTTATATGGATGATAAAAATAGAAAAATAACATATAAATTGGGGATCGCTTTAAGCGGAGGCGGAGCAAGAGGGTTTGCTCACGCCGGAGCTTTCAAAGCGATAGACGATGCGGGATTTAAACCGGATATAATCGCGGGAACAAGCGCCGGGGCATTGGTTGGAGCATTGTATTCAGATGGATATCATCCTCAGGAAATCGCGAACTTATTTATTGGAAGTGAATTTAAAAAATTTGTTGAATGGCAAGTCCCTAAAACCGCTATTTTCAACATGTCGGGATTTCAAAAATTTTTGAAAAAACATTTGCGGGCAAAAACTTTTGAAGAATTAAGCATTCCTCTTAAAGTTGTAGCGACAAATCTGGACGAAGGCTTTTTTACTGTTTTCGAAAAAGGAAATTTAATAGAACCTCTTATGGCTTCGTGTAGCATCCCTGTAGTATTTAATCCGATAAAAATCAATGGAATAAATTATGTAGATGGAGGTTTGTTCAAGAATTTTCCGGTTTCGGTAATCCGGGAAAATTGCAAAACCGTAATCGGAATCAATGTAAGTCCTTTGGTTTCAAAAAAGCACAACGATTCCATTGTCAATATCGCGGAATTAACTTATCATTACATGTTTAGAGCGAATACACTTCAAGATAGAAGATTATGCGATATTTTAATCGAAACAAAAGATGTTGCCGAATATAAAACATTTGATTTGGAAAATGTAACTAAAATATTCGAATTAGGATATCAAACAGCATTGGAAACAATAAATAATATTCCTGAAAAGAAGAATTTATTTCAAAAAATATTTCAATAAAACACATATAATTAAAAAGAAAAACGCATGAGTAAGACAGAAAAAATGGTGGTATACCAGGTTTTTCCAAGACTTTTTGGGAATGACAATACCAACAACGAAAAAAACGGCAGTATACTACAAAACGGTTCGGGAAAATTTTCCGCTTTTACCCAAACGGCATTGGACGAAATAAAGAAAATGGGATTTTCGCATATTTGGTATACCGGAGTTATTGAACATGCGACTAAAACGGATTATTCCGAACATGGCATATCAAAAGACCATCCGGCGGTAGTGAAGGGCAACGCCGGTTCTCCTTATGCCATAAAAGATTACTACGATGTCGATCCGGATTTGGCTGACAATGTGAAATTAAGAATGAAAGAATTTCAGGAATTGATTTCACGCACACATATTTCGAAACTAAAAGTTATCATAGATTTTGTGCCAAATCATGTGTCCCGCGAATACAAATCCGATTCTAAGCCAAAAGGAGTGATTGATTTAGGGGAAGATGACGACGTCCATACCACATTCAATGCAAATAATAATTTTTATTACATTCCGGGACAAGAATTTTCGCCTGAATTTGATTTATTTTCCGGAGGCATAAAATATGAAGAAAATCCAGCAAAAGCGACAGGGAACAACCGGTTTGACGCAAATCCGTCTGTCAATGATTGGTATGAGACTGTAAAATTAAATTACGGCATCGATTTTTTGAATGGCGGACATTTATATTTTGATCCGGTTCCCGACACTTGGCATAAAATGTTGAATATCCTTCTGTTTTGGTCTTCAAAAAAAGTCGATGGCTTCCGTTGCGATATGGCAGAAATGGTTCCTGTTGAATTTTGGGGTTGGGCTATCCCGCAAGTAAAGGAAAAATATCCGAAAATTATTTTTATCGCGGAAGTGTATAATCCGGCAGAATACCGGAATTATTTATGGAATGGAAAATTCGATTATCTGTATGATAAAATGGGATTGTATGATACACTTCGGGCTGTTATTTGTAACGACCAACCTGCAAGTTGTATTACAGGATGCTGGCAATCGGTAGAAGGAATCCAATATCAAATGTTGAATTTCCTCGAAAATCATGATGAACAACGCATTGCTTCCGATTTTTTCGCGAAAAACGCGTGGAAAGCAATTCCGGCCATGATCGTTGCCGCTACAATGAATACAAATCCGGTGATGATTTATTGCGGACAAGAACTGGGAGAAAAAGGTATGGACTGCGAAGGTTTCAGCGGGACAGACGGACGAACTACTATTTTCGATTATTGGAGTGTAAAAACCATCCGGGAATGGAGAAACGGAGGAAAATACGATGGTAAAAAATTAGATACGGACGCGAAAAAATTAAGGGAATATTATGTCAAATTATTGAAACTCTGCAATTCAGAGAAAGCAATCAGAGAAGGGGCTTTTTACGACTTAATGTATTCTAATTATGAAAATACGCTTTTTAACTCCGAAAAACAATACACATTCATCAGAAAATCAGGAAATGAAATTCTTTTGATTGTCGTAAACTTTGATGATAAAGATGTTGAAACTTCAATATACATTCCTAAACATGTTTTTGAATTCTTTGAAATTAATCCGAAAAAAATAGAAGAAGGTCAAGAGTTATTGACTGATAAAAAGTCGACTTCATTTTTACGGCCTAACGCTTTGTTTTATACAAAACTGGCTAAAAACAGCGGAAAGATATTTAAGTTTACGGAAAAAAGATAAAATATTTCCGGCCTTTTAGTTGATATTTGTTATCACTAGTGGACACTTAAATTAAAAACTCGTTCTTTGAAATTATTTGTATATCACAGATTCGTAAGGTTTTTGGAGCGTGACGATTTGAATAGAGAAAGTGTTTTTTAGCTTTGAAAAAAAGCAAAAAATATGAATCAAGGCAAATACATTTTCTCACAACTTACAGAATTCTTACCCCGTCGAGTATTTGATCGTATTGTAGAAAAATACAACGGGAATAAAAAAGTTCGCAGTTTCACATGTTGGAATCAGATGCTCTGTATGCTTTTTGGACAATTAACAGGCAGAGACAGCATGCGGGATCTAATATTGAGTATTGAAGCACATTCTTCCAAATATTATCATTTGGGGTTCGGAACAAGCGTAAGTCGTACCAATTTAGGCAAAGCCAATCGAAATCGGGATTATCGAATCTATGAGGAATTTGCCTATATTTTGATAACCGAGGCTCGCTCGAGCTACTACAAAGACGATTTCGAGATCAAGGTAGAAGGTAATATCTATGCTTTTGATTCTTCAACCATTGACTTGTGTTTGAGTGTCTTTTGGTGGGCAGAGTTCCGCAAGCGTAAGGGAGGTATTAAACTCCACACATTATATGATGTAAAAACTTCCATACCGTGTTTTATCCTGATTACTACGGCAAAAGTGAATGATGTCAATGCAATGGATTATCTTCATTATGAAACAGGTAGTTATTATATCTTTGACCGAGGGTATGTAGATTTTAGCAGACTGTATAAAATTCATCAAGCAGGAGCCTGGTTTGTTACCCGGGCAAAAAGCAATTTCAAGTTCAAAAGAATGTATTCTAATACAGTTGATAAAACAACAGGGGTTCAATGCGACCAAATTGGCAAATTGGAAGGTTTTTATGCAAAAAAAGATTACCCCGGCAAGATTCGTCGAATCAAGTACTATGATAAAGAACGGGATAAAGAGCTTATTTTCATCACCAACAATATGGACTTGGAGGCGACAGAAATTGCCTTGTTGTATAAAAATCGTTGGCAGGTAGAACTCTTCTTCAAATGGATTAAGCAGCATCTGAAAGTAAAAACCTTTTGGGGAACAACTATGAATGCCGTAAAAATCCAAGTGTATTGTGCAATCATCACCTACTGTCTTGTAGCAATTA
>JAVBKZ010000070.1:0-3104 GCA_031553755.1 Bacteroidales bacterium | reverse complement strand
TTCGGTATCGAGGAAGATACAACAAAAACACCAACATCTGTTAGATTATTTCTACGAAGAACAACGGATGTACGAAGCATCTGATAAAGTAATCTGTTTGTCGGAAGATACTTTGAAAGTACTGGAAAATATTTATGGAGTAGGACAGGATAAAATAATGTTTATTCCCAATGGATTGAAGGATACTTACATTTCAATTTCGGAGAAAACGAAAAAAATCCTGAGAAAAAAAATGTTTATTGGAGATTGGGAAAAAATAATCTTGTTTAATGGCCGGACCAATAAGGCTAAAGGCATTCATTGTTTATTGGAGTCATTCCGGATTGTATTGAAAAAGCATCCGGAATGCAGGTTAGTTATTGCAGGAGGAATATCTGATACTACTTCCATGTTGAAATTGACTAAAAATGTAGCATCTAAAATAACTTATACCGGACAAATTTCTAAAGAAGAATTGTCTTTATGGTATCATGTTGCTGATATAGGAATTGTTCCTTCTTATACCGAACAGTGCAGTTATACCGGAATTGAAATGATGATGCATGGATTACCAATTGTCTCGTCTGATGGATTCGGTGTCAGGGAAATGTTTCAAGATAGAAATAATGCGGTAACGGCAAAAATTGGAAACCGTAAAAAAATAAAAGAATTCCATAATAATCTATCAAACGCGATGTTAGAAATATTACAATCAGAAAACCTGTGCAAACAATTAAGTAAAAAATCACGGCAAACCTATGAGTTTCTATATTCGGCAGAAAAAATGCAACAAAACTATGAAAAAATGTTTGAATCTCTTTGATGTTAAATTTAAAATCGACCTGATTTTTCATTTATAAAGTGAAGAAAATGTCAAATTGTTATTTTTGAAAACTTAAGTGATTGATTATCAGATTGAATTTAATTGAAATTGTTATTGTAAATAAGACGTATTTTATTTATTAAACACTATCTTTGTTGTGTTAAATTCGCTGAATTAACAACATACATCAACATACAAATATACCATGGAAAAAGCAGGAAATATTTTCACGTCATGCTTGTCTTCATTAGGCGTGAAATATACCAAAACATTCGCGGAAAACATCCTCCTCGTTTCGTTTTTACGACATAATTATATAAATTTAGATATTTTACGCATTTGGTTATCGATACTAAATAACTGTTACTTCGTTGTAGAGCAACAGACAATAAATTAGCTACTTATTGTGAAATTTTACAACCAAAATTATTATTAATCATTTAAAATTTTAAGATTATGAAACAACTTAAAAAGTTGCAATTAAAGGATTTCAGCGAAATGAATGATGCCGAGATGAAGAATGTGGTTGGGGGTAGTGGAGTTGTTATAGACAATACATCATGTGGAGATTCTGCTCCAACATGTAATGGGTCATGTGCCGCTCGATTTGAATATTCAAAAGGTAAATTAATCACGATTCAACAAAAATGCGAAAAAAATACAATTACTTCATTAATTGGAAGTGGAAATCTTGTAAGTTTGGTCATTTGTCAATGTGTTGATAAATAGTAAATAAAATTATAATAGTTAGGGTATTTCGAAAATTTCAAGACTTCAAATAATTGAAAATAAATAAGAATTTTTGAAAACCCTAATTATTTTAACAAATATATAAAAAATATGAAAAATTTATTACTATGTGCGTTCGTTATGACATTAACGGTTTCATTTGCAACACCCAAAGAATCATATATATATGTTGCTATAAATGACTCCATAAAAGACAATAATAACGTCCCGACACCAAAGTCCGAAAATGAAATAGATTCCTCTAAAGTAATATTCGTTATTGATGGAAAAATAGTTTCTGCTCAAAAAAGTTATGAAGCCTTGGAAAACAATGAAGTCAACATTATTGGAGGCCATGAAATCTCTAAAAATGCAATTCTCTTATATGGAGAAAAATACCGCACAGGTGTAATTATTATGGAAAGAAAAAATGAAGAAAAAAAATAAAACTATGAAATTGCTCACAATATCAATATTTTTATTCATTTCAATAAAAATATTATCACAAAACGATACTGTTTTTAATATAAATGGAACAACTACAATAGTAAAAGATGGGGATTATATAATGTTATTCTCTTTTAAAGGAAATGAAATTGCATTCGTTGATACAGCGATTGTTAAAAATGGAACTTTCGAGTTGAATGGAAAGGAATACTTGAATGATTTATCCATATTGACATCAGGTAACTATCCCAACCCTACGATAAATACTTATGTTGCTTTGGAAAAAGGAAATATTCATGTTGATTTTGGAAAAAAATCTCGGGTGAGCGGTACATATTTAAATGAATTATATCAGTTGTATTCAGATAGTTGCAATTATTACGAAAAAAAACTTGAACAATTGTTGAAACAGCAAAAAGAAGACAAAAAACATGGTATAGTCGATGAAAAACTATCTATGGATATAAGTGATGAATTTAATAAAATGAACAAATTTAGTGGAGAATTTAAAAAAAGAAATATTCGAAATATTGTTGGGAAATGGGCTTTTTTACAAGGATTGAATTTTTCGGGAGACCCTTTTTTTTATGAAATATATACATTGGCTGATGAAGAATTCAAATGTAACATCGAAGTAAAAGAGTCATTCAATAAAAGAAAAAAATATGATCAGTTGGAGGCGGAAAGAAAGCATTCAATTGGAAATGTATATATTGACTTCACCTTTCAAACGCAGGAAGGAGAAACCAAAAAACTCTCCGATTATGTAGGAAAAAGTGAATATCTATTTATCGATTTTTGGGCATCCTGGTGTGGCCCGTGTATCGCGGATATACCTAATTTGAAAAAAGTTTATGATGAATATAGGGATAAAGGATTAGAAATAATAAGCATATCTCTGGATGATACCCAATCAGCTTGGGAAAAAGGATTGTCTAAAATAAATGCGTCTTGGATTCATTTATGTGATTTTGGAGGAAGCCGTTCTAAATTGACAGAAACTTATGGTATTTATGGTATTCCTTATGGTATATTGTTGAATAAGGAAGGATATATTGTTAACGTTAATTTGGGAGGAGAGTCATTAGGTATACTCTTGCAGAATATGATGAAAAAAAAGTAACTA
>JAVBKZ010000113.1:0-7593 GCA_031553755.1 Bacteroidales bacterium | reverse complement strand
AACTCTAACAAGGTTCAAAACCCTGTTAGAGTTTCTAATTCGTTCGACTCCTTAGGAGTCGTATAAAACATGGTGCCACAATTATCTATAAACATACAATACCTTCGGTATTGGTAAATAAAAGAAGTAACCAAACTTTATAAATTGTATGTATAATCCAAATAAAATACTTAATTATTTTAATTTGTTAAAAATTTTTATAAATTTGCTCTTGATTATGTAAAGTCCAATTTACATAAAATCATGCAAGACAGTTTTTTTTGCATTTATATAAGGAGGGTGTCTTTGGGGTGGCTTATGAATTTCTTGGCTGGTATAAAAATGGAATTACAAAAAAATAAGATGTTATGAGGAAATTATTATTAAGTTTGAAAACAGCAGTACTTGTTGCTCTTGCGGCATGGAGTATGAGCAGTATTGCGCAAGTGAATACAATGTATGTAATGAAGGATGGTGTGGTTGTTTTTCAATCACCGGTTTCGGGTATTGATAGTTTGACTTTTGACAAAGTCGCACCCGATGATGCCTTGATTATACATAAAAATGAAACTCCTTTTGTCGATAAAATTCTATTGAACGAGATTCAACAATTTTCTTTTTCGGAAGATAATTTTTCTATAGAAGCATCGAATGGTAACCAGACATACGCCTTCAGCGAGATATCAAAAATTCGTTTGGGCGATATGGACGGTTCCGGAATAAGAAATCCGTCTTTAAGGAGCGATTTTGATGTGTTGGTATCTTTTACTCCGGCGGGCGATGTGGTAGTTGAAAGCGTTGTAGCTATCAAGTCGTTGGCATTGTTTGGTATTGACGGCAAGATGATTTCCAAACAGCGAGGTAATGGTGTCGGGACGCAATATACAGTATTGTTGCAGGGCAGGGTTGCCGGCGTTTATCTTCTCCGCGTAGAAACGGAGCAAGGCGCAGTCGTTAAAAAAGTAGTTAAATCTTAAACAAGCAGATGATTATGAAGACAAAAATAGCAACATTCATTACAACAATAATTTTTTTGTTGTTTGGCACAACTACCGTTGTCGCACAAAATGTGTATTTTCAAAAAGGAGGGACAACTATTTTTCAATCGGCTATTTCGGATATAGACAGTATTGTTTTTAAACAAGGTATCTGCGACGGCGATTTTTCGATTATCAACGGAGTTAAATGGGCTACCCGCAATGTGGGCGCTCCCGGTACTTTTGTTGCCAAGCCCGAAGATTACGGCCAGTATTACCAATGGAATAAAGGTACAACTGATTTTTTGCTTTACAATGATTATTATAACAGCGTTTATGCAAAATCAGATGTATGGTTGAAAGCCAACGATCCCAGTCCTGCGGGATGGCGTGTACCCACTTTGGCAGAAATTCAATCATTGCTTGATATAAATAACGTAACTAATGAATGGACTACTGTCAATGGCATCAACGGCAGAAAATTTACAGATAAAGCTACCGGTAGTTGTCTGTTCCTGCCTGCCGCAGGCGGCCGCAACGGCAGCGGTGGTTCGCTCGGCAACGTAGGCTCGGGCGGCGACTATTGGGGCAGTACGCCGAGCGGCAGCCTCAGCGCGTACGACCTGTTCTTCTACAGCGGCGGCGCGTACTGGAGCTACTACAGCCGCGGCAGCGGGTTCTCCGTGCGCTGCGTGTCAGAATAAAACTTCTCCTCCTTTCCTCCTCTCTACAAGAGAGGAGGATGACAATTTAAAATTTTCCCGTTAGGCGTTGTTTCCGAATGATGTTTATGTCGTTGCAAAACGCTGCCGAACATGACTTGTCGTCAGGGATAAATTGTCTCTAACGAATATTTCCCGCAGAATTTGCAGCATATATATTCTTGCGATTTTTGCAAAATATTCTGTGTCTGACGAATCCGAAGGATTCAAATGTTTATAGAACACAGTATGTTATATTTGGCTGTTTTAAAGAAAGGAATAGAGGCACAGATTACCTAACATTTTATCTTCCTTTTATGAATATTCAATTTAAGAATCTCCTGTTCGACATCGTTACAAAGGTCGAACGAGGAGAATTTCTTACTGAAATTCACTTCTTAAAGATAAAATATACGGCTAAAATCAGGAAAATAAAACCTACAAAATGATTCCATTTGAAAGATTCGTTCTTAAATACAAGGACGGTAAAAAAAGTAAAAACGACTAAAGTAATTACTTCTTGCATCACTTTCAATTGCCAGAGATTGAATGGGCCTCCGTTTCCGTCAAATCCAATGCGATTGGCAGGGACTTGAAAACAATATTCGAATAGGGCGATTCCCCAGCTAAATAAAACAATGGCAGGTAAACCCCAATTGCCGAACCAATTCATTTCTTTGAATTTCAAATGTCCATACCATGCGAAAGTCATAAATATGTTGGAAGCTAATAGAAGTCCGATTGTAGAGAATGTTTTCATTTGTAGTTAGCAATTGTCATATTATTTTTGTGCAAATGTACGAATTAAATTTACGGATATTTTATGTGAATAATAAATTAAAGTTTTATTATTACATTTAAATTGATTACCTTTGCGCCCGCTAATGCAAATTTATTAATTAAATCATTTATTAAAATGGCAACTAAAATCAGATTGCAAAGACATGGTCGCAAAGGGTACGCGTTTTACCACATCGTGATCGCAGATAGCAGAGCTCCACGTGATGGAAAATTTATTGAAAGAATCGGTTCGTATAATCCGAATACCAATCCTGCTACAATAGATTTAAATTTCGAAAGAGCTTTGTATTGGCTGCAAGTAGGAGCACAACCTACAGATACTACTCGTAACATCCTTTCAACTCAAGGTGTTTTAATGAAAAAACACTTGTTGGGTGGTGTTGCAAAAGGTGCTTTCACTGAAGTTGAAGCGGAAAAAAAATTCCAAACTTGGGTAGATTCAAAGCAAACCACGCTTCAGGCTGTTAAATCAAAAGATAGCGAAGCCGCACGTATGGCTGCAAAAGCAAAATTAGAAGCCGAAAAAGAAGTCAATAAGGCTAAAGCTGCTGCCGTAGCAGAGAAAAAAGCTGCCGCAAGAGCCGCTGAATCGGAAGTCGTTGCTGAACCGGTTGTAGAAGAAGAAACACCGGCTGCTGAATAAATTTAACGGTAAAATCGTAAATAAAAGAAAGAGAGTGTAGGATTTTTTCTACATTCTCTTTTTTTTATTTGATTCGTTTGTTTCTATTAATACAATTCTAAGTTATTGAGACTGTCCCAAAATCCAATATTACGCACACGGATTACGCTGATTATACAGATAATCACGGATTATTTGTATTAAACGCTGATTTTCAGTATAAATTAATTTTATAAATCTGTGTCAATCCGTAAAATCCGTGTTCTAATAATACCCTTTGATAGCCTCAAAATAATAGAATTTAAACACAAAGAATTATTCACAGAGTAAAATCTAATTTCACTAAAAATGCCATTTTGTCAGATTTTGAACATTGGCAATTCCTTTGTTGTTTTCAAAATACGTATTTCTTAAAAAAACAACAATCATGAACTTTAATAATTTTACAATCAAATCGCAAGAAGCAATTCAAAAGGCTGTTGAATTAACCAAAGTTAAAAATCAACAATCGATTGAACCGGCTCATTTAATGAAAGCCATATTCTCTGAAGGAGAAAGCATTACTAATTTTATTTTCCAAAAAATAGGAGTAAATATACAACATATCAATTCTATCTTAGACCGTGAAATAGATTCTTATCCGAAAGTTTCGGGAGGAGAACCTTATCTGAGTCGCGAATCGAATGCTGTTTTACAGAAAGCTGTAGATTATTGCAGTAAAATGGGAGATCAATATGTTTCCCTCGAACATATTATCTTGGCTCTATTTTCTGAGAAAAATTCGGTTTCTTCCATGCTGAAAGACGCGGGAGTTTCTGAAAAAGATTTAAAAGCGGCAATTGACGCGCTCCGCCAAGGAAATAAAGTTACAAGCCAATCGGCCGAAGACACTTATCAATCGTTATCGAAGTATGCGATTAATCTGAATGAACGCGCCCGTTCGGGAAAATTAGATCCCGTGATAGGAAGAGATGAAGAAATCCGCAGGGTACTTCAAATATTAAGTCGAAGAACAAAGAATAATCCGATATTGATAGGTGAACCCGGTGTTGGAAAAACCGCTATCGCCGAAGGGTTGGCGCATCGTATCGTGCGGGGTGATGTTCCTGATAATCTCAAATCCAAACATATTTATTCTTTGGATATGGGCGCCCTAATCGCCGGAGCGAAATATAAAGGTGAATTCGAAGAACGTTTGAAGTCTGTTGTGAATGAAGTTATACAATCGGAAGGGGAAATTATTCTTTTCATAGACGAGATACATACGTTGGTTGGCGCCGGAAAAGGAGAAGGCGCGATGGATGCCGCCAATATTTTAAAACCGGCTTTGGCCCGTGGGGAGTTACGTTCGATAGGAGCGACAACATTGGATGAATACCAAAAATATTTTGAAAAAGACAAAGCGCTCGAACGGCGTTTTCAGATTGTAATGGTGAATGAACCGAGTGAAGCGGATACCGTTTCCATTCTACGAGGGTTGAAAGAAAAATATGAAAATCATCATAAAATAAGGATTAAAGACGATGCTATTATTTCGGCCGTTCACCTTTCAAGCCGTTATATTACAGATCGGTTTTTACCCGATAAAGCGATTGATTTGATGGACGAAGCTGCTGCTCGTTTGCGGATGCAGGTAGATTCTGTTCCTGAGGCGTTGGATGAAATTTCCCGGCGTATCACTCAATTAGAAATTGAAAGGGAAGCCATCAAAAGGGAAAATGATTTGGTAAAGCTGGAATACCTTAATAAAGAAATCGCGAACCTAAAAGAAGAGGAAAGCAAGTTCAAAGCTAAATGGCAATCCGAAAAAGAAATTATCAACAAAATTCAACAAAATAAAATTGAAATTGAAGATTTAAAATTTCAGGCGGATAAAGCGGAAAGAGAAGGCGATTATGGAAAAGTCGCGGAAATCCGTTATGGTAAACTCAAGCAAAAAGAAGAAGAAATAAGTCAATTTCAAACAGAATTGAACCAGATGCAGGGGCAGTCTGCCATGATAAAGGAAGAAGTAGACAGTGACGATATCGCCGATGTCGTATCTAAGTGGACCGGAATTCCAGTCGGAAAAATGATGCAAAGTGAAACAGAAAAATTAATGCGTTTGGAAGATGAATTGCACCAAAGGGTTGTCGGACAAGAGGAGGCGATCGCCGCGGTTTCTGATGCTGTGCGGAGAAGCCGTGCCGGACTGCAAGACCCCAAACGTCCGATAGGTTCATTTATTTTCTTGGGAACGACCGGAGTCGGTAAAACCGAATTAGCCAAAGCGTTAGCCGAATATTTGTTTGATGATGAAAACATGATGACTCGCATTGATATGAGCGAATATCAGGAAAAATTCAGCGTAACACGTTTGATTGGTTCTCCTCCCGGATATGTAGGTTATGAAGAAGGAGGGCAATTAACAGAAGCGGTCAGAAGAAAACCTTATTCTGTGATTTTGTTTGATGAAATAGAAAAAGCGCATCCCGATGTTTTCAATATTTTGTTGCAGGTTTTGGATGATGGCCGTTTGACGGATAATAAAGGCCGCGTAGTCAATTTTAAGAATACGATTATCATCATGACTTCGAATATGGGTTCTTCTTTTATCCGGGATAATTTTGAAAAAATAAATCAGGATAACAGGGAAGATGTGATAGAAACAACTAAATTGCAAGTGCTCGATTTATTGAAGCAAACCATTCGTCCTGAATTCCTGAACCGGATTGATGAAATCATCATGTTTACTCCGTTGAATGAAAAAGAAATCAGGGAAATTGTGGTGATGCAACTCAAAGGTATTTCCAGTAATCTTGAACAAAACGGCATTGTGCTCCAATATACCGACAATGCAGTCGATTTTATTGCCGAAGAAGGTTATGATCCGCAATTTGGGGCTCGTCCGGTTAAACGAGTGATTCAAAAGCGAGTATTAAACCAATTGTCGAAAGAAATTTTGTCTCAAAATATCGACAGGAATAAACCGATTTTAATAGATAGACTGGGAGAGGAGTTGGTGTTTGAGAATTAGGAATAAACTCTTTTTACTCCATGTTAGAAAATTGAGTTGTATAAGCTAAACGCTGTGGAAAAAGCTATGAAAAATTTCGAGAGATTTGATTTCCGGCAATTCGGAAAGATGTAATTTATAATATTCTAAAATACGAAGGATAATATCAGCGCGATTATTTCCGGAAAAAGAAAATGTATGCATGTTTTCATAATTCATTCTCAATAAAAGAAAGAAAATCCGGCTTTCATCAGGGTTTAAGAAATGAGGATGTAACGGTTTTGTTCTGACAAATACGCCGTTTTGCATATCAAAAAACATTCCGGGAATATATCCGTCGGCATTGGGATAGAATCCGAGGAAAATACTTAGGCGAATCATAAAAACCAAGTGAAAATTGGCTGTTCCTGATTCTGATAAATCTAAAATCCGAATAGAATGAAGTATAAAATCAAATAAAATTTTATTTGATTGTATATCTTTAGTTGTATTGGAAATAAATTCGGCTAAAAAAATGCTGATTGTACTTTTTACCGGATTCGATAAAATTTCAGAAAGCGGAAGATGTATTCTGGCTTCTTTGATGCGTTGAATGTCTCTTAGGTTTTTATGTTCGACTTCCAAATCAATAACAGACAACGCGTGAAATAAAGATTTCGGAACTTTTGAATTTTTGCTTTTTTCTTTAGAAGTTAAGTAGGCGACCCTTCCGAATTCTTCCGTATAAATCTGGGTAATAGCGTATTTGTCGTTATATTTCAGGTTATGTAATACGATACCTCGCGTTTTATACAACATATTTTTCTGTAAAAAAAGATTTTTTGCGAATCTAAGATAAATATCGTACTTTTGCAACTCTTTTGAAAAGAAATGCCTCTGTAGTTCAATGGATAGAATGGAAGTTTCCTAAACTTTAGATTCGAGTTCGATTCTCGGCGGAGGTACTTTTTACTTCAAAGAAATAATCCTATAAAAAATTTCCGCGTAATTTTTCCCGACAGGAATACGTTCAGTATCAATCATTATCAACCCAACGTAAAATTCAATCCCAAAGCTTGAGATATACGTAAAAATGTAGATAACTGCATATCTGTTTTACCTTGTTCTAATAAAGCGATATATTCCCTTTTTTTACCTATTTTCTCGGCAAGTTGCTTTTGAGTTATTTTTTCTTTTTTCCGGGTGTCTCTTAATATTTCGGCATAATACCAAGCTTTGGCTTTAGCTTCAAATTCGTTGCGTTCCGGAGTTCCGGGTTTACCATAACGTTCATCAAACAGTTCATCAGCAGTTTTCAGTTTTGATAATTTTTCTTGACTCAAGTTCATAAATTTTCCTCCAACTTTTTTATAATTAACCTTGCTTTTTTTATTTCTTTTTTATGAGTATCCGTTATTTTACCTAACAAATTAAAAACCTAATTTGTCATTGCGGGCTTGACCCGCAATCTATTGATAATCAGCAATTCATTAAGAGATCCTGAATCAAGTTCAGGATGACAGAGCGATTAGGTAGTAT
>JAVBKZ010000116.1:0-25088 GCA_031553755.1 Bacteroidales bacterium | reverse complement strand
CAAATCAAAGTTTTCGCTTTTATGTCTTTACTTATCGGTTACGCGGTAGTTTCTCACTTCATGGGTAATTTGGTTACAATCCTACAATAAGAAGATATTTATAGATATTGGTTGATAATAAGATATTCATTGTTTTTAAGATATTTAGAGGATACTAAAATTCTCAACTCTCCACTCTCCATTGTTAATTAAATATAGTGTGTTTCCCCGAAGTTGTTGTTGCTTCGGGGATTCTTATTTTGTGAAGTAAGGATAAATTATGTAATTTTGTCGCTGTTTCTTGATTTAAGTCTATAAATGAAAATAGGAGATAAAGTAAGATTTTTAAATTCTGTGGGAGGAGGAATTGTAAGAAAATTCCAAGGGAAAGATATTGTTTTCGTAGAGGAAGAGGACGGGTTTGAAACACCTGTGCTTATTCGCGAATGTGTAGTTATCGAATCGAATGAAACACAAGTGAAAAGCGCTTCGAAAGCAGTGGCTCAAACCGTAGAGATAAAACATACGGAAGCCGAAAAAAATAAAGAAGAAGAGAAAGTCGTCTCAGAAATATCGGGTAAAGATATCTTGAATGTTTATTTGGTTTTTATTCCTTCCGACATTAAAAATCTGGGTAAATGTAATTACGAAACATATTTGGTTAATGATAGTAATTATTTCTTGTTTCTGAATTATATGAACCGGGACAACAACGCGTGGAACAGTCGTTTTCGTGGCGTTATCGAACCTAATTCTCATCTACTTCTCGAAGAATTCGGCAAAGAAGACTTAAATAGTTTAGAAAAAATATGCGTACAATTCCTTGCGTATAAAGAAGATAAAAAATATACGCTGAAAAACGCCCAAAGTATAGAAATCAGGATTGACGGAGTTAAATTTTATAAACTGCACAGTTTCAGGGAAAATGATTTTTTCGAAGATGAAGCCTTGGTTTACCCTATTGTAGTAAACGATATTCCGGAAAAGGAAATGCTCGTTTCCGCTACCGACATACAAGAAGCGATGAATCAAAAGGCTAAAATGGATTTGCCTCAACCTAAGCTAATAACAGTAAAAAAAGATAATTTACCAGACATTATCGAAATAGATCTACACATCAATGAATTGATTGATACAACAGTAGGATTGGATAACACGGCAATGTTAAATATTCAATTGGATAAATTCAGAGAAGTGATGGAACAAAATAAATTCCGGAAAAAGCAAAAAATCGTATTTATTCA
Organism: Bacteroidales bacterium; assembly: GCA_031553755.1. Lineage (GTDB taxonomy): Bacteria > Bacteroidota > Bacteroidia > Bacteroidales > Azobacteroidaceae > JAIRVZ01. The sequence continues at coordinate 23,865 of JAVBKZ010000116.1, read as the reverse complement.
TGGCAAAGGAGAAGGTGTACTTCGAAATGCTATCATACAAGAATTGAAAACAAAATATAAAAATTGTCGTTTTCAAGACGCTTCATTCAAGGAATACGGATTTGGAGCTACAATGGTAACCGTTTTTTGATAATTACATAAATAAAAAAAATTATATACAAATGAAAAAAATTATTGCAGTATTAAGCCTTGCGTTCGTGATGTTTTCTTGCGATGTAGCTCAATCATTATTAAGCACATACAGTTTAACTCAATGTGAATACAAATACAATTCAGTTTCTAACTTATCGTTAGGAGGCGTTAATTTAAGTTCTAATAATTTAGCGAGTTCCGTACTTGCGCTGACTTCATTGTTCACAAAATCAAACAGCGCTTTACCTTTACAATTTACATTAAATTTGGATGTAAAAAATCCCGGCATTCAGACCGCGTTATTAAACGGATTGCAATACATGTTGGAAATAGACGGAATCGAAATGACAACCGGTTCGATCGCTTCTAAGTTGCAAGTCGCTTCCGGACAAACCAGCCAATTGCCAATCAACCTGAATTTTGATTTAAGAAAAGCAATGAGCGGACAATCGGCCGATGCTATCAAAAACCTGGCGTTTAATTTCGCCGGAGTAGGAAACGAACCGACCAAAGTAACTTTCAAGTTGAAACCATCGATAAGCGTTGGCGGACAACAACTGCAAAGTCCTTCATATATTCCGGTTTCGTTCAGCTACGGAGGTAAAAAATAATCATGATAGAAATCGAACGGAAGTTTTTAGTCAAAGGCGATTTTTTTCCTTTTGTAACCCGAAAGGAAAAAATCGTACAGGCTTATATATGCGCTTCTCCCGAAAAAACAGTCAGAATCAGGATTAAAGGAGAGAAAGCTTTCATAACGATTAAAGGGCCTACAAACAAGAATGGATTTTCCAGGTGTGAATTCGAATATGAAATTCCGGTCAAAGACGCGGAAGGAATATTAAAACTCTGCAATCCCGGATTTATCGAAAAGACACGGCATTACGTTACATACGAAAATCATGTTTTTGAAATTGATGTATTTTATGGCGCGAACCAAGGTCTTGTTTTGGCAGAATTAGAATTACAATCCGAAAATGAAACATTTTCCAAACCCGATTGGTTGGGAGAAGAAGTTACCGGCGATGTGAGGTATTATAACGCTTATTTAACGGAACATCCATTCAACGAAACAAATCACTCATAATTCCGTCTGAAATAAAAATTCCTTTTTTCGTTAATTTTAATCTATTCCCAAAAAAATCTACTGTTTGATTATTGATGTGTTTTTGAGATTGCCTCAAGCAATATTCTTTCATTTTTTCACCAAATAAAGATTCCAATTCTCCTAAATCCATTCCTTTCATCGTGCGCATACGCGTCAAAATGAAGTCGTTATACGCTTCGATTTTTCCTATAATTTCCGTTTCAACCGGGAGAATTCCTTGTTCTATCGAATTGATGTATTTATTTAAATCAGAAACATTCCAATTCCGTTCCTTGCCGTTAAATGAATGAGCAGATGCTCCAACTCCTAAATAGGAAGTTCCATCCCAATAAGAAGAATTGTGCTTAGAGACAAATCCCGGTTTGGCAAAATTAGATATTTCATAATGTTCAAAACCGACAGACGTGAGTATTTCAATCATTTCGGAAAACATTTCTACACTTAATTCTTCATCCGCGGGAGTAATATTTTTATCTTTCAACATCTTGTGCAGGCGAGTGCCTTCTTCATAAATCAGATGATAAGCCGAAATATGTTGAACATCCAAATCGATGGCTTTGTATAAATTTTCTTTCCAACGTCGAAGCGTTTGTCCCGGTAAACCATACATCAAATCAATACTTATATTTTCAAAACCGGCGTTCTTACTGTTTTTAACAGCCTGAGTTGCTTTTTCTGCATTGTGCCTACGGTTCAGGAAATGTAATTCTTCGTTATGAAAACTTTGAATACCAATACTTATCCTGTTAAATAAAGACAAACCTGTAAGAGATTCAAGGTATTCAAAACTCAAATCATCAGGATTAGCCTCGATAGTTATTTCATTATCATTTTCAATAAAATACTTATTTTCAGATATTCGCGTAAATATTTTCAGAAAATCATCTTTTTGTAACAGTGAAGGCGTACCTCCTCCGAAATATATCGTTTCGATTTTTTCAGTACTGAGGAAATCTTTTCTTAAATACAATTCTTTACACAAAGCGTCAATATACCTGATTCTTTTTTCCATTGATACAGAAGAAAAAAAATCACAATATATACATCGTGTTTTGCAAAAAGGAATATGTAAATAAATACCTGCCATTAGTTTTTGTGGAAAATTTCCACATTTATTAACACATTTCTACAATAATTTAATTTTATATCGGATAATATAAATAAAACAATCTATTTTTTTCTTTGGCATGGATTTTGTTTATTATATCGGTATAAAAAACAACAGGCGATAAGGTATGCACCGCATTAGAATGCACTACACACATTTTGATATGTTATTGACAAAAGGAATGTAAAATTAATTTTACATTCCTTTTGTTTTCGTTATAAAGTTTCTTTTATAATTTCACCTACGGTAGGATGAGGAAAAATCATACTTTTCAATTCTTCGGCTTTCATGCCTTTTTCTATCGCGATTCCCGCGATAACAATAATCTCAGAAGCAGGATTACCAAGTATATGTACGCCTAAAACGGTTTCATCTTCCGCTAATATAATTTTACAGACTCCATTTCCTTGTTCATTTTCAGCGACAAACCGTCCGGAATGGGCCATTGGTAATTTTTTTACTTTGTATGGAATATTATTAGCCTGTAAGGTTTCTTCCGTAGCTCCTACCCCTGCTATTTCAGGATTTGTGTAAACAACTCCGGGAATTGCTTTGTAACTCATTTTCACGTTTTTATTCAAAATATGTTCGATCGCGACTTCCGCTTCCCTGACCGCAGTATGAGCTAATAAAGAAAATCCGGTAACATCTCCGCACGCGTAAATATTACTTTGGGAAGTTTGCATAAACTCATTTACTTTCAGTCCCGAACGAAACATTTCAAGTTTCAGGCTTTCTAATCCAAATCCTTTCGTAACAGGACGCCGCCCGGTGCTGACCAATATTTTTTCGGATTGTAATTCGATTTTTTCTCCGTTTTTTTCAATGGTCGTTTTATTTCCGTCTACGGCAATTACTTTTGAATTCAAATGAAATTCAATTCCCTTCTTAGCATATTCGGCACGCAACATTGAAGAAAGTTCCTTATCCATTCCGCCCAATATTTCATCCATCATTTCTACAATGATAACTTTCGTTCCCAACGTATTAAAAAATGAAGCGAATTCTATTCCGATCACTCCACCCCCGATAATTAGCAGAGATTCCGGACATTCTTTTACGTCCAAAGCTTCGCGGGAAGTAAGAAATTCGATTTCTGAAAGTCCGGGAATGGGCGGTAATATATTTTCAGAACCGGAACAAATTAATAAATACCTTGCCTGATATGATTGTCCGTTAGACGATATGACAACGTTATCTCCTGTATTTTCAACAATTTGAGCTTCTCCCAATATTGTTTCAACTCCGGCTTCCTGCATTTTCGCCCGCACTCCGGCATTTAATTTCCTGACAACTTTATTTTTCCTTTGGATAATTTTAGGAAGATCAAAAGACACATTTTCACAACCTATTCCATATTTACTTGAATCTTTAGAATTTTGGTATATTTTCGCCGAATAAAGCAATGTTTTCGTAGGAACACAGCCTTCGTTCAGACAAACTCCGCCTAACGCGTTTTTTTCAAACAAAATAGTTTTCAAGCCGTTAACTCCGGCAAGTTCGGCCGCGGTATATCCGGCAGGGCCTCCTCCAATGATGGCTACGTCGTAACTCATTATGATATTATTTTTAGATAAATTGAAATTGTAATAATCAAAAGTTCCCTAATAATTTTTCACCAAAGATATAACAAAACTCCATTATTCATTAACTTTGTTCCCTTATTTAATAACTGTGATTTAGTTAATCCGTTAATATTCTAGTTAGATCATTCAATAATATGATTCACAAATTTGATTTTCTTATTATAGGTTCAGGTATCGCGGGTATGAGTTTTGCGCTTAAAGTCGCCGATAAAGGACGAGTTGGCATTATTTGCAAAACTACATTGGAAGAAGCGAATACTTTTTTCGCCCAGGGAGGTATCGCCTCGGTAACCGCGCCTATGGATGATTTTGAAAAACATATCCAAGACACTTTGATCGCGGGCGACAATTGTTGCAATCGTGTGATTGTAGAAAAAGTCGTGAAAGAAGCTCCGGCCCAAATCGAAGAATTAATCAAATGGGGCGTTGATTTTGATAAGGATTCAGAAGGAAATTTTGATTTACATAAGGAAGGCGGACATTCGGAATTCCGCATTCTTCACCACAAAGATACAACGGGAGCCGAAATTCAAACGAGCCTGATTCGCAGGGTTAAAAGTCATCCGAATATCAAAGTTTTTGACCGGCATTTTGCAATCGAAATCCTGACACAACATCATTTAGGCAGTAAAGTAACCCGCCAAATGGAAAACATAGAATGTTATGGAGCTTATGTATTGAGCGAACGGACAAATAACATTCATACTTTTTTGTCTAAAGTAACAATGATTGCGACCGGAGGAATCGGAAGTATCTATCAAACTACCACCAATCCGTTAGTCGCTACCGGCGATGGAATAGCGATGGTTTATCGCGCCAAAGGATTAGTGAAAGACATGGAATTCGTACAATTCCATCCTACGGCATTGTATAACCCGAAAGAACGTCCTTCTTTCCTGATAACTGAAGCAATGCGCGGATACGGAGGAGTTCTCCGCACCAAATCCGGAAAAGAATTCATGCAAAAATATGACGACCGGAAATCGCTGGCTCCACGCGATATCGTAGCCCGCGCTATCGACACGGAAATGAAAAACAGAGGCGATGATTTCGTTTACCTCGACGTAACGCATAAAGACGCGGAAGAAACAAAAAAACATTTTCCGAATATTTATGAAAAATGTTTACAGGAAGGTATTGATATAACAAATGATTATATTCCGGTAGCGCCTGCCGCTCATTATCTGTGTGGAGGAATTGTTGTAGATTTAAATGGACAGTCGACCATCAACAGGTTATATGCTTCAGGAGAATGTTCCTGTACCGGACTTCACGGAGCGAACCGACTGGCTTCCAATTCATTAGTCGAAGCTGTTGTTTTTGCCGACGCTGCCGCGAAACACGCGTTAAGCGTTATTGACGGATATACTTTCAAAGAAACGATTCCGGTTTGGAACGACGAAGGCACTTCTCTTCCTGAAGAAATGGTATTGATAACGCAAAGTGTAAAAGAAGTCGGTTCTATCATGTCTAATTATGTCGGCATTGTTCGCTCAAATCTCCGTTTAAAAAGAGCTTTAGACCGGTTGGAAATTTTATATCGTGAAACTGAAAATCTCTTCATCCGTTCTGTCGTTTCAAGAGATATTTGTGAGCTTCGCAACATAATCAACGTGAGCTATTTAGTAATCAAACAAGCTATGGAACGGAAAGAAAGCCGCGGCCTACATTATACGATTGATTATCCCGATAAAAACATTTTATAATTATATTTAACATCGAACAGTTTATACAAAACAAAGCATGAAAAATTTAGGATTTATAAAAGTAGCTGTAGCCATTCCGGAACTAAAAGTTGCTGATTGTTCTTTCAACAGACAAAGAATCGAGAATTTAATAAAAAAGTCGGCAGACCAAGACGTACAAATCGTGTGTTTCCCAGAATTGTCAATTACCGGATATACATGCGCTGATTTGTTCAACCAACAATTTTTATTGGAACAATCAGAATTGGAAATCAAGCATCTGTTAGAATCCACAACCATTTGTTTTGATACAATTTTTATTATCGGCGCTCCTATCCGTATAAACGGAAAATTATATAATGCCGCAGTTGTTTGTCAATCGGGAAAAATCTTGGGAATTATCCCTAAAACACACCTTCCTAATTACAACGAATTTCACGAACAACGATGGTTTGTATCTTCGAAAGAATCCGTATCAAAAACAATCGATTACGCTGGTTGCGAACAAATTCCTTTCGGAACAGACATTTTATTCGGCGATAATTCTTTTGCTTTCGCGGTAGAAATCTGCGAAGATTTATGGGTAACAATTCCCCCAAGTTCCAATCACGCCTTAAATGGAGTTCACATTATATTTAACCTTTCCGCGAGCAACGAATTGGCAGGAAAAAATGACTATGTTAAATCATTGATTCAACAACAATCCGCGCGATGTATAGCGGGATATGTTTACGCGTCTTCCGGATATGGAGAATCTTCTACCGACATTGTTTTTTCAGGAAACGGATTGATTTATGAAAACGGAACGCAAATCGCTCATTCAAAACGTTTTTTATTTGAAGAACAATTGATTGTTTCTGAAATTGATATAGAAACTTTACAATCAGACAGGCAAAAAACAACATCTTTCAAACCTGTTTCGGAATATCGTAAAATCAATATTGAAATAAATGAACAACCTGATTTTACATTAAACCGGAACGTAAATCCCCATCCGTTTATTCCATCCGAATTTTTACGGGACAACCGTTGCGATGAAATTTTTTCCATACAAACAGGAGGATTGGCAAGAAGAATGCTTCATACTCAATTGAAAACGGCTGTTATCGGAATTTCCGGAGGATTAGACTCGACTTTGGCTCTTTTGGTTACGGTAAAAACTTTTGATAAAATCGGCATTCCAAGAGAAAATATCATCGGAGTTACAATGCCCGGATTCGGAACAACAGACAGGACTTACGAAAATGCCCAACTTTTGATGAAATCGTTAGGTATTACTATTCGTGAAATAAATATCATTCCCGCTTGCGAACAACATTTCAAAGATATCGGGCATGATGCTGTCATACATGATGTTACGTACGAAAATTCGCAGGCTCGCGAACGCACTCAAATACTGATGGACATTGCCAACCAGACTTCAGGTTTGGTAATTGGAACAGGAAATTTGTCGGAATTAGCCTTAGGATGGTGTACTTATAGCGGCGACCACATTTCAATGTACGCTGTTAATGCCGGTATTCCCAAAACATTGGTACGTCATTTAGTCGGTTGGTTATCAAAAAACTATTTTGAAGAAAAATCCCGGCATATCTTACTCGACATTATAGATACTCCAATTAGTCCGGAATTACTTCCATCGAAAACAAAAGAAAATATAACCCAAAAGACCGAAGATATTGTAGGTCCTTACGAACTCCATGACTTTTTCTTGTATTACACTGTTCGTTTCGGATTTACTCCCGAAAAAATTTTGTTCCTTGCCAAAAAAGCATTCAACGAAAAATATTCCCGGAAAACCTTACTTAAGTGGATGAATATCTTTTTTAAACGTTTTTTCAGTCAGCAGTTCAAACGTTCTTGTATGCCGGATGGTCCTAAAACCGGATCGGTTAATTTGTCTCCGAGAGGAGATTGGAAGATGCCAAGCGATGGATGTTGTAATATTTGGGAACAAGAAATTAATCGGTTGATGATACTTTATTCGGAAGATTAATTCTAATTCAATTTCGTCAAAACATACAATTTAACGAATTTGATTTCGATAAATTCATTTTTTTGCAAAAAAAATTGTATCGTTTGTTGGTTTTCAAGTCGGGTTGAGTAGAAATACAGGGGAATTATTTTGTGGTAATATCGAAGTAATTTCTATCTGGAAATGGATATTTAAATAACAGGATATCCTTACTTTATTTCAATCCGTGAATCAAAAGGATATTTCAGGTTTTTAAAAGAAGACAATTCCGCTTCGGCAGCTCCGATTTTCAGTTTTGCGCGCAATTTAATCGGCACCCTGTTATCATCGTCGCTAATCCATATTTCTATGGCTTTTTTATGCTCGTCAAAAGCAGGGTCTATAATATCTATTTCGAATTTGTGGGTTTTATATTTCACAGAACCTTTATCCAAAATCGTTTGTCCGGCATAGCGTATATTCATCGGCACCGCGTCTCTCCCTACAAAAGAAGTTATTGTGAATGAAGCTCCCGGCTTCAGGGAAGAGCAATCGACAATTCGGGCAAAAGTAAATATATTTATCATGTCGTAGCCTTTTTCTTTCGCAAACAATATTGTATCGAATTTAACGACATCATCATTATATCTTTTGGAAGAAACGGAAGTATATGTATTCGAAAATTTTTTATAGTCAATTTCTTCCACGTATTCCGTTTTTCCTTCATGCAGATATTTACGATGAAAAACAGGCTGTAATTCGGGAGTAGAATACGAATATAATGTATCTCTTATTTTATAGACTTTATCAAACATCGAAGTTGTTTTGAAAGACAATGATGTTCTGATCGCGGGTTTCGTCCTAAACAGACATTCTTTTACGTCATATTGCGCGGTTCCTGCTTTAGCCATAACGATTCCATACTTATAATGGATCGTATAGTTCAAACTTTCTCCCGGTTTAAAAGGTAATTCCTGAGAAAACGCGTCGTTACTGAATGACAAAAAAAACAGACTCAATAAACTGGCATATATTATTTTTTTGTAAAATCCGATTGAATTATTTACGTATACTCCGGTTATATTCTTCATTTTTCTTATTTTTACTTTCCTGAGGTTTATTTTTGGTAATTTCTATTGGCTTTTGTTTCTCAATTGGAATTTCTTGAATATTCCAATTCTGCTCTTGTTGCCAATTAAGCGTTATGTCAAAAAATGTACCAAAATAATAAACTTTCTCTGGTTGCGATTTTTCGGCGTAATTACCTGTGTCCCATTCTCCATTCCCATTAGCATCATCAATATATCTTAAATAATATTTCCCCGGTTTAAGGTTAGGAAATAATAAATATCCTTTCCTAAGAGGAACTCTTCTCACAACTTTATCCGAAGTATCAAGTAATTCTCCAATACCAGAAGGATAATTATTTCCGGTTATGATGATAACCAACTGGCTATATTCGTCTTTCTTTTTTATTTTAAAAGTTGATTGTTGTTTATTATTCCAATGCCCATATATTCCCATAAAAGCAGCGGAGTCTATTGAAACCTGGTATTCCATTCCATACGACCATTTTTTATTAACCCTATACATTCTCGGATTCATGCTATCGACAAGGATAGAAGATTCCGTTGGCTTCCAAATTGTATCTACTTTTTCTTCCAATTTCAGATTATTTTTATCAAAAGAGAGCAATGGTTCGGAGAAAGTAACTTTTAAGGTATCGTATATTTCCGGTGAAGAAGAAATAGTAATCCCGAGAAAATCTATTTTTTCTTCTTCATTTTTTTTCTTTTTGGTTGATTCTTTCTTTGAATTCCTGTTAAACAACTTCAATGTATCTATCGTGGAAATTAATTGATTCAGAGAATCCGATTTCAAATATTTAGTCTCCAACACCAATGTATCGATCTTGGAAATAATCGAATCGGTAATCCAATATTCAATTTTTTTTCCTCCGTCACTAAATTCCCTGACATACCAATTTTGGATTGTCATTTCGGGTTCATTTAAGAGTTTAATTTCGGGCAATGGATTTGGACTTTCATTGAAATTAAGAATAAATCGATGTTCTTCCGGACGTTCCGGACGTGACATAAATTGTCTTCCTATTTTTTCATTAAACAAAAATAACATTACATCATCAGGAAGAAAACGAGTATACGGAATGTTATTAATCGTATCAATTTCGATTTTGGTCGTATCTTTCCATATTGTATCCTGGCGAACCGCGAATTCAAATCCGGGTATAATTAAGCTATCACTGAAAGCGATGGCTTCTCCCGGTTGGTCAAATTTATAATCCCTGTTTAAATCATTAAGCGCGTAAATCCGGTAAGTTCCCGGACTGACATTTTTGATACTGAATTGCCCCCTGTCGTTCGTTTTTGTTGTACGTTTAAAAGGTAATTTCAGAAATGCCGAGTCATTCAAATTGGTATGCAATCCGATCAATATATTAGGCATCGGTTCTAAATTTTCGGCGTTAAGCAATCGCCCCGAAACCATCAGGGAATCAACAGTTTCTCCTGTAGAAAAGGCAAAAGAGAATCCTTCCAAAGCATTTTTTTCATTATTATCTACGATAGCATCCGTAAAATCAATGGTATATGTAGTATTCGGCCATAGGGAATCTTTCAATTCTACAATTATTTTCCGTCCTTGCGCTTTGATTATTGGATTTTGTTGTTGCGGAGGAGTAACAATGACTTTTTCTGATGTTTTTTCAAGAGTAATTAATTCGTCAAAAATAATCTCGATTTTGTTCTTATTGTAATTTTTAGCATTAAGTTCGGGTGTACTCGAAACATAACTGGGCGGAGTAACATCATAATCTCCTCCTCCCGGAGAACCTAAACTGGCGCAAGCGTATAAACCACAAAAAATAAAACAAATTACTATTGTTGCTAAAATTGTTTCCTTTATAAAAGATATATAATTTTTAGGCATGAGTTCTAATTATATCGTTTATGCATATCGAGGCACAAAAATACGAAGTTTACTTGGACAACATCATCATTTTGATAAAAGTTTATGGCATATTCTACAAAAGATACATTTTTTCTTTTCACAATATTCCTTTCGCAATTGAATCAAAGCCTGAGAATCTCCGGCATGAAAACAAACAAATCCCGACCTTGCGAATTCATTGACAATATAATTACTTTCAGGTTTAATCATTTCCATCATCCTCAACGCCTTTTCTTGATGTTTTGATTGATTTTTTAATTTTCCGTAAGCAAATAAAACAGGAATAACCGTATTAATCAAAATTGAATTCAGCGCGGTAAGTCCGATATTTTTTTTTCTTTTCGAGGTACTTTTAGAGAAAAAATAGTGTGTATGCCAATAATCATGTAATTCCGAAACAAAGAGCATTCTGATATCTGAAATATCAGTTAATTCCAACATTTTTGAGAATATCTTATCTTGTGTTCTGATTAACGCTGCTAATTGAGCGATTTTTATATGAGGAAAATTGTTTGGCCTAATTCTTAAATTTTTGAATATATGCGATTCTAAAGGTTTTAAATCAAATTTTTGTTTCAGGAAATCATATTCTTTCTTTAACGCGAGAAAATAATCATCACCGCTTTCATCCGGTTCTAACATCCCTGCCTGTCCGAAAAACAATGCCTCAGTTTGCGATGTAGAATTTTTATGCTTATGTATATACTTCAAAGGCAAACTTTTAGCCAAACGTTCAAAAGCGTCGTTATTGATTCCAAATCCAAAATTCCGCGACAGAGTGATATAAAACGTTTCGCCCCAATCATCTTTATTACCGGATAAAAGCCGGTATATATCATCTGTTTTACGCTCCAACCGCTGTATTAATAAAGCGTTCATCCAATCCGTAAGATATATTTGAGGGATTTCTCTTATCCGGTTAATACAAGGAATAGAATGTTGTCTACTCAAAAGATATTCGTAATTATTCCTGATTTTATCCGGAATATTTAACAATAAATGCGGAATATTCCGTCCGTTTTCGGTTTCCGTTTTTTCCACGTTAAGATTCTCTACTACATGAAGAATAACCGAATTATATGCCTTATCCGTATGATGTCCATGCTTTTTCCAGTCGGAAGCAAACGAATGAATCTCGACATTCCCTGCCCAAGTTTCATTATTAATCCTGATTTTAGCATTAAAAAAATCAGGACCGGCATCTGTATTATGCGTTCCGGGATCTATAATATAAACAGAATCTCCTGTTGAAGTTAAAAAGGAATCAGAATCGTATAAACGATATTTCCAGACATAGTGCAATAAGGCTTCCATAAAATAAAGTGGTTATTAATAATAATTTGGTTTTGTTTTGAATTATGTGTACAAAAGTATAGAAAACTCTTCATGCGACAAAATTAAAACGTTTTAATATCAAATTCAATTTCTATTTTTAAAAAACATTAAAATTTATTTTATTTAGTTAAAATTTGTGATTAAATTTGCGGATTCTTTTACAAAATCACTAAGCACTAATTAAATAGACAACGATACACAAAAATTTGTTATGAAAACAATTAAACTTATCATGTTATTACTTGTGGTGTGTGTTACATATATGCACGCTCAATTCGCAGGAGGCAATGGTAACGCCAACAGTCCTTATCAGATTGAAAATTACCATCAATTAACACTTCTCAATAATTATCTTGGCAGCAATTATTCGGATACTCATTTTATTCTTACGAAGGATATAGACTTCGCTCCTCTCAGTATAACTTGGAATCCGATAGGAAACGATGAGAATCCCTTTGAAGCAAAATTCAATGGGAATGGAAAAAGAATAATGAACATACATCTTTCCATCGGTTTTTTTGACAACATTGGTCAACTTGGAGAAATAAAAAACCTTGGAATAGAAAATGCATACGCTTCTTCCGGAAAAGATCATGCTATTTTAGCAACCACATGCATGGGTAAAATTGAAACTTGTTATGTTTCCGGATTCATACAAGGTTTAGAACCTCCTATGGCTAGTTATAAATATTGGGAAACTAATAATATAGGAGGGATGGTTGCTATTTTGGGAAATACCGGAATAGTTATTAACTGTTATTCCAATATTGAAATATCCTCACAACAACAACGTGTAGGTGGTTTAGTTGGAATTAACAGAGGAATAATTAAAAATTCCTATGTTTCAGGATATTTAAGTGTCGGATCCCAATGTGCTAATTCTTTTGGATGCGGCGTTCGTTCAGGCGGTTTAGCCGCAAATACTTCCGGGATCATCTCTCATTGCGTTTTTGCAGCTGAAGATGTTTCATCAGTTGGTAGTGGCGGTTTCGATCATGACACTAGTTATTCAGGTCATATATCGGGAAATTACAACCCAAGTGGCACTTATGAATTTAATTACTACAATGATGACTTAAGCCCTATTTATGGAAAAAACGGTTCACCGGCTCCTTTATCAGATCTCCATACAAAAAAATTCTATACCGATCTGGGATGGGATTTTGATAATATTTGGACCATGCCCCCAAGTGGAACAGGTCTGCCAATCCTTAGACAAGTATCAACAACTCCAACTCCTATCAACGGCTTCGCGGGCGGAACAGGAACCGCGACAGATCCTTTTTTAATCGCGACTCCCGATCAATTGTATCTTCTCAATAATTATCTTGGAGACAAAGGAGTTGGCAAATATTTTAAGTTAATACAAGATATTGACATGTACGACCTCACAATCGAAACAATTGAATGTAATAATTGGGTTACAGGATGGTTGCCGATTGGAGTAAACGAATGTTTCAACGGAACTCTGAATGGAAACAAAAAATCTATAAAAAATTTATGGATGAACCGTCCATATCAAAAATACATGGGATTGTTCGGTCATTTGGGTACCAAGGCTGTTGTTTCCGATTTATGTATTGAGGACGCTGATATTGAAGCTGATTTAGAACAAAAAGACCTACATCGTATGTTTCTCCGTTTGACTAATGGATCAGCAAGTTACAAATCTGTTTATCAAGATGAAAATAGGTATGTTGGAATTTTAGCCGGTAGAAATTCAGGAAAAATAGAAAGATGTTGTGTCGGCGGATATGTTAGTGCGGAAGGAACACAAGTTAGTGTTGGCGGTTTGGTAGGAGAAAATGAAGGCGGAACTATTTTAGATTGTTATTCTACTTGTAAAGTTATCGGAGATGGCTATAGTGCCGCGGTTGGAGGATTGGTAGGTTTTGACAATTACGGTTCGATTCAAAATTGTTATGCATCCGGAGATGTCGTATCTTATGGAACTTATGCCGGAGGATTAGTCGGATTCAACGCACGAAGTTCTATATCTCAATCCGCAGCGGCTAATTCCAGAGTTGAAGATTTATTTAGTAAAGAAACGACCAATGCACATCGCATAGTTGGGTATAATGACAATGCGACGGGGTTGCTTACTGAAAATATCGCATTCGGTGGAATGTTGGTTAATGGAAATACTGTTACCGGAAATCTTCAAAACAGAGAAGGCATAGACAAAACAATCGCTGAATTGTACGACAAAGCAACCTATACAAATGCGTCTTGGAATTTCAACAGTATATGGAAAATGAGTTCTGCTTTGCCCGTATTTATATGGCAAACAGGCATTGCTCCTGCAATCAGTGGAACAGACGCAACTCCTGCGATTCCTAATCAACAAGAAACTTTCTGTGGAGGAAACGGAACGAAAGAAAATCCTTTCCAAATTTGTAATGCCGCTCAATTAGCAAGCTTAAATAACTATCCGGGAGTTTTAGGAGAAGGTAAATATTTCATTGTAATGAATGATATCGACCTCACATCCTATATCAATGCAAATAACTCGGATGGAAAAGGTTGGTTGCCGATTGGCAATGATAGTTTCAACGGACATCTTGACGGAAATGACAAAACCATCAAAGGATTGTGGTTCAATCGTCCTGATGAAGATTATACAGGATTATTCGCGTATCTTGGTTCTGGTGGAGAAATTAAAAATCTTTCAATAGAAACAACAAACAAAGAAAGTAAGGGTAAGAAATATGTCGGTATATTGGCCGGAAAAAGCGATGGTAAAATCTCCAGTTGCAACACAGGAGGAATTGTTTCAGGATATTCGGTATCTTCTGATTTCTTAGACGCTTTCATCGGAGGAGTTGTGGGATATACATCCGGAACAGGAAGTATCGAAAAATGCAATTCTGTTTGTAAAGTTTCGGCGACAGGTTATAGCGCCGCAGTCGGAGGAGTCGTTGGATTCAGCGATCATACGATCATTGATGCCTGTAACTTCGCGGGAGAAGTTATCACTTCAGGCAAAGGCTCTTACGCGGGAGGAATTGTCGGATTCGCGAGAAAATACAATACGGTTAAGAACTGTTTCGCTACTGCGATTTCAATAAACGGAAAAGACATCAAAAATACTCACCGAATCGCGGGATACAATGATTTTCCAAGCGCTCAACTCGAAAACAACAACGCGTTGGCAACTACATTAGTAAATGGTTCGACAGTAACAAGCAATATCGGTTCCGAAACTGTTGAAGGTTTTAGCGCGATGAACGCACCTATAAGAGCCGCGTTCAATATGGCATTATATGCAAAATATCAAGAAAATGAAACAACTTCTTTGAAAGAAGAAAAAACATCAGCATTAAATATCTACCCGAATCCGGTAGAAGATATTCTGACAATAACAAGTACAATACAATCTGACAACGGAATCAGGTTATTCGATCTTGCCGGTAAATTAATCAATGTTTATAATGCGGAAAATGGTTCTACAAGTATTGATGTCTCTGGATTGACCAAAGGCGTATATGTATTGAAAATTGATGGAGTTACCCTGAAAGTAGTTAAGAAATAAATATTGTTACAAAACAATTTTTATAAAATATTTTCAAGAAACTCTCTGATTATTTGGAAGAAAGAATAAAAATTTTTAATTTTGCATCCGAAACTATTAAGGAGGAAGGGGACTGATAGTCCCCTTCTTTCATTCTCACGGATAAATTCATGATAAATAAAATTTTAATAGAGCAACTTACAGAAGTTTTCATCCGGGATAATTCGGATATATTTCTTGTAAATGTAGATATAAAACCGGGAAATATTATTGTTGTTGAAATTGATAGTTTTCGGTCGATCGGTATTGATGATTGCGTGGCTCTTACTAAATTTATAGAATCTAATTTAGACAGGGAAATTGAAGACTTTGAATTAGAAGTGGGTTCTTCAGGAATTTCACAACCTTTCAAAATACAGAAACAATATACAAAAAACATTGGCAATGAAGTTGAAATTTTAACTAAATCAGGCAAAAAGCTCACAGGAATTTTAAAGGACGCCAATGAAAAAAACATAATATTGACAATCGAAAGGCAAGAAAAGCCCGAAGGTTCAAAAAGAAAAATAACTGTCGAAGAAGATTTGACATATACTTACGATGAAATAAAATATACAAAATACTTAATCAGATTCAAGTAAAAAATTTATGGCGAAGAAACAGGAAACGATTAGTATGATCGATACATTTGCGGAATTTAAAGAATTAAAAAACATCGACAGAACGACATTAATCAGCGTTATCGAAGAAGCTTTCCGCAGTGTTATTTGCAAAATGTTCGGAACAGATGAAAATTACAACATCATTATCAATCCAGACAAAGGCGACTTTGAAATTTGGAGAAACAGAGAAGTTGTGGAAGATGACGAATTAGAAGATCCGAACTTACAACTGACCCTCAGTGACGCGAAAAAAATTGATGATGATTATGAAGTAGGCGAAGAAGTTACCGATGAAGTACATTTTGCCGATTTCGGACGAAGAGCCGTGCTAAACCTTCGTCAAGCCCTATCTTCCAAAATATTAGAACTTCAAAAAGATAATTTATACAACAAATATAAAGACAGGATTGGACAAATCATAGCCGCAGAAGTTTATCAAATCTGGAAAAAAGAAATTTTACTTTTGGACGACGAAGAAAATGAATTGATCCTGCCTAAAACAGAACAAATTCCCGGAGATTTTTTCAGAAAAAATGAAACGTTACGGGCTGTTGTTGTGAAAGTAGATAATCAAAACAATAATCCCAAAATTATTCTTTCGCGCACTTCTAATCTTTTCATGCAAAGATTATTCGAATTAGAAGTTCCTGAAATCCATGACGGATTGATTACGATCAAACGTATCGCGCGTATACCGGGAGAAAGAGCTAAAGTCGCCGTAGAATCTTACGACGACCGCATCGACCCAGTAGGAGCCTGTGTTGGTATGAAAGGAGCCCGTATCCACGGAATCGTAAGGGACTTGCGCAATGAAAACATTGATGTAATCAATTATACAAACAACACGGCACTGTTTATACAAAGAGCGTTAAGCCCTGCGAAAATCTCTTCTATTAAAATAAATGAAGAAGAAAAGAAAGCGGAAGTATATCTCCGGCCTGAAGAAGTTTCTTTAGCTATTGGAAAAGGAGGATTAAACATCAAATTAGCAAGTATGCTCACAGAATACACTATTGACGTATTCCGAGATATTGATATTGACGGAGAAGATATCTATTTGGATGAATTCTCAGACGAAATAGAAACATGGGTAATAGAAGCGTTGAAAAATATCGGATGCTATACGGCTAAAAATGTATTAAGCATGAACCGCAACGAAATCATCGAAAAAGCTGATTTGGAAGAAAATACCGTAGATGAAATCCTTGAAATTCTCAACGCGGAATTCGAAGAAGAATAAATTTATATTTCCACCTAATAATATTGTATGTCTATCAGATTAAATAAAGTAACAAGAAACTTAAATGTAGGATTATCAACGATAGTTGAATTCTTGCATAAAAAAGGTTTTTCTGTCGAAGAAAATCCCAATACAAAAATTAGTGATGAGGAATATGAACTTCTTATCAAAGAATTCAATAATGACAAAAATCTGAAACTTGAGTCCGAAAAAATCAGCCATGACCGTCTTTCTAAAGATAAAAAGAAAGAAACTGTCGTTGTTGAGGGCTATGAGAAAAAAGAAGAAAAGAAAATAGATGAAATTAAGACGGAAATTCCCGAAGAATTCCGCCCAAAATTCGTTACAAAAGGAAAAATAGATTTGGACTCCATCGGTAAAAAGAAAAAAACAGAAGAGCCTGAAACAATTCATAAACCGGAAGAAAAACAGCCGGAACCAGAAATTGAAAAAAAGGAAATAATAGAAACTATTCTACCGGAAGAAGTAAAAGAACCTGAAAAACCGATTGTTCAGGAAACTGATATTATTCCCGATATTGAAGAATATTCCGTTGATCAGGAAGAAGATGTTCAATATGAAGAAGATGAAAAATTCGTCGATGAAATTGAAGAAACTGAAGAAGATGATTCCGATGATTCCGATGATGAAGATAATAACATTGACAATCTTTCTACTGAAGAAAATCAAGAAAGTGAAGATGATGGCGTTTTCCGTTTAAACAAACCGGTAATAGAATCAAGCATCAAGGTTACCGGAAAAATTGATTTATCTACAATCAATCAATCTACTCGTCCGAAGAAAAAAACAAAAGAAGAAAAAAAGAAAGAAAGAGCGGCTAAAATCAAAGCAAGCAACAATACGCCCCCTCCCACTCCACCCAAGCCTTCTGCACCGGTTGAAGAGAAAAGGGAAAAACCTACTTTGACGAAAAAAGCGGATATGGATCCCGAAGATATAAAGAAGAAAAAAAGGAACCGTATCAAAAAAGAAAAAGTAGATATAGAAAAAGGAGCGCAACAAGTCGCGAAAAACGATTCGCGTCTGAAATTGAGAAAACCAGCGGGAAAGGCTGAAGTCAATGAAGAAGATGTTCAAAAGCAAATCAAAGAAACATTAGCTCGCCTTACGAATAAAGGACAGAAAAAAGGAGCAAAATATCGTCGTGAAAAACGTGACGCGGTTTCTCAGCGTCAGTTCGAACAAGACGAAATGGAACAAATGCAAAGTAATATCATCAAAATTACTGAATTTGTTACAGCCAACGATTTGGCAAATATGATGAATGTACCTGTCGTACAAGTCATTTCTACTTGTATGAATATCGGCATGATGGTTTCCATCAATCAACGTTTGGATGCCGAAACTATCAATATAGTAGCCGAAGAATTCGGTTTCAAAACAGAATATGTCAGCGCCGAAGTTGTTGAAGCTATTTCGGAAGAAGAAGACAAAGAAGAAGATTTGGTTTCGCGTCCTCCAATCGTTACCGTTATGGGACACGTTGACCATGGAAAAACGTCTTTACTCGACTATGTTCGTAGTGCCAATGTTATTGCCGGAGAAGCCGGAGGAATTACCCAACATATCGGCGCTTACAATGTGAAATTATCTGATGGAAGACACATTACGTTTTTAGATACTCCCGGACATGAGGCTTTTACTGCTATGCGTGCCCGTGGCGCAAGTGTAACCGACATCGCTATTATTATAGTAGCAGCCGATGATAATGTGATGCCTCAAACCACAGAAGCTATCAATCACGCTTCCGCGGCAGGAGTGCCTATCATTTTCGCGATCAACAAAATAGATAAACCAAGCGCTAATCCTGAAAAAATCAAGGAAACATTAGCAGGAATGAACTATTTAGTTGAAGACTGGGGTGGAAAATACCAATCTCAGGACATTTCCGCTAAAAAAGGTATTGGAGTAGAAGAATTACTTGAAAAAGTATTACTTGAAGCCGAAATGTTGGAATTAAAAGCAAATCCTAAAAAACGTGCCGTTGGATCTGTAATTGAATCTTCTTTGGATAAAGGCCGTGGGTATGTTGTTACCGCTCTCGTCCAAAACGGAACAATGAAAATAGGCGACATCGTTTTAGCAGGAACCAATTACGGACGTATCAAAGCGATGTTCAACGAACGGAATCAACGTATTACGGAAGCTGGTCCCGCGGAACCTGTATTGATTTTAGGTCTAAATGGCGCGCCTCAAGCGGGAGATACGTTCCACGTATTGGAAACAGAACAGGAAGCTCGTGAAATCGCTACTAAACGCGAACAATTAGCTCGTGAACAAGGCTTGAGAACTCAAAAAATGTTGACTTTAGATGATATCGGACGCCGTATCGCCATCGGTAATTTCCAACAATTGAATGTGATTGTGAAAGGTGACGTTGACGGTTCGGTCGAAGCTTTATCCGACTCATTAATCCGTCTTTCAACAGAACAAATACTAGTCAATGTTATTCACAAAGGCGTAGGCCAAATTTCAGAGTCGGATGTAACTTTAGCAGCGGCTTCAGAGGCTATCATTATCGGATTCCAGGTTAGACCTTCTGTCCAAGCTCGTAAAAACGCGGAAAAAGACGGAGTTGATATCCGTTTATACTCGGTTATTTATGATGCTATTGAAGAAGTTAAATCCGCGATGGAAGGTATGCTTTCTCCGGAAATCAAAGAAGAAATTACCGCTAATGTTGAAGTACAAGAGGTATTCAAAATCACTAAAGTCGGAACCGTCGCGGGATGTTTGGTTCGTGAAGGAAAAATCAAACGTAATAACAAAATCCGCCTAATCAGAGATGGTATCGTTATTTATTCAGGCGATTTAGGCTCTCTCAAACGTTTCAAAGACGATGTAAAAGAAGTTGCCAACGGTTACGAATGCGGATTAAATATAACAAACTTCAATGACATCAAAATCGGAGATATTATCGAAGCCTTTGAAGAAATCGAAGTAAAGCAAACTCTATAAGCGTAAAATGAGAAATAGAGAAAATGAATGACCACACAGCGTTCATTTTCTTTATTTTTCATTTTTGGTTTTTAATTTTTTAACTATTATCTTTTATCTTAAATTTATGAACTGGTTAGATATTTTAATCATCATTGTTGCCGCATTAGGCTTCACGAAAGGCATGTTCGATGGATTCGTCAAACAAATTATCTCACTTCTCGCACTTGTTCTCGCAATCTTTTTTTCTGGAGATTTTGCCGAATTGATACGCCACGTTGTTGTTAATATGAGTTTTATTTATGAGTCTGTTCCTCATTACATTATCAATGTTTTTTGTTATATTTTAGCTTTTATAATCCTATTAGCCATTTTTATTATTTTAGGAAAAATCCTGCATAAAGTTATAAAGGCCACACCCCTTTCCTTGCTTAATAAAATCGTAGGAGGCGTGGTTGGTATTTGTATCGCGTTAGTAACTATAAGCCTTTGTTTTAATTTATTGCTTGCGGCCGACAAAAACGCTAAAGTTATCAAAAAACAAGCTAAAACAGAGTCTGCTTTTTATTATGGCATAGAAGGGATAGCTCCTAATATTTGCCCTTCTGTAAGGAAATTTTTCGAAAGATTATAATACCAAGCATCCGTTGTTAATCAGTTTAATCATTTAACCCTTATAAAACACATATTTTTTTATATTTAATATTCGCGATCCGCATTATCCATCGGGAAATGTGGGAAATAATTCTTAATTAAAGTACCAAATTTATAATTACAATTTAATCTCTTAAAAACACATTTATGAAAACATTATCAAAACTCTTTTTACTTTTTTCCTTTATTTTATTTACATTCAACACCTTATCAGCACAAGAGCAAAACGATTCCAATAATCCTGAAATCGACGCGCGAGGAAAATATTTAGGAATTGGGCTTGGATTTGACTATGGAGGAGGTATAGGTGCTAAATTAGAACTTGTTCCTGTAAAACATTTGGGTTTATTTGGAGGACTCGGATATAATTTTGCTTCTATTTCAGGCAACGTGGGAGTCGCGTATAAAATTTCACCTGAAAAGAAAACTTGCCCGAACATTTTGATGATGTATGGTTATAATGGTTCATTCAAGGGAGATGATAGTTACGCTTCGCAATATGACGTGACATCGTATGGCGTTACATTAGGCGTAACTATTGATTTTATGACAGGATCTAAGGGAGATAAAATGTCTTTAGGAATATTTGTTCCCATACGATCTAAAGAATTTACAGACAAATATAACGCGGCTAAAGACGATCTTAATTTGGAAATGAAAGGAGTTTTGCTTCCTTTTGGAATTAGTTTCGGATATAACTTCAAGCTTTGATTCGCGACTTATAAAATTCAGATATACAACAATATATTACAAAAAAAAATTATGAAAAAAGTAATTCTGTCATATTTATTTTGTGGACTTTTAATCAGTCCAGCTTTCATTTCCTGCAAAGATGATCCGGCTGATATTGATAAAGATTCAGATGATACTGAAATAGAAAATCCCGATAATGTCATTGTTGAAGGTAATAAATATGTAAATCAATGGATTTACGACAATATGTCTACATATTATTATTGGAACGAAAACCTACCATCTAAACCCAATTACACATCTTCCCCTGAAGATTTTTTTAATTCGATTTGCTATAAGTATGATAAAATTGCTCGTCCTGATGGAGATCGCTTTTCTTGGATTCAGGAAAATTATGTCGACTTACTTAACATGTTGAGCGGCGTGTCTTCTGATGAACTCGGATTTGAACTCCAATTGTATTACGCGGATGAAAAAAAGCACGACTTGATAGGAGAAATTCTCTATGTCAAGAAAAATACTCCTGCCCAAGCTCAAGGATTGAAACGCGGACAATTTTTCACTCATATCAACGGACAAAAATTGACTATTGATAATTACAATCAGTCTCTTTCTTTATCCGGAAATTACACTATAACTATTGTGGATATTAATAAAAACGAGGATGAACCGACAGAGTATATCAATGAAAGGACTTTGAATCTATCTACGTTATCTATATACAATGAAAATCCTATTTATTTAGATTCAATTTATCCGGAGGGAAATAAAAAAATCGGCTATTTAGTTTATCATTTTTTCGCGGGAGATCCCGGAGATGGAAGTCTCTGTTATGATAAGCAATTAGGAGATTTATTTAATAAATTCAAGCAGAATAACATAACAGATCTTATCCTCGATTTACGATATAATTCCGGAGGTTCCATAGCTTCTTCTATTTATTTGGCAAGCATGATTACTAAAAATTTTAGTACGGCAAATATTTTTGCAAAAATAAAATACAATAGGTCATCCGGTTATAAGTATGACTATCCTTTTGAAAATACAATCACAGACGCAAACGGAAAAAAATTAGCAACATTACCTAATATCGGGAATCAATTGCAAAATTTCTATGTATTAACAGGAAAACATACCGCCTCCGCGAGTGAAATGATTATCAATGGATTAAAACCATATATGGGAGTTACATTGTTGGGAGACACTACCGTTGGGAAAAATGTAGCCTCTCGCAGTTTTTACAAAACAAATGATGCAAAAAACAAATGGGGAATACAACCTATTATTGCCAAAATATACAACAAAAATGATGAATCGAGTTATACAGCCGGCTTTATTCCTGATAATTTAAATACAGACAAAGTATATCCTAAAAAAGAATTCGGAGATAAAGACGAAAATATGTTGAAAGAAGCTATTGATTTAATTGTAGGTAATCCGGTATTGAAATCCGGCAATATAAGACAATTCAAATTAAATTCTGTAAAATCTTCTATCGGAAACAAACCTTGGAGTAATCAGATTATTCTCGAACGTAATTTGTTAAATGAGTGATCTATATTCCCTTCTACTCCGTGTTTAATAAAAAAAGTCGAGACAAATTCAATTTCTAAAAAATAAAAATAATGAAAAAAACGGTATTGTTTTGTTTTATTTTTTCTAGTATTTTTTCTTTTTTACAAGCACAGGAATTGGTTCCGTTTGGAAATCAATTGAGTCGCCGACCGGTATCAAATATTGATACAAAAAGGGATTTTATTATAACAAAAAAATATAACATACCCGGTTTAACAGAAGAGCAAACCGAAAAAATGTCGGAATTTAAATTAAAAGAAAAGAAACAATTACTCAAAATTAAAAACCAACTGGCTGAAAAAAAAGCACGGTTACACTCTCTTCAAACTGCCGACAAACCCGACATGAAAGAAATTTATAAAAATATTGATGAAATTGCCGGTTTAATAGCTCAAGAAATGAAAATAAAATCCGACTGCATACAACAAATACGAGCTACATTAACAGAAGAACAACGGATAGACTTTGACTTAAATTTAGAGGAGAGAAAACTAAATAAATCAAATTTCCCAAAATAACTCTAACAGAGTTTAATATTTTGTTAGAATTAATATTTTATGAGTATCCGTTATTTTACCTAACAAATTAAAAACCTAATTTGTCATTGCGGGCTTGACCCGCAATCTATTGATAATCAGCAATTCATTAAGAGATCCTGAATCAAGTTCAGGATGACAGAGCGATTAGGTAGTAT
>JAVBKZ010000066.1:0-25165 GCA_031553755.1 Bacteroidales bacterium | reverse complement strand
TACCGGTGCGGACTCTTTCTCACAACTGCTTTCTATCGCTGATACTGCCAGGAAGAATGGAAGGTCAAGGTATTATGCGTTGGCAGAAATTGCCAAATTGTAAAATCCCGTAGATCCTAAAGTGCTGACCTGAGTAGTTACGTCTTTTTTGATTCTCCATGTATTGTTTTCCGATTTCAGGTCTGAAACTAAAGGCGAACGGGAAAATAAAGTCCTTACGGTCTGTATTTTTCCTATTGATTGATTATCAATAAGTTCCTTTACTTTTTCAAAATAGGGTAATGACCTTCTGTAATATGCGACCCAAAGTTTTTGATTGTATTTCTTTGCAGCGTCTAACATTTTAATACACTCTTTGAAATCAACAGCCATTGGTTTTTCCACATACACAGGTTTACCTGATTCTAAAGCCATGATGGTATACAAGGCATGAGTAGAAGGTGGAGTGGCTACATAAACGACATCGACTTCGGGATCGTTTATCAGGTCTTCGGCTTTTGTGTAAAATGCAGGAACGTTATGCCTTTGGGCAAAGTCTTCGGCTTTTTCTCCATCGCGGCGCATTACGGCTCTCAGCGCGGAATTTTCACATTTATAGAAAGCCGGACCACTTTTTGTTTCACATACATCTCCACATCCAATGATTCCCCAGTTTACTTTTTTCATATATATTACGATGTTTTATGTTGAAAAGTGAATAAATTTTAATCAGACAAATGTACAATTATTTTTATCGAAATTAGTACTTTTGCATACTTATGATAGATCAGATAACAATAGAACGTATTCAATCTGCGGCCCAAATAGCTGATGTGGTTTCAGACTTTGTTACATTGCGTAAACGAGGGATTAATTACGTTGGACTTTGTCCGTTTCATGAAGATAAAACCCCATCGTTTTATATTTCTCCCGCAAAAAACATTTGTAAATGTTTTGCTTGCGGAGAAGGAGGTACTCCTGTGCATTTTATAATGAAGCACGAACAGCTTTCGTATACCGACGCGCTGAAATATTTAGCTAAGAAGTACAATATAGAAGTCAAGGAAAAAGAACTGACTGAAGAACAAAAGCAAGTGCAGGATGATAGGGAAAGTATGTTTATCATCAATAATTTCGCCCAAAAAACATTCGAATCAAATTTGTTTGAAAATCTGGAAGGCAAATCTGTAGGACTTTCATATTTCAGGGAAAGAGGATTTAGGGAAGATATTATCCGAAAATTCCATTTAGGATACGCGTTGGAACAAAAAGACGGGTTTACCCAACAAGCCCTAAAGTCGGGTTATAAAAAAATATACCTCGAAAAAACGGGATTGACTATCGTTGGGGAAAATAATTATATGGCCGACAGGTTCAGGGGAAGGGTTATTTTTCCAGTACACACATTATCCGGAAAAGTGGTAGCATTTGGTGGACGCATTCTTAAAAAAGATGAAAAAACCGCTAAGTACGTAAATTCACCCGAAAGCGAAATCTATCACAAAGGAAACGAATTATATGGGATATATTTTGCCCGCCAGGCCATGGTAAAACATGATCGTTGTTTCTTGGTTGAAGGATATACGGATGTCATTTCGATGCATCAAGCCGGAATAGAAAACGTAGTAGCTTCATCCGGAACGGCTCTCACGCTCGGACAAATCAGGTTAATTCACCGGTTTACAAACAACATTACAGTTTTATATGATGGAGATGCGGCCGGAATCAAAGCCGCGTTAAGGGGAATTAATTTGCTTCTTGAAGAAGGAATGAATATCAAGGTCGTATTGTTGCCCGAAGGAGAAGATCCAGACTCATTCGCGCGTAAACAAAACGCGTCTTCTTTCATCGAATTTATCAAAAACAATGAAACGGATTTCGTTAGGTTCAAGACCAATTTATTAATGAAAGAAGCCGGAAACGATCCGATTCAAAAGGCGCATTTGATTAATGAAATTGTAGATACCATTTCGATTATTCCAATTGAAATTACACGTTTAGTATATGTAAAAGAATGTTCTAAAATATTAGACACCGATGAAAGGGCTTTATTAAGGGCTATCGCGAAGAAAAGAAAAGAAACATTCGAAAAAAATGATCCGGCGAATAACCGCATATCATCAGAAGAAACTGTAATCGAAAGCAATTCTTCATCCCGGCTTCCGAAAGATTTTGAAGGGAACGCGTTTTCAAATAGTATTTATCCGTTAGATAAATTTGAATTGGGTATTTTACGTTATTGTATAAGGTATGGCGAACAGGTTTTAGATTATATTGAAAATGAGGAAGATAATACGCGAATTCCGGTAACTGTAATCGAATATGTTTATCAGGATTTACTTCAGGATGAAATTTTTTTTGAAAATCCTTTATATAAAGAAATCTTAGAAGAGGCGATGAGTCTGTATAAACAACCTGAATTTGTAGCCGAACGTTATTTCCTGAATCATCCGAATCCAAAAATCAGTCAATTAGCGGTAATGCTTGTAAGTGATAAATATACGCTCAGTAAAGTTCATTCTAAATTTCAAAAAATAGAAGACGAATCCGAACGATTGATAACGCTTGTCCCACGAGAAGTTTTAAACTATAAAGACGCTATTCTAAAAAGACAGATGGATAACTTGAATCTCAAGATAAAAAAAGCGCAGGAAGATAATGATATCGAACAAATGACTTCATTAATGAAAGAACTATCGGATATATGGAAAGTCCAAAAAAAGGTGATTTCCAAATACTTAGGAGAAAGAATCGTATTGAAAATATAAAAAAACGAATTATTAGGAAAAAAAGTTATATCTTTGCGCCGCAAATAAAGGCCCCGTAGTTCAGCTGTATAGAACGTCAGATTCCGGTTCTGAAGGTCACAGGTTAGAATCCTGTCGGGGTCACCTAATTTACCTATCTTTGCTATTTATATGATAATTGGAATACATAGCATATAATCTATCATTTAATATTTAGTTTTATTTTTATGAGCAATTTAGTTGCGATAGTAGGACGTCCGAATGTAGGAAAATCAACTTTATTCAATCGATTGACACAATCCCGCCAAGCGATAGTGAATGAAGTCGCGGGAACTACCCGCGACCGTCAATATGGAAAAGCTGAATGGTTGGGACAAGAATATTCTGTAGTCGATACAGGAGGTTGGGTTGTCAATTCAGATGATATTTTTGAAGAAGAAATAAACAAGCAAGTACAAATTGCCATAGAAGAAGCTGATGTGATTTTGTTTGTAGTTGACGTTTTGAATGGAGTGACAGATTTGGATTTACATGTAGCTCAAATTTTAAGACGCAGTAAAAAGCCTGTTTTGGTTGTCGTAAATAAAGCCGATAATTTCGAACTACATCACCAGTCTGCCGAATTTTATTCTTTCGGATTAGGAGATCCTTATTGTATTTCTGCTATAAATGGTTCCGGAACAGGAGATTTGCTTGATGTAGTTGTTTCTAAATTTACGAGTAAAGAAATCGAACCGGAAAAAGAATTGCCCAAAATAGCTATTGTAGGCCGTCCGAATGCAGGAAAATCATCGCTTGTCAATGCCTTTATAGGAGAAGAAAGAAATATTGTTACCGATATTGCCGGAACTACCCGCGATTCTATTTATACGGAATATGATAAATTCGGACTGAATTTTTATTTAGTCGATACTGCTGGAATTCGTAAAAAAGGGAAAGTAAATGAAGATTTGGAATATTATTCCGTGATTCGTTCCATTCGGGCAATTGAGAACGCTGATGTTTGCGTGTTGATGGTTGACGCGACAAGGGGAATTGAATCGCAGGACATGAATATTTTTTCGCTTATTCAGAAGAACAAAAAAGGATTGGTAATTGTTGTCAACAAATGGGATTTAGTAGAAAATAAAGACCAAAAAGTGATTAAAACATTCGAAAATGCTATTTATGAGCGGATCGCGCCTTTTGTAGATGTTCCGGTGATTTTTGGTTCGGCATTGACCAAACAAAGGATTTTCAAAATCCTTGAAACGGCAAAAGAAGTATACGATGTTAGAAAAACAAAAATTCCTACTCATAAATTGAATGAAATTTTGTTACCGATCATCGAAAATACACCTCCGCCATCGAATAAAGGTAAATTTGTTAAAATTAAATACATCACACAATTACCGAATACCGCGATACCGAGTTTTGTATTCTTTTGCAATTTACCTCAATGGGTAAAAGATCCGTATAAGAGATTTCTTGAAAATCAAATACGAAAACATTGGAACCTGAAAGGAACTCCAATCAATGTTTTTATGCGGGAAAAATAAATTACAAATACTTCTTCCTCTTAAAGAAATATAATATCAGTAAAGAAGAAAATATCATCATCAAAATAGACATTGGGTATCCGAACTTCCACTTCATCTCAGGCATAAATTCGAAGTTCATACCATGAATACTCGCGATTAATGTCGGAGGCATGAAAATCACCGAAATAATGGTGAATATCTTGATGATTTTATTTTGTTCGATATTAACAAGACCGAGGAATGTATCCTGTAGATAGTCCAAGCGGTCGAAACTAAAGCGGATATGTTCCATCAGGGAATTGATGTCTTTAATCAAGATTGTCAGTTTCGGACGGAGGTCTTTCGGAATCAATGTACTCTTTAACATGTTTGATACCGCGCGGTATTTATCAATAATATTCTCGCGGAGCATCATCGTTTTTTCTTGTAAGTTCTTGATTTGCAAGAGCGCGTCTTCATCTACCTCTTGAATCCCATTACTTAAATTGGTAATTTCTTGCGTGATATTTTCAATCATATCCGCGTCGAATTCAATCCGGGTTTCTAATAAAGCAAGAAAAACATGATATCCGGTAGGATAATTTTTAGGATTGGCGAAAATTTTCTTTACGGTTTCATTAAAAGAAGATAATTCTTCGCTTCTGACTGAAATCAAAATGTCGTTTTTAATAATAAACGACACCGGATTTTTATCGTAATTGGTAAGAAGAAAGTTGGCATTAACAACCAAAGTATCTCCGGTTTCGATATAACGGGAAGAAGTTTCGATTTCTATCATTTCTTCTTCTTCCTGGATATATATTTTCAAGTAATCCTCTAATTGTGCTTCTATTTCTTCGTCGGCATCGTTCAAATCAATCCACAAAAATTGGTTGATTGGGGTTTTTTTCAAAAAATCGATGCTGCGGCTGAGTCTGATTGCACCATCTTTATGATAAAAAAGCTTTATTTCAGACATGATTATTTAATTAAAAAGTTGAGAATTGAGAATTGAGAATTGAGAGTGGATTTTTTATAAAGAACTTTCAATCTTTAATTCTCCATTAACTAAATTTGTCAGTTCAATGAACTGTTCTACCGAAAGTTGTTCCGGCCGCTTGTCGAAGATCGGAAGTGTATAAATTTCACAGCCTTTACCAAGCAATGGTTTCAACGAATTTCTTAAAGTTTTTCTTCGTTGGTTAAAGGCTGTTTTTACAACTGTTTTAAACAGTATTTCATCACAATCCAAACTTGCCCGCTTATTCCGTGTAAGCCGGATAACAGCGGATTTTACTTTCGGCGGAGGGTCGAATACATGTTCATCTACCGTGAACAAGTATTCTATGTCGTACCAAGCCTGAAGTAATACACTAATAATTCCGAATGCTTTTTTACCGGGTTTCGAAGCAATCCTTTCGGCCACTTCTTTTTGAATCATTCCGGTGCAACAAGGTATTTTTTCTTTATAATCCAATACTTTAAAGAAAATTTGGCTCGAAATATTATATGGATAATTTCCTGTGACACAGAATTGTCCGGGAAATAATTTATCCAAATCGAGTTTCAAAAAATCTTCTTCAATTATTCTCCCTGAAAGTTGAGGAAAGTTTTCTTTCAAATACGCGACCGATTCACGGTCTAATTCCACAACCGTTAAATCGACTTCATTTTTTAATAAAAATTGAGTCAATACTCCGGTTCCGGGTCCTACTTCCAATACGGGAAGATGTTTATAATCTCCGATTGTGCCGGCAATCCGTTCCGCTATTTGCATGTCTTTTAAGAAATGCTGTCCTAATGATTTTTTGGGCTTTACTGGCGATATCATTGATTATCAGGGATAAATTTTTTTGTTTGTGTGCAAAGTAATCTTTATTTATCTTTGCAGACGTTACAAAAATAATAGAAAAAACTCAAAAACGAGGATTTATGCCGACAACTTTCTTTTCTGTTGTAAAAAATATAATTAAAATAGTCTTTCCTTTGGCTTTCGGGTTACTTATTCTTTGGTTGGTATACCGGGATATGGATTTTTCTTCCATTATGGAAGTTTTCAAAAGTGATGTTAATTTTTGGATTATCGGATTGTCCTTATTCTTCGGTTTAGGCGCTAATATTATAAGAGGAATCAGGTGGAATATTTTGATACAAGCGTTGGGCGAAAAACCGCGGGTGTCGAATCTTGTGTATGCCGTTTTGGGAAATTATGTTGTTAATTTGGTATTGCCTCGTTTAGGTGAGGTTTGGCGTTGCGGAATGATAGCTAAATACGAAAAAATATCATTTTCCAAGTTATTCGGAACCCTTTTGATAGACCGTTTTTTCGATACGCTTTCGGTTGCTCTCATCGTGCTTTTTTCTATTTTCCTGAATATCCCGTTTTTTACAAATTATATAATGGATAATCCCGATTTATTCAATAAACTCTACATTATATTCACTTCTGTGTGGTTATATCTTTTTTTAGTCACAATTATTGCCTTAATTTGGATAATATTTACATATTTTGGTCATCTGAAAATTATTATCAAAACGAAATCATTTTTGAATAATATTTGGATTGGAATGAAAACAGTTTGGTATATGAAAGACAAATGGAAATTTCTTTTTTATACGATACTGATATGGTTAGGTTATTTTTTATTTTTTTATATTTGCTTTTACGCTTTCGATTTTACTCAAAATTTAGGATGGAAAGAAGGTTTGATAGCTTTCGGATTGAGTAGTTTGGCTGTGGCCATTCCCGTTCAAGGGGCGATAGGGCCGTGGCATGCCGCTGTTATCGCTACATTGGTAAGTTTTGGGGTCGGAAATACTAACGCGGCCGCATGGGCATTGATAGTCCATACGATACAAACATTATTTACCGCGCTTTGCGGTTTGGTCGGAGTGGCTGCATTGCCGATAAAGAATAAATTACAAGTAGACGAGTTAACAAGTAGACAAACTTTACTTTATTTAAAATTAGGCGTAAGCAACTCGTCAACTTGTTTACTTATCAACTCGTCAACTCTAAATAAATTAAAATTATGGCAACGGAAATTATGAATTTATCGCCAGCCAATGTCTGGAAACATTTTTATGCTTTGACACAAATTCCTCGTCCATCGGGACAAATGGAAGAAATTACCGCTTTTATCGAAGGTTTCGGAAATTCGCTTGGATTGGAAACAAAGAGGGATAATAGTGGTAATGTGCTGATTTGTAAGCCTGCATCTGCCGGATTTGAAAAATTACAAACGGTCATTTTGCAAAGCCATCTCGATATGGTTCCTCAAAAAAATACGAATACAGATTTTGATTTTACAAAAGACGTGATAGACGCCTATATTGATGGAGGTTGGGTCAAAGCTAAAGGAACAACCTTAGGAG
Organism: Bacteroidales bacterium; assembly: GCA_031553755.1. Classification (GTDB taxonomy): domain Bacteria; phylum Bacteroidota; class Bacteroidia; order Bacteroidales; family Azobacteroidaceae; genus JAIRVZ01. The sequence continues at coordinate 17,565 of JAVBKZ010000066.1, read as the reverse complement.
CGGATAACGGTATCGGAGTTGCCGTAATGATGGCTCTTTTAGAAGATAAAACGTTGAATCATGGTAAAATAGAGGCTTTATTTACTTATGATGAAGAAACCGGAATGTATGGCGCATTAGAAATCAGGCAGGATTTTATTTCCGGAACGATTATGTTGAATCTCGATTCGGAACAAGACGGTGAATTGTATGTCGGTTGTGCCGGGGGAGCCGATTTGAATATTAGTTTTCAATATAAAGATGATACGAATGTAATTAAAGAAGATATCGCGGTAAGAGTTTCCCTTACCGGATTGAAAGGTGGACATAGTGGTGTGGATATTCATCTGCAGCGGGCTAACGCTAACAAACTGATGTTTCGTTTCCTGAAAGAAGCCGTTCAGGATTACGGAGCGCGTTTGGCTTCTATCGATGGAGGTTCGTTGAGAAATGCCATTCCTCGTGAAGCATTCGCGGTTGTAACAATTCCGGGAGCCGATGATTGTGAAGGTTTTTGGGAATTGGTTTCGGATTATCAGGATTTATTTCGTGAAGAATATAAAGGAGTTGAAGACTCAATTAGTTTCGTAGTTGAACAAGTGAATTTACCCGAATATTTAATTCCGGAAGAAATTCAAGACGATTTAATTAATGCCGTAGAGGGTTGCCAAAACGGAGCGATCGGATTTCTACACGATTTTCCGGATACGGTTGAAACGTCTACTAATCTCGCTATCGTCAAATCTTCTCCAGGGAAAATAGATGTGAAAATTTTAGTTAGAAGTTCGTCTGAAACTAAAAAATATGCTGTTTGTTCAAGCCTTGAAAGCGTATTCGCTTTGGCCGGCGCTAAAGTCGAATACGGCAATGCTTACCAGGGATGGGACCCTAATATCAATTCGCCGGTTTTATCCGTAATGAAATCGGTTTATGAAAAAAAATATGATAATCAACCGGCTGTGAAAGTAATGCATGCCGGGTTGGAATGTGGAATTATCCTATCAAATGTACCCGGGTTAGATATTGTTTCTTTCGGGCCAACAATCAAACATCCTCATTCTCCGGATGAAAAAATAGAAATAGACACAGTAGAAAAATTTTGGAATTACCTTGTAAATATATTGGAACAGATACCACAATAATTTTTAATCCATCAACATGGAACAAAAACAAAACATGCGGCAATTGGTGTTTAAAGACACTTCTTTTGCCAATTTGATGAACAACCGGATATTAAACATCTTATTGATCGCGACTAAATATGATTCTTTCATGTTGGAAGACGATGGCCGTGTAGATGAACAGATTTTCAACGAATATACATCTTTGAGTTTGAGGTATCCTCCTCGTTTTACGCAAGTCAGTACAGAGAAGGAGGCGCTTCAAATGCTCAAAAAAACGCATTTTGATTTGGTTATTTGTATGCCGAACATGGATAACGCCGATGCTTTTGGTGTTGCCCGCCAAATCAAAAAGAAACATAATGAAATTCCTATCGTAGTATTAACTCCGTTTTCGAAGGAAGTTTCCAAACGGGTAGCTCAAGAAGATTTGAGCGGAATAGATTATGTTTTCAGTTGGTTGGGCAATGCCGAATTGTTATTGGCGATTATCAAACTGATTGAGGATAAAATGAACGTGGAAGACGATGTGGCTTCGGTAGGCGTACAAACGATTCTTTTAGTCGAAGATTCTATCCGGTTTTATTCTTCGGCATTGCCTCATTTATACAAATTTGTATTGCAACAATCGAAAGATTTTTCGAAAGAAGCGCTCAATCCTCACCAACAAACTTTAAGGATGAGAGGCCGTCCGAAAATTTTATTGGCAAGAACTTATGAAGAAGCGGAAATGCTGTATAAACGTTACCGGCACAATATGTTGGGAATCGTTTGTGACATAAGTTTCGATAAAGACGGTATTAAAGATAAGCATGCGGGATATACTTTCGGGTGTATGGTCAGGAAACACGACCGTTATGTACCGATTATTTATGAATCTTCCGAAGTAGAGAATAAAGTATATGCTGATGAGTTGAGATGCAGTTTTATCGATAAAAATTCAAAATCATATCCACAGGATTTACGGAAAGAAATTACGGATAACTTCGGATTCGGAGATTTTGTTATTATCAATCCGATAACAAGGCAAGAAGTTTTTCGAATCAAAGATTTGAAAGATTTGCAGAAAAAAGTATTCTTAATTCCCGATGAATCACTTGTTTATCACTTGTCGCATAATCACTTTTCCCGCTTTTTCTATTCACGGGCTATTTTCCCGGTCGCTGAATTTCTCAAAGGAATAGATGTTTCGGAATACGCGAGCATGAATGAAGCCCGGCATATTATTTTCGATGCCATAGTGAGTTACCGGAAAATGAAAAATAAGGGAATTGTGGCGATATTCATGAAAGACCGGTTTGATGAATATTCTAATTTTGCGAGAATAGGAGAGGACTCTTTGGGCGGAAAAGGTAGAGGTTTGGCTTTCATGGGACAAATGGTGAAAAGGCATGCTGTCGAAGTGAATAGTTATTTCAAAAATGCCGAATTGAAAATCCCGAAAACAGTTGTGCTATGTACGGATATCTTTGATGAATTCATGGATAGTAATAACTTGTATCAGATAGCATTACAAGATTTACCTGACGAGCAAATCCTGAAATATTTTCTTAAAGCGACATTGCCGATAAGATTGATAGAAGATTTGGTCGCTTTCTTTGATGTCGTGAAAACACCTATCGCGATTCGTTCTTCAAGCCTTTTGGAAGATTCTCATTATCAGCCTTTTGCTGGGATATATTCAACATATATGATTCCTAAAGTGGATGACCATTACAAAATGTTGGAAATGATGGGAAATGCCATCAAAGCAGTATATGCTTCTGTGTTTTATAAAGACAGTAAAGCCTATATGACCGCGACTCAAAACCTGATTGATCAGGAAAAAATGGCGATTGTTTTGCAGGAAGTTGTTGGACAACAGCACGATAATCGCTTTTATCCAACTCTTTCGGGCGTTGCGCGTTCGTTGAATTTTTATCCTACCGGAAATGAAAAACCCGAAGATGGAATTGCCAATGTGGCTCTTGGACTTGGAAAATATATCGTAGACGGAGGTACAACTTTGCGTTTTTCTCCTAAACATCCGAATCAAATTCTACAAACAAGTACGCTTGAACTTGCTTTGAGGGATACTCAAACGAAATTTTACGCTCTTGACCTGAATTCCCTGAATGATAATTTTTCTGTCGATGACGCGTTTAATTTAATTAAATTGAATACCAAAGACGCGGAACAAGATAATACATTGAAATATCTTTCTTCTACTTACGACCATTATGACCAAGTGTTGATGGAAGGATATTATCCCGGCCCAAACCGGAAAGTAATTACTTTCGTTGGAGTTTTGCAGAACGATGTATTTCCGCTGGCCGAAATGCTCGATTTTGTGCTGAAACTCGGACAAGAAGAAATGGGGCGTCCAGTTGAGATTGAATTTGCCGCTAATTTGGAAGATGTGAACGGAAAAGCGCAGGGAACGTTTTATCTGCTTCAAATTCGTCCGATTGTCGACAGTAAAGAAATGATGGAAGAAGATTTGAGTATTATTCCCGAAGACGAATGTATCCTTTATTCCAAACATGCTTTAGGTCATGGTATTTCGAATGATGTATTCGACATTGTATATGTTAAGACGGAGGAATTTAAGGCTTCCAACAATCAATTGATTGCCTACGATGTCGAAAAAATGAATAAACAATTTACAGATGAACAAAAAAATTATGTACTCGTTGGTCCCGGAAGATGGGGAACAAGTGACCCTTGGTTAGGAATTCCGGTTAAATGGCCTCACATCAGCAACGCTCGCGTTATTGTGGAATCGGGATTAGAAAATTATCGCATAGAACCCAGTCAAGGAACGCATTTTTTCCAAAATCTCACTTCATTCGGTGTCGGATATTTCACAATTAATCCGTATGAAAAAAATGGAGGTATTTTTGACGAAAAATTTCTTAACACCCTGCCGGTAGTTCAGGAAACACAATACTTGCGTCATGTAAGATTCGAATCGCCTATTGTTATCAAAATAGATGGGAAAAAGAATTTGGGAGTGGTGTTGAAACCGAAATAAATTAAGTTAAAATATTTTCTTGTAAAAATGACAATAGGGACTTGTTCCTTTGTGTTTATAATATTGTTGATGATAATCCTCTGCTTTCCAAAAGGTAGAGGATTTTTTCAAATTAGTAGCGACTTTATATTCTTTTGAGGTAAGCATCCCGATATATTTTTCCACGATTTCTTTTTGTTCATTATTTTTGAAAAAGATAACCGAAAGATATTGAGAACCAATATCCGGCCCTTGTCCGTTGGTTTGAGTAAAATCGTGTGTTTCGAAAAAGAGTTTAACTAAATTTTCGTAAGAAGTTAAATTTAAATCAAAAATTATCTCTGTTGTTTCCACATGTCCTGTAGTTCCGGTACAAACCTGTTTATAAGTCGGATGGTCGACATGTCCACCCATAAATCCAACGGCAGTTGAAATAACTCCCGGAGCCTTCATCATCCAATATTCTGTTCCCCAAAAACATCCGGAAGCAAAATAAGCGGTATCCGTTTTTTGTGGAATAAACTTCATGGAAATAGAGTTGACGCAATGCCTTGTATTTTTCGGAGTAAAACCTTCTCCCCGAAAAACATGTCCCAAGTGAGCGCCACAATTAGAGCAGACAATTTCGATACGTCTACCATCCGGGTCGGGTTTACGTGTAACGGCTCCCGGAATTTCATCATCGAAAGAAGGCCAACCACAATTCGAATCAAATTTATCGACAGAACGATATAATGGAGCATTACAACGCTTACAAATATAAGTTCCCGTAGCTTTGTTATTCAAAAGTTCTCCGGTAAACGGAACTTCTGTTCCTTTGTATATAATAACTTTTTCTTCTTCGGGAGTTAATTGATTATATTTCTTTTCCATGACTGACTGTTTAGGATTATCTTGTCCGCACGATGTTACAACGCACAAAAATAAATAAAATAATATGTATTGAAAGCGAAACATTTGTATTATAACAATCAGGTTATGGGAAAGTTGTATTCTATAAATTTACATAAACCACACAGATACTTCAATTTATAACTTTCAATATCCATGTGGTTTAAATTTATTAAATTTTATTTCGCTTTAACCGCTTCAATACCAATCAGTATCGTATGACCTTGATAAGTTGTTTGAAATGCCACTTGGAATTTTTTGTCGCTTGCCCAGTAAATTCCATTATATAACGTAGTTTCTAATTGAAACATTTCAAAACCACTGATTGTAATAGTACCCATTTCTTTGTCGTTTACAGTTTGAGAAGGAACATCGAATGTAAAGCCATTTTTTGCCGCTGCAATTTTAGAAGCACTAAACGCGATTTTTCCTCCTTCACTGAAATCAATTTTTTTGTCGTCATTCGGATTTTTGCTTACAATAAAAGTTCCGGTTCTTTCATCGTCTTCATCGTCTTCAAACGGAATAATTTCTCCGTTTTCGACATAAGCAAACTCCATTGTGTAATTATAAGTTCCTACAGCTTGGTCGCGGATATCTGTCGTTTTTTCATCATCTTCCGAACACGCTGAAGCAAGAATAAGAAATAAAGATAAAATAAAACAATTTTTTAATAGATATTTCATAAGTGAAATTTTTAATTTAAATGTAAATAATTGATTTAAGCCAATATAATGGCTTGAATGCATACTTAAATTGTATACATAAGATAGATGCGTGATTTAATTTGTGTTGATGTTACCTCCTTTTTTATCCGCGGTTCCCTAACGGGTTATAAAAAGAGAAAAGCGTGGAACTAAAGCCTATCTGTCGTAGAGGTTCTGGTAAACCCTGGAGTACAAATAAGTCAGTCCACGCCCTTATAAAAGGCGAGACGTCAACTTATTATCCCTGTACTCCTTAAAAATTTACCAGATTTCTACGACAAGAATAAAAGCTTACGCTTTTCTATATTTCAATAAATCAGAAACAATCTTTTGTTTCCGCATGCAAAACTACTTAATTTTACCGATAACAACAAAAAGAGGGCAACCATTTTATTTATTGCCCTCACTGAAAGCCGATATTTTTCAGCCTCCACGGTTTACCAGAACCTGATTTTTACTTTTTGGAATTGTTCCCTCTTCCTCCTCCAGATGGATTTCCTGTTTTGCTAGGCGCATTTTCTAATTTCATAATTTTACTTTTTTAACGTAATAATTAATTTTATTACACAGGCAAAGGTAAAGCATAAAATATCAGGTGTTGAAAAAAGACAATATTGTCTTTTTTATTTTTGAGAAAATATTTTAGGATATAGTGAGATTATTTTTACAAAATGATTATCGTTATTTTCTCCGATTTTATAAAAATCAGAATACTTACACATTTTTTCAATTTTACTGTTGATACGTGTTTTTAATTCTTGAATTGTTCGGGAAAATTTGGAGGAATCAAAAAGTTTTTCTAACGTTTTTTCTCTGTCTTTTCTTGTTGAAATATTCCTATAAATTGTGGAATATTCTTCTTTATGTTTTGTTCTGATTTCAGGAAGTTTAATTCCTTCCGGATGATTTAAGAATAAACGATATAAGGCTTTTTCTCTTGTTTTAATATCTAAAGGTATATTGTCAATTTCAATATTTTCTCCTTTGATAACAATTTCAGGAAATTCTATTTCGTAATCGCTTCGAAATTCAATATATTTTTCTTCGCAGATAAAGGTTTGAAAATACACTTTTTCTTCCCAATTTTTATACGGTCCTTCTTTTCCTAAAATAACATCACAAAAATACTTTTGTATAGAATCTATTGACGATGATATGTTGTGTAAATAACCAACATTCAAAGCTTTAATATTAAAGTCGGAATTAATAACATATATAAAACCAGTCAAATCGTCTACAAATTTTCCTGTGATTTCAGCCAATTCCCGATAAACTATTTTTATATCAATAATCACTTTTTCTGAAGAATTAATTTGGTTACAATCAGCATTTTTCTCCAAGAATTCTTTGAGGGTAGGGGGTATCTTAATTTTTTCTGATTTATAGTAATATTTTTTCATGATTAATCAATGTTACAATTAATAGTAATGTGATAATTTATAAGAAAAAATAAAGATAAACAAAAAAAATAGAATTTACTCAAAACTATTCCGGCACATAAATAATCTCACCATTTTCCAACTCGTAAGCGACTCCAACTTTTTTTCCTTTTTTGCCGGAAGATTGTTGTTCTTCGGATGGTGTATATTTGTTGATTTTATTTCCTTCTTTGGTAATAATTTCCATATTGTCTTTCCCCGGATTTTTCACAATCGTGTAATCTTCCTTTGTGAAAACTTCGGTCATGTTCATGTGCATTACCATTGCAACCATCAAGGCAACGGCAAAAACCATCGCTACATCGAACAGGTTGACTACCACGCTTAGCGGGTCGGTGTCTTCTTCTTTAAAACTGTTGCGTCTTTTACTTCTCATAATTTTTTGAATTGAGAATTGAGAGTGGAGAATTGAGAGTTATTTTTTCGAACAGAAGTTCATTCTCCATTCTCAACTCTCCACTATTTTTGAAACATACTCTAAATTATAAATATCCTTAGCATACCAGCGTTGTTTGTACTGCAAAGTAACCAAACCCACTGCGCTAACCACTAATCCTACTACGGTCGTTGCAAATACCACTTGCATGTTATAAGCCATACCCGAAATATCGCCTGTGGAAAGACCGACTAATGCCGGACTCATGGCAATCAATGTTCCGATAAGTCCTAATACGGGTCCCATTTTAGCGAGCATTTTGGAAAGGGATAAATCTTTGTCAGCTTCATTTTCCAAATTGCAAATCAGGTATTCGGAATAAGCTTCGCTAGGCTTCGAACTCAACATATCACGAAGATATTTCGTAAATAAAGAATTGTCTTTTTCGGGTAAAAGCGCTTTTAATTCACCGATAGTTGAATTCGAAAGCGATTTGATTTTGTCGTTTAATAGTTTGTCATTTTTACGTTTGGTCATAAACTGATTGTAAAAACTACCAATGAGTAACAATGAACGACCAAATAAACACAAGAGAATAATAATGTCGGGTATCAACAAACTGTTGGCGACCCAGAATAATGCTTTTGATATAAATTCCATAATTTTTAATTAATTGAGAATTGAGAGTGGAGAGTTATTTTTTCATGCGTAAGCCCATTCTCCGTTCTCCATTCTCAACTCTCCATTTAATAAATTTGTTCCAAATAAATCCTATAATAAACATCAATAAAAATAGTCCTGCCGAAAGGGTGATTGCTTTCAGATTAAGCGGTTCCTCCATCGCTTTGTAAGTCACATTGCCATTTACCGTTGTGATTAATCCAAGTATGCAGACAAACAAGCTGACCAGGAAATGAATTTCCAAACGGAATTCTTTTTCCGGAATTAATAGCCGGATTCCGTAACTAAGCAATGGTAATGCAACGATGATGATAGCTGCTAATCCGTAAGCAATGGTTGAAAAGCTGGTTCCGGGTAAGGCAAATATGCTTTGTGTCAGCACATAAAACAATACCGGAAAGATTAGTAATCCGGGATACCAGTAGAATGCTTTGACCCAACGTTTGACCGTTTTTCCGAACATATTCCTGAGAGCTGCAAAGCAAAAACCGAAGCAAACGGCTGATTCGATAGTTACCAGAACGGCTGCATTTTGCATAGCATTCACATTCTGCAAATAATCAGCTATTTGTGTCTTTGATTGCTGTATGGCATAAGGATACATCCATACAACAAATCCGGCACAGATGAGTGCGAATATTCCGGTCTGCCACCATTTCCAAAAGCTGAGCTTAAGAATGGTGTTAATAACGATGAATAAGATTAATATTAGAATAACTAGTTCCATATTTTTAATTGAGAATTGAGAGAGGAGAATTGAGAATTATTTTTCGTGCGTAAGCCCATTCTCCATTCTCAACTCTCAATTCTCCACTATTATGATTTTCTTTTCTTCCTCAAAACAACCAACAACACAACAAATATGACAAGCACAACCGAAATGATTATCAGTCCGTTGAAGCTATTTTTTTCGCCTTGCTCTGTTTGTGTCAATTCATCTTTTTTCAACACCATTCCTTTTTCTATCTTTTCGGAAGAAGAAGAAGTTTTCATTTGTTGAACTTGGTTGTTATACGTTTTTGCCGCTTCGGGAGAAACTTTTTGTGCAATGAAATTCTGCAACTTCACATTGTTTCCTGCCATTCCCGAACCGCTCGGACCAAATTCCTTGACTAAATCCGTATGCAATTGCGCGATATCGGCCAATTGTTGTTCGCTTGCTTTCCACAAACCTTTGCGGGCAGTTTCCATCATTACGGCGGTAATTTCCTGCATAGCCGCAGGATTAGACTGTTTGAAATAATCTTGTACTCCCAGATTCATTTCATCTTTGATATAAACATCGTAGATTTTGTCCCACATCTCTTTGTCGATAACATCGGGTTTCATCACATTCCAGCCATATGTGTTTGTAACTACTTCCGCGATATGCGAAGCTGTTGAAGAACCGCTTTTCATGCTTTCCTTGATATAGGTCGGATTGAATATCGTGGAACGGGATTCAACACCCACAGCTTCCTTCAGTTCCTGCATCTTGACATTGTTGCGATTACGGTAATCGGCAAAATAAGCATCCGGGTCTTTTCCGGTGACGTTGCGAACGGCTAAATTCATTCCGCCCATAAATTCGTAAACATGGTCAAGGCTCAATGCGCCCCAAGTATTGCTTTGGCGAGGTTGAACCACCACATCTGTATTGTGCAGCACAGCGCGAAGCAATCCGGCTTTGTAATTACCCCAATCTTTATCGCTTCCGTAAACGGCTCCCATGTTCTGGATATAAGTATCGGCAATTTCTTTTTCGTTTTCCCACTTATCACCCGAAGTAACCATTTCCTGAATGCCTGTTCCGTACATGCCGTTGATTCCTCCGAAAATGCGTTGGGTCGACATTGTGCGGGCATCTTGCGGAGACACGCCTTGTTCGACTAATTGCCGTTCGATTTCTATGGCACTGTTGGAAACATTGTTCCCCAATTTATCATTAGTTGACGCAGCTGCCATTTCTACTGCACGGGTGATTAGCGCTAAGCGGGAAGCAGCCAAATCGCGGAATTGTCCCGACGTTTGCACCACGACATCGACACGGGGACGTCCCAATTCTTCGGAAGGAATCAGTTTCAAATCCGAAACACGTCCGAAGGGGTCACGAACGGGTTCAACACCCAGCATATAAAGTACTTGAGCGATGGTTGCACCTTCGGTTTCAATGAATTCGCTGCTCCAGAAAGTATAACTTACTTTACGCGGATATTCGCCGTGCTGTTTTTTGTATTGTTCCAAAGTTGCAGTTGCAAGCGCAACTCCTTTATCCCAAGCCACTTCCGAAGGTGTTGCTTCGGCGTTGACAGCATACAGATTGCGTCCTGTTGGAACTGCTTGTGGATTGGCAACAGCATCACCCCCCGAAGACGGAGCAATATATCCTCCCGACAAGGCATTTAAAACAGATTTCAGTTCCATTTCGGGACTTTGTTCCAATGCAGTTTTGTATGCTGAGATGTTATTGATTGTTCGTTCGATTTCCGCAATGGCACGCGCTTGGTCTTTTTGCTGTTTGGAATAACACCCCTCTAAATCTCCCCGAAGGGGAGACTTAGGGTCAATTTTATTTTTATCGGAGGAAGATTTTGCTTGCTCCAATTCTCCCCCTTTGGGGGAGTTAGAGGGGGTGGTTTCGGGACGTTTTCCAACTTTCGGTATCCAAGAAGGATGACCTCCGCCTGTTTTGGGAACTCCCGCAGGATGACCTCCTCCGGAGTTACCACCGGGATTGTTTCCTCCACCCATGCCACCCATCATTCCACGGCGGGGAGGTGTAAGAATCGTTTTTGCTTCGGCTAATTCTTTTGAGGAAATTCCGGCTACAGAACAAATCAGTGTGCTGTCGACGGTTTTTCCTGCTAATACCTGATTAACCAATTGTTTGGCAGGGTCTAAATAACGGAAAGTGAAAAAAGCTTTGTTTTTCAATTGTTTATCCGTTACTTTCTTGCGCTCTTTATCCAACGCAGCCAAACTGTAAGCAATCGGGTCGGCACTCATCGCCATAACCGACGAACGGATTTTTTCGGGAGTATAAGGAATACCTGTCGTATAGAACTGTCCATTCATCTTTTCGTTCGAGATTTCCTCCGCAAAATTTTCGATGCGTTCGATTTCTTCCGTTGTATATGCTTTACTTAAAGTGCTGTCTAAACGAAGTTCGCGGTGCAATCCCATTTCAACGGCAATTTTTTTCACTGCCAATGAAGCCCCCTCAACTCCCCCCAAGGGGGAGCTTTTAGAGTTTGATCTCTGACTTTTAGAAAGTCCCCCTTCGGGGGATTTAGGGGGCTGTTCTTTGTAATACTCCTGAATCCTGTCTTGCAATGATTTGAATTGGGAACGCATATTGGTTTCCATAAATGCCGGTGTCAGGTAGGAAATCGTAGTGGCATACGAACGGCGTTTGGCCATCATACTTTCTCCGATATTTCCGATAGTATAATAATAAAAATGTGGAATGGTTCCCACTAAACGGTCAGGCCAATCGTTGCTGCTTAATGCCACTTGTTTTTGCGGAGTGAATTCCAAACTTCCGTGTGTACCGAAATGGAGCATTGCATCGGCTTTGAATGCATATTGCGACCACAAATAGGCTCCGATATAAGTATGCGGAGGTGCTGATTTGGCTCCATGCACAATGGCAAAGGCATCACCACCCAGACCTGCCATTGGTTGAGGCAAGAGAGCGATATTTCCCAATTGGATGCGAGCGACAGCCAGATACGATTTGTTGTCTTTGTTGACACTCATGTATGTGCCCGGAGCTTCGCCGTAAAGTTGAGTTACATCGGCATACAAAGCTTCGGGAAGCGATTGTTTGGTCCACGATTCGTATTCCGATTTTTCTATTAAAGCAGGATTACCGTTTTTCAGGAAATCGTCGAATGCACCTTCTGCGTAAGTGCTCAATACAGAGCCTTGTGTCATCAGAAGTTTTTCGAATTCTTTTTCCGTTGTGGGAAGATTATCTACTTTGTATCCTTCTGTCTTCAATCGTTTCAATAAATTATAAAGAGAAGGAACGGTTTCCAAGCCTTGCGCGGTAAGTCCTTGTTGTCCGGCTCCTTTAAAGAAATAAATAGCCACTTTCTTATCCGCATTTGATTTCTTTTTCAATGATACAAAGTTGCCGACAATTTGTGTGAAATTTTTCAGACGGTCGGGTATGGCTTTAAAAAGGTAAACGCCGTTTTTATCAATTTCCTGTGCATTGACGACATAAGGATAAATGGCTCCGTCGAGTTCGGGCATCACAATGCTTTGCGACATGAATCCGCCGAACATACCCATTTGGTCTTTTTCCCATTCTTCTTTGGTTTGCAGGATGCTTAACGGAGCAAAAATCGGGATATTACGAGTTTTCAACCATTCAACGGCAGCTTCGGCTTGTCCCATTGCCAATCGTCCGTGCGGAAAATAAATTACTGCATCGGGATTGATTTTCTGAAGGAATTCCAAGCGTTTCATCATGGAAGACACGGGATAGACATTCATTCCTGCGTTTTGAAATGAAACGATGAGGCTGTCTATATTTTCGCGGTTGCCGCTGAATGGGTCGTTTAATCCACCAACAATAGCAACTTTAGGCGCTCCTTGCTTGTAGAAATTATGTTGTTTGAGATAATTTTCATATTTATCAACATCTTCGAACGAAACGTTTTCATCCAAATGGTAAAGTACATTGGATGCTGTTTCGACGACAGAGTCGGGAGGCGTTACAAAAAATGTTTTGTGGTCGATTTCCTTGCGGATATATCGTGCCAGACTTTGATAATTCTTTTTATTTCCACTTCCTAAATAAGCTGAAATTTGCTTTTCTTGAATACTATCAAGACTGCAAATTTTGTTGTCAGGATTAGTGGCTGCGAATATTAATACGGGCACTTTTTGTGCTGCTTGCTGTATTTGTTCGCGTTGAGCGGCATCAATACGCATTCCCATTCCGAAACCGAGAACGCAATCATAGTTTTTTAGCTTATTGAGATTTTCCAGCGGGACTTCTTCGTATTTAATAAACGGGTCTGTGTTGGATTGAATGAAACTGGTCGCCTGGAACGGTTGAAAGTTTACCAACGCGATTTTTGTTGTGGATGCTGTTTTAGAATAAACAAACCACCCTATTAATACGACTAAAAGGAAAGCTGCTACGAAGAGCAGTTTCCTTGATTTTTTTTGCAACATACTTGTTTAATTGAGAATTGAGAGTGGAGAATTGAGAGTGAAGAAACAATTCATTCTCCATTCTCAACTCTCCGTTCTCCATTTATTTAATGATTTTATATTCGATTTCCGGAAGTCCGCGCACACCTCCTTCTTTATCAATACCTGCTTTTATAAAACGTAATTTATAAACGTTTCCATCAGAATCTTTAATTAGATAGAATCTTTCAGCTTTTACACCTAAAGGTAATGTTTCTCCATTCATATTCGCCGTTCTTCTCCAATTACTTCCGATTAAATCTCGTGCAGGAGAAAAACTTACTCCGGAAAGATTCGATGCATTGTAATTATTGAAATATCCGGCATAGTGTGCTGCTTTTCCCATTTCATCCAAAGAACCAGATGGTTCCGGCATTACCACTTCTGCAGCTTGAGTGCCATCTAAAGTATTCAATGACACATAGTCTTGCATAAAATAAGCAACCTGTTCTCCTCCTGACGTTGTCAGACCGGTGCTATATGCCCATTGAATATCCCATTTTTGAGGTTCGGGAGTACTTATTGTATTGTCCGTAAACGAAAGAGCAACCATAGTGTAGGCTGCATCTTTAGCCACATCGGCAGTTTTAATTTCTCCTCCTCCAAGTTTTCCGTATTGAACACTGTAACCATCGCCTTTACGGGTTACTTTTACCTTGTAATAATCTTCAAATTTGGAATTGTTATCTTCGAATGCAATTATATAAACTTTATTATCACCGGCATTGGCAGCGACTTCTGCAAATGCTGTTTTATTAATGTCGCCTGTGAGGTCATCGACATTTTCAAGTGCAATCATTAATCCGGCTCCCATACCGGCAACCAGTCTTGGCGCTGATGCTGCATCGGTTACAGTTACTGCATTGATATCTGTTTTGGAGGTCGCTGCCGCGGCCATTTTATAAGCAGGATTCAGAAATACACGGAACTTGTCGCCGCAATAAAATCCGAGTGTCCAGCTTTTACGGTCAACAGCTTTTTGTGTATTTTGACTGAAATCGACATAAACGATATTCGCTGTTGCCACATCTCCAACGCGTCCTTGTAAAGTCATTGAACTTCCTTCCGATACGATAGCTCCGAATGAAAGGGTCAATTCTTTTTTATCACCCAGTACAACTGAATTATTCGCGGATAGAATGGCGAAGACTATTTTTTCGGTTCCGTCATACAATCCTTCTTTTTTGTTTACTTTGACGGAAGCCGATGTTTGTCCTGCGGGAATGGTAACAGTAATTTCATTGCCAACAGGAGCAGGGGCAGTAGTAAAATCTGTTTCGTAACTTACTTCTGTGGCTGTATAGTTGAGTTTTACTTCAACAGCGGAACTTGCTGCGCGGCTCAGGTTCAACGTTACATCTGCTGATTGGGCAGTGGGGTCGATTCCCATTTTATCGGTTGAAAAACTAACTGTAATATCAGGAAGCTTAACATCGTCGTCATCTCCACAAGAGGTGAAACCTAAACTTATTGCTAGAAAAAGCAGTAAAGAATTGAGAATTGAGAATTGAGAATTGAGAATTTTCTTTTTCATATTTACTTGTAATTAAATTATTAAACTATTAAATTGAGAATTGAGAGTGGAGAGTGAATTAATTCTCCACTCTCCACTCTCAATTCTCAATTAATTAAAAAGTTAGCTCCGAGAAAGTACGACCTTCCGCATCCGACAAAGGCAGCTGTTCCAGACGAGCCGTGTCCACCTCCGGCAGTATTTGTGATGGTTGTTACATCAAACAGGTTTTTGATTCCACCTTCCAAACGGATGTATTTTCCGATTTTTTTAGACATTGTGAAATCGGCCCAATTGAATGGTTCATAACCCATTAGTGTCAGTTTTTTATCACTGTTTAACGCGTATTCTTTACGCGCTCCGGTGTATTTATAGAATAGGTTGAAATTCAGTCCCGGTTTTTCCCATTGATAAGAAACTGAAGATGTTACTTCGGGCGAGAAACGGAATTCTTCCAAATCCTGGTCTTTATATGTTTCGTCTTCGACATACGCATTGTAGCGACCGATGTAAGAAAAACTAAGGTTTGCTTGTAAATTGCCCCAAACCAAAGCATTTTCAAATGTTCCTCCGGTTGTTTTGTATTTGTCGATATTGCCGTAAGTATTATGATTGGGGTCATTTACATCAGGAATAATAGTAATCCTATTTCTGAAATCATTGTAAAATCCTGATAATGTAGAAGTCAACCGAATATCAGAATTATGCAAAATGCGCCAAACATAAGAGCCTGAAAAATTATTGGAGTATTCGGCTTCCAGATTGGGATTCCCATCAATATTATGATTCGGATTATGGAATGAGAAATACAATTCACGCAAAGCAGGCGAACGGAAACCGTAGGCGTAAGAAAGCCGCAAATCCATATCCGGAGCCAAACTAAATTTGGTATTCAGAGCCGGAATAACAGGAGGAGCATCATATACGGAATTATAAACAGAACGCATTCCCGGACGAAGGCTCATCCATTCGAACGGATTGTATTCGGCCGAAAGAAAAAATGAATAATCAGTAATGTCGGGAGTTCCATGAATCCGGTCGCCGCTCGCTTCATCCCATTGATACTCGATTCCGGGTTGCAGACTCAGTTTGGAAGATACTGTCCATGCGGCTGTTGTGCGGAAAAATCCCGATTGATTGGTTGATTCATCCTGAGCAGCATCTTGAATAGACAGCCATTTTTCTCCGGTCTGCGTATCAGTTATTACGGTTTTTGTTTTGCGTGTCAAATCCTGATAAGAAGCGGCTGCGTTTAATGCCAGCTTATTATTCAATTTCCAATCAGCTTGTAATTGATTGGTGATACGGTCGGTCAGAAAATCACGGTCGGTGATTTCGTTCGGAGTGTTAGCAGCCGGATTGAGAGGAGTGTAAATGGTTTCATTCAGGTAATCAATTCTATACCAAACGTTCAAGTCTTTTTTCTTATAACCTAACACGGCATTGGTCATGTATTGGTCTTTGGGTTGCCATTGTTTTTCGCGTCCGGTTTTGTCGCCGGTCCAACCTCCCGAAGCGTTACGGGTAAATCCGGCAGAAGTATTGAATCCGCTTTTGTGCGCCCAGCTTCCGGAAAGACTTTCGCTATGAACACCTTCACCGGTGAAAAAATCGTATTCTTTTCCAGCGCTTTCTTCCTGTATTCGGGCATTGACGCTGTAGATATTTTTGTCGGAAGCGGTTTCCGGTTTTTTGGTGATAATATTGATAACTCCGGCCAAAGCGTCCGAACCGTAAGCAACCGACATCGGACCTTCCACGATTTCAATCCGTTCGATGGTGTTGATATCAATCTGACTCAAACTTTGTTTGTTTTCACCGCGGTCGAGCATTGGCACGCCGTCAATCAATACTTTGACATTGGCGCCGCTCATTCCCATCAGTTCGAATTTGGTTTCGCCTAACGCCATATCGTTCGACATACGAATGCCTAATTCTGTATTCAACAGACTTTGGATATTTGTCGATGCTTTTTGCTCGATTTTTTGAGGCCCGATAACATTTACTTTATAGACTGATTTTCTTAGCGATTGCGGAGCAAATTGTCCGGTGACTACAACTTCCTGCAATTGTTGGTCGCTTTCGATGATGGTAATCGGTGGAACCACACAAGGCGTTCCTTGGGTGACAACGATAGGAGTTTCAACCTTATGAGCAGGAAAAGAAAACGCAACCAAAGTGTAATTTCCGGCCGGCGCTTCGAAAGAAAATTCACCTTTATCGTCCGTTGTTGTTCCGTAAGTAGTCCCTTTGAGGGAAATGGAGATGAATTCGGCGGGTTTGTTATCTGTGGTTGTTACTTTCCCGGAGATTTTTTGTTTTGTTGTATTTTGGGAGAATGCAGGTTGGGTAATGGAAGAGATTATTATTATTAAGAGGATATTTTTAATCATTTTGTTATTGTTCAATTTTCGGGTACAAAATTAGATGAACGCTCAAAAACTTACAATCGCAATTTATAATGATTTTAAATAATCGTTATCCCTTGTTTTAATGATTTTTCGTTGAGAATCTTTATTAGATAATATGAGTATCCGTTATTTTACCGAAATAAATTGAAAGCCTAATTTGTCATTGCGGGCTTGACCCGCAATCTATTGATAATCAGCAATGATCGATAAAAGATCCCGCATCAAGTGCGGGATGACAGAGCGATTAGGCAGTATAACGGATAATCAT
>JAVBKZ010000029.1:0-41872 GCA_031553755.1 Bacteroidales bacterium | reverse complement strand
TAAAGACAAAAAGGCTTGTCTTTTAGTCTTTGTTCTATAAATCTTTATTCGCATGAATAAAAATTTTCATCTCCTTATAAGGACACGAAGCATATCCTTATAAAGACCTGTTCCTGAACATTGCCGGGTATCTTATCCCTTACCGTCAGTTTGAACTGACGGCAATAGAATGAATGTTCCTGATTATTTATTTTGCAATAAACATATAGTTATATCGTTAAAAACGACTACTTGATACGACGACGTTACAAACGCCGCCGAACAGATTAATTCAACATCAATTGGTTTAATCTAAAGGCGTATAAAAATTTTCTTTCAGATTAAGGTCAAAGGAATGCCTTTTCAATCCATTATCTATTAAGGTCACACTATATTTTCCGGATTTTAATTCGATTAAATGAAAGGTTACATCCTGATATAACATGCATGAATCTAAAAAACAAAAATCACTGTGTTCGTGCGGATATGTTTCTATACTGAGGGTAAGTTATTTATTTTTTGTCATGTACTAAGAATTTTTTAATATAACTACGTGTTGTAATTATCTAATTCGTATAATTTGTGAAATTCGTGGTAAAATAAAAAATGAGTATCCGTTATTTTACCTAAATAAATTGAAAGCCTAATTTGTCATTGCGGGCTTGACCCGCAATCTATTGATAATCAGCAATGATTGTAAAAGATCCCGCATCAAGTGCGGGATGACAGAGCGATTCGGCAGTATAACGGATAATCATTAAATAAAATTAGGCTATATAGAATTTTATAAATATTTTTGTCAAAATAAAATTGAAAAAAACTTAATTCGGGATTTTTTTGTTTCAATGTCAATGAGACTGTCTAAAAAATCTTTTAATGACTTTTTAGATAGTTTTGTCGTCTTTTTTATTTATAATCACAATTCACGCTATAATATTTATTAGAAAATTACGCGGAAATTAACTCTATATAACACAATTATGACCTCTAAGACTTATTACAACTTACCAATTAATGAAGTAGAAAAAGAACTCAAAACATCTCTCACAACAGGATTGAATGTTGACGAAGCAAAAGAACGCTTGGTTCATTATGGTTACAACGAGTTCCAAAAGACAAAGGGAAAAAGTTTACTCTCTAAATTCTTGTCCCAATTTAAAAGTTTTATGATAATCGTATTACTCCTTGCCGCGCTCATTTCGGGAATAGTCGGCTACATGGAAGGAGAAGGCTTTACAGACGCGATTATTATATTGGCTATTGTTGTTATTAACGCGATTATCGGAGTTGCTCAGGAACGAAAGGCCGAACAATCGCTCGAAGCGTTGGAAAAAATGTCGGCTCCCCAATGTAAAGTTATCAGGAGCGGAGAAGTGCATGTAATCGAATCGAGAGAACTCGTTCCCGGAGATTTGGTTGTGTTAGATACCGGAGATTCTATTCCTGCCGATTTAAGATTGGTTGAAGCGATTAATTTGAAAGTACAGGATGCGGCGCTGACGGGAGAATCTGTTCCGGAAGAAAAATTTACAAAGGAAATAGATTTGGATAATGTACCTTTGGGAGACCGTGATAATTTAGGATTTTCTTCAAGTACGGTTACTTATGGAAGAGGAAAAGGAATTGTTATCGGAACCGGAATGAATACCGAAGTTGGTAAAATCGCCCGAATGATTCAATCGGTTCCCGATTTTCAAACCCCTTTGCAACATAAATTGGAAGTCCTCGGAAAAAATCTCGGAATTGCTGCGCTTATCATTTGCGCTGTAATTTTCGGAGTAGGAGTGCTTTACGGAAACAGCATTATTGAAATGTTTATGGTGGCTGTGAGCCTTGCCGCGGCTGCTATTCCCGAAGGATTACCCGTTGTTTCTACCATTGTTTTGGCAGTTGGAGTCCAACGGTTAGCTAAGAAAAACGCTATTGTTCGCACATTGCCTTCTGTCGAAACTTTAGGAAGTACTTCCGTCATTTGTTCGGATAAAACCGGAACATTGACTCAAAATCGCATGACAGTCGTTAGACTTTATACGGATAATGAAGTTGTAGATATTTCTCAGGCTCAAAATAATTTATCGGAAGAACAACGGAAACTGGTAAATATTTCGGTTTTGGCGAATGACGCGAAACTGTCGGGTGAAAGTGGAACTGTTAAAACGACAGGAGACCCAACGGAAACCGCGTTAATTGATCTCGGACTTAAATATTCCATCAATAAAAACGAGTTGGACAATGAGTTTAAACGTGTTGCTGAAATTCCTTTCGATTCGGAACGTAAATTAATGACTACTGTCCATCAACTTCCGGGAGGAAATTATGGCGTATATACAAAAGGCGGATTGGATGAATTATTGGCTTGTTGTAATAATATTTATGAAAACGGAAAAATTCTTGAACTAACCGAAACTCAAAAAAATGAAATCCGAGAAGCTAATCGTGAATTGGCCGAAAACGCTTTAAGGGTTTTAGCGATGGGATATAAAGATTTAGACAGTGTTCCTGATAAAGCTGAACCGGCAACTCTTGAAAATAACCTGATTTTCGTAGGAATGATGGGAATGATAGATCCTCCTCGTCCGGAAGTAAAAGTGGCGGTTGAAAAATGTCGTACCGCGGGAATTAAACCGGTAATGATTACGGGTGACCACAAAGTAACGGCAGTCGCTATCGCTAAACAATTGGGAATCATGGCGGAAGGAGATTTAGCTCTTACCGGAAGCGATGTGGAACTGATGACAGATCAAGAGTTACTTAAAAATATACAAAAGGTAGCTGTTTACGCGCGCGTATCTCCCGAACACAAAGTGAGGATAGTTAAAGCTTTCCAGCAAACAGGCAATGTGGTTGCTATGACAGGAGACGGAGTAAACGATGCGCCCGCCCTCAAACTGGCGGATATTGGAGCGGCGATGGGTATTGTTGGAACCGATGTTTCGAAAGAAGCTGCCGATATCGTTTTAGTGGATGATAATTTTTCAACAATAGTAACTGCCGTTGAAGAAGGACGTCGGATTTTTGACAATATATTGAAAGCCATACAATTTATGCTTTCAACTAATATCGGAGAAATTGTTGTCCTTTTGATTGCCGTACTTGCTAATTGGACAAGTCCTTTATTACCGATTCACATCCTTTGGATTAACTTGGTGACGGATAGTTTACCGGCTTTGGCCCTTAGTGTCGACCCTGCCGATCCAAACGCGATGAAACGCAGACCAACAGATACGAAAAAGAATATTATGGATAAAGAATTTTCTTTCCGTGTATTTTTACAGGGAGGAATGATTGGTATCTTATCTTTAATAGCATTCCTTATCGGACGTAAAACAAGTATTGAAGCTGCTCAGACCATGACTTTTGCGGTGTTGGCATTCGCTCAACTGACACATGTGTTTAATGTCCGTTCGAATTATTATTCTGCGTTCCGTAATTTCTTCAGCAATAAATATTTATTGGGGGCTATCGTGATAGTAGCTTCTTTGATGTTAATCGTATTGGAAGTTCCGGCTTTACATGATATATTCCATCTCACAACGCTTACCAAAGAACAATGGATATGGGTGATCGGATTGGCATTGATGCCGTTTCCTATTGTTGAAACTGTAAAAGGAATCAAACGGTTGATAATAAAAAAATAAGTCAGCCGTTTAAGAACTATAACCGTAACAAATTATATTTATCTTATATACCTCTTTATCACTTTAATAACTTCCTCTGTTATAATAGACGAAGAAATTATATTGATTGCATTATTGGGAGCAGGGATTGATAATATCCGGTATTTTTATAGCGGATAAAAGTTGGGAATTGAAAAAAATAATGAAAAGGACATGATTTCTTCAGAAAATATTATTTATCAAGATGAATGGTTGGTAGCAATCAATAAACCCAATGGTTTATTGGTTCATCGCACCGATATATCGGAAGAAAACGAATTTTTTGCCGTACAGTTAGTTCGTGATCTATTAGGAAAAAAAGTATACAACATACATCGTATCGACCGGCCGACTTCAGGAGTATTGCTTTTCGCTTTGAACAACGAAATAGCATCTGTCATGAATAAGCAATTCAAAGAAAAAGAAATAAAAAAAACATATACAGCCTTAGTCAGGGGGTGGTTTCCTCCGGTTGTTTTTTTGAATTATCCGGTAAAAAACGGAAATGATGTTTTATTGGAAGCTGAAACGCATTTCCGGCTTATCGAAAAATACGAATTGGCAATTCCTGTAAATCCTTACGAGACATCTCGTTATTCGTTGATTGACGCTTTTCCGTCAACCGGTCGTTGGCATCAAATCCGTCAACATTTGGCTCATTTAAGGCATTATATAATCAATGACAGAGTTCATGGAACCGGGCATCAAAACCGGATGTTTACCGAACAACTTGGAATTCCTGAATTCTTTTTACATGCGAAACAATTGGAATTTAATCATCCTGTAACTAACGAAAGGATTGCTATTGAAGCC
Source organism: Bacteroidales bacterium (assembly GCA_031553755.1). Lineage (GTDB taxonomy): Bacteria > Bacteroidota > Bacteroidia > Bacteroidales > Azobacteroidaceae > JAIRVZ01. The sequence continues at coordinate 37,424 of JAVBKZ010000029.1, read as the reverse complement.
GAATTTCCGCAACATTGGAATCGTTTTTGGGAAGTTGTGGAAAAATTGAAAATAGAAACCGTTTTATAACATACAATTCACAACTAAAAAAATTACGGCAAATTAAAAACTCTTTATTATATTTGTACGTTCTACTTTCATAACTCTTGAAAATACGGATTTATGAAAAGAATTTTTTTATTTGTATTGCCTTTATTATTTGCTCAGGCAATATATTCCCAAGAGCAACAAGGAAATGATTCAACTAAAATTTCCTGGATTAAAAAATGGCAGATGAACACTGCCAAAAGGGAAAAAGAAGGTAAAATGCTGGTAACCCCATTTGTCGGTCCGGGTTATACTCCCGAATTAGGGTTCAGCATCGCTGCGGGTACTCTGATTTCGTTTAAAACCGATCGGTCGGATTCGCTTTCTCAACGTTCGTCTGTGCCAATAAACGCCGGTTGGAGTACGAAAGGCGCGATTTTTGGTTCTTCCAAAATCGCTACTTATTGGCTGGAAGATAAATTGAGGGTAAATGCCGATATTTGGTTTAAAGATATGCCCGATAACTATTTTGGTATTGGTTATGAAGACGGTAAAAATATTCCGAAAACAGATACCACTACCGCTTATCACAGGCTTTGGTTTCAGATCAATCCACAGGCGTTTTGGCAATTTAAAAAAGGATATTTTGCCGGAGCGGCTTTGGATTTTAATTATACAAAAGGAACTGATGCGAGCGAAGGAGTTCTAAACGACCCTAATTATAAGGAGTACAACGATAAACCTTTTAATGCCGGATTTGGAGTCCATGCGATGATAGATACACGGGATATCCCTGTTAACGCTTGGAAAGGATGGTATGTATTGGCTCAAGCGATGTTTTATGGAAACTTTTTGGGAGGACAAAATGAATATCAGGTATATACCGTCGACGCGAGAAATTATATACAAGTATTCAAACCCGGGCAAACTTTGGCTTTGGAAGTAAAAGGTCGCTTTGCCGAAAAAAACGTTCCTTACGGAGAAATGTCGCAATTAGGTACACCTTTCGATTTAAGAGGTTATCTTTGGGGACAATACCGGGATAAATCGATGGCTTTCGGATTGGCGGAATATCGCCATTCTTTTTATAAAAGTGACGGGAAAAGAAGTATGCATGGACTTGTAGGTTGGATCGGAGCCGGGTCGGTTGCGCCGACAATCAGCGGAATGAAAAACTGGCTTCCCAATGGAGGAATAGGTTATCGCTTGGAAGTACAACCACGCATGACTCTCCGTTTGGATTACGGAATAGGAGCCGGTTCTAATAAAGGATTTTATTTCAATTTTAACGAAGCGTTTTAATTCGCTTAAACTATTATTATATACAATGAACACATCAGGTATTAAAACTTATTCTTTGGGATATGCCGATATAAAGACATATCTTTTCGCTTCTCTTTTCATTATCGGTAATTTGGTGTTACCCCAGTTATTTCACTTAGTTCCGCAAGGAGGATTGATTTTTCTTCCTATTTATTTTTTTACTCTTATTGCTGTCTGTAAATACGGAATGTGTGTCGGATTATTGACTGCCATATTATCTCCGATTGCTAATCATTTGTTGTTTGAAATGCCTGCAAGTGGAGTTTTACCTATCATATTGATCAAATCAATGTTGCTAGTATTCGCTTCCGTAATTGTATATGAAAGAATGAAAAAAGTATCCATTCTTTCGTTGATGCTGATTGTTTTCGCGTATCAAATAACAGGTACGTTGATAGAGTGGGCGATTGTCGGCGATTTTTATACAGCCGTTCAGGATTTCAGGTTAGGTATACCCGGAATGTTGCTCCAGATTTTCGGAGGATACGGATTGCTTAAATTAATGGCGAATAAGTAGACAAGTAGACAAGTTAACAAGTTAACAAGTAAACGAGTTGACGAGTAGACAAGTTAACAAGTAAACGAGTTGACGAGTAGACAAGTTAACAAGTTAACGGATTAATAAGGATGTATAAAAAACCTGTCATTCCGGACTTGAGCCGGGATCTCTTGAAAAATTCAAATTGTAAGATTGTAGGTCAAACCCGTAATGACAAAGTATTTATTAATGATTTTTGGAGCAATCTGGTTTACTTGATAACTTGATAACTTGTTAACTCGTCTACTCGTCTACTTGTCTACTAAAATATGAAAACATTCGAAGAGGTATTAGAACGTTTCCGTAATATCGAATTTGAGGAAAAATTCGATTTAATAGTCGCGATAGCCAATGGAGGCATTATTCCGGCAGCGATATTGAATCAACGATTGGATATTGAGATGCGGCTTTTGAAAATCAATTTGCGCGATACGGAACAAAAACCTAAATACGATTCACCGCGTTTAGTATCTCCTATTGATTTCGAATTCGAAGGAAAAACAATTTTATTGGTCGAAGACAGGATAAAAACAGGTAGCACATTGAAATACGCGCAATCTCTTTTGCAAGGAGCAAAACTCGTGAAAACTTTTGCCGTAAATGGAAATGCCGATTATGCTTTGTATAACGAAGATTGTTTTTGGTTTCCATGGAGAATTGTGTGATATTTATTTAATAATGAAGAGAATGAAAGTAATTAAAGAAATGAAAAAATTATTTTCATACATTTAATTTTTTTATAATAATGAAACGTCGGGAATTTTTCAAAAAAAGTATTTTTGCGGGAACAGCGCTTTCTATTTTGAATTTCGAAAAACTTCAATCTGCTTTGATCAACAATGAAGTGCATGTAGAGAAAGTTTCAGATATGGTTGCTGTGATGGGTGGCGAACCCGATGTTATGCTTGATAAAGCCCTGGCAGCATTAGGAGGTATTGGGAATTATGTAAAGAAAGGACAAACGATCGTTATTAAACCAAATATAGGATGGGATCGCAAACCCGAATTGGCGGCCAATGCTAATCCCATATTAGTAGGAGCTTTGGTGAAAAAATGCGTAGAAGCAGGAGCTTCGAAAGTAATAGTATTCGATCATACATGCGACAATTGGCAAAAATGTTATAATTCGAGTGGAATTAAAACGGCTGTAGAAAAATCCGGAGGAACGATGTTACCGGGTAATGATGAACGTTATTATAAAGACGTTGAACTTCCGAAAGGAATTAAACTTAAAAAAACCAAGATACACGAAGCGCTTCTTGAAGCCGATGCGTGGATCAATGTTCCCGTACTTAAAAACCATGGTGGAGCCAAAATGAGTATCGCCATGAAAAATTATATGGGAATCGTTTGGGATAGAGGATTTTTTCATTCCAACGACTTGCAACAGTGTATTGCAGATGTTTGTACCTGGGATAAAAAACCTGTATTGAATATCGTAGACGGATACCGTGTGATGCGTCAGAATGGACCGCAAGGAAAAAGCGTTAATGATGTTTCGTTGTTGAAGACATTGATCGTTTCCAAAGATATAGTCGCTGTAGATACTGCCGCTGTTCAATTTTTTAATCAAGTGGAAAAAATGCCGTTGTCGGATGTTGGGCATATTGAGAAAGGGCAAGCGCTCAAATTGGGAACAACCGATTTGAAGAAATTGAATATCAAGCGGATAAAAGTTTAACATTATGAATATACTAAAAACGGCACGCGTTATTGCCGCATCGTTATTCTTTTTGTTAACCACATTATTTTTTGTCGATTTTCGGGGAATTCTACCTAATGAAATTCATAGTTTATTCCATTTGCAATTAGTTCCTGCCATATTAGGCGGAATGATATTTATTGTTGTATTTTGGATTTTGTTTACGCTCCTTTTTGGAAGGATATACTGTTCCTTTATTTGTCCGGCCGGAATTTTACAAGATTTTTTTATCAGGATTTCAAAACGGGGAAAACTCAAAAAAAACAAACAAAAACGTTGGTTCAGTTATAAGAAACCTCAAAATATTCTTCCCTTTATTTTATTAGGACTTTCTGTCGCCCTACCTAACGTATTGTTGTTATTAGATCCATATAGTAATTTCGGACGGATAGCTGCTAATTTATTTCAACCAACGGTTGTTTTTGTGAATAATTTATTAACCGATGGATTGATGTTAGTAAACAACTATACGCTTTATCATGTCACTATCGCTAATGTGACGTTGTCGGCATTGATAATTTCTATTCTGATTTTATTATTATTCGTGGTTTTATCAGTTACAAGAGGACGTTTATTTTGCAATACGCTGTGTCCCGTAGGTAGTTCGTTGAGGCTGATTTCTCATTTTTCTTTATTCAGGATAACATTTAATAAAGAAGCGTGTAACAGTTGCGGACAGTGTGAAAGGGTTTGTAAATCCGAATGTATCAATAGTAAAGAACAAAAGGCTGATGTTCCGCGCTGTGTAAATTGTTTTAACTGTTTATCTTCTTGCAAAAAAGGAGGATTGAAATACCAATTTAATCCGGTATCGTTGAAACAATTTCAAAAAAAAAAACAAGAGCCGCGAATGAAAATAGACAATCAAGAATCACCTTCCAGGAGAAATTTTCTTTCGTTATCGGCATCTATTTTAACGACAACGCCTTTTGTTTTATCAGGATGTACGAAAAATAGCAATAATCAAGAACATGTAAGAAATCAACCCATTTTACCTCCCGGAGCGAAAAATATCAAACGATTTGAGGAAAAATGTAGCGCTTGTCACCTTTGTGTCGTAAAATGCCCGAATCAGATCATTCAACCTTCCGGATTAAGATATGGTTTCGATTATTTGTTGAAACCTCAGTTGGTTTACACAAAAGGCTATTGCAATTATGAATGTACGATTTGCTCGGAAGTATGTCCGAATCATGCTTTAGTGCCTCTTGCGAAAGAAGAAAAAATAACGACTCAATTAGGAATCGCCAAATTCGAACGCGAACGATGTGTCGTTTATATCGATGAAACAGATTGTGGAGCATGTTCAGAACACTGTCCGACTCAGGCAGTTAAAATGATACCCTATAAAGATTCCCTGCGAATACCTCATGTAACCCCCGATATTTGTGTCGGTTGCGGAGGATGCGAATATATTTGTCCCGCCCGTCCGCAAAGAGCCATCCACATCATCGCGAACGCGACACATCAAAAAGTGGAAAAACCTGAATACGAAAAAGTCGAAGAAGTGGAAGAAATAGATTTTGGGTTTTAAATTCAGATAGCGATATTATGTAACTCTCCAGCGTTTATTCGTTGGGGAGTTTTTTTGTTTTTTAATTTTTAATGAAAATGAAAAAAATAATTATCTATCTTTGTATTTCATTTTTATGATCAATGAATATAAAGTCGGCAGAATTTCTTATTAGTAATACAGATATAAATAAATGTCCGCAAGACGGAAAACCTGAATACGCGTTTATCGGAAGGTCTAACGTGGGGAAATCTTCCCTTATCAACATGTTGACAGGGAAAAAAGGTTTGGCAATGACTTCTTCTACACCCGGAAAAACTCAGTTAATCAATCATTTTACGATCAATGAAGAATGGTATATCGTAGATTTGCCGGGTTATGGATATGCTCAACGAGGAAAAAAAGGCCGGGAAAAAATAGAACAAATCATCAATACTTATTTAGAAAACAGAATGCAAATGACGTTGTTGTTTGTATTGATTGATTGCCGGCATGAAGCCCAAAAAATAGATTTGGAATTTATAGAATCTTTAGGTGAAAACGGAATCCCTTTTGTTATCATATTTACAAAATCGGATAAAATATCGCAAAGCCGTCTCAATGAAAATGTAGAAAAATATAAACAAAAATTGCTCGAAACATGGGAAGAATTACCATTGATGTTTTTTACATCTTCAGAAAATAAAAAAGGACGTGAGGAGTTATTGAATTATATAGAAGAAATAAATAAAACAACAAAATAGACAATGAATTGGTTTGAATGTAAAGTATCTTATGAAAAAGTAATGGAGAATGGCGCGGCAAAAAAAGTTTCGGAGCCATATCTGGTTGATGCGTTGTCGTTTACGGAAGCGGAAGCCCGCATAATTGAAGAAATGAAACCGTTTATTTCGGGAGAGTTCACAATTTCCGATATCAAACGCGCCCGCATTGCCGAACTTTTTTTTAATGAAAATGGAGACCGTTATTATAGAATCAAAGTGTTTTATATCACTTTAGACGAAAAAAGCGGAGCGGAAAAGAAAACCGCGGTACAAATGTTAGCCCAGGCTTCCGACATCAAAGAAGCGATTGCCGTATTAGAAGAAGGAATGAAAGGAACAATGTCGGATTATACCATCGCGTCGGTAACAGAAACAATGCTGATGGACGTATTTCCTTTTTCGACTGAAAAATAAAAAATGAATATTTCCGGTCAATTACAAAATGTTTGGAACAACCTACCTCAACAAACGCGTTTGGTGGCGGTTTCTAAATTTCATTCTCCGGAGATAATAATGGAGGCATACGAGGCCGGACAAAAAATATTCGGGGAAAGCAAGGTACAGGAATTATTTGAAAAATATGAACTTTTACCGAAAGATATAGAATGGCATTTTATTGGTCATTTACAAACAAATAAAATAAAATATATACTTCCTTTTGTAAACCTGATTCATGCCGTAGATAGTGAAAAATTATTTTTAGAAATCAACAAAGAAGCAAGGAAAACCGGTCGAAAAATAAACGTATTACTTCAAATACATATCGCTAAAGAAGAAACAAAATTCGGATTTACAGAAGAAGAATGTTTGAACTTTTTAGAAAAAGGAACGTATAAATCTTGTTCAAACGTAGAAATCTGTGGTTTAATGGGCATGGCAACTTTTACGGATAATGAATCTCAGATTCGTTCCGAATTCAGGAAAATCGCTTTGTTTTTCAATGAATTAAAACACGGATTTTTTAAATCATGCGACTCATTTAAAGAATTGTCGCTTGGAATGAGCGATGATTATCTGATTGCGATTGAAGAAGGAAGTACGCTTGTTCGCGTTGGAAGTAAAATATTTGGAGAAAGAGGATTTATTTAATAGTTTTGTCATGTTAAAACATTCATGTTTAAGCGTAACTATATGAAAAATTTATTGAAAACAAGATATGCGGGAATCTCTATCAAAAATCCTATTGTAGTAGCCAGTTCCGGGCTCTCGGATGGAGTAGAGAAAATTAAAGAGTTGGAAAAAGCGGGAGCGGGAGCTGTCGTGATGAAGTCTTTGTTTGAAGAACAGATTTATATACAGTCTTATTGGATGTTGGAAGGTTCCGATTATCCTGAAGCCAATGACTATATCAGGGAATATGTGAAAAAACATGAAGTATCGGATTATCTTAAAACAATACAGGAAGCTAAATCCAGTTGCTCAATTCCTATAATAGCAAGTATAAATTGTTATAAATCGGACACTTGGATCGAATTTGCTCATCAAATAGAAATGGCGGGAGCAGACGCCATAGAATTGAATGTCTTTATGCTCCATACGGATATTAATGGAAATCCTGAAGACGAAGAACTTGTATATATCAACATCCTCAATAAAGTAAAGGAAATAGTAAATATTCCTATTTCTATTAAAATAGGCAAATATTCCGGGAATATTCCCCGGTTAGTAAATAAACTTTATGCAAACGGAGCATCCGGAGTTGTGTTATTTAATCGTTTTTATCAACCGGATATAGATATCAATAAATTGCAAATAGTATCGGGGCAAGTTTTTAGCTCTCACTCCGATATTGCGGATACATTGCGGTGGATAGGTATTGTTTCCGGCAGTGTTCCGCAAATTCCTTTAATCGCTTCTACCGGGATACACGAATGGGAAGATGTATTGAAATGCATTTTAGCCGGAGCTTTCGCCGTCGAATTATGTAGTACTATTTATCAGCATGGAAACGAAGTAATAGGCCAAATTACGCGGAGTATTGAAGAATGGATGCTTTCGATGAATTTAAAGTCTATTGATGAATTCAGGGGAAGGTTAAATTATTCTAATATTGTAGATCCGTCGCTGTATGAACGTGTCCAGTTTATGAAATATTTTTCTAACAGAGACTGATTTTATATATAATTTTAAAATAAATATGCCAATGTGTCGGCAAAAAATCATGATAGATTTTCATCGCACATTGGCATATTTTTGAGTTGTAATGTCTTTACTTTTTTCCGCAGGATTGTTTGCAGTCATTCTTTTTGGTGCAACAAGTTTCTTTTCCTCCTTCAGATTTTTTGCAACAATTTTTTTCACATGTTGTTTTGCAACATTCTACTTTCTCTTTTTTTCCACAGCACTCCTTTTTAGTGTCTTGTGCCATAACAGAAGTAGTTGTTCCCAAAGCGAACATGATGGCTAACGATAATAATAACTTTTTCATGTTGAAATAATATAATGTGATTAATTTTTTTATGAACTTTGTGACAAAATTAATGAAAATTATTAATCATGAAATACTTTGTAAGCTTAATAATGAATAATAATACGTAAAAAATAAAAAAATTATATAAAATATATAAATATTAACAATTTAAAACAAAATGATTGACTGGCAGGAGCGAACGGAATTATTGATTGGAGAGACAGATTTGAAGCGGCTTAGAACGTCACATGTTTTAGTTGTTGGGCTGGGTGGAGTAGGAGGATATGTCGCTGAAATGTTGTGCCGGGCAGGTATAGGAAATTTGACGATTGTAGATGCTGATACAGTGCAGCCCGGTAATATTAATCGACAATTGCAGGCTTTACACTCAACAATGGGACAATCGAAAGCCATATTGATGCAAAATCGTTTAAAAGATATCAATCCCGGGGTAAATATTGTAACTTTGACTGAATTTTTAAAAGAAGACCGAATTGTAGAATTGTTAACTCTCAATAAATTTGATTTTATAGCGGATGCGATAGATTCTGTCAGTCCCAAAATTTCTTTAATTTATAACGCGATAAATTTCCATATCCCTATAATTTCAGCGATGGGAGCAGGAGGAAAGATAGATATCTCTAAAATAGAAATTATCGATATTTCAAAAACATATCAATGTACTTTGGCAAAAGTAGTGAGGAAAAGATTGAAAGATATGGGCATTAAAAAAGGATTACCAGTAGTTTTTTCTTCTGAAACCGTAAGAAAAGAATCGATAGTATTAGTTGATGAAGAAAATAAAAAATCATCGTTAGGGACAATTTCATATCTTCCCGCAGTGTTTGGCTGTTATATGACGCAATATATTATTGAAAAATTGAGAAAAATGTGAATTAAAGGTATATAAAGAAGATTAGCATGGGTTTTAGAATTGATATTGAAAAAACTTTAAAAACAAAAGCGCCTGAAGCATATAAAAAAATACCGCGATTCGTAATAAATTGGCTGAAACGTTTGATTTGCCAAGATGGATTGAATGATTTTTTGAATAAAAATAATGAAGCGGAAGGTGTGGATTTTATGAAGAATGCCGTGGAGTATTTTGGAATAAAACTGCAAATAGAAGGAATTGAAAATATTCCTGAAAATGATGAAAAATTTATTTTCGTATCTAATCATCCGTTGGGAGGATTGGATGGAATATGTCTTTCAGCTTTTTTAGGAGAAAAATATCAGGGAAAAATAAAATATTTGGTAAATGATATTTTGTATTTTATAGAACCTTTGCGAAATATTTTTATTCCGATCAATAAACATGGCGCTCAAGCCAAAAATATTGCGGAAACGATTAACAACGCGTTCGATTCTGAAAATCAGATAATAACTTTTCCCGCCGGACTTTGTTCGAGGAAGCAAAATGGAGAAATAAAAGATCTTGAATGGAAAAAAATGTTCATCGTAAAGTCGGTTGCTTATCAACGAAATGTGATCCCAGTGTACTTCCAGGCTCAAAATTCGACTTTTTTTTATCAATTAGCGAATTTTAGGAAGTTTTTAGGCATAAAATTCAACATAGAAATGTTATTTTTGCCACGTGAAATGTTCAAAAGTAAAGGATCTACATTCATGATTCGTTTTGGGAAACCTATTCAATGGCAATTATTTGATTCTTCAAAAACCGCTTTAGAATGGGCGCAAGATGTAAAAAATAGGATATACGGCTTAGAGAAAAAGTAATTCAATGTGAGTATGGAAGAAATTATTCCCAAAGTAGACAAAAAATTAATAAAGTCGGAATTAAAGGCGAATAAATTGTTGAGGAAGACAAATAAATCCGGTAATGAGATTTATCTTTTCACGGCTCATAATGCTCCTAATTTAATGAAAGAAGTTGGGCGTTTGCGTGAAATCGCATTTCGTTACTATGGTGGAGGGTCTGGGTTAAGTTGTGATTTAGACGCTTTTGATACGATGGATAATCCCTACAGGCAATTGATCGTATGGGATCCGGAAGGAGAAGAAATACTTGGAGGATACAGGTTTCTCTGTGGAAATGAAGTCGTATTTGGAGAAACCGGACAGCCAATTAATCTTGCGACATCCGAACTGTTCCGCTTTTCTCAAAAATTTATAAATAATTATCTCCCTTATACCGTTGAATTAGGACGCTCTTTTGTTTCTTTAGATTATCAATCGGGAGTCTTAAATAGAAAAGGAATATTCGCTTTGGATAATTTATGGGACGGTTTAGGAGCTTTGTCAGTGATAGACAATTCCTTAAAATATTATTTCGGTAAAGTTACCATGTATAACACTTACAATACCGAAGCCCGGAATATGATTCTTTATTTTCTCAATAAATATTTTTCAGATAAAGGTTTGTTAGTTAATCCGATTTGCGCGTTGCAAACGGGTACTGATTATGAAAAAATGAAAGATCTTTTTTGTGGAAAAACTTATAAAGAAGATTATAAAATCCTTAACGCTGAAGTTCGCAAATTTGAAATAAATATTCCTCCGTTGGTAAACGCATATATGAGCCTTTCTCCCACGATGAAAGTCTTTGGTACTGCGATTAACGAAGAGTTCGGACATGTGGAAGAAACCGGAATCCTGATTAAATTCGATGAAATTTTTGAAGAGAAAAAGCAACGCCATATCGAATCGTTTTTGAAAGAAAAACCTTCAAAACGATTATTAAATAGAATCAGGATGGCAATGAGTGATAAGTGGTGCGATTGACGCGAAGATAATTTTTTATCGTATTTATATCATTTCAATATCAGAGTCTTTTATCCAACCCACGTTTCCGTCTGCGATTTGGATTTCACTCCATCCGCTTAATTTACTTTTGATAGTGATTTTAGTTCCTTCATGTAGAACGAAAAGGTCGTTTCCGCTGTTATCGGGAGAACTTTTAATGGTAACTGTAGGAGCAAAAACGATAGCTGTATTCCTGTCGGACAATTTTTGTTTTTGATTATATGAAAAAAAATTAGCCGCGATTGAAATAATCAAGCATGCGATTCCCATGTAAAATCCCGATTTTTTCAGGATAATTTTTCGTGAGAAAAAGAAAAGAACCAAGCAGCCTATAAGTAACAAGAAAGTAAAAATTCCAATTTTTGCCCATGAGTTTGTATCTAAAATATTTTGCAACGATTTCAACCATTCCGAAACAAAAAAACTACCGACGGGTTCGATTTTATCAACGGTTTTTAATCTTGCTATTTCGAGATTAAAACGAGTATCTCCATCTCCCGGATTCAGTAATAATGAACGTTCGTAATTGAGAATCGCTTCGGCAATTTTATTCATTTTATAATAACAATTACCAATATTGTAATAAATTCCGGCAGATTCTCCTTTCTCTTTCAATTCATTTTCATATAATTCCGCTGCTTTGGAATAATCTCCTTTCGAATAGGCGGAAACGGCTTGTTGGATATTCGTGTTTTCTTGCGCGATCAGGTTGATGACAAATGTTAGCACTACCAATAAACTGAATAATCTTTTTAAAAACATATTGTATTCCTCCTTTATTTCTTTATTGTATTTTCCATTTTATCAATTGCCGTAGTAGTCGTATCGTAAAGTTTATCCATTTCCTGCGCGTCATTTCCGGGTGCGTAACGGGCGAATTCGCAGGTATTCAAAATATCCATAAATTCTTTGATCAAAGATTCGCCAACTCCGTATTTCAGTAATTCGGATTCGACATTGTCTTTGGTTAGAGAAGAAACCGGAATATTCAGTTTGTCGCTCAGATAACCCCATAGAGCTTTCAAAACTTCGTCATAAAACTCTTCCCGTTTATTTTCTTTCAGTAGTTTTCCGGCTGTTTTAAGGCGTTTGGAGGCTACTTTGTTCGCTTTTTTAGTTCTGACTAACGCGATATTGGCGTTTTCTTTCGCTTGTTTTCTGTTTACTATGAAATAAATAATAAATAGGAAAGCGGGAATAATATACCATAAAACATAAATAGTTTTTCCGAAAAGATAATCGTCTTTTTTCGAGAAAGAAAATCCATTTGTTTTGAGGTAGCGAATATCTTTTCCTACATATTTTAATTCTTCTTTATTAGAATAATTGCTGAATGCTTGTTGTCCCGGTGAAGTACTGCCATCTCCTTTGGCCACATGTAGCTTGTATTCGGGAGTAGAAAGTATTTTATAAGTTCCCGTTTTGGGATCAAAATAAGAAAATGATGTTGAAGGGATCACAAAATCTCCGGCGTATTGAGGAATTGCTAAATATTCGATCGATTTGCTTCCGGAAACACCACCGACTGTAGTTTGTATATTCAGGTCTACTTTAGGATCATATACCTCAAAATCGTTAGGAAATATAATTTCCGGATTCTTGATTAATTTGATGTTTCCGTTTCCTGAAATATTGATTTTAATCGTTACAGCCTCGTTCGATTTCACGTTTTCGGAATTGATAGAAGATGCCATTTTGTAATCGCCTACAGCTCCTGAAAATGATGTTGGTTTTCCTGCCGGAAGCGGTTTTACATTGACAGTGCCCGAATTAATGGTAATCGTTTTCTTTACATTTGAATAAGAATCGAAAAAATCATCGAAAATACTTCTTGTCCGTTGTTGCGAACGAACACGCAATACCGCTTCTACTTTTCCCGAAGGTATAGTCAGATTTCCGGAACGTTGAGGGTAAAGGACGGTCTGTTTCAATACGAAAGTTCGAAAATTTCTTCCGTTAAAATTTTCCAAACTCATTTGGCGTTCTTGTGGAAGTTCTATTTCCTGAGAGATAAATCCGTCGAATTCAGGAAATTTTACGCTTTCAAATCCGGCGATATCATATAAGGAGTAAATCTTGAAAGTAACAAGGAATCCTTCATTTTCATAAACTGAAGGTTTAGAAATAGCCATTCTTACAAACACTTCTTCTGATGAAATATTTCCGCTACCCTGCGATGTTGTTTCTTTTTGGCTTGACTGACTTTGCGCCGCTGCCGCTTTATCTTGTGGTAACACTCTTACCGTCAGTCCGTTTGATTTGTATTCACTATTTCCTACTTTAATTGTGGCAGGAGGAATGTTGAAAGTCCCTTCTTTTTTAGCCATTAAAGTATAAGTGTATGAATTGGACGTATTTGTACTTGTTTGTCCGTTGATAATAGAATGGCTCACAGAACGGGAAACGCTCGGCCCATACAAATTTTCGAAGTCAGATAATTCGGCGATACGCAAGTCTTTACCTTCTTCGTTGATTGTGTAAGTTAAACGAAATTGTTCGCCAAGCACTACGGCTTCCGGAGCCGAAGCTTTGAAAATTACTTGTGAAAAACCGGAAAAAACACACATTGCCGCGAATAAGGCGGTAAATGCTATTTTACGTTTTATTTTTAATTCAAATAAGTGCATAATAGAACACAAATATATTAATTCTCAATTCCTAATTCTCAATTCTCCTTACCATTCTTTGTCGGTCTTCCGGCTCTTGATTTGTCTCATTTGAGCTTCTTTTACTTTCTCCTGGGTATCTTTTTCATCCTGAAGCAAAGCATCCAAAATTTGTTGAGCGTTATCTTTACTCATTTGTTCGTTTTGTTGTTGTTGCTCCTGGGTTTTATCTTGCTTTTTATCATCCTGTTTATCTTGTTGGTCTTGCTTATCCTGATTTTGCTCCTTTTTATCCTGATCTTGTTTATCTTGATCTTTATTTTGGTCTTTGTCGTCTTTGTTTTTATCTTTGTCCTGATCTTGATTTTGTTGCTGTTGTTGCAGTAATTTTTGCGCTAAAGCTAGGTTATAGCGGGTTTCATTATCATGAGGATTATTCTTCATTGCCATCCGGTAAGCCCCTACACTTTTCGAATAATCTTGTTGATTCATAAAGATATTTCCTATATTATGGAAAGTGGATGCTAATTTTTTAGCGTCTGTTTCTGAAGAAATAACTGCCTGGTATTGTTGCAATGCTTCCGGGAATTTTCCTTGTTTATACAACGCGTTTCCCAAGTTATAAGCAGCATCGGCCGATTGCGCGTTGGCTTCTAACGCTTTTCTGTAAGCAATTTCGGATTCGGTATATTTTTCCTGCTTATATCCTTTGTTTCCTTCTTTCAATTGCTTTCTTACTTCTTTTTGTGAGAAAGAAAAAGTGGAGAAAGAGAGAAATAATGATAGCAATATAATTACTTTATTTTGCATAATTTATATTTCAAAATTAGTTTATACTTATTTAACAAATAACTGACAACTGACAGCTGATAGCTGACAACTGTTTTCACTTATTTAAACAATGTTATTTTCTTAAATACCCTGTTTTTTCTGTCTAAAATAAAAAATTCCACCACTAAAATGAATAAAATAATCCACGCGATGATTTGATATTTTTCATCGTAAGCCGAATATACTTTTGTTTCAATATCCGATTTGTTCATTTTGTCGATTTCCTGTTGCAATGCTTTCAATGAAGAATTCGTATTATCCGTTCTCGCGTACATGCCGTTTCCGGCTGCCGCGATTTCCTTACACATTTCTTCATTTAGTTTGGAAACAACTATGTTTCCTTCTTTGTCTTTCAAGAAATCGTTATTTCCACCTACCGGAATAGGAGAACCTTTGGGAAGGCCGACTCCCAATACGTTGATTTTGATTCCTTTTTCGGCCGCGTCTTTTACGGCTCCGATAGCATCGTCTTCATGATTTTCTCCGTCTGTAATAAGAACGATTGTTTTGCTTGTATTTTCATTGGGAGTAAAAGATTTGCTTGCTAAACGGATCGCCGACCCAATAGCTGTGCCCTGAACAGGAACCATCGAAGGATTGATGCTTGATAAAAACATTTTGGCGGAAACGTAATCCGCGGTAATTGGTAACTGTACATAAGCGTCTCCGGCAAAAATAATCAACCCTATTTTATCATCTTTCAAATTATCTACAAGTTTGGAAAGTATTTGTTTAGATTTTTCCAACCTGTTGGGCGAAATATCTGTGCTCAACATCGATTTGGAAACGTCTAAACAAACCATTACTTCAACGCCTTTCCTCTTGTTTGTCTCCAATTTAGACCCAAATTGAGGACCTGCGATCAAGAAAATAAATAATACGATACAGATAGAAACCAACCAATATTTCAAGTATTGTTTTTTCAGGGAAACATCGGGCATTAATTTCCTGACAATTTCCATATTTCCAAATCTCTTGATTCTTCGTTTTTTTATATTCATTGAATAGATATAAAAAAAGCCCAAAAAAGGAATTATGAGTAATAAATATAAATATTCGGGATGCTCAAATCTAAACATAAATAAAACTAAAAGTTAAAAGTTAAAAACTAAAAATGAATAAAAATTTACGAAAACAAAAATAATTTTTTCATTTTTCATTTTTACGGTATATTTCTCAGTAAAGTATGTTTTAATAATAATTCTAAAAACAAGAATAACAGGGCAAAAACGGCAAAAAGCAAATATTCTTCCTGCTTTTTACTATATTCTTGAACGCTTATTTTTGTTTTTTCCATTTGGTCGATTTCGCTGTAAATTTCTTTTAATGCCTTATTGTTTGTAGCCCTAAAATACTGTCCTCCGGTAATTTGCGCAATCTGTGTGAGCGTATTTTCATCAATCTCGACAGGAACGTTCTGGTATACGATCCGCCCCGCTACCTGAAAAGGGTAGGGAGCTGTTCCTCTCGTTCCGACAGCTACCGTATATACCCTGATTCCGTAAGTTTTAGCAATTTCGGCGGCCGTTAACGGAGCAATTTCTCCTTTGTTGTTAGAACCGTCCGTAAGCAAAATAATTACTTTCGATTTAGCTTGGCTGTCCTTTAGGCTTCTTACGGCGTTGGCTATTCCGTGTCCGATAGCGGTTCCGTCTTCAATCATATTACAGTGAATGTCTTTCAATAAGTTTAATAAAACCGCATGGTCGGTGGTAAGCGGACATTGGGTAAAACTTTCACCCGCGAAAACGATTAATCCGATATTGTCATTCGGTCGTCCATTTACAAAATTTGCGGCAACTTCTTTGGCCGCTTCCAATCTGTTTGGTTTTAAATCTTCGGCCAACATGGATGTTGAAACGTCTATTGACAAGGCGATATCAATACCTTCTGTCGTAGAATTTTCCCAATTATCAGTTGATTGCGGACGAGCCAAAGCTATGATCAGAAATATCAGGCACAATATCCTGAATACGAAAGGTAAATGCCTTAAATAAACTTTATAGCTTACAGGCGATTTTTCGAATCCTTGCAATGTGGATATCTGAAGACTTGCCTGTGATTTTCTAAGCTTCCAAACATACCAACCAATTATCGGTATGAGTAGAAGTAGCAGCCAAAAATATAATGGGTTCGCGAAAATCATAATTTATAAATTAAAATAATTAAAATAATGAAGTAAATGAAAGTAATTTCATTTCTTCATTCCTTCATCCAAAATAACCTTTTCCTCCATAGAAGAAACTTCAAGTTCTCCCTTGTGGGGAGTATTTAGGGGAGGTGTTTCGGGTTTCGTTTCGTTAACGAATGTATAAGCATTCGTCAAACTAAGATCATTTTCGTCAGGAAGAGGCTGATATTTAGCGAATTTAACAAAATCTCCCAATTGTAATATTTGCTTTAACTCGTTATATACAGGTTCCATCTCTTTTACCCCTTTAATATGATTCAGTATTTCTCCCGAAGTCATTTCCATCGCGTGGGTATCGAATCGTTTTTCAATGTATTTTCTCAACGTATCCGTAACAGATGAATGATATTCTTTGTTTAATCCTTGTTGCCAGAGTTTTTTCGATTTTATTTCATCTAATTCATTGATAGCGACAATATAAGGTGGAAGTTCGGGCTCTTCTTTCTTTTTGAACAAGTTCAACGATTTTCTTCCTCGTTTTACCTCGTACAAATACCATGCTATAAGAATCAATACCAAAACTCCAATGACAGACCAAATTATCGTGGCATAATCTGATAATACAAAAGGAGGAACAATCACATCTTTGATGTCGAAGAATTTTTTCGACTCTACATCAACGGGAAGTGTCGAAACTTTTAATCCCAAAGAATTAGAAAGAATGGTATCCGATCCTTCTATTACTTCAAAGGGAGGAATCACAAAAATGGCCGAATCGAAAGATGTAACCAAATAATTTTGTTTGATTTGGATATTGTTATTTCCTAAATCTACGGTATCCGGTTTTGATACTCCAAGTATTTCTATTCCGGTTATTATTGTATCGCCGAAAACGGGTAATTGAAGTTCTTTCCCTTTTTGAGACACAATCTCCAAATGGATATTTGTCTGATCTCCAATCAATATATGAGTCGAATCTATCGAAGCCTTTATAAATGTTTGTTGCCCGGATACGAATCCCGGGCATAACAAACCAATCAAAATCGATATGAAAGTTATTCTAACTATTCTCATTTTAATTAACTACGCTGATTAAATAATGCGATCAAAGCTTTCACATAATCCTCATCGGTGCGGATAGAAACTGAATCGACACGGCTTTTTTTGAACGAATCGTTCATTTCCGTTTGCCGTTTGTTCCACCAATCCTGATATATTTTCCTGACTTTAGAGGAAGATGTATCAATCCATTTTTCGTCTCCGGTTTCCGCGTCTTTGACTTTCATCAATCCGACTTTAGGAATTTCAGTTTCACGGTTGTCGTAAACCTGAATAGCCACGACATCGTGTTTACGGTTGGCTATTGTGAGCGCGTGATTGAAATTTCCTTTGTCGATATAATCAGAGATAACGAAAGTCGTACAACGTTTTTTGATGGCGTTGGTCAGATATTTCAGCACCAAAGAAATGTCGGTTTTTGTTTCTTGAGGCTGAAAATCAATCAATTCACGAATAATATATAGAATATGTTTTTTCCCTTTTTGAGGAGGAATAAATTTTTCTACTTTATCTGAAAAGAAAATGACACCGATTTTATCGTTATTCTGAATCGCAGAAAAAGCCAATGTTGCCGCGATTTCCGTAATGATATCTTTTTTCATCAAAGCCACTGAGCCAAAATCACGGCTACCCGAAACGTCTATCAGCAACATTACTGTCAGTTCGCGTTCTTCTTCAAAAACTTTGATATAGGGTTTAGCGTGTCTTGCCGTTACGTTCCAGTCAATATCCCTGATGTCATCGCCAAACTGATATTCCCTTACTTCGGAAAAAGCCATTCCCCTCCCTTTGAATGCCGAATGATATTGTCCCGCGAAAATATTGCGGGAAAGTCCACGGGTTTTTATTTCAACCTGCCGTACTTTTTTTAGTAATTCGCTTGTTTCCACTTTGTTGAGTTGAAAGTTGAAAGTTGAAAGTTGAAAGTGATAAATTCTCCACTTTCAAGTCTCCATTCTCCACTGAATTTAAGGTACTTCTACTTTATTCAAAATTTCGCTGATGATTTCTTCCGAAGTCAGGTTGTTGGCCTCCGCTTCGTAGCTTAATCCGATACGGTGTCGCATCACATCATGACAAACCGCGCGAATATCTTCCGGAATTACATATCCTCTGCGTTTGATGAAAGCATAAGCCCTTGCGGCCAACGCTAAATTGATAGACGCGCGGGGAGATGCTCCGAACGAAATCATATTTTTTAAATTAGCCAATCCGTGTTCTTGTGGAAAACGGGTAGCGAATACGATATCAACGATATATTTTTCGATTTTTTCGTCTAAATATACTTCACGAACGATTTTGCGGGCTTCGAGGATTTCTTCTTTTTTCAGAACAGGTTGAATCTCTGTTCTTTCGCCGCTAATGTTCTGACGGATAATCAGTTTTTCTTCTTCTTTTTTAGGATAATTGATAATCACTTTCAACATGAAACGGTCAACCTGAGCTTCAGGAAGCGGATATGTACCTTCTTGTTCTATAGGGTTTTGCGTTGCCATCACCAAGAACGGTTTAGGAAGCGGGTACGTTTTTTCCCCGATAGTAACTTGTCTTTCCTGCATCGCTTCGAGTAAGGCCGACTGTACTTTAGCCGGAGCGCGGTTGATTTCGTCTGCTAATACAAAATTAGCAAAAACCGGTCCGTGTTTCACTAAAAATTCTTCGTTTTTTTGACTGTAAATCATTGTTCCGACAACATCGGCAGGAAGTAAGTCGGGGGTAAACTGGATTCTGCTATATTTCGCGTCAATCAAAGAACCCAATGTCTTGATCGCCAATGTTTTTGCCAAACCGGGAACTCCTTCAAGCAAGATATGCCCATCCGACAATAACCCGATTAACAATGATTCGACGAGATGTTTTTGCCCAACGATTACGCGGTCCATTCCCAACGTAATCATGTTTACAAATGCGCTTTTACTTTCGATTCTTTCGTTTAATTCACGAATATCAACTGTTTGGCTCATAAATTTTATTGATATTTATTATTTATTGTAAAATTTCAAAATTAAGATGCAAAAATAAAAAATTTTCAACTATTAGAAACGTATTATTCGCATTTATATTGTACGATAATTGTGAATTCGTCTCGACTTTTATATTAAACATGGAGTTAAAGGAGTTTATTTCACAGAGTATATCTTCGCTATAATTTAGATTCGGCTCTGTGAATAATTACTCCGTGCGACATTTTAAACAGCGGAAGTAATCTATTTGGTTTTAAATTGAAAGATTATTTATGTTAATAATTTCTATTTGTATATTTTTTTCAAATTTTTATTTCATTTTATTTTGAGAATAAAAAAATATGCCTACTTTTGCCTCGTCAAGTTACAAGGACAAATTATAAAAATGAACAACAATTTTTCATACGGACTAACTCTAAGCATTATTATTCTATTGCGTAAACAATGGAGTGAGATTGCTGTGTAATTAGTTATATCAAAAACAAAATAACAAAATGAAGCCCTTCTCACTAAACTGTGAGAGGGGTTTTTTGTTATAAAAAAGGGAATATACCCCTCCTAAATCCTCCCCTAAAGTGGAGGACTAAGAAAGTCCCCTTTAGGGGATATAGGGGTGAAATTCAATGACTCAATAACTAAAAAATATATGGACAAATTATTTATTTTCGACACAACATTGCGGGACGGAGAACAAGTTCCCGGATGTCAGTTGAATACAATCGAAAAAATTGAAGTAGCTAAAGCATTGGAAGCTTTAGGTGTTGATATAATCGAGGCCGGATTTCCGGTTTCCAGTCCCGGAGACTTCAATTCGGTAGTGGAAATTTCCAAAGCTGTTACCTGGCCTACGATTTGCGCGTTGACCCGTGCAGTGGAAAAAGACATTGATGCAGCAGCCGAAGCATTGAAATATGCCAAAAGAAAGCGGATCCACACAGGTATCGGAACATCTCCTTATCACATTAAACATAAATTTAACGCTACTCAGGACGAAATTGTAGAACGTGCTGTCGCTGCTGTTAAATATGCAAAAAAATATGTCGAAGATGTCGAATTTTATTGCGAAGATGCCGGACGTACGGATAACGTTTATTTGGCGCGTGTGGTAGAAGCCGTTATCAAAGCAGGAGCAACGGTAGTAAATATTCCAGATACAACTGGTTATTGCTTGCCTTCCGAATATGGAGAAAAAATCAAGTTTTTGATGGAGAATGTAAACGGAATTCACAATGCGATTCTTTCCACTCACTGTCACAACGATTTAGGCATGGCTACTGCCAACACGATTTCTGGAGTATTAAATGGCGCTCGTCAGGTGGAAGTAACCATCAACGGAATTGGCGAACGTGCCGGGAATACTTCGCTCGAAGAAGTGGCGATGATTTTGAAGAGTCATAAAGAAATAGGAATAGACACCAATATCAATACACAAAAAATTTATCCGACAAGCCGGATGATTTCGAGTTTGATGAATATGCCTGTTCAACCGAACAAGGCGATTGTAGGCCGGAATGCATTTGCCCATTCATCAGGTATTCATCAGGATGGCGTATTGAAAAACCGTGAAAGTTATGAAATCATCGATCCAAAAGATGTTGGAATAGATGACAATGCTATCGTTCTGACCGCAAGAAGCGGTCGTGCTGCCTTGAAACATCGTTTGAGTGTATTGGGCGTCGAACTTTCACAAGAAAGATTGGACGCAGTTTACGAAGAATTTCTTAAATTAGCAGACAGAAAAAAAGACATTAATGATGATGATGTATTGATGTTGGCAGGAAAAGACAGGGCGCAAATGCAACGAATCAAACTTGAATATCTGCAAGTTACGAGTGGCGTTGGCGTACAGTCAGTTGCAAGTATATGCCTGAATTTAGCAGGAGTTAAACGCTATGAAGCTGCGGCAGGAAACGGACCCGTTGATGCAGGAATCAAAGCGGTTAAAAAAGCTATCAGCAATAGTAATATGACTATTCAGGAGTTTTTGATACAAGCTATCAGTAAAGGTAGCGACGATACCGGAAAAGTTCACATGCAGGTAGAATACGAAGGAAGCGTTTATTATGGATTTTCCGCGAATACCGATATTATCGCGGCTTCAGTAGAAGCGTTTGTTGACGCGGTTAATAAGTTTTTAAAATGAAAGTCTTTAGTCTACTGTCTGCGGTCTGCGGTCAATGGTCAACAGCTAAAAGTCTGCAGACTATCGACCGAAGACCGAAGACTAAAAACACGATAATTTCGTCAAAATAGATAAAAATATCGAGATAATTTAGTCAAAATAGATAAAAATATCGAGATAATAATCGTTCTTTGAAATTAAAAACCATATCTTTGTATTGAAAATCAATGAAATAAACTTATGTTTTCAAGAGAAAGATATATCAGGCAAATAGAAAGTGGATTATCCACGACTTCCATTGTTGTTTTAATTGGCGCTCGTCAGGTGGGAAAGACATCTATAATGAAGACTTTTAATTACAAAGGAAAAAAGTGTTTATTAAACGGACAAGACCCTGAAATTGCAGAATTGTTTCAAAAGATGTCTACAATCGAACCTTTCCTGAAAATTCAACTAAATGATGAGTTGGAAGGTTTATTGATGATTGATGAATTTCAATATATCGAAGGAATATCTACCACTTTAAAATTATTGACGGATAAATATTCAAAACTGAAAATTATATGCACCGGAAGCTCGAGTTTGGATATTTTACAAAAAGTGGAAGAATCGTTAGCCGGACGAGTACGTGTAATTGATGTATATTCATTGTCGCTTCGTGAATATTTGCAATTTACAGACGATAATCTCTTGAAATTATACGATTCTTGTTTGCTTGAAACGGAACATTCGGCTTTGACCAAACCATTATTGGAAAAAATGAATGAATATCTTTTGTTTGGAGGATTTCCGAGAGCGGTCAAAGAAATACATCCGGAGCAAAAGATAGAAGTTTTGAATGACATTTATAAAACTTATTTATTGAAAGATGTAAGAAATTACATTAATAATGAACATGTTATCGGATTCAATAAAATGTTGCGTCTGTTAGCTTCACAGATTGGAAATCTATTGAATGTAAACGAATTAAGTAAAGAAACAGGATTGCCGTATAAAAAATGTGAAGAGTATCTTTATTTGTTGGAGCAAATGTATATTATCCGGTTCGTTGAACCTTATTTTGCTAACTACAAAAAGATGATTACAAAGATGAAGAAAATTTATTTTACTGATATTGGTTTACGAAATGCGATTCTTGGAAATTTTTCATCGTTAGAATATCGAACTGATTCGGGGGCTTTATTTGAAAACTATATTTTATTGGAGCTTCTGAAACAACAAAAATCCGCGACAAGAATTAATTTTTACAGAACAAGCGATGGTACGGAAGTCGATTTTGTAATGAATGATATGTTTGAAAAATCAAGTATTGAATGTAAATACAAATCATTATATAAACCTATAAATATCAGAGCGTTGAATTTATTTTCAGGAAATGAGAATATTAAAAAGAAAATAGTTTTTAATCAAACATTAAATAACTTTTCCGGAGATACCTTGTTTATACAAGGGTATTTTGCAGGAAAGGTTTAAGCTTGTCTACAGTCGATAGTCTCCGGTCGATAGTCAACAGACCATAGACTGTAGACCATTGACCGAATTGTGGTGAAGTAAAAAGTATGTTATATGCAGGAGAAGACTTGAATTATTATTCTCATGAAGAAGCTGAAAAACTTAGAGAAATGATAATTTCAATTACATTAGGAATTCAAAAATTAATTAAATATTTAGATAGTCAACGGTCGACTGTCAGTAGTCGATAGTCAACAGGCTGCCGACTGAAGACCATAGACTGAAGACTGAAGACAAAAAATGAAAACATTATTTGACAAAATCTGGGACGCTCACGTTGTCTCAACCGTTCAAGACGGACCAACTCAGTTATATATCGATAGGCATTTTTGCCACGAAGTAACCAGTCCGCAAGCATTTGACGGATTAAGGAAGAGAGGATTGAAAGTGTTTCGTCCGGAGAAAACAACTCTTTCTCCCGACCACAATATTCCAACAGTCAATCAGGATAGGCCAATTGCTGACCCGATTTCTAAAAATCAGGTGGATACATTGGAAAAGAATGCGAAAGATTTCGGACTAACTTATTATGGCATGATGAATCCGAAAAATGGAATCATCCATGTTATTGGTCCGGAATATGGCTATACGCAACCGGGAATGACAATCGTTTGTGGCGATAGCCATACTTCTACTCATGGAGCTTTCGGTTCGATTGCTTTTGGCATCGGAACAAGCGAAGTAGAAATGGTATTGGCGACTCAATGTATTTTACAATCCCGTCCGAAAACCATGCGGATTAGTTTCGAAGGGAAATTAAATCCTAATGTGACTGCGAAAGATTTAGCATTATATATGATTTCCCAACTGACAACAGGCGGCGCAACCGGTTATTTTGTAGAATATGCCGGAGAAGCTATCCGTAATCTTTCGATGGAAGAACGCATGACTGTTTGTAATTTGAGTATCGAAATGGGCGCTCGTGGTGGATTGATTGCCCCCGACAAAACAACTTTCGCTTATGTAAAAGGCCGCGAATTTGCACCAAAAGGAGAAGATTGGGATAAAACGTTGACTTATTGGAAAACGTTGAAATCAGATGAAGGTGCGAAATTCGACAGAGAAATCACGTTCAATGCGGCAGAAATAGAACCAATGATTACTTATGGAACCAATCCCGGAATGGGAATGGCTATCAACGGAACAATTCCTACATTAGACCAAATTGACGAAGCCGGACGTATTTCTTTCCAAAAATCATTGGATTATATGGGATTCAAACCCGGAGAAAAAATTATAGGCAAACCAATTGACTACGTTTTTCTTGGAAGTTGTACCAACGGACGTATCGAAGATTTTCGTGCTTTTACTAATTTTATAAAAGGAAAGAAAAAAGCAGAAAACGTAATTGCATGGTTAGTTCCCGGAAGTTGGAATGTTGAAAAGCAAATCAAAGAAGAAGGCTTGGATAAAATCCTGAACGAAGCCGGATTCGAATTGCGCCAACCCGGATGTTCCGCCTGTTTAGCGATGAACGATGACAAAGTTCCCGCCGGAAAATATGCAGTTTCAACTTCCAATCGTAACTTTGAAGGACGTCAAGGGCCGGGAGCAAGAACGCTTTTGGCAAGTCCTTTGGTTGCTGCGGCAGCAGCGATTACAGGAGTGATTTCAGACCCGAGATAAGCCCCTCTCCAACCTCTCCCCGAAGGGAAGAGGCTTTGGTGTAAAATGAAAATCTAACTTGTCATTGCGGGATTGAGCCGCAATCAGTTGAGAATCAGTGATTATTTATAAAATAACAACATAATATTAAGTCCCCAGAAACAACAGTCCTCCCTTTTGGGGAGGATTTAGGAGGGGCTCATACAATGGAAAAATTTCAAACAATAACATCAACAATGGTACCGCTTCCGATAGAGAATGTGGATACCGACCAAATTATTCCCGCTCGTTTTTTGAAAGCGACAACAAAAGAAGGTTTTGGTGATAATCTTTTTGCCGACTGGCGTTATGAAAAAGACGGAAGTCCAAAGGCCGATTTTGTACTGAATAATCCTGTATTTTCAGGAAATATTTTAGTTGCCGGAAAAAATTTCGGTAGCGGTTCCAGTCGTGAACATGCCGCTTGGGCAATAGCAGGCTACGATTTTAAAGTGGTTATATCCAGCTTTTTTGCCGACATCTTCAAAAATAATGCGCTGAACAATGGCGTTTTACCTGTGGTTGTTTCCGAAAATTTCTTGTCAGAATTATTCAAAAATATCAATGATAATCCACAAGCAACCGTAACAGTTGATTTACAAAATCAAACAGTTACCAACAACTCAAACGGGAAATCCGAACAATTTGACATCAATTCTTATAAAAAAGAATGTCTTCTGAACGGATTTGATGATATTGATTATTTGTTGAGTAAAAAAACAGCGATAGAACGATTTGAGAATATGCCAATGAAATAATATGCCGATATGCCAATTAGTCAATGTGCCAATTAGCTGACGCACGATTTCATTGGCACATTGGCATATTGTCTAATTAGCACATTAAAAATGAATTTATGATTGAAATATTAGATACAACCCTGCGCGATGGCGAACAAACCTCCGGAGTCGCTTTCACTTCACCCGAAAAGTTGAGTATCCTTCGTTTGTTGATAGAAGAACTCAATGTCGACCGGATTGAAATAGCATCGGCGAAAGTTTCTGAAGGAGAACATGATGCCGTCAAAAGAATGGCTCAATGGGCTACCAAGAAAGGATATATCGACCGTTTGGAAGTATTGGGATTTGTCGATGGCGATGCTTCTCTGAAATGGATTCAGGAAACCGGATGCAAAGTGATGAACTTACTTTGCAAAGGTTCGTTGAAACACTGCAAAGAACAATTGCGGAAAACTCCCGAACAACATGTTGCCGACATCAAAAAGGTAATCGAACTCGCTCAACAAATGAATATTACGGTCAATATTTATTTGGAAGACTGGTCGAACGGAATGATTCATTCTCCTGAATATGTGTATTTTATGGTTGATGAATTGAAAGATTGTTCGATTAAGCGTTTTATGCTACCCGATACATTGGGAATCCTGAATCCGATTGATACAGGAGCATTTTGTCGCAAAATGAAAGAACGTTATCCGGAATTACAATTCGACTTTCATGCCCATAATGATTATGATTTAGCCGTTGGGAATGTGTTTGCGGCCGTCTATTCAGGAATTACAGGAATACATACTACAATTAACGGATTGGGAGAACGTGCAGGAAATGCTCCTTTAGCAAGTGTCATAGCAGTTTTACACGACCAATTGAAGTTCAAAACCAATATAAAAGAGGACAATCTCAACATGGTGAGCCGGATTGTGGAATCATATTCCGGCCTTCGAATTCCGAATAATAAACCAGTAATCGGTGATAGCGTATTTACACAATGTGCTGGTATTCATGCAGACGGAGACAATAAGAACAATCTATATTACAATGATTTACTTCCTGAACGATTCGGACGTTATCGCGAATATGCTCTTGGAAAAATGTCGGGTAAATCGAATATAAAAAAGAACCTGGAAGCTTTGGGTATTGAATTGGACGATGAAGCTATGCGCATGGTTACCGACCGTATTATCGAATTGGGCGATAAAAAGGAAGTGGTAACACAGGAAGATTTGCCCTATATCATAGCCGATGTAATGCGGAGTGAAAATACGGATAAAATAAAAATACTTAATTATTCACTTTGTTTGACTCAAGGTTTACGTCCGACAGCCACTGTCAAAATAGAAATCGAAGGAAAAGAGTATGAACAAACTGCTCCGGGCGACGGACAGTTTCATGCTTTCTCCAAAGCGATATGGAAAATTTACAATAATATCGGTAAACCCAAACCTACGCTTACCGATTATAATGTGAATATTCCAACCGGAGGGCGTACTGACGCATTGGTACAAACTACCATCTCTTGGAATTTCAACGGAAAAGATTTCAAAACCCGTGGATTGGATGTCGACCAAACCGGTGCTGCTATCAAAGCTACGGTTAAGATGTTGAATTTGATAGAAAATATGTAGTAATTCACCCCTCTCCAAACCTCTCCCCACAAGGGAGAGGCTTAGCTTACGCTTAAATCAGGCGCAAGCGGCTCCCTCTCTTGTGGAGAGGGCGGGGGGAGAGGTGGTTCTTATCGTTCTCTTTGTAAATTGATTTTGCCAAATCGAGAAGTAAAATGTTGCCAAATTCGGAAGTAAAAACTTGCCAAATCAGGAAGTATAGTTGTATATTAGCATCCGGATAATATAAAATGAGGATAAATCCTGAGGGCGTATTGAAAGATTTTGAAATGTTCGGATTCTTGTTTGAATCCTTGTGTACCCGCGATTTACGTATTTATGCACAAGTAAACGACGGGGATGTATTCCATTACCGGGATAAAAGCGGTTTGGAAGCCGACTTGATTGTTTCGCTACGAGATGGAAGGTGGGGAGCCATAGAAGTAAAGTTAGGAAATAAGCAAATTGAAATGGCAGCCAAAAATCTGTTAGAGTTGAAAAATAAAATAGATACGGATAAAATGGGAAATCCTGCTTTCCTGATGGTCTTGACTGGCGGACAGTTTGCTTACCGACGCGAAGATGGAGTGCTGATCATCCCTCTTGGCTGTCTGAAAAACTAATCCATTTCGACTTGAATATTAACATACAAAGTACACGGAAATATTCCAACACGGAGTTTCACAGAGGCAAAATACTCCGTGAATTAATCTCTATGTTACTCCATGTTTAAAAATATTCGATTAGTGTCCGATTTGAATTTTAAACAGTTTTTAATTAGCATAAATTCATTGAAAACAAAGAAAAATGAGAAATCTGACAATTTGTTTCATTCTCTTCAAATGATATAATTTTTTCAATTGGGACATTTTGACATAAAATATTAAAAAATCTTTTTATCTTTACCAAGTCGAAAAACAAAATATGAAAACATTTTCATTATCTTTAGGAAAGAGAAGAAATTGTGTCTCTTTGTGTCTTATTTTGTTATTATCTTATAACAAACACATTACATACGAAATACTAAAAGCCGACATAGAAAAATTGTTGGTAGAAGAAAAATGTTATCTTGATCCGATGATAACTCAAGATTCTCTTGTCTGTTCTTTAGGATCCAACAAACAGGTAATTATTAAAGTATTTAAAGATTTATATAACACCGGTTTCAAAGATCATATAACAGGACTTCGCATGCAGGAAGCCTTTGTATTGATGAAAGATTCTCTTTTAACCCTTGAAAAAATTGCCGAAAGGTCTGGTTTTGGCAGCTCTCGAACATTTTATCGCTTGTTTATCCGGCAATATAATATGACACCTTCCATGTATAGGAAGAAAATACTTTCAATCTAATTGTATATTAAGTGTGTTATCAAATTTAGTCTATTATTTAATTCTTAAATATATTTACGCATGAAAACAGCTATTACTTTTTTTCCAATCTTACCGGGGAAACTACTCGGTTTGAAGGTAAGTTTACTTGTTCTCTTTTTTGTCATATATTGTCCGTTGACAACCTATGCGCAAAATGTTTATCCGTTGCCTGTTGCCGGTGACATCCTAACTTTTTCAGACGGAATGCAAAGCTCCGGGAATCCTGATGTATACATAATTGACAAAGGCGATTTTTCGCCCGGAACAACTTATTCCGTTACCGTAAACCGACCTAAAGGAGCGGAAGCTAACTATCCGGTTTCTATCGAATATTATTTCTATAACAACAATTATCACAGTAGTTGGGAGCCGTGTTTTGAGATCGAAAATACACAAGGCGTACTCACATTTGCCGCAGGAGAAACGCAGCAAGTCTTGCAATTTACTGCCCGTGGAACGCTTCCAAACAATACGGCGAGCGTTTATCTGTTTTTCGGATTGGGTAGCCGCACCAAGTCGCAACATCAGGTAGTGAAAATAAATTTTAATAATCCTTTACCTGTAACGCCCATTATCGGATCGGACTATCCTGATGAAACCTCATGTTACATGAACATGGACATGCCTTTCCCTTCCATCGGTTCATACCTGATGCTGTCGTTTGACGCTTCGTATTTCGGGCATTTGAGCGTACTCGACAATACGCAGTTGCGTATCAACCGCCGGTATATAGACCACGAATCCTTTCCTGTAACGGTTTCCGATTCTTCTTCTTCTACTAAACAAAAAGTTATGTTAAAACCCGAACAGGCTGTAGGAACGGTTTCCGACCGGTTAGAATTCCTTTACAAAATAACAGAAGATGCTATTATTACGGATTATTCCCGAATAACTATAGACGGGGTATCAGACCCCGCCCCCTGCTTCGTCCGTCAGGCAGATTCTATTATGAATATGAAAATGACGGCAAATACTACATTATTTGACCGCTTTCCTGTAGACGACAGAAATCATGGCTATGGAGATGCAATACCTGTAAACATGACCGGATATTCAAAGATAAGAGTACAGCCTCGCTTTGGGACAATTACCGCTAATGCTTCCACATACAATATCGGAGAAACAATAACATTAACCATCCCTGTACTGAACAGTAAGTTACTACGGAAAATTTCCCAAAATAACGAATGGCTTGAACAAATCGGCATAACACTCGATGGTGGACGGACTTTTATCAATAGTAATCAATTTACTTTCAACAGCGAAACCAACACCATTACAACTACTGTGCAAGCATGCAATACAAGCAATTCGCCTATAACCGTAAGCGCCGAAATATTGTATCGCAGACCCGAAATGGATGTATTAGGCGAAACTATGGAAGATTTCTTTATTTACGGCGCAAACACATCTTTTACGGTAACAGCGCAAACCACCGTATTCAATCCTATCAATTCCATCAGCTTTGCACTCCCTGCAAACAATCAGGTAAATGTCAACAAGGGAAATGTAACTTTCAACACTGTATTTAACCCTACTGATGCGACATTCAAAGCCGGCACATGGACAAGCAGTCATCCCGGAACCGGAGAAATTTCAAAGGCGGGCGTATTTTCACCCAAAGCTTTAGGCAGAACCACGATCACTTTTACAAGCGATGAAGTAACATATCGCTTGGCAAACAGTTTGCCTGCCAACGATGAAACATTGACACAATCGTTTGATATTTATGTAGTAGGAGATCTTCCTGATTGGGGAGGATACCCTTATCATGAATTTCAAAGAAGCGCCTATGAAAATGCGCGGCTATCCTTATCTAATTACCTGAAAGACTCTTCGTGGGAGAAAGACGGCGAAGTAAAAGTGAAAGTCATCCACTCCGATTCAGCCAAATATAAACCAATTTTCGATGCTTTCGAAATAACTCCGACCATGCTCGACAACTATATTTTGACTTATGAAGTTCCTTTCGATGCACAAACCTTCCCCAAAGAAGTTACTGCAATAAAATGGAATTGGGAAAGAGGCGACAGTATTTGTGCTCCACCCTACCAGATAATCATATCCATGCCTTTGAAGCATAAAACCGGAGATACTTATGTTACTCGCGTAATGACAGATACTTTCAATTTACATATCGACCTGCCTCACGATCCGCAAGTGCGGCTGATACGGGATACGCCTCCCTCTGTAATATCGGGAGATACGATAAGTTTGAAATACGAAGTCAAATACCTGCCCAAATACATGGTATATCCGAGATGTGGTTTCACGATTTCATGGTACACTTATCAAGATAAACCCACAAGGGTTTATGAAGGGAGACATCCTGACCCTTATATACAAAAGCATTTCCACCACGGGTTGGGAGCAATGGATGTAGTAGAAGGAAAAACCGGCGAAGGAGTCGATCCTGCTTTAGTTCCCGACTGGGTCGAACTGACCGATATGGGTGGTTACTACAATGGAATCTTTATGGTTAGCCACAAGATGCCTGCTCCACTCGGGCCATTGCGATCAAGAAGTTTGAATTATGAAGAAATTTATGAAGAATTCATAACGAACGTTTACGTAGAAACCAACATTATCTCTGCGAATGGCGTGAAGGAATGGAATCCTCAAACCTTTTCCGACGAAAGAAGAACAAAAGTCTATACGCCTGATTTGGATATAATAGAAAGATATACATGGTACAAATATTCAGAAAATAACATTGGCTCCTCAATGAATGAATGGCAAGATGGTTATAATCTATCGGAAATAAAAACATTGGTTGATGCCGCCAATATTTCAGGTAAATACTCCGATTTCAATGCTTATATGTCGGCGCATTCGCCTTTAAGAACGATGAATCATTTTGCTATCATTAAAGATTGTCCTACTCTCGACAATTTGCTCATTGGCGTTACCAAACAGAACTCAAGCAATACCATCTATACTGAAGTTAAAGACGCGTATGACAAGGTAAACATATCGCTTCCTAACGATGGAAGCAATTACAACGTCATAATGAAACTCCCTAAAGCGGGTATGCAAAGGAGTTATACCTATAATTCGGAAAGTATCTTAAATAAGATTTATCTAATAAAATTTGTCGAATTTAATAGGGGAGACTATACCTTTAATATACCAAATTTTGACCCATCTTTACCTCTCCTTATTTCTTATATGAACGGCGATAGCGTGCATGTAGAATTGACAAAACCCGGAAATAATTCCAGTAGATATACTATTTTCGAACCGAAAGGCATCATTGGAGAAGTGTCGTGCAAGCAATATGTACCTACTCATAATTTCTACATCGGTGTAAGCGCTATCTTGAAGAGTTACGGATATGGAGTTCCAAGCATCCCGATACTAACAAAAGGTATAATATATGAAGAAGAAGATAAATTCATGAATTCTTTAAAAAGCCGTGTTATATCAAGCATAAGAGTAACCTTAGTGGACGAAGAAACCGGTGAAAAAATTACTTCTAACGCCCATATCAACCACATTACACGCTATTCAAAAGAATATCAAGTCGAATATACAGGTTCTTTTTATGATTTTCTTAAAACGAAAGTGAGCTGCTTTAATGGCAATATTATCGCGAATACTTCAGGGACAGTAAGTACATCATCCGGCGATTCATATTTTATACCGATAAGTGAGTTTGGCTATACCTCTTCAGGATGGAAAGATATGGTAATGGAAATTATTGCTGACGGATATAATCCTAAATCTATCATATTCAACGACCTTTCTTATGATAAAATAGATGGCTCAATTCAATATTCTACAATTATCACATTGAGGAAAAAAGCCAATACACTAAGACAAGAAAACACATGTTTATGGACAGAATTTAACCATTTCCATAGCGGTGAAGATTATATAGTATGGAAATCCTACATACAAGACCTAAGCAAACTCGGCTCCAATTCCGTTGTTTCTTATTCTCGTTATGCCGATTTACGAAATGCTGTACTGAATTTAACTATGCACATTGAAGACGGATGGAATCCAGCGAATCTGAAATTGACAAGCGGTAACAAACGGATGTCGTCACTAGGCTACAAACTTATTACTCCTGCCGAATATACAGGTTTTGAGAATACTTATGTCAATATATCTTACCGCTTGAACGATTTCATCAACTACAAAGAATTGAAATACCCGACTATTACCTACGACGGAAACACAGTAGCGGAACTTCCGGGATTATTTAACGATGAAACCGATCCAAAAATCTATGAAGAGGAAATAACGCAGAGTTTGAAAGACAACGTACAAATCACTCCAAATAAGTTTGACATAGACGGTTTCGGGAAAAATGCCGATCTCGGCAAAGCAGATAATTCAATCAAGCGAATGGAAGGATTCAACCTCAGTTTACCCAGTCCGTTGCCATTCCAATTCAAGACTAGTACGGTTGGCAATCGCTACTATTTAAGAGGCGTATTCTCTCACAACTTCATCAACGATGTTCCCATCGTAGGACAAGCTAACATGGGCATGGAAATGTATTCTCGATTGGAAGAATTCGATGCCGCTTTCGATGAGGTGAGGAAATCATTGAAGATGAAACCCAAAAACGAATCGAAACACTTGTCGAGTGCCAACGCATTTGCAGGTGTCAGAGGTTACCTCGAAGGTTACGGAGCTTATGATCCTTTCAGTGGGTCATGGGAATACGGACTTAACGAAGGTGGAGTTTCTGCTGAGATATCAGCTTCTGCCTATACGAAAACTCCTATCGCTCCCGGTTTAAACGTTGGTATTGGCGTGGAAGGTTTAGTATCAGCAACTTTAGGTATGAGCAAGCCTTCTGACGAAGATTGGGCAATGGCCGTCAATAAAGCCAAATTCGATTTATGGCTTGAAACCAAGTTAAGTTTAGATGTTACGGCGGAAGTAACCGCAGGAGCTAACATTGGTATCGCGGGAGCCGAGATAGGCGTCAGAGGAAAAGCCGGTTTACTCAATCAGAATAAACTGATATTGAAACCTTATTTAGCTGATAATAAATTCAATTCGGGAGGAATGTTCAAGGTATATGCCAATATGTATGCGTATGCACATGCTTACTTTCTGTTCTGGTCGTGGGCAAATGAATGGAAAATTTTTGATGTTCAAAAGGAATGGTATTATCCGGATGACAGCACCAATCCTTACAAAACGCCTCAATTACGTTCGCTTTCGGATGTTTACATAAAAAGTTCGCTTTCATTGCCCAACAGCATTATCAATGATGTAGCGGCAAATGCCTATCCTCGCTATTTCGGAGACGGAACATCATTGTTGTTTCAGAATATCAATGAACCGTTGGATAAAAACGATGACCGCATTTCAGTTTATCATTCAGGATCAACTTCCGACATGCTTCCGGATTTTAAATTGCCTTCATTCGGATTCGATGTATCATCATCAACTTCGGGCGCGACCGTGGTAGCTTTCGAACAAATGAGCGACAGCATTCATCCGGTTTCTAGTAATGTTTTAGATGATACATACTTTAAAACACAATCTAACAATGTAGATGTTTATGCTTCTTTTAAAACCGGAACTACATGGCAAACAACCCAATTGTCGAATGTCGGAGTGGAATGGAATAACAAGAAAGCAAACATGCAACCTAAAACGGCAATTTCTCCCAACGGTTCTACTGCAGCTGTTATATGGAAAAGCGGTTTAGTGAAAGTAGACAGTCTGGAAGTGAAGTTTACCGGTGACTTAATGTTGTCGCGTTACAATGGAACGGCATGGAGCGAACCGCTCAAATTGATATCATCTGAAAATTTGGGAGATTACAATCTCGCTATCGATGGCGACTCTATTGTGGTGGCTACCGTGCGCATAGAAACAACGCCTTCTAAAACAACGCCGGGAGAAAACGAAACAACCGGAAAAATCAAGTTGATTTATGTATCGGCAACTGATAGTATTGTCAATATAGAAACCGGCATGGTCGGACATAAACCGCAAATTGTACGTACAGACAACAACTATTATGTAAGTTTCATGACTTCGTATGCCAAAAACGATACTACAAACGTGAACGATGTGTATATGCTGGCGACAACAAAAAACGGACAGGCGATAGACAGTATTTCAGGTTTTGCAGGAATGACCAACAAGGTTTCTTTTTCTTACAAGTTGGTAGGAGATAATACTGCAAGCTCTATCAATGATTTGGCTATCATATACAATGCATCTAAAACAGTAAACGATGGAGATGTACAAACAAGTTTGTATGCGGCGAAATTCGGTACGCAGGGAAAAAGAATTTTCGCTTCAGAACCGAAAAAAGTACTAACGCTTGCGGACGACGGTTCACAGTTGCTTGCAAGTTTCGATGGATACAAGCAAGGCAATGAAATGAAAGTGGCGGCAGCAATTGCCAACGACTCGCATGGAGCGATTGTGGTGGAAGATGTCGTCCGGTTTGAAAATAAAATTACCTGTTTATCAGAAAGTTACAATTCTGCAAGTATGAAAGCAGGTCAACAGTTCAATATTGAGTTTTACGTACAAAATTCAGGTTTCAAACCAGTTTCTTCCATTGAAGTAGTAATCAATGAAGCGGATACCACAAATTCAATTGCAAATGTGCTTCCGGGTGGCGTTTACATTGCCAAGAGTAAATATTATGTTCCCATTGCAAATACAGACCCCGTGCCGTACAACATTACCGCCACATTTGAGGATGGTTCGACCGCCACAACTACCGGCATGCTCGATTTGACGGCCTATTCGTTGGACGTGAATTTAATATCGCTGAAAACAACCGACACAAAAAATACAGCATTGATTGAAATTGTCAATCAATCGGCAACACCGCTTACTGCATCGCACGAAGTGACCGTAGGTGTCTATGAGGATATTTTTGGTGAAACTCTCTATCCGGGAACTGTATTAAAAACTTTCACTTCTTCTGAGTTTTATAACAGTGACGGTTCGGATAAAAGTGCGATTACGGTATTCGACATACCAGTAGTGAGTGAAACAAATACAGTCTATGCCATCGCCAAAGTAAAAAGAAACTATCAACTTCGTTCTGCCAATGGAATTACAAACGAATCCGACAATGTAGAACAAACTAAGAAAAGTTATGCCAGTATACAGTTATTCCCTGTCAGAACAGAAGAAGAAGGTACTCCTACGGATAAAGTGGAACCGGAAATGAAAGACGAAGCTAACGGTCCGGTTCAAATTTACTCTCTTCCAGGTTATGCGAAAGTAAAAATCAGGGATTTCAGAAGCGAAGAAAAATTACAACTGAGGATTCATAACCTCTCCGGTATGCTGATTCACGATGCTACTATATCGGATAATGTAACTCTTGTGCCTTTGAAACAGGGAGTTTACATAGTCTCTGTTGGTACAACGACAAAGAAAATTATCATTACCCAAAACGCTTCAAGTTTTTGATACGGTTATTTTGAGAATTTGATAAAATTTGCAACTATAGAAAATGGTGGGCAGAAGCACAAACTTCCGTCCACCGTTTTTATATTATATAGATTCCCATTAGTGTCGCATTAAAATTGGGACGTAATTAAAGATTAAATAAACTGGGCTCATTAGAGTCACATCGTTCTATTTATTTCTATCAATTTATACATTTCGATTTTCTAAAATTTTTCTCAAAGACCGTACGGTAAAATTCTCCGGGAATTCCTGTGAATAATTCTTCAAAATCAACTGCGACAATAAAATTGTCGGAATTGTTTTTTATCAGGTTAACAATGTCTTCCCATTTATTTTTTACCAGTAATTGTGTAAACGAGCGGGGATTTGGCATTGGAATTCCGAGTAACTTTCGTCCTCCTGTTCCGTAAAGATTGATTTTATTGAATTTTTGATTATTGTATGCTTGAATTTCTTTTTTTAAAATATCATTCCATTTGAGATTAACTTGTTCATCGGTCGAAAAATAACCCCAATAACTATAATCGCCCATCAATGGATAAGTTCGGGAACTTTGTTCTAAATGGATATATTCCAATATGATAACTTTTCCTCGCACGTTGCCCAGTCTATTGCAATCAGGATTTGAAATGTCCGTCAGTGTTAATCCTGCTTTTTCAAAAGTTGACGCGATTGCATCATAATAAAAGTCATCGGAAATATTTTTTTTCTTTTTTTCAATTTGCATTCGTAGTAAAATCATTTCGGATGGATTTTCTTCCAGAAATTGTTTAATTTCAGAAAGCGCGTCTTCCATTGTCATTTGTAGATTATCATACCCGTGAAACATGGTTAAAGTATTATTCCTGTAAACAAACCTAAAATCAAGGTAACGCGCTCCCATATTGAGTTGTTCTTTCAAATCATACGTCTGACATTTTGAAAAAGAAGAAGACGTTTTGTACGTACATGAATTGTGCGTTCCCGGGATCCATAAATGCCGAATAGATATACTGTCTGGTAGGGTGCTCATCCAGTCTTTTGAACTAATTTCCGGAATTGTATTCGATTTTCCCAAAATAAATATCAATGGAAACAGTAAAAGTATAGTTGTGTAATATTTCATGCAAGTATTATATTTTCTATTATTTTCCTGAATTTTGTAAAAAATTAATTAAAATACAAGTGTTAAAATGAATGATTTGTTAACGAATGGTAATTATTTGTATTTGTAAAAACATTTATTCTTTAGGTTTGGAATTCAGCCGTACATTTGCATTGTAATTAAACGACACACACAGACAAAATAAAGATACACACACATTAAGAACAAAAAATTAAACACACAACAATTAAAAAATTAAACAACATGAACGCAACAATTAACAACAACAGCAACAACGAA
>JAVBKZ010000012.1:0-95036 GCA_031553755.1 Bacteroidales bacterium | reverse complement strand
TATTTTACCGAAATAAATTGAAAGCCTAATTTGTCATTGCGGGCTTGACCCGCAATCTATTGATAATCAGCAATGATCGATAAAAGATCCCGCATCAAGTGCGGGATGACAGAGCGATTAGGCAGTATAACGGATAATCATTTTAGATAATTTCATGTAGAGAAGAAAAGCTTTTTTAATTTACATTGGAAAAGAAAAAATCGGAGTATCGTATTTGGAATTTTTACTTGAAAGCCGTACTTTTGAGCAGAATAATACTGTTCAAAGAATGGAAAAAATAACGAGTTTACAAAATCCTAAAATAAAAAACATATCCAAATTAATATCAAAAGCGAAGGAAAGAAAAGAACAAAAACTGTTTCCTATTGAAGGCGCTCGTGAAATTATGCTTGCATTAGAAGGTGGATATGTTTTGGATTCCGTATTTATTTGTCCCGAATTATTTGTAAAAACAGACTATCCTGTAGTATTGGAAGGAATCGATCAACGTATTTTGTTTGAAGTAACAGCAGAAATATTTTGTAAATTAGCTTATCGTGAAAATTCTGACGGTTTATTGGCTCTTGCTCAACTAAAAATACACAAATTAGAAGACTTGTATTTGTCGGAAAATCCATTTCTTATTTTGATGGAAGCGGTAGAAAAACCCGGAAATTTAGGCGCTGTATTGCGTACAGCCGATGCAGCCGGAGTTGACGCGGTTATTGTATGTGATCCTCATACAGATATTTATAATCCGAATGTGATTCGTTCGAGTGTAGGATGCTTATTTACCGTACAAACAGCTATTTGTTCGAATCAGGAAGCGATTGATTTTTTGAGGCAGAAAAAAATTTGTTCGTACGCGGCTGAATTACAGGCAAGTGAATTTTACCAAAACATAGATTTTTGTCCGCCTTCCGCTATTATTATGGGAACGGAAGCTGATGGACTTTCTGATTTTTGGTTGCGACAAGCAGACTTTCGCATAAAAATACCAATGAAAGGAAAAATAGATTCTTTGAACGTGTCAGTATCTACCGCGATACTTACTTTTGAAGCGATGAGACAGCGACAGGTTTCAAATCTTTAGCGATAATTTCTCTTGATTCGTTTACCAAAGATTTAATAATTGTAGCGGCCTCTCTGATATTTTCAGGAGAAAGATGTTCTGTTTCAATAGGTTTATGAATGATTAATTCCATTGCATGGGGTGTAATGAGAAATGTATTTTTAGACATCACATCATAAGAACCATTGATAGAAACAGGAACAATCGGCAGCTTCAAGTCTAAAGCCATTTGGTAAGCTCCTTTTTTGAAAGTTCCGAGTTCTCCGTTTTCCGTTCTTGAACCTTCAGGAAATAAAAATACTGAAGCTCCGTTTTTGAGTCTTTCTTTGGCTTTTTCTATCGTTTTGGCCGCGGCTTTAGGCGAAGAATTATCTACAAAAATAAAACCTGCCGATTCGCATGCTTTTCCCACTAACGGAATTTTTCTCAGACTTTGTTTCATAATCCATTTGATAGGTTGGCCTAAGTATCCGTAAACAAGAAAAATATCAAAGGCTCCCTGATGGTTGGCGATGAAAACGTATGATTTTTTTTTGTCTATTAATTTTCTTCCTTTAACTTTAATAGGACATAGTGCTATTGTGCATACTAATTTCGACCAAATCATTCCCGGATAATAAGAAAATATTTTTTCTCCTCCACACAAACAGCCTATCGTAGTGAAGAGGGCGGTTAAAATAGTCGCGATTATAGCAATCGGAAACCAAATGATTATTTGATAAATAAGAAGTAGAAATCGTTTCATCTTA
Organism: Bacteroidales bacterium; assembly: GCA_031553755.1. GTDB lineage: Bacteria > Bacteroidota > Bacteroidia > Bacteroidales > Azobacteroidaceae > JAIRVZ01. The sequence continues at coordinate 93,236 of JAVBKZ010000012.1, read as the reverse complement.
GATTAATTTTCGCAAAATTATTTAACTTTGAGCAATCAACAAAGATAAAATGAAACAATTTTTTAAAAATTTGGGAGTATTTTTATTACTTGCGGGAGTTTGTATGCTGGCTGTACCTTTTTTTTTCGGATTTCAGACAAATAAAACGCTTTTCCTTGGTTTAGGATGCGTTATTACCGGATTTATCGGACATGTTTTTTTAATGAAGTGGAAATCTTGAAGGCTTAAAACGTTAAAATTTTCATAGTTAAGGGTTTTAGTCAAACTTCTCTTGTCCATTCATGAAAATATGTATTGTGAAGTTATGTCTATACTAAAATATATAAATACAAATAAATTTATTCTTCTTTGTTTACAATAGAACGAAAAAACGTTGTAATATGTTCAGGGAAAAGTAAAAAAAAATCTTTATGAGTAACTAACTCGTTATTATTAAGACGATTTCATTTCTGTTAAATACTTCCAGAAACGTTTGGGCATGTGTTGCCGTTGTAATTTAGGATTAATTCTTTCTTTGATAGCTGCGGATTTAAAGTATTGTTTCCATAATTGTTGGAAAGCAGATTCGTAGTCGTCCATCATTTCGAGAGAAAGTTGTCCGGTTTCAAGAGAAATATTCAGGTTTTCAAAGCGTATGATTTCTGTTTTTGTTAAATCATAGTACAAGCCATATTTTCTTTTTACATCATAGATAATCCATTGTTGATCGGCAAAACGGTCTTCAAAATGTTCCGCAGATAAAGGAAGGACATTATACATAGGTTCGATTAAAGCAAAGAAAATACCATCCAATGTTTTTTGAAAACGAACAAATTGTAGCATTCTTTCTGTTTCGCGTTGGACTTTCCTGTAGATTTGGGAGAGTTTTAAAACATCATTGTCGGCAAAATTCATTTCAATGCTTTGACTGGCTTTCAAAGCTTTACAGATATAATTAAAAAGTGGTGTTTCAACATCTTCCGAATCGGCTAAAAAACTTGTAAATAACATTTGTAGAGCCGATTTGGATATTTTTTTTCGCAAACCATTTAATACTCTTTCCGATTTTTCGATATCGGTAATTACTGTGAATTCTTCTGAAAAAAGAGGAAGTTGTGTATTTTCTTTCACAATTTGTTGAGGAAATTGTTTGCGAAAAAAGGCATCGAATACACAAGTGAGTAATCCTTCAAAAGTATTATCGTATATAAAATAAAGCATTGTTTATTATTCAAAAATCAGTTTTAGTTGTCTATCGTCTTCTTTTTTAGCTTTAGGCTCAGTCAGTATTTTTCGTACATATTCAGGCTGAGTTTCTTGTATGGTAAACGCGGATAGTTCATTGCAAGTAATAAAATATTTGGCGCGTTTCATAACAACTCCCATTTTTTTCAAATTCTCGGAAGTTAATTTTCCATATTTCCGTGATGAAACGATAAGCGATGCCGATTTCACTCCTATGCCCGGAACTCGTAATATCAGTTCGTAATCGGCCGTATTGATATTGATGGGAAATAATTCAGGATGCCGTAAAGCATAAGACAACTTCGGATCAATATCTAATTCTAAATTAGGATGTGATTCGTTGACAATTTCATCGACTTTGAATTGATAAAAACGCATCAGCCAATCGGCTTGATACAATCTGTTCTCGCGGACGAGTGGGGGAGTGGTAAGCGCCGGCAAACGATTGTCGTAATTATTTAAATGGATATATCCCGAATAATACACACGTTTCATTGCCGGACGTTGATATAGATTTGATGCCAAATGCAAAATTTTATCGTCAGTATCGGGAGTTGCTCCGATAATCATTTGCGTGCTTTGTCCGGCGGGAGCGAAACGAGGCGCGTGTCTGATTTTTTTACGTTCTTCTTTACTTTCTAAAAATCCTTGTTGTATGTAGTGCATCGGTCGGAATACGCTTTGATAATCTTTTTCGGGAGCGATAATTTTTAAACTTTCTTCCGAAGGTATTTCGATATTCACACTCAACCGGTCGGCATATAATCCGGCTTCCGCGACTAATTCCCTGCTTGCTCCCGGAATACTTTTCAAGTGGATATATCCGTTATAACGATGTATTAATCTTAAATCTTTCGCTACACGTACCAAACGTTCCATCGTATAGTCGGGATTCCTGACTACACCTGAACTGAGAAATAATCCTTCGATATAATTTCTCCTGTAAAATTCAATAGTGAGCTCTACTAATTCCGAAACAGTGAATGTGGCTCGTGGAACATCATTGCTTCTCCGGTTGAGACAATAAGCGCAATCGTAGATACAGTGATTGGTGAGCATGATTTTCAACAAAGAAACGCATCGTCCGTCTTCAGTAAAACTGTGACATATACCCCAACCAGCGGCAGAACCCAACGATTTTGCCGGATTTTTCCGCGTAGTGCCACTCGAAGCGCATGAAACATCGTATTTGGCAGCTTCGGCTAAAGTTTTCAGTTTGTCGAAAATTTGAGGATTCACTTGTACAGAGCCATATTCTTAAAAAACAAAGGTACAAATAAATCGCGGATATTTTTTGTGTAAAATCGTATAGTTATCCACAATTTCATTTCACGATTCACCACTCAGCATTCACCACTTTAATAATCACTTTATTCCCATTAGCCAATGTGGTAGCGAAAAGATAAATATTACCGCCGTCATTTAGTTTTAATTTTTTTCGCAAATCATCGACTGTTCCCGGAAAATTCCTGATGCTGATATTGGCTTGTTTTAATCCGGAAAGTTGTTCTTTCAGTTCTTTTTTATTGAATGAAAACATAGAGGCAAAATTGAAAATTCTTCCCGGAAAATTTTCAATTAAAACGGAAGATGTGTATAAATGGCTGCCGGAATGAAATTTTTTAAGGTTGTATTTTGAAGCGATTGATTTATAAGCGCCGGATTTCAGGCATGACGCATTGGGTTCGTAAATATATTTTTCGGGTTCGGAAGTATATTCGGTTAGGGCGTTTTCTTCATCCTTTTTATTGAAGGAAAAAGATTGTACCTTACCATTTTTTAATAAGTTGATACAGGTAATTTTTATGTTTTCAACAATTTTATTTTGTAATAAAAATAATAACTCTTTGCATTCTCCGGCTACACTAACTACATGTATTTCAAAAGTTTCGGGTAATGATTGTAATGCTAAACCGATATCTAACATTGGCGAAAGTTTAATCATTACGGTTTTAGATTTGGTTAATAAGTCTTCTTTGATTTGAGTAATATCAGGCTCACAATCCTGAATGGCGACAATTTTTTTTCCTGAGTTGTTTCTACGGGCAGGATCAAGATAAATGCAATCTACGTTTGAAATGCGAGGAAGGTAATCGACAGAATCAGAACGAATAACGTCTATGTGATTTAATCCTAATAAATCGAAATTTTTACGGGTGATATCGCAAAGGGATTGTTGACGTTCGATGTATTTTATATTTTTAAAATGTGGAGAAAGAAACGCGCAATCGATGCCAAAACCTCCGGTCAAATCAATCAATGAATCTCCCTTGATTAATGACGCTTTATATTTCGCGGTAGCTTCGGAAGAACATTGCTCTAAAGAAAGATGTTGAGGATATGAAATGTCGTCTATTTCATACCATGAAGGAATTTTATTTTTGATAGATTGTCTTCCCGCGATTTGTGTCAGGGCATAATTCAGGTCAATGTCTTTCGATTTTGAATAAGAAAACGCTAATTTTCCTATATCATCGAAACGATGTTTTTGTATGAATTCCAGGGTTGAGTCCATCTTTCAACGAACCAGTTTCTCAATTACGAAACTTATTTTTTCTTCGAGAGTAGTTGCCGCGTTAATCCAATGAATTTGAAATCCTCTTCGTTCCATTCCCCTGAACCAAGTCATTTGTCTTTTTGCAAATTGGTGAATGGCTATTTCTAATTGCTCGAACATCTCATCGTATGAAAGTTTTCCGGTGATGTATAACGTAAGAAATTTATATTCCAAACCATAATAAATTAAATCGTCGGGCGATATTCCGAGAGAAAGTAAATTACGGATTTCATCGACCATATTTTCTTGTTCCAACCTTTTTTTGAGTCGTTCGGTAATTTTTTTTCTTCGTAATTCCCTGTCGATTTCGACACCGATTATCAAACTGTTTATCGGTTGAAATTTGTTGACGGCAGGTTTATTTGCTAAATAGAATTCTTCGATTTCGATAGCCCGGACCGCGCGTTGAGCAGTATCCAAATCGGTGTTGTTGTGCAATTTTTTGTACGAACGTAAGATTTCTTCCAGTTCAGGAAGCGACTCGTTTTTTAAACGTTCTCTTAATTCAGGATTTTGAGGAACATCTAATAACTGATATGCTTTCAATACGGATTCTATATAAAGTCCTGAACCTCCGCATAAAACAGGGATTTTTTGTTTGAATTTAATTTCGTTGAATGTTTTGAAAAAATCAGATTGGTATTCAAAAATATTGTATTTGTATCCCGGTTCGCAAATATCGATAAGATGATAGGGGATTTTTTTTCCATTAACAACATAATCTTCCAAATCTTTTCCGGTTCCGATGGTCATGCCACGATAAACCTGCCTTGAATCTCCACTGATTATTTCCGTATCAAGCTTTTCGGCTAAAGCGGCCGCAAATGCCGTTTTTCCTGAAGCGGTCGGACCAAGGATGGTGATTAGTTCATGGTTCATGTTTTATGTAAAAGAAAAACGCCTGCGATCTAAAAGACCTTTCAGGCGTTAGTCTAATTTATGAAAAAATTAAAAAAATTGAAAAACTTATTCATTTTCTTTAGGTTGTTCCGGAGTCGCTGCCGGAGCTGTGAATGGCGAAACCGCATTCGGATCGACTGTTACCGCGTTTTTAATTTCGTCTTTGATTTCAGAGTCTGTTGTTCCTTTTACTTGTTTTGGAACAAAAACAGTAGCGAATATACATAAAACGACAACAACGCCTCCCAATCCCCAAGTTGCTTTTTCCAAAAAGTCGGTAGTTTTACGTACTCCCATCACTTGGTTTGAAGATGAGAAACCAGAAGCTAAACCTCCTCCTTTGGAGTTTTGTATCATTACGATGAATATCAGAAGAATAGCGGCAATAACAATCAAGATAGTAATAAATGCGTACATTTTTTATATGTTATTAATATTGTTAGTAATCTTTTTTTTAAGCATTTCAATTTGGTCTGCAAAGTAAGCACTTTTTTCCGGATATTGCAAACTTAAATTTCGGATAATTTGAATTGCTTTTTCGTATTTGTGTTGTTTGATGTAAATTTTGGCTAAAGTTTCACTGAAAAATTCGGTTTTTCCGGTTTCTTGTATTGAATTTTCGGAAGAATCTGTATTTTCTGTAAATTTTCCTAACGAATATTGTCCTTTTTCCAAGAAAGAATCGATGGCTTGTTGGTGTTCGAAAGGAGAAAAATTATCATTTAGTTGTTCTTTTTCTAAAAAAGATACATAATCAGACGAAACCGGTGTTTGTTTTATATGTTCTAAGTCTGGCGCGTTTTCTATAGGCAATTCTGGTTTACTTGTCAGGAAATGATTGATTACCTCAAAAGGACTGAATCTGTTTTCAGTTTCTATAGAATCAAAATCAAGTGATTCGAATTTGTTTTTTTCTATCCAGAAGTATAATTTTTTTCTATCCGGAGAATAAATGGCGGTTTTTCTTAATTCTACAGGAAATGATAAATCTTTTTCTAATTGCAGATTTTTTAGGTAAAGCAGGCGAATTGTTTGAAAATACGGATATTCGTCAACCAAATTTTTTAGTTGAGTTAATGTATCCTCATTCAATAATTCAGGATTGTTAATGAGCCGAAATATTTGATTGACAGTCATATTACCAGTTTCCTAATGTCGCGTTATAAATTTGATCAACTAAATCATCTACAATTTCAGGGATTAATTGGTCTTGAACTTGTTCTAAAGTGCTTGTATTGGAAAAAGGCCTGGAAGAAGTAAAGCTTTGTTCTAAATCTTCATCCGGTTTTTTATTGTTGGTGTACCTGACTTTTACCGTAATCGAAAGCTCTGTCATTGAAGCGTAAGCGTTTTCTTTTACAGCCATTCCTCTTACGTCGTAACCGGTGATTTCTCCTTCAATCTCTAAGTCCGCATTGTTTTCGACTGTTTTTAAACGAGTTTGTCGAGTATATTTATTTCTTAAAGCATCGCTGAAAGTTGCCGAAAGGGTAGGGTAGACTAATGTAGCCTGATTTGGAAAATCTTTTATGGATATAGTTTTAACAAGGTCGTAATTAACAGATGCTCCATTGAATTTGTATGAAATGGAACAAGAAGTCATTAAAACTACTAAAGGCAAGAGAAATAATATTTTTTTTAGATGGATCTTCATGAAGATGTTTAATTGTTTAATAAATTTTGTATCTCGAAAAGTTATTTTCCCAATAATTTTAAGAACAAACGACCCTGTTCGGTTATCCGGTGTTTTTGTGCCGGATGATTAGGGCTATAGGTAATAGTTCGTTCTATCAACTTATCCGATAATAATCTCTTAATAACTCTGCTCAATTGCCCTGATATTTCTTTTTGTCCTAAAATTTCTGATATTTCTTTTGTTGATAGCTCTTTTTCTTTCAAATTTAGCAAAATTTCAGAATACAATGTTTCTTGTAATAATTCCGGCTTGAACTCCTGCTGCTCCTGCTGTTGTAACTCTGGCTGTGTGCTATTTTTTGTATTTTGCTGTAAGCCAGTGTCTTTTATGTTTTTTTGCTGTAGCTCTGGCTGTAACTCCTGCTGCTCCTGCTGTTGTGACTCTGGCTGCTCTGGCTGTTCCTTGAAATTTTTCTTTACAAATTGTATTTGTAATGATAACCCGATTTCTTTCCAAATAAGTTCAATTTCCGGGTATTGGAGCAATTCTTCAGCGACTAATTTTAATCCGTTTCCCCATTGGTCGATAATTCCAAGCTTTTTAAATACGGGAGCAATAATCCGGTTACGAGCATCAGATTGTCCGGTTTCCATCTGTGAAAAATCAATAGAAGAAGGCAATAATCCGGGGCTGGTAATTTCAACCATATCATCATAAACTGCCACCTTTATGTCTTTCCCTTGTAAAGAATAATCTCTATGTACGACAGCGTTGCGAATAATTTCCCGAATGGCTTTCACCGGATATTCCCAACGGTGAATGGTATATACGCCTTCTACTGTTGCTCCTTGATTGATATGTCTTAAAACAAAGTTATAGGCTTCTTCGGCTTGTAATGAAATATTGTTATCAATTGTTTTTTTGTCAATAAAAAATTCAGAAGATGTTCCTTTGAACCGTGCGCATTCTATTTTCGCGAAATGGAAGTAGCGGTTGCGTAATTCATCATCGGAGAATAAAATTAAAGCGTTTGTTGGGTAATTTTCACCCTGATTGAAAGAATATAATTCCAGTTTTTTCAATATTTGTTCATTAATATCCTCTCCTGTTTTCTCTTTGTAGACGCTTTTGAAGTTATCAATATTAATTTGGGATATTGTTTTTTCAGTCGTAATTTCACTGTCGAATGTGACATTGCGCTTTTTGCGTTCTAATTCGGCTACAATATAATCTTCCGCCAAACGATTGGAAGAGCCAATTCTGATATAAGTTCCACTCATGGCTCCTTTTTCTTTCAAATGATATGGTGGAGTATTTCCTTTATATACAGAAATACGGATAATATGTTTTCCTTCTATTGAAAGGAATGTGATATCAGGAATAATAATAGGATGGCAACGAGAATAAATAACATTGCTGATTTGTTCTTCTATAGAAAAAAGTTCTTCTTCCGGAATACCTGTAATTTTCCGGGGATTGTCTTTAATTCCTATATACAAATCACCTCCGGCATCATTTGAAAAGGCAATGACGCTTTTTGCAATGTCTGATTTTTCGGGTAAAGATTCCTTAAATTCAAGACGACGGCCTTCAGGTTGAAATATTACTTGATTGATATTCATAAGATTTTTTCATTCCAAACCATATTCCTTAATTTTTCGATAAAGAGTTCTTTCAGATATTTTCAAATCTTCGGCGGCATCCTTGCGTTTTCCTTTGTGCCGGATTAAAGCTTTGCGAATCATTTCCTTTTCTACTTCTTCGAGAGAAAGTGTTTCCTCTTCGTATTCATCGGCATATTGGACGACTTCGTCTTTACATGGTTCTTCTATAACGGGAGATTGTTCTTTGGTTTTATATACCGTGAGGTCTTTATTCGGAATTTGTGTATAACCCTGATTTGTTACCGGTATATTTCCCGACATAAGTTCCTGAACCAATGATTTCAAATCGTTGACTTCTTTTTTCATGTCGAATAATATCTGGTACAAAATTTCACGTTCGCTGTTGAACGTTTTTGAGTCGTCGTTTTTTGTAAGCGCGGGCAACAGTTCGATGTCGGGATTAGTGAGATATGTTTTGAGTTTTTCGCCCGGAATTTCACGTTCTTGTTCGATAATCGACATCCTTTCGGTAATGTTTTTCAATTCACGGATATTTCCCGGCCAACGGTAGTTTACTAAAACATTTTTCGCTTCTTCGGTCAATGAAACTGGCGGTATGCGGTATTTTTCGGAAAAATCGCTCGCGAATTTCCTGAATAACAGGTATATATCTTCTTTTCTTTCTCTTAATGGAGGAATATTAATGGGAACAGTATTCAGCCGGTAGTATAAATCTTCCCTGAATTTTCCGTTTTTGATAGCGCGGATTAAATCGACATTGGTGGCGGCAACGATTCGTACATCGATTTTTTGTACTTTGGATGAACCTACTTTCATAAATTCTCCGTATTCCAACACACGCAGCAATCTTGCTTGAGTTGATACGGGTAATTCACCAACTTCATCGAGAAATATTGTACCGCCGTTGGCTGCTTCGAAATACCCTTTTCTTTCTCCTAAAGCTCCTGTAAACGAGCCTTTTTCATGTCCGAATAATTCAGAATCAATAGTACCTTCAGGAATAGCGCCACAGTTCACCGCGATATAAGAACCGTGTTTCCTGACACTATTTTGATGTATCATTTGGGGGAATACTTCTTTTCCGACACCACTTTCTCCCATGATAAGAACAGATAAATCGGTGGGAGCGATTAGAAGCGCTTTTTCGATTTCCCTGTCAAGTTGATTTCCGGTTCCTATTATTCCGAAACGTTGCTTTGCTGCTTGTATATCAATTTTTGCCATTCTTGTTTAATTCCTGGTTACTTTTACTTTATCTACCCGGTTGTGGTCCATGACAAGTACTTCAAAAGTAAAGTTTTCCCATTCCGTTTTATCGCCTTTTTCCGGTATTTTTTCCAATTTATCCATGATATATCCTCCTAACGTGATGTAGGAAGTGGATTCTTTGTCGAGAACATCATCGTCTAATCCTACTTTTTCCAATAGTTCTACAAATGGAATTTGTCCGTTTACAATTAAACTTCCATCGGCTTGTTCAACAGAACTATATTCAAATTCATCTGTTTCTGAAATATCCCCGACCAAGGCGTCAAGAATATCATTGATGGTAACGAATCCTTTAACGCTACCAAATTCGTCGACAACTATGGCTTGATAAATACGTTGTTTTTGAAATCGTTCCATCACTGAATAAGCTTTATTTGTTACGATAACGACTTGTACGTTTCTGCTTAAATTTTCCAGATTCCGGATTTTTTCTTCAAAATTATCGATTAAATCTTTGATGTAGACAAATCCGATAACATCGTCTATTTTTCCCTTGCAAAGCGGATATACGGTATGTTTTTTTTCAGAAATAGTTTGTTTTATAGTTTCAGGGTCATCATTAACGTCTATCCAAACGATTTCATTCCGTGGAGTCATTAGTGTTTGTATACGCCTGTCTCCCAGGCTAAAAACATTCTGGATCAATGATTTTTCTGTTTCTTCGATAATCCCTCCTTTATGGCTTTCTGCGATGATTACTTTCAATTCTTCTTCCGAATGGATATCTTCCTGTTCATGAACAGGTTGTATGCCTATCAATTTCAGGATAAAGTTAGCAAATCCGTTGAGTAACCAAATTACCGGGCGGAAGACGAAATAAAATATTCTCAGTGGTATCGAAATAGCGAATGTGACTGAAACGGGTTTCCTGATAGCCATTGTTTTCGGAGCTAATTCTCCCAAAACGATGTGCAGGATGGTTATCAAACTGAACGCGAACGGAATGGCGAGTTTATGGGCGATGGCAGGATTTAATCCTAGATTTAAAATGGAGAAAAAATTAAGTATGATTTCTGTAAATACTTCTTCGCCTACCCAACCTAACCCGAGGGAAGCGATAGTTACACCGAGCTGTGTAGCAGCTAAATAGCCATCTAAGTTTGCGATTACGTTTTTGGCTGTTGTGCTGATTGTTTTGTTTACATCTTTCCTGATTTCTATCTGTGATGTCCTCACTTTCACGATAGCAAATTCGGCTGCTACGAAAAATCCGTTCAGAAATACGAGGAAGATAGTAAATAATAAATCAAAGGTCATTATATCTTTTTTTGTTCTTACAATAAAACGCAAATATAATGCTTTTACGATAAATTTGTTTAGGGAGTTCGGGTAAACTTTCTGATAAATTTTTAAAACGTATTGATTTATATTGTGATTTTTTGAGCCGGAAGTCTTTTCTTGCTTTGAAAATCGCTTTCGCGTTTTCTTTTTCTCCTTTGATAAAAAAAGCGAAAGCTGCCAACAAATCTAAAAAATATCTGATGAATAATACTTTTTTTAAGTATTCTTCGGGCATATTTTTATATATCATTAACAAATTGTTGCGGAAGTTAAGGTAGGTTTTTCCGGGATGTGACATTTCTAAAGTGGCTCCTCCGATATGATAAACGACAGAAGAGGGGAGGCAAACGATTTTTTTTCCACGGTTTACCAATCTCCAACAAAGGTCGATTTCTTCCTGGTGGGCGAAAAATGTAACGTCTAATCCTCCTGCTTTCCGATATTCTTCTGTTCGGATGAATAAACACGCTCCGCTTGCCCACAATACATTGACCGGATTATCATATTGGTGATTGTCTTTTTCAAGCACATGAAATATACGTCCGCGGCAGAATGGATAACCATAAATATCGATGTATCCACCGCAGGCTCCGGCGTATTCAAGCATTGTTTTATCTTTGTACGACAATATTTTGGGTTGGAGCGCTACGACTTCCGGATTTGTTTCTAAATAGTCGAACGCTGTTTCCAACCATCCTTTCGTTACTTCAACGTCGGAATTAAGCAATACGGTATATTTATTATTTAATTGATTGATTGCTAAATTATAACCTTCCGCGAATCCGTGATTTTTATCGAATCTGATTGTTTTTATTTCAGGATATTCAGATGATAAAAATTCTAAAGAGTTATCTTCCGAATGATTGTCGGCAACGATGATATCTGCGATATTTTCCGGAGTATAAGCAAGCAGGGCGGGAAGAAATTTTTCCAGCAAATTTTTGCCATTCCAGTTGAGAATGACGACTGCTATACTTTTTCCGGTTTCGTTTTCCATTTTATTTATCGCTTGATTTCTAATTTGTAATATAGAACACAGATAACACGGATTTGATGGATTTACACAGATTTATAAAATAATTCATGCAGAAAATCAGGGGTTTATATATATAATCCGTGAGTATCTGTATTATCAGTGTAATCCGTGTGCTTAATGTTAGACTTCCTCATTAGGAATGATTTTGCTACTTAATATTTACTTTCATCGCCGAATTATCTTCATTAAAATCTTCTAACCCGATTTTTGTCAATTTGTTGACTAATTCTATGTTATAATCAGCTTCTACTTTTACATAATTTTCTGTGAATCCGAACATTTTTTTTCCTTTACGGGTATGTTCGAAAATCACCGATTTTTCTTTTCCTTGTTGTGATACATAAAATTCATGCAATTTTTTTGCTGAAATATCTAATAATTGTTTACTCCTTTGTTGTTTAACTTTTGGGTCGACAACATATTCGATTTTCAAGGCTTGTGTACCGGTTCTTTCCGAATAAGTAAAAACGTGTAGCTGACTTACCGGAAGTTTTTCGATAAATTGCCGGGCTTCTTCGAAATATGTATCTGTTTCGCCTCTCGAACCTACAATTATATCGACTCCAATAAAAGCATCGGGCATCAATTCTTTTATTTTGTATATTTTTGAAGCAAATAACGAGGTGTCGTATTTTCTTTTCATCAACCGCAAAACATCATCAGAACCGGATTGTAAAGGAATATGGAAATGAGGAGCAAAACGTTTTGACCCGGCGACAAATTCGAGAATTTTGTCTGTGAGCAAATTTGGTTCGATAGACGAAATGCGGAACCTGTCGATTGTTTCGACTTCGTCTAAAGCTTTTATCAAATCAAAAAAAGATTCGTTGGTGCTTTTCCCGAAATCTCCGATATTAACGCCGGTCAGGACGATTTCTTTTCCGCCTTCTTGTCCTGCTTTATAGGCCATTTCCACTAAATCGGCGATTTTTCCGTTGCGGCTTTTTCCTCTCGCGAAAGGAATTGTACAATATGTGCAATAATAATCGCACCCATCCTGAACTTTCAGAAAGTGCCGGGTGCGGTCGTCTTTTGAGCAGGATGGAATAAAACGGTGTATATTTTTCGTTTTTGTAACGGCAACTGAATGGTTGTCTTTTTTTAATCCTGAATTTTTGAGAAAATCCAAAATATCGGCTTTTTGGTCTGTACCTAAAACAAGGTCTACGCCATCTATTGATAAAATATCTTCGGGTTTCAATTGGGCATAACAACCTGTTACGATAATGAAAGCCCCCGGATGTTGTTTGGATATGCGCCTGATTGCCTGCCTGCATTTTTTATCTGCCAATTCGGTTACCGAACAAGTGTTGATAACGCAAATGTCGGCATTTTCTCCGGGCATGATTTTTCGTATTCCGTTGTCGGATAAAGTCTTTCCGATAGTTGATGTTTCGGCGAAATTGAGTTTACAGCCAAGGGTAAAGTAGGCCGCGGTTTTGTTTTCGAATATGCAGGTATCTATCATTTATTGAAATTTCGCAACTTGATATTCGTAAAAACTTTTTTTGTGTGCAACGGAAAGTCTCCTTGCATAATCCATCCGTAATATCCGATGTCTTCTTTTAAGACATCAGAAACCAATCGTCCCTTGTATTTTCCGAAATTGATAACTTCTTGTTTTTTATCGTTATAAACGATTCTTCCCGCGAAATCGACATTGTTTCCAAAGCACGAAAATTCGGATAAAAAATTTATATCGTTTTGTAAATCAGGATATTTGTCTAATTGCGATTTCAGGATTTCGTAAGTCGCTTTTGTGTCGGCTTCGGCGCTGTGAGCGTCTTCCAATTCTTTTTCGCAATAAAATTTGTATGCGGCGGATAAAGTGCGTTGTTCTTTTTTATGAAAAATAGTTTGCACGTCTACAAATTTTCTTTTCATTAAATCCAACTCTACATCAGAGCGTAAAAATTCTTCCGCCAATAGGGGAATATCAAAACGGTTGGAGTTGTATCCGGCTAAGTCGCATCCTTCGATTTGGGCAGCTAATGATTTGGCAATTGATTTGAATGTCGGGCAATCTTTTACGTCTTCGTCTGTAATTCCGTGAACATCAGTTGCTTGTTGTGGAATTGGCATTTCGGGATTAATCCGCCTTGTTTTGGATTCTTCCCTGCCATCGGGATGAATTTTTAAGTAAGAAATCTCTACAATACGGTCTTTGACAATATCAATTCCGGTTGTTTCCAAGTCGAAGAAAACCAACGGATTTTTTAGAATTAATTGCATATTTCAGGGAGTTATGTGAAATAATAGGATCCTTTTTTCAATCATTTAACATCATTGGCATCAACAACATCAGTAAATCTTCGTTTTCTTCGTTTTCGGAAGGAAGAATAAGTCCGGCGCGTGAAGGATCAGCCAATTCCAAAGATACTTCTGTTGATGGAATATTGTTTAGTATTTCAATCAGGTAAGTTCCTTTGAATCCGATGCTCATTTCTACTCCGTCATAAACACAAGCGATAGTTTCTTCGGCAGATGTGGAGAAATCGATGTCCTGAGCTGAAACGAGGATGCTGTTTGCTGAAATTTTCAGTTTAATCAAGCTGCTTGCCGGATTAGAAAATACGGAAACACGTTTCAATGCATTGAAAAGTTGTAACCTGTCAATCGTGATTTTATAAGGATTTTCCTGAGGAATAACACCGTTGTAATTAGGATAACGTCCTTCTATTAAGCGGCATACCAAGTCGAAATGTTCTAATTTGATATAGGCGTTGTTATCATCGAAAGTTAACATTACGTTTCCTGATTCTTTGGGAAGTATTGATTTTAATAAATTCGCCGGTTTTTTAGGAAGAATGAACGCCGCCCTTTCCGAACCTTTTGCTTCGAAAGATTTATAACGTACCAGTTTATGCCCATCGGAAGCTACGAAAGTGATGTTTTCAGAAGTAATGTCGAAATAGATTCCATTCATTACCGGACGTAATTCGTCATCGGCAGTAGCGAATAAGGCGCGGTTTATTCCTGAAAATAAAGTTTCAGATAGAATAGATAGTTCAACAGCGTCTTCTTTCAATGGCCTTGGACGAGGATATTCGTTTCCATTTTGAGCGATGAAATTATATTTTCCATTTTCATAATAAATGAACATTTCTAATGTCACGTCATTGATGTCAAACGTAACCGGTTGATCGGGTAATTCTTTCAACGAATCTAATAGATTTTTAGACGGAATAGCAAAAACTCCATCTCCATCAAGGTTTTCAACATCGATGGATGTAACCATGCGGGTTTCATTGTCGGATGCCGTAATTTTCAACTTGTTGCTTTGAAGTTCAAATAAAAAACAATCCAAAACAGGAATCGAATTTTTAGAGGCGATTACGCGTCCAATCGTTTGTAAATGGCTTAAAAGTGAATTACAGGAAACTACGAATTTCATAACATTATTTATTTTTTCTTAATTAATTAGCTAATTTGTTTGCAAATATACATTATTTAAATGAGAAAATTTATTTCTTTTTCAGATTGAAAAATTCCATATTTACTCCAATCGTTAAATACCAAATATTTCCAGCATATTGGTGTCCTTCTTGCCGTAATATATTCGGAACATAAGTTATTTTCGCGTTTAATCCGAAAGAACCTTGAAAGGGACTGTAATGATTGGGTGGAGATAATTTATTCGGATTGATAAACCTGTAAGTAAGATTAAGTCCGAACATGGGAGAAACTGAAGTTCCGATGCTGAATTTTTCCAACTCTTCGTCAAGGTCGGTTCCTGAAGGATAGATATATCCAAATGAAACTCCTGCGAAAGGTGTAATCCTGAATTTAATGTTGTCGAATGCCGAAAATCCCAAACCGATACCAACAGATGTCAAATCAGATGACATATTTTTTTCCCAGTATCCGTAGCTTTTCACCGGAATATCTTGTTGTGTTTCTCCAAATCCTGATTGTACGTTGAATAATAAAGCGCTTTTTTTATAAAAAATATCAAAAGAAACACAAAGCGCTCCTTTAGAACTGACATAATCCAACATATTTCCCGATGGAATTGTATAACCTCCTCCAAAATACATTCCATAGCTCCAGTCTCCGATTGTCCATTTGTATGAAATGTGTTTTTTTACGACTTCGTTCATCGGTGAATTCGGGTAATCAAGTATAAATTTGTCGGCTTCCTTATTGACTTGTTCCATCGAAAAAGATTTAGAATTGTCATCGACCAACAACCGTTTTAGCATCAGGACAAGGAAATCTTCCGCATCTTGCGAAAAATCCTGTTGTAAAATCCGTTCCATCAAGAAATCGAAATCTTCCGTACTTTTATCGGCAATTTCATTAAAAACCGAATTATCTGAAGGATAAATAATTTTCCGGTTGTAGTTATTGTTTTCCTCCGGATTGTAATTCGAAAAATCAATGATATTGCTGTATTCTTCAATCCAATAATACAACAAAATCTGTTCGGAAGGCCACAGGCCGACATGAGATTTATCGTTGATTTCCCTTTCAAAATAATGCACGATTTCGGCTACACGATCCATGTTTCCGGTTCGAAATTCATCTAAAAGCATTCTTCTTCCTTTCGAAATCAATTCGGATTTCGAGGGCTTATATTCGGCGATTCTATCAGCTATTGAAATTGAAGATGTATCTGTTTGTGAAAAACATGAAATTGAGATCAGGACAAGACACGAGAGTGTAAGATATTTCATAAAGTAAAAATGAATTATTTTATGAAAACAAAGGTATTATAAATTTATGATTTTGAACTCCTTTTACTTTGTATTTGATAAAAAGTAGAGATGAA
Source organism: Bacteroidales bacterium (assembly GCA_031553755.1). Lineage (GTDB taxonomy): Bacteria > Bacteroidota > Bacteroidia > Bacteroidales > Azobacteroidaceae > JAIRVZ01. Next base: position 76,937 of record JAVBKZ010000012.1, on the reverse strand, counting down.
TTCGTTTTGCTAACTGATGTTCCGCAACCGATAAACAATCTTTCAAAGCATTCATTTCAGCTAAAGCGATTTTAACCCACCTTGCAGCTATCCGCTCGTATCTATTTGAGCAACAAGCTCGTTATTTTTTCAAAATTCGTTTGGGGCACTACAGTTTGATCCTAAAGATGAAAAGCTGCTCGTTTTCCATAACCGGATGGACAAGTACAAGCAATATCTCTTTACCTTTCTCTATCACTATGATGTTCCTCCCGACAACAACGTTTCGGAAAGGGCCGTAAGAACATTTAAAGTAAAACAGAAAGTTTCAGGATTGTTCCGTTCCCAACTCGGTGAACAAGCTTTTGCTGTGATACGTTCAATTATTGATACCGCTATCAAAAACTCTCGAAATGTATACAAGAAACTCAATACACTAGCCGGTGTAGAGGCTGAATAGTTGCTAATTTAATTTTCGATTCATACTTATTTCAATTATCTTTAATTTATTCTCCATGTCTTCTATGTCTCTATAGTGAAATAAAACTAATGTGCCTTATGTGGTTAAAAAATATTCATCTTTATCCGTGTGTTGCACACAACGCAAAAATAATTAGCCGGATTTAAAATATTTTTTATTCTTGTTTGTTAATCTAAGTAGAATAGCTATTCAGCAAATTAGTATTGATAATAAAAGAAAAAAATAAAAAATTTATGAAAACAAAAAAATGGAAATTGGCAATGCACGTTTTAGGCGGTATTGTTATAGTAGCAGCATTGGGTATTGTATTTATGTTGTTGTGGAATTGGTTGATTCCTGTTATTTTGGGATTACCCGTCATTAATTACTGGCAAGCTTTGGGTTTACTTGTGCTTTCCCGCATATTGTTTGGTGGTTTTGGCTTTGGACACAGGTTTGGACATTCAAGAATGCGTCACCACCATGATAATGTATTGCGTGAAAAATGGGGAAAAATGACACCCGAAGAAAAGAAAGAGTTTGTCAAAAACAGGATGAAATATATGCATGGACATGGATTCGGAAGACATGATTTTTACGGAAGAGGTGATTTTGATTTCGAGGAAGCTGAAAACAAATCCAAAAAAAATGGATAAACATCAGTCAGGACGACAAGATATTGAAAGTCTGATTGTAGAATATCAACCGCTTTTGAAAAGGTTTATCCGTAAACGAGTTTCAAATGAAGAAGACGCGGATGATATTCTACAAGATGTTTTTTATCAGTTAATAAAAACTATTGATAACGCGATGAATCCTGTCGAAAATGTTTTGGCGTGGATGTATCGCGTTGCCAAAAATTTGATTATCAATAAAGGAATAAAAAAACACGAAGAAGAATTACCTTCTTTTTATGACGAAGAAAGCGAAGAGTATATAGTGAAGGATTTTTCGGAAATTCTCTTCGATAGCGAAATGGAATTTTCGCCCGAAACAGAATATTTACGTTCATTGGTTTGGACAGAATTAGAAATTGCTCTTTCCGAATTACCAACCGAACAACGTGAAATTTTTGAATTGACTGAATTAGAAGGACTTCCAGTGAAGGAAATCGCTGAACTGATTGGCGTTTCGGTCAATACCGTTTTGTCGAGAAAACATTATGCTGTCAAATACCTTCGTAAACGTATGGCCGATTTGTATGAGGAGTTTATGTATTCCTGATGTTGAGGATTATAGGGTATTATTATGTAGAACTCAAGTTTATTAATGTTTTAAAAAACAAATCTAATTCGGTATCTCTCCCTAATCTGAATTTTTGCTTCAACCGGTAACGGATTTGCCTTACGCTTTTGGGTTCAATATCGAAACAAGCCGCTATGTCTTCCGTTTCTAAATCAATGGCAAAAGCGATGCAATATTTTACTGAAAGAAAAGACAATTTTTCCTGTGATTGTTCTTCTAATTTTGTCAAAAAGAAATCGTTAATTCGATTGATTTTATCAATGTATGTTCTGGAAATTCCATTAGTAAGAGTAATTTGCTCCAATGTTTTCTTCAAATCATTTTTAATAGGACTAATCAGAGTATCGTTGTTCTTATTTAATTCTATGGTTTTAAATTTATTGATAATATCATTGTAGATAATCAATTGATTATCTAATTTTTCTTTTTCCTGTTTCAAAGATTCCAGTTCAGTTTCCTTTCCTTCTATTTCCAAATCTTTGAGTTGTAAATCCATCAGGGCTTCATATTTTTTTAGTTCGGCATTATTGGCTTGTTCTTCACGCAATTGAGCTTGCATTTGCGCCTCTTCTTTTTCCATTTGACGGATGTATAGCATGTCGGCGTCTTTCCTTCTTTTCATCCGGTATCTGTGAATAACAAAAAGCAAAATAATCACAATCAGAATAAAAATTCCAATGTACATGTGTTTTATTTTCCGTTGATATTGGGCTTCTTCCGACAATTGTTGTATGGCTTGTTCTTTTTTGGCGACATCAAATTGCACTTGTAATTTTTGTATCGTTTCATTCATGTTTTGGTCATGTAATTTTTCTCCATACTCTGATTTTAGTTTCAAATACTCGACTGCTTTTTGCAGATTTCCCAATTTTTCATAAATCTCAGCCAAGGCATTGCATGTTGATATCATTTCAAAAAATTCATAGGAAGGAGACTCCCTTAACAGTCCTAATTGTAACTCGAATTCTTTTTTTGCCCGATTCAAATCATTTTTGTTTTTGAAGTAATATCCTAACACAGCACGACAACGAGCTTGTAAGTTTAAGTCATTTGGATTTGCAAATTTCAAAGCATGATTTACATAAAACAATACGGAGTCGGATTGTATGCTGTCTCTTAAATAATTCTTTGCCATATTCATGTAGATGTAAGCAATTTGATAACTCTCTCCGGTTGATTTATCCGCAAAATGATGATACTTATTTATTGCCTGCAAGTCGGAATATTTCATTGAATCAAGGTAATTATTGATATTTGTCTTGTTATAGAGCATTTCATAATATTGTGACTTTACCGAACAAGTCAGAATCTCGCCGTACAAATCTTCCACCCCCGAAGAATATTTTTCCATTTTTTGAATTATCTGTTTCAGATTTAAAATATCGTTTTGTACGACATAAAAGGAGGCCAACGCGTATAAAATCTCAACAGACAAGGATGTTTTCGTTTGGTTCTTATCAAAATATTCCAAGGCTTTATAGTAATGTTGGTGTGCAAGTTTTGTCTCGGCTGTCATGTTATATAACTGTCCGGCGCTATAGTGTAATACCCCCAATATATTTTTGTTTTCTACTTGATTCTCATAAAACAGAGCACTGTCTAAATATGTCTTGGCGTTATCAAATTTAAAGTCAGAAACATAGAATGAGCAAATCAAAGAATATAATTTCATAACCATCGATTTGTCTTTTTCCTTTTTGGCTTCAGGTTTTACCTATCGGGTGGTTTGTATGTGATTGGTAATCAAATGGTAATAGAAAAACCGTTGCATTTTGTAGGAGGAGGATATGCTGCTGGAGATATCACTCCCGAAATTAAAGGACATATGTTATTGTGTAAAAAAGCGAGTGCTTCATCTATGACTGGAATCTCTTTTAGAGATGGTAATGCATCATTAACATTAGATTCTATTTCTAATATGGTTATAAGTCGTTGTAAATTGGATTATCTTACATTGAAAGGAATAGGGGCTAATGATTTGATCACAGAATGTGTTATAGGAACGATTTTAGGAGAATATAACTATAACACGAGCTATTCTTGTGTTATTTCCAAATGCATTATTAAAGGTTCTGTTAGTTATTTATCGAATATCACTTTTAATAATAATTTATTTACAAATGTGAATCATGTTTTCTCATACTCGTCTAAGTGTCGTCATATTTTATTGCAAAATAATATTTTTACATATTCGCCTTCAACTCAGATCTCAAATTCAACATTAAACAACAATTTATCATATTCCCCCTTTTCGGAAGTGGAAGGAAATACATACCGGAATAATTTTTCAAATTATACTAAAACAGAAATATTTGTTGATTTTGATAAAGGCAATTATCACTTAAAAGATGATTGTGTGGGTAAAAACGCGGGAACAGACGGAACAGATATTGGTATTTATGGAACCGCATTCCCTTTCAAAGACAACAAATTACCGTCTATTCCTTATTTTTCTATCAAAGACATTGCTCCGGAAACATCAGCTGACCAAAAATTGAAAGTAAATATCAAGATAGAAGCGCAAGAAAGGTAAAAAACATCATTTTATAAAAATACCTAACATGAATCATTTCAAAAAAATAATTCTGTTGATTGCGTTTCCCTTTCTGTGTAATTTGTTGATTGCGCAAACCAATGTTTCTTTGATGGAATATTGGTTTGATAATGATTTTGTTTCTAAGCAGCCAGTGGCGGTTTCTTCATCGAAAACTGTCAATATCTTAGAATCAATTTCAACATCTTCATTAAGTCAGGGATTACATACTATCAACATGCGGGCAAAAGACGATACTGGAAACTGGAGTGTCGTCCATTCTCAATCTTTTTATAAGAACAAGGTGTTGTCGGAAAATACTTCTATCACCCAATTAGAGTATTGGATAGATGGAAATTATTCCCAAAAACAAAGTCGGACTACGGCCGGTTCACAAGATTATATTTTGCTTGACAATTTGGATTTATCAACAGTTACCACCGGATTGCATATCCTAAATATCCGGGCGAAAGACAATCTTGACCGATGGAGTGTGGTTCACTCTCAGTTTTTTTACAAACATTCAGATTATTCAGAAGGAAAGAAAATTGTTCAACTTGAATATTGGACAGACAACCAATATGCAGAAAAAATCACTTCTGATGTTTCCGGTTCGGAAATTTTTACGATGCTGAACGAGTTGAAGTTGACAAATGTATCTCAAGGTCTTCATACATTGAATATAAGAGCAAAAGATAATTCTTCCGCTTGGAGTATTGTTCATTCCCAATCGTTTTTTAAACATCCCGATTTTTCAAACGGAAAGCAAATCATCGCTTATGAATATTGGATAGATAATCAGTTTGATAATCGAATTGAATTGGAAAATGATGCATCTTCCATCGTTTTTCTGCCGAAAGAACTAAGTTTATCCGATTTGCCGGTTGGTTTGCATACGTTGAATATTAGAGCAAAAGATAATTCTTCAACATGGAGCGTTGTCCATTCCCAAACATTTTATCAAAATGCCGCCATACAAGGAGAAAATAAAATCAGCGCTTATTCTTATTGGTTTGACAGTAATCTGGACGAATCGACTTTGGTTTTGTTGGAAAATCCGGCTAATCCGTATGAATTGCAAGCAATGATAGATGTGCCATCAGAACTTGCTTTAGGAGAACATACGTTCAATATTCGATTCAGGGATTTGACTGAAAAATGGAGTATCGCGGTTGTCGATACTTTTACAAAAACGAATGTTACCTATTTACCTGATATTGTCGCGAATCAGGTTTCGGTTTATCCCAATCCGTTTGAAACACAATTGATTTTGGTTCCGGGCGATTTATTTGGAGAAATAAATGTAGAATTGAACGATTTACAGGGTAAATTGATTTGGTCGGATAAAATCAACATCGAATCAAACGAAATTGCACTTCAGATTCCGGTTCTTCCCAAAGGAGTCTATGTAATCAAACTGAAAGGGAAAGATAAAACGGTGAAGATAAAGGTTATTAAGAAATAGTTTGCAATTTATTATAAAACATCTGTCATTGTTAGTAGTGATGGATGTTTTATTCTATTGTAACGCGTTTGGTTTAGTTGTTGTGGGTAATGCGCAACATCATGTCTCAAGTTCGATAGTCACTTTGAGCCGGAAAAAACTTGTATTTGGCTCAAAATAATCCTATATTTGCGCTGAATAATTTAATTAATTAGCTCAATATGTATAATTGGCAAAACGATAAATGGGCGAATTTCATCTATAACGAGGATGTTATAAGTGATAATGCATTGAAACTTGCAGAACTTTTAGGCGAAATTTTTGGTATTTTCAAAACCTTTAATTCTTCAAAACAACAGAATGAAATTCTTGACATAATGATTTCAGAAGCGATAAAAACTTCTGAAATTGAAGGCGAAATGTTATCGAGAGAAGATGTGCGCTCGTCTTTTTTGAAAAAACTTGGTTTGGCAACCACCATTAAAAATATTAAAGACAAACGTGCGGAAAATGTAGCTTTATTGATGTTGGAAGTCCGAAATAACTATCAAACAAAGCTTTCTGAAAAACTAATTAAACATTGGCATGGAATGTTATTTTCAAATTCAAAATACATTAATGCGAGTGTGTATCGTATAAGTGAGGATATTATGCAAATTGTTTCAGGCGCACTCGGTAAAGAAAAAGTGCATTTCGAAGCTCCTCCTTCAAAACAAGTTCCGCAAGAAATGAAGGATTTTGTAAAATGGTATAACACATTCAAAACTAAAAGCAACATTCAGAAAATCATTGTAAAAACGGCAATCACTCATTTGTATTTTGAAAGTATTCACCCGTTTGAAGACGGAAATGGACGTATCGGCAGGGCGTTGATAGAAAAATGCTTGTCGGAGTCGCTTGATAAACAAATAATCATGTCGATTTCACAGACAATAGAAAAGGATAAAAATCGTTATTACAATGAGCTCAAAAAAGCACAATCAACACTTGAGATTGACAGTTGGTTACTTTATTTTTCGCAGCTACTTATTGAATCTCAAAAAAACGCATTGGACATTTTAGATTTTTCGCTTAAAAAGACGCAGTTCTTCGATAAATATAAACCGGCAATGAACCAGCGGCAAATGAAAGTAATTAACAAGATGCTCGATATGGGTAAAGACGGTTTTGAAGGCGGAATGACAGCCAAAAAGTACATTTCGATATCCAAAACAACAAAAGCAACAGCCACTCGCGACTTACAAGAACTTGTAGAACTTGGCGTCTTACTACAAAATCTTGCAGGAAGAAGTACGAATTACGTGCTAAACCTATAAAAGAATCTCCTAACTTTTTATCCATGTAAAGTTAGGAGATTCAATTAATTACATTATATCCTTATAATTTTTCCTTTTTCTTCGTTCCCTTATCGCGATGTAAACGCAATAAACGCCGATAAAAGAAAATATCGCGATAAAATCATCATAGACCGGAAGCCCCAAAATGGGAACAGCAGAACCTCCGTCCGAAAGAATCGGAGCTTTTAATTTTCTGTCATAATTGAATGGAGCGTAAGATAGACCATTATTACTGTATAACTGTTCGAAAGCGTCAGTTTCTTCCATGTTTTCTTCTGCTTGAAAAGGTTCATGCTCATAAAATGGAAATATCGGCAAACTGCTGTATATAAGTAAAAATAAAACAGTTATTATTTTAATTGATTTCATACAATAATTTTTATTAAATGTGTCGTGAATATTTTCCATCCCCAAATCCCCTAAAGGGGGCTTTATATAAAGTCCTCCGACTTTAGGAAGGATTAGGATGGTATATCTAAATTATTCAATAACTATTTTTTGAGTTCTGATTTCATTATTTCTCAATTTTACTCTCACGATATATACACCGGAAGAGTATTGTATCGGATTCGTGAAATAATTAGTATTAATATTTTTCCACAATTGATTTCTGATTCCCTGTATATTTATAATTTCTATTTCAGAAATCTCGTCAGAAGACCTGACTTCGAGATTATGCTCTTTTGAAGTTATAAATAACCATCGATTATTTTCTACATCATTGATTCCGGATGTTTCTTCAGAAATATTTCCTACTCGCAAGATAAAACGTTCACCTGAAACCGGTTCGTTCTTGAAAGAATAAGTATTTTGTTCAAACAGATTGATTTCTTTGTTCAGACGGGTATCAATTAATTTCAATGATTCACAATTAATATCTTCCGGAATTTTTACCGAAATTTTCATAGAGTCTTTGCTTTCACAAATAATTCCCAAAGGAATATCTTGCCTGTTCTCAAATTGAATTACATTCTTTTCCTTATTTGCGTTAAGCAGATAGAGTTGAGGTACATTTTTCGAATCCGCATTGTTGATAAACAATTGAGAAACATCATTACCGGATTTAACATTGTTGCCGTCTTCGTTCAACAATAAAGTATTCCAACTATCTCCGTTTTCATTTGAAAGATTAATCTGTAATTTCTCCGCACTTTGTACAGCCGACCTGAATTGATGCGCACGATGTATTCTTGTAACCGATGATGAGGTCGGAAAATGCAAAACCACATTTCCTGTTCCTTTCGTTTTGATGAAAAATCCTTGGAAAGAAGCGATAGAATCGGTCAATCCGGGAGCTACTTCCCCTGAAGAAAGACTGTATGTGACGAAATTATTATTATCGAACAATCTGTAATAATCTTCAATAACATCTTTATTCTTGTTATAAAAATCTCTGAAATTGAAAGTTGATATAAATGGATTTCCAATCATGATGTCTTTTCCTCCGGGAACACTCATCGTAAAATCTTCAATAGGTTTATTGTTACTATCTTCAAAAATGAACCGGTAAGATTCTTGTCCTCGTTGGAAGGTCACGAATTTTGTACTTACAGGCAAATTTTCCCTGTCGTAGTAGTAATAATAAAATTTACTGGTAGAATCAGCTTTGCTATATGAATGAACCCGATGTAAATCACTAACACTTTGGTTTTCAAAATAAGGCATTTCCAATATACCATTGAGCGCGTTCAGGTTTTTATGATCTTTTTCTCCCAACACTCCGGGTAAGTATTCTCCGGCCCAAACACTGATAGCATAGTTTTCTTTTGCTCCAACTTCAATTGTTCCCGTATTTTCGGGTGTGTACCAATCCCCATTAATAGTTCCTGTACGGTCAATAGCGGTTTTGAAACCTTGTTGCCATAAATTCGGGAATCCTCCTACGGAAAAGTCGCCTGAAACTATTTTTTTCAATGGAGCGGCCAAAGCATACCAACGTCCTCTCGTCATTGGTTTTGCAGAATGAGTTTCCCAATTTGAAATATATTTATTGGCATCATCGTAGAATCCGAAATTATATTGAACATAAGCTTTACGATAATCCAGATAATTAGGTTTTGCGACTTCCGAACCAAAGTGGTAAGTTATATCCCGACATCTGGGTTCTCCGTAGTTTTCTGTCCTTTTTGTATATGAATCATCCAAACTGGGATAATATCTTGCATTTCCCGGAATATGTACATCCGTACATTTGTTAGGAACTGCATTCAAAGCCACATCATTTTTATCTACCCAGTTCAACGGATTGTTCCAGTCGTTATCAAGCGCATTTCTTCTCCAATACATCAACTCAGGAGTGAGTGTGACATGTGTCGGATCTGAGATGCTACAACAGTTGAATAGATTGTTGTCAATTGCACCTTGTGAACCTACAACTGCACGTAAATATCCTGATTTTGTAATTGGCAAATTCATGTATTTGGAAGTAAAATTCGGTATTACATCCCAAACAGCGTCCGGTCCCATATCTCCATCTTCGCTAAATAACCAACTGACAAATTGATTTCCTCCCAAATTTGTATCGTCATTATTTTTTACGGTCAAATCCAAAAGATCGTTTGGGCAATAGGTCAATGGACCTGTAACAATTACAGGAGGAATACAAGCATGAATTTCGATATCATCAAGTACCAAGTCGTTACCGCTTAATTCTAAGCAATTATTGAAAATTTCTAAACGAACAGATTGTGAGTAACTGGTAAATGCAAAACCATATTGTTTCCAAAGCGGAGTACTTGTATTTAATATTTCACCGGTAGAATACTCAGCCAAAACAACATTTGTTACTGTATCAGTCAAAACAAAACGCAATGAAGGATTGTATTCCCATGAATTTATTTTTTTCATCAAGTTTCCAATCCATACGGAAAAATATAGACTAGTACCCGGACACAAATCTGAAATCGTATGGGTATAAAATTTCCCATCTCTTGTAGATGCGTCCACCGCCATAAAATAACCTCTTGTAGTATCGTTCGGATAAGTATGGTCTTCATAATTATACCATTCTTTGTGCGACCCCGGTCCATATTTTACAAGACAATATTTTTCGGTATACATTCCTCTATTGGGATCTTCGTAAAATTTTGGATCATCAACAAAAGTATAATTGGTTCTTCCATTTGGAATGCCCACTGGCGAAATTTTTGGATCTTCTATTTTATTTCCACCAAAGTCTTCTCTGAATAATAATGTTCCGTTAGCCACGCAATCCACGGATTCCGTATTTCCACAACTTTCACTCAGATAAAATTCTACGGCAAAGCGAGGAAAAACTATATTTCCGGATTTAGCTTCCACCCACCATGTTTGCAAAAAATCATTGTTTTTAACAACTTCGAGATAATTGGTATTAACTCCTTTTGATACAGGACTATTGCCATCTTTAGTATCATACCAATTGTAGCTAATATTAGGACTATCTATCAATTTCAACATATCCACTACATTTGGACATGCATAATGTTTGCCTGCCGCGGGACCTGCGGTCAATATATACACAATAGCCGTATCTTGTAAGAAACCACATTTTGCGATATAACTCAAACTGTCAACTCCTGCCCAATTAATGTCGGGAGTATAGCTGATTTTATTTCCATTCACGGAAACAGTTCCATGACTGGCAGTCAAACCGTCAGATAAGGAAATGTCAATATCCAGGATAGAACAGCAGCTAAGCAAATCATTGGCAACCACATCAATCAGATTATTTTTCGAATTGGAAGGAACGAATGCATAATCATCCCTTGATACAATTCCCATCTTGATAGAGAATGCTTTAATAGCCGAAGGACATCCACCTTCTTCATATCCCATTGCACGAGCATAAATCGTTTGCCCACCAGAAACAACATAATTTTCAGGATTCTCAATTACAGAAGTAAAATCAGAGCTAAGACTAAATTCAACAACCTCTTCCTTATATCCGGGCCGTTTAACAATAGCCTTAGTTAAATCCACGTTCTCAACCTCTAAGCAAATTGGCAAATCAGAAACTTCAATCGTAGGATATGGATAACTATTCAAAATAATAGGAATCCGAATCTCGCAATTATCATTATTTTTTAAGGCCAAAACATGATTTCCATTCGATATTTTAGTTATTATAAGAATCGAATCTCCGGTTGATTTCTTCTCTATTGAATTTACAGCATTAAAAGTATCGGAATCGTCAATGCTATATGTATAAGATGCACTGAAAGAATCTAAAGTAACAAAAATAGCCCTTTCTGAAAGCTCGCAGTCGAGAGGAATATCCACTTTAACCACACTCGTTGAAGCATAAGTATCTGCACCCGCCGAGTTAGAACAACTAAGCCTATATTCATTGTCATAATCCTGATATACATTTTTCAAGAGAGGAACATACAATTTATTATCAGTAGCAGAAACTCCCGATAAATGCAAATCAACGTCGGAAACGAAATTTATAGAGTTTATGATCGTAGAATTATCTCCGCCATAGCTATTCAGTAATAAATTCCAATCTGACAATTGTGTATAAGAACTTCCTGAAACTTTTGCAAATTTTGAAGTCGTATTTAAATATCGATTGTCTGAAAATGCAATACCTCCGTTTAACGCAGATGGAGTAGAATATAAATAAGATGCCGGAGAATTATTTGTCTGATTTACCAAAAGATTATTTTTGATCTGTAGATTGCCGGAAGAATTACTCGTAAAGTAAATATTGGCAATTAGATTATTTCCCGATACACCATTAGATAGAGATATGGTATTATGGAATATATTTTGATTATTCAAAGAAACATCCGCATAAATTCCATACATGCTATTGTTGGAAGGAGTTGTAAAGCCGACCATATTGTTGGTAACATAAGCAACTCCCAAATCTTGTCCGGCATTTTTTATTTGAGTAAAAATACCTGCTGAGAAAGAAGTGGTAAGACCATTGTTATTATCGACATTACTGATGCTGTTCGCGTTTATACTGCCACTACCGTCAACTCTTATCCCTATCGTAGATGTAGAAACAGAAACCAATTCATTTTGTGAATCTGTATGTATATTGTCAATCCGGCAGTTATTGATAGCATAAGAAGCATTCGGATTTCTTTTTTGAACATAGATACCTGCTACTTCAAAAGATCCTTTCAAGTTCTGTACCTGGCAATTATTTACGTTAAGTTTAGCTGAATTGTATAATTCGGCATAAATACCGTACAGTGCACCACCGGAATAATTAAGATTGTTGTCAATCAAATTTAATATCTTGTTGTTGATAATAGTTGCGTTTCCTGAAAATTTAATAATACAGCCATACAACGGAGATGAAGTCGTTGTTCCTGCATTTGAAAGGCCATTTATCACGTTTCCGTCAATCAAAATATTTCCGGTTGATGTAGCTGTATTGCAATAAATTCCGTACATAGTTGTTTGTATACCTGTCCCCTGTACTTTTGCCGTGTTGTTAATAATTTCGCAGTTTACCTGACTACCATTGTCAACCAAAAAATAAATGGGAATTCTTGTTATTCCCAACAACACATTGTCGGCAATTTTAAGATTCTTACAGTTCCACGCATAAATTCCAGCGTCACAAAGTGTTACATAACATCCTGAAATTTCAGTTGGATTTATATCTGTTATTGATTCAACATATATTCCTCTTCCTGAGGTTGCTTTGAACGTTGTATTTTTAATTTTCAAATTTTTCGCTTCTATAACATGTAACGTGTTATTTGTCCCACTTGTGTATGTATTTTGAAATATCAATTTAGTATTATTGATACCACCTTTGATTTGGACAGAATCGGCAGGTACGCCTCCATCTACAGTTATATTTTGTACATCAGAAAAGAGAATCAAATTTCCCGAAACAGCTCCTGAAACAGTACGTTGCTGTCCGTCTGAAGTAATCGTTAAAGTATATTTGTCTGCATTGGGTGCACTACCAAGAAACTTGACAACATCTGTTTCTGTGATATCGCTTGCAATTTTAATGATTGTATTCCCTGACAAACCACAAGTATTATATTGGTCAGCAAGTTCGCTTAATGTTGTAAAGTCACCACTTCCGTCAGATTTAACGGTATAAGTACCATTCAGTGGATGACATGGAAGACTAATATAGACAGGATAAGAAGGCCAGGATTTACCATTTTGATATGAAATGATAAAAGGCTCATTTGACAAAGGAATAATTTTGTTTACATTATAAGACCACGTATGAGTAGTATTATTAACAGTAACTTTTCCGATAGGCAAGATGGATGATCCGACCCTTTTGTACAATACAATACTATCCATTGTTACATCAGATCGAAAAGGACCGGAATATGTTTCATCTGAAACATTGGTAATCGTAACCGGACAAGATTGTGTCTGGAGATAAGGATAGCTATTTCCTTCCCAAATATTCCAAGCAGATACAGGACTGTCATTATTTGCAATACTTGTCCATTTAATTGTGTTGGAATAGAATGACATATTCTTCAAAGAACCAGCATCCTGAGTATAGCCATCATAGCCATTTTGATCATTCTTAAAGTCAGTAAAAAGTTGTCCATTCTTCTGAACTTTAACTTCTTCCGATGCGTAATTATTGGATATTTTTCCATTTGAATGAGGCATTCCGACCAAACGCCTTGTATAACTTCCACCTAAATCATTAATAATAAATCTGTTAATTACAAAATTATTTTCAACAGAAGATGTCGATTGAGTTTGTTTCCCACAAATACCTCCTATTGGAGTGTCAGAATTAGTCGTTCTAATTTTTCCCGCAGCATAGCTTGTTGCCATAACAGCATCGTTGCTGGCTAAACCAACCAATCCACCTACAGAAGAAACACCTAAAATATTTCCTGTTGCATAAGAATTTGTTACTTTTCCTCTCGAGCAACCAATTAATCCACCAACGCCATTTAGATTTAAGAGACTCGTAACATCTACAAATGCATAACATTGGTCAACGATGCTATTGGATGAAGCTTTTTGTTGTCCGATCATTCCACCGGCATAATCCTTAGCAGAGAGAAATCCTGAAACATAACAATTAGAAACAGTTCCTCCGTCTTGGTAACCAAGCAACACTCCAACACTTGATCCAGCAGTAACTCCTAAAGACGAGGTTTCTACTCTCAAATTTTTAATTGTTCCCCCGCCACTCATGTATCCAAATAAACCAACACAATCAGTTGATGGAGAATTAATATAAAGTCCTGTGATTTTCATTCCGTTACCATCAAAATTTCCTTTGAATGGTTTAGAAGATGTTCCGATAGGAGTCCATGCTCCTGACAAGCTTAAATTATCCGTAAGCTTAAAATACATTCCATTATAGTTTGTACCTCCATTTAGAGTTGTCTGTAAATAGGTCAATTGGGTTGTATTGGTTATTCGATATGGATCTCCGGAAGAACCGCTTCCTCCCGCAAATTGAGCGTAAGCGGATGAACATTTGATAAGAAATAAATCAAAGAGGACATAAAAAATGATACTTCTAATGAGTAGAGTCCGTTTTATCTTCATACAATTTAATTAAGTTATTAGTGGTGTATATCTTGATGTTTAATCGTTCAACATTTAAAATTCTTGCATTTTCTTTTTTGACCTCCTAATTTCTCCGGGAGTTTTTCCAAAATTCGCTTTGCAGAAATCATTGAAATAAGCGGAAGAAGAGAATCCATATTCATATCCAATCTCTGAAAATGTTTTTTTACTGAAATTTATCTCGTGATAAATGTTCCGGGCTTTTCTCTTTTTCATCCATTGATAGGCCGGAACCCCAAATACGCGTTTAAACCGTTTTTCAAATCCGGAAAGACTATAATTCATTAATTCAGCTAATTCTTGTACTGACTTCACTTTTTCAGAAACTTCATATATTTTGTTCGAAAACGTCATGTCTATACTCAAAGATGGAGAAAACAATGCACGTAATGATTCTTTAGAATAATATGCTCTTAATAAAAACAATAATTCTTTTTGCTTTAATTCTAAAAAATAAGAACATTTAAGTCCATCGCTAATTGCTTTTTCTAAAGCTTGTGTATAATTTATTAATGTTTCATTCGACAACAAACTGACGAATTTATCCTCAATATTTTTCTTTTTCTTATTTATATCAATAAGCATTTCGAAAGAGAAATGATCACAAAAATTGAGATTCATGTTCATCGAAAAGACAAGAAAAACAGAATTTTCTATTGTCCTTATGTTATATCGACATTGGGTAGGAATGAAGAAAAAATTATTTTCACTGATTATTTCGTTGATATAATTATCAAAAGAAATTAAAATTTTTCCTTTCAAAACAAAAAATAACCTGTTCGTGTCGTTAGTAAAACTGTTCTCTTTGCCTTTTAACTGTTCTGTTCTATCTATAATAGAAATTTTATTTTCTGAATATTGATAGCATGATAAATGCTCTGTTGTATATAATAATCCCATCTACTTTAATAGTTTTAGGTTAATTTATTTCCAAGAATGATTTTTAATCGAGGTTATGAGTATACAACGGTGCAAAGTTGGTAATAATTAATTGTCCGGATATTACGACAAATTTCCATTTTTTTCAGAATTTCGTTCCTTTTTTTTAATAAAGCGTAATAAATCATAATTGCTAACTTAGTTAATGAGTATAAATGACACATTAAAGACTTAGCAAAAAAAATGCCAGTAGAAAATATTTCTTATTTTTAAAAATTTTATTAACTAAAATAATGTAAGTTCGAAATAATTTGTGGATAAATAAAATTAGGTAGGGATTTAGGTTAAAAATAAAGGCACATAGTGTAAATCCATGCGCCTTTGTCGTTTTTATTTCACATTTCCGAGATGTGAAGTGTAGTTATTTCTTTTTTCGAGCATCCTGAACAATAGCGTCAATAACCGCAACAGTTGTGATGTTGACAATGTCACGAACGGAACTTTCTATATCAGTGAAGTGAATAGGTTTATTTAATCCCATTTGAATAGGACCAATCATTTCTCCAACTCCCATTTCTTGTAGAAGTTTTTGTGCTGTATTGGCAGAACTCAGATTCGGAAAAATCAAGGTATTGACATCTTGTCCTTTCAATTTATTGAAGGGATATTTTGTGTCTCTTAATTTCTTGTCTAAAGCGAAGTTTACTTGCATTTCTCCGTCAATCAATAAATCGGGATATTTTTCTTGCATATAGCGAACCACTTCATGTACACTTGCCGGACTTCCTTCCTGATCGGCGCCAAAGTTTGAATAAGACAACATTGCCATTACCGGTTTGTTTGCAAAAAATTGAACAGCGTGATTTGCCAAACGCGCGATATCTGTCAAAACTTCCGTTGATGGGTGACGATTGATTAGTGTATCCGCCAAAAAGAATGTTCCTTTTTTACCGGTTAGAATGTGCATCGCACCGAAGTGTGAATAACCCTCTCTGATGCCTATTACTTCTTTGGCAACTTTGATTGTATTGGAATATTTGGTATAAACACCAGTGATGAAAGCATCAGCATCTCCGGTTTCTACCATCATCATTCCAAAATAATTGCGTTCATACATTTTATCTTTGGCTTCATCGTAAGTGGCACCTTCTCTGGAACGTTTTTCTGCCAATATTTTGGCATAACGATTTCTGCGTTCTTCTTCACGATCATGACGGAGATTAACGATTTCAATACCGTCTAAATCCAAATGCAATTCCGCGGCTAATTTTTCAATTCTTTCATCATTTCCTAATAATATAGGTTGGCAAATTCCTTCTGCTTTGGCTGTTACAGCAGCTTTCAGCATATTTTCATGACTACCTTCCGCGAATACAACGCGTTTGGGATTTTGTTTTGCCATATCTGTGAATTGGCGAAGCATTTTATTATCATAACCCATCAGGTCTCTTAGCTTAATCGCGTATTCGTCCCAATCCGTTATTGTTCTTCTAGCCACTCCCGATTCGATTGCAGCTTTTGCTACAGCTACTGAAACCCATGTAAGCAAACGAGGATCGAGAGGTTTTGGAATAATATAATCTCTTCCGAATGAAAGTCTTGTTAATCCGTAAGCCGCATTCACAACATCCGGAACAGCTTCCTTGGCTAAAGCAGCAATGGCTCTTACGGCTGCTAATTTCATTTCTTCGTTAATACATGTAGCTCTTACATCCAATGCACCTCTGAAGATATAGGGAAATCCGAGAACGTTGTTGATTTGATTAGCGTAGTCAGAACGTCCGGTCGCGAAAATCAAATCTTCGCGCGAAGATTTTGCTTTTTCATAAGAAATTTCCGGATTAGGATTAGCCAATGCGAAAACAATAGGATTTGTATTCATTGACTGAACCATTTCAACAGTCAAAACATCGGCTACGGAAAGGCCAAGAAATACATCAGCTCCAGCAACGGCTTCAGCCAATGTATTGACATTTCTTTCTGTCGCGAAGTATTTTTTAGATTCGTTCAAATCTGTACGACGGACAGAAATAACTCCTTTACTGTCGCACATCACGATGTTTTCTTTTCTTGCTCCAAGCGCGATATATAATTTAGTGCAAGAATTTGCCGATGCTCCGGCTCCATTTACAACGATACGAACATCTTCGATTTTTTTATCTGCTAATTCCAATGCGTTGATAATTCCGGCAGAAGAAATAATCGCGGTTCCGTGTTGGTCGTCATGCATAACCGGAATATTCAACTCTTCTTTCAATCGGTTTTCTATTTCGAAACATTCGGGAGCTTTGATATCTTCCAAATTGATTCCTCCGAAAGTAGGAGCGATTGCTTTTACCGCTTGTATGAATTTTTCCGGATCTTTTTCATCGATTTCGATATCAAATACATCTATTCCTGCGAATATTTTGAAAAGTAATCCTTTTCCTTCCATTACCGGTTTCCCGGATAATGCGCCGATGTCTCCAAGCCCTAAAACGGCTGTACCATTTGAAATAACGGCTACCAAGTTTCCTTTCGAAGTATAATCATAAGCTGTTTCGGGATTTTTTTCTATTTCCAAACAAGGCTCCGCAACTCCAGGAGAATATGCCAATGATAAATCTCTTTGAGTACTATAAGGTTTGGTTGGAACTACTTCAATCTTACCGGGTTTCCCTTGTGAGTGATACAAGAGAGCGTCTTCTTTTGTTATTTTTGCCATAATTTTTTATTTACCCCTAAATTAGTTGTCTAAAAGTCATGCTTAGGAACATTTGTCATTGCGGGCTTGACCCGCAATCTACTAAGAATCAATAATGATTTATTAGAAGATCCCGCGTCAAGCGCGGGATGACAGGCTTTTGGGACAACATCCTTAGTTTATAATTGTTTGATTGTTGAATTGTTATTTTATTTCTGTTTCCTAAATGAAGACTACTATTTCGAAAGTCCCCTTCAGGGGATGTAGGGGTTTACCATTCAATTGGAATTTGCCCTGTTTGTTTTAAATATTCGTTTGCTTTATAGAAATGCTTATTCCCAAAAAAACCACGGTGAGCCGAAAGAGGAGAGGGGTGGGGCGATTTTAAAACCAAATGTCTATTGGGATTAATAAATTCTCCTTTTTTTTGTGCGTAAGAACCCCAAAGAATAAATACTACATTTTCTTTTTCTTCCGCGATTCGATGAATAACAGCATCTGTGAATGTTTCCCAACCTTTATTCTGGTGTGAACCTGCCGTATGTGCCCGTACCGTAAGTGTCGCGTTTAATAATAATACGCCTTGTTGTGCCCATCTCAACAAATTTCCTGTTTTGGGTGCAACAATTCCCAAATCTGTTTCAATTTCTTTAAAAATATTTTGAAGAGACGGCGGAAACTGTATTCCATCATTGACCGAAAAACATAAACCATGCGCCTGTCCGGGTTCATGATAAGGATCTTGACCGAGAATAACGACTTTTAGATTTTCAAAAGGACATTGTTCAAACGCGTTGAATATTAATTTCCCCGGAGGATAGATGGTTTGAGTTGCATATTCATTTTTGACAAAAGCGATTAATTTCTCAAAATAATCTTTTTCAAATTCCGCTTGCAACTTCTCTTTCCACGAAGGCTCTATTTTTACATCCATATTTCTACCAAATAAACAAACTAAATCAAGTGCATTCCGATTTTTTGTGCTTCGGTTCTCATTTCCTCAGGCCAAATACTGGCTTGTATTTCTCCGATATGTCCTTTTCTCAGATAAAACATACAAAGACGTGATTGACCGATACCACCTCCGATGGTTTGAGGTAATTCTTTATTGAGCAGACGTTTATGGAAATACAAACTTTTACGGTCTTCAGTTCCTGTCAGTTCGAGTTGTCTTAGCATCGTATCGGGATTAACACGGATTCCCATCGATGAAATTTCGACAGCCCTGTCTAATACATCGTTCCAAAGCAATAAATCGCCATTCAGGCCGGGTAATCCGTTTTCTGCGGTTGTCGACCAGTCATCGTAGTCGGGAGCACGGTTATCGTGTTTTTCTCCGTTACTCAATTTACATCCGATTCCGAAAATAAAAACAGCTTTGTATTCTTTGCAGATCGCGTCTTCCCTTTCTTTAGAAGTGTATCCGGGATACATTTTTAGTAATTCTTCCGAATGAATAAACTTAATTTTTTTAGGTAATATAGGTTTAATATGAGGAAACATTTCGTAAACCATATATTCGGTACGCACCATTGCCGCGTATATGCGAGTTACGATTTCTTTTAAGAATGCGATATTCCGGTCAGATTCTTCCATTACTAATTCCCAATCCCATTGGTCGACATATAAGGAATGCAGATTTCCTAATTCTTCGTCCGAACGGATAGCGTTCATGTCGGTATAAATTCCAAAACCGGATTCTATATTATAATCGGCTAATGTGAGCCTTTTCCATTTGGCTAATGAATGTACGATTTCCGCTTTCGAATCATTCAAATCTTTGATAGGAAATGTTACGGCTCTTTCAATTCCACTTAGATCATCATTTATTCCTGTTCCTTTAAGAACAAATAATGGAGCGGTAGTTCTTCTTAAACGAAGTTCTGACGACAGGTTTTGTTGGAAAAAATCTTTTATGTTTTTGATTCCCATTTCAGTTTCTGTCATGTTGAGCAATGATTGATAAGATCGAGGTTTTATTAGATAACTCATATTTTATAATTTAATAATTTATTAAGTAATCAATCGGAATTAGTGTATATTTATTTGTTCAGCGTTCAGCATTCAGTATTTTTATGAGTGGCAAAGATAAATTAAAATAATCAAAAAACCATATTTCCTATATTTTTATTTTCAAAATAATGTTTATTTTGTTATTTTGTTTTCAAAAAGAGATTTATTTTAGAAAAAATATATCTTATGGAAAGAAAAAGTGTGAAATTAAAACCATCTTCGTTTTTTGAGAAAAATCCAGACAATGATTCCTGTAATAATCATTAATCCCCAGGCGCAAAAATATCCGTATTTCCAATCTAATTCGGGCATAAATTTGAAATTCATACCCCATACTCCGACTAAGAAAGTTAATGGAATGAAAATGGTAGAAACTACGGTTAACCGTTTCATGATGAAATTCATTTTTAAGTCGTTGTTGTTCAGATATAAGTCAATCAGAGACGAAATAATTTCGCGACAGAATTCCATATTTTGTAAAACATATAATAATTGGTCGTATAAGTCTTTGTAAAAAGGTAATTCATGTTGTTGTATTAACGAATTATCCGCGCGTAGAAGTTTTGAAAACTGATCTTTAAGAGGAGATAATATTTTACGAAGCGTGATTGTATTTCTTCTTTTTTCTTGTATTTCACTGATCAGGTTATCTTTTAAACTATTGATATCTAATAATTTTTCTTCTAAATCTTCGAGAGAATCTTCCAATTGGGAGAGACAATTATTGTAGTTTTTAATGATTTCATTTAATAAAGTAGCGAGTAAAAAATCGGCGTTTTTATTGTCGATCCTCATTGAATTTTCTTTAGTCGCCTTGTATATATTATCAAACAGCGGTTCGTTGCTTTCCTGAAAACTGATTACATAATTTTTTCCAAGAATCAACGCGATATGTTCTGTATAAAGTTCTTCATCTCCTTTTTTGTTGTATACGGCAGTCAAAACAATAAAAATATTTTCATCAAATTCTTCTACAGTGGCAATATGTTGGGGGGTTAATATATCCTTGGCGTCCAGTATATTTAATCCGAATTTTTTTACCAGGTCAACAATTAAATCAGGATTGTTCATTCCGGAAACCTTTATCCAATGCACATAATTGTTTTGCATCAGGGGAATAATTTCTTTTGTGTCATTTATTTTTTGTTCCAGGAAAAAGTTTTCAGAATATTGAATGAAATGGATTCCTGTTGGAGTTGTTTTCTCCCCTGTATAGTTGAGATTATTTTTTAAAGTAGATTTTTGTTTCATTCGGTTTGTCATTTAAATGAAGAATTTTTAATTGTCAACTTGAACGCAAATATACATGATAAATTTAGAAACTGTTATACGAAATTTTATAAAATAAAAGTCAAAAAACGGTTTAAATAAAAAGTCTAAATAACTTCATAATTAAGATATACGCGAAAATTTTTATACATTTGATGTCTTAAATAATTAGAGGATAAAACTTATGTGTCCTATGTGCTTTATGTGGTCAAAAAATCCATATTTTTCCCATTGTAAATTTAAACAGTTACTTATAATTTTTTGATTAAATGTCGAAAGTAATATCTCAAAATTGGTTAGGATTAAAACCGGCGATTAAAGTTGGAATTTCATCTGTAACAAATGAAGACGGTTTAATTTCAATTGTAATTCCTCGTTTTAAGAGCATATGGATGGCTAAATTATTTTTACCTAAAAATAAGAAAAATGAAATTCAATTAAAATTGGATAAAAATGGGACTTTGGTTTGGCTTCTTATTGATGGTAAAAAAAATGTCAGGGATATTTTAAATGAATTATCCCACATGGAAGAAGAGGAAAATCAATTTAAAGAAAGGGTTTTGATTTTTTTACAAAATTTATACAGAAACGGATTTATTACTGTTAATGAATAAAAAAACTTCCGCTGTTATTCTCATAATAGTAAGAAACAGCGGAAGTAAAGTTCTCAAAATCCAAAATTAATCAACTTTGTTTTCCGAAACTTCAATTTTTTCTTCATCACAATCGCAATCATCGCCACAGCAACATTCGCGACGGAGAACTTTGGCGCTTATAAATTTTAGCCATTGTTTTTTCTTTTCAGAATCAACACCAATTAAATATCCGATTCCTACTCCAACCAACGCGCCTAAAGCAAGTCCGCCTAATAATTGACCTCCATTTTTCATAACCACAATTTTTAAAATTGATAATATATATACTAAACACCTAAAAATATCATTTGTTCATAAAAAAGAAACAAAATTTAGTTAGAAATTGATAATTGCCAATGAGTGTGTCTCAATACGACCTTGCAAAAACGACTCTTTGAATAGATGGTTTGCCTGTTACCATACATTTTCCGGGAGTCATTTCTCCATCGAAAGGAATGCAACGGATAGTCGCTTTTGTTTCCTCTTTGATTCGTTCTTCTGTTTCGGAAGTGCCATCCCAATGAGCAAGAATAAATCCTCCGTTTTCAATTTTTTCTTTGAATTCTTCGTAAGTATCTGCGGTTGTAGTCAAAGATTCGCGAAGTTTAAATGCTTTATTGTAGATATTTTGTTGAATATCGTCCAACAAGTTTTTGATATAAATTTCGATATTGTCACAAGTTACAGTTTCTTTTGTAAGCGTATCACGGCGAGCAATTTCTACCGTATTGTTTTCCAAGTCTCTTCCTCCCATCGCTAAACGAACAGGAACTCCTTTCAGTTCATATTCTGCAAATTTCCATCCCGGTTTTTTGTTGTCGGAGTTATCGTATTTTACGCTAATTCCCAATGCTTTCAGTTTATCGACAATTCCTGAAATTTTATCATTGATTTGAGATAGTTGTTCTTCGTTTTTATAAATAGGAACGATAACAACCTGAAATGGAGCTAATTTCGGAGGAAGAACCAATCCGTTATCGTCAGAGTGAGACATGATTAATGCTCCCATCAATCGAGTGGAAACTCCCCATGAAGTAGCCCAAACGTAATCACGTTTACCGTCTTTATCCGCAAATTGGACATCGAAAGCTTTGGCAAAATTTTGACCTAAAAAGTGAGAAGTTCCTGCCTGTAATGCTTTTCCGTCTTGCATCAAAGCTTCGATACAAAATGTTTCAACGGCTCCGGCAAAACGTTCATTGGCAGATTTAACTCCTTTTAAAACAGGTACAGCCATGTATTTTTCAGCAAATTCGGCATAGACATCCAACATCTTGCGTGTTTCTTCCAAAGCTTCTTCCTGAGTTGCATGAGCCGTATGTCCTTCTTGCCAAAGGAATTCCGCAGTACGCAGGAATAAACGTGTACGCATTTCCCAACGAACAACATTCGCCCACTGATTGCAGAGAATCGGCAGGTCGCGATATGATTGTATCCAATTGCGATAAGTATTCCAGATGATTGTTTCAGAAGTCGGACGAACGATTAATTCTTCTTCCAATTTGGCTTCCGGGTCAACTACTACACCTTTTCCATTCGGATCATTTTTCAAACGATAATGAGTTACTACAGCGCATTCTTTAGCGAATCCTTCTACGTGGTCGGCTTCTTTACTTAAAAATGATTTGGGAATAAATAATGGAAAATACGCGTTTACGTGTCCGGTTTCCTTGAACATATCGTCGAGGTAGCGTTGCATTTTTTCCCAGATTGCATATCCGTATGGTTTGATAACCATACAGCCTCGTACGGCAGAATTTTCTGCCAAATCGGCCTTGATTACCAAATCGTTATACCATTGTGAATAGTTTTCTTCTCTTGAAGTCAGTTCTTTTAATTCTTTTGCCATCTTTTTAAAATTAAAGAAATGAAAAGTCTCTCCCCCCGCCCTCTCCCAAAGAGAGGGAGCTATTTTTGCTTATGATATCCCTTCCCCTTTGGGGAAGGTTAGGATGGGGCTTTTATTTTCTTAATTATTTCATTGTATTCTTAATTTCTGCTGCCAACGCTTCTGCTTCTTGCATGGTTGGAGCTTCTGTGTAAATACGGATAATCGGTTCTGTGTTTGATTTGCGAAGATGTACCCATTTATTTGGAAAATCTATTTTCACGCCATCAATATCATTGATAGGATATTCCGCGTATTTATTTTTGACCGTCTCTAAAATCGCGTTAATATTAGTGTTGGCAGTCAATTCTACTTTTTGTTTCGCCATGAAGTAGTTAGGATATGAAGCACGCAATTCGCTTACTTTTTTTCCTGATTTAGCCAATTGAGTTAAGAACAATG
The DNA here is from genome assembly GCA_031553755.1 of Bacteroidales bacterium. Taxonomy (GTDB): domain Bacteria; phylum Bacteroidota; class Bacteroidia; order Bacteroidales; family Azobacteroidaceae; genus JAIRVZ01. Next base: position 52,655 of record JAVBKZ010000012.1, on the reverse strand, counting down.
CTATACCTACTAAAGCATCTCTTCCGTAATGACTTGCAGGATAGATTATTCCGCCATTTCCTTCACCTCCAATGATGGCGTTGGTTGCTTTCATTTTTTCAACCACATTCACTTCTCCAACGGCTGCTGCTTCGTATTTTCCTCCATGTTTTTGGGTAACATCACGTAATGCGCGTGTTGAACTGAGATTAGAAACAGTGTTTCCTATTGTATGAGAAAGGATAAAATCGGATATGGCAACTAAAGTGTATTCTTCTCCAAACATGCTTCCGTCTTCGCAAATGATTGCCAAACGGTCGACATCCGGGTCAACAACAAATCCAATGTCGGCTTTTGCTGTTTTCATCAAATCGGATATTTCCGTTAAATGTTCAGGAAGTGGTTCCGGATTGTGAGCAAAATTTCCGGTAGGTTCACAATTGATACTTTTTATGTTTTTTACACCTAAGGCCTCTAACAAGGCGGGAATAGCAATTCCTCCCACAGAATTTACACAATCGATAGCTACCGTGAAATTGGATTTACGAATTGCTTCAACATCAACCAATTCAAGATTAAGTACATGTTCGATGTGTTTTTGAGTATATGTTGTATCGGCAGTTGCGTGTCCGAGATTGTCGACATCAATGAAGTTAAAATCTTCTGCTTCCGCTATTTTGAGAATTTCCTGACCTTCCGCGGCATTCAAAAATTCTCCTTTTTCGTTGAGTAATTTTAATGCATTCCATTGTTTTGGATTATGGCTTGCAGTGAGGATGATACCTCCGGCAGCATTTTCCATCGTTACGGCTAATTCTGTGGTGGGAGTAGTTGCGAAATCAATATCTACAGCGTCAAATCCCATTCCATTTAGCGTTCCGATTACCAGGTTTTTAACCATTTCACCAGACAAACGAGCATCTCGTCCGACCACAATTTTATTGGATGATGATTGATTTTTCGAACGAATCAAAGTAGCATAAGCAGCCGTAAACTTAACAACATCGACAGGAGTTAATCCTTCTCCGGTTTTTCCGCCAATTGTTCCACGAATTCCGGATATTGATTTAATTAATGACATAAATGTATTGATTTTTATAGTTTTAGGATTTATTTGAATCTGTAATTTAATTCTTCATAATATATAGGGCTGTATGAGCCGCTGGCATCACTTTCCCTGTATGAAGATGGGATGATAAGCCTGACTTTGGCTCTATCACTTACATATTGTAAGGCTATATCCCATCCAGCACAAGCAAGAGAACTGTTGTATGAATATTGAGAGTAAAACATTTCGAGGAAAGATTCCGAATTCGTGTTAGAATATTTAGTGGTGTCGGATTTGAATTCCACCGCGTTTCTGAAACGCACGGTAACTTCTTGCTTATATTCGGCTTTTGTACCGTTTCCACGATTAACAACGTTCATATAAACACCTTCGGGTGTTTTGAAATATTGTTTTTCCTTGAAAGTACTATCGGCCGGATAACTTTTAAGTATTTCAAAACCATTCTTGGCGATGAACCTGTCGATTGATTTTTTTTCTTCCTCCATCAATTCCTGAGGAGTTTTTGTCTTATCGCAAGAGAAAAAAATACTTGCTGTAACAATTAAAAATGATGTGAATAATAATAATTTTCTCATGTTTTTATTGATAACCAATTTGTTTGAATTGGTAATTTATATGTTGTTAGTAAGAATTAAAACCTGACAAAGGTAATTATAAATTAGTTAATCACATTTATTATTTATTCAGAAGTTCTTTGTACAAGGGCAGAACCTTGTCGAAATGTTTGGTGGCGTCTTCGAATGAGCCGAAAAACTCTCCTCCTGAAGCATTTAAATGTCCTCCGCCGTTAAACTGTTCGGCTGCGAATTTATTGCATGGAAAATTACCTTTCGAACGGAGGGAAAGTTTAACATATCCTTTTTCCTCTTTAATAAAAACCGAAAAAATAACATCGTTCACAGCTAACGGAATATTTACAAATCCTTCCGAATCTCCTTTTTTAAAATTAAAACGGTCTAATTCAGATTGAGATAACGTAATTAAAGCTGTTTTATATTCCGGATATATTTTCATTTTTTCGTATAAAACATATCCTTGTAATCTTAAACGGTCGATGCTTGAATTATTATATACCAAGGCGTATATTTCATCTTTATTGATGCCTTTTTTTATTAATTCGCCAATGATATAATAAATTTCAGGATTATTCGAATTGTAAGTAAACGCGCCTGTATCGGTCATCATGCCGGCATAAATACATTCCGCGCAATATTTATTAATGTCTTCATAGAATCCCATCCGGCAGATAAAACGGAAAATCAATTCGCAAGTAGATGATATTTGGGGATACGATATTGTGACATTACAAAAATCACCCGGATCTAAATGATGGTCTATCATCACTTTTTTCGCGTTTGCTCGTTCAACGGAATCTCCTAATCGTTCGATTCTTTTTAAAATATTAAAATCCAGACAAAAAATAAGTTCGGCCGCTGCGATTGTTTCTTCCGCGATTTCTTTATTTTTTTCATGAATAATAATATCATGAGCGCCTTTCATCCATTTTAAAAAATTAGGAAAATCATTAGGAACGATTACGTTGACTTGTTTATCCTGCTCTAATAAAAAATGATAAAGTCCTAACGAAGAACCTATAGCATCTCCATCGGGTGATATGTGAGTAACGATAACGATTTTGTCGGCATACTCAACATATTTTTTTGCTTTTTGAATTTGCGCTTCCGCTATAATTTTTGAAATCATCTTCTTTTAATTAGGAATTAAAAATTAGGAATTGAAATTCGAACTCCCTTCTCCCTTTTATCTTTTATCTTTTATCTTTTATCTTTTATCTTTTAACCGGCCTCAAAGGTAATGAATTACTTGGAAGAGACCAAGTAAAATAATGATGTAGGCGAATACTATTTTTTTACGAATAAGTAATAAAGTTAAAAATATAATAAATAAATAGAGCGAGATAATGTCTTGTAAATCGGGATACAGGTTGAAAATGCAATTATATGGTATTTTTGTAATTGATTCTATTCCCGAAATGAAAATCAGAAGGATATAGTGTAATGGATATGTGAGGTATCCGGATATGTCCGTCATGCAAGTAATTATGAGATAAATAAGAAGCATAATCAGGATAACACCTACTAATGGGATTACAAATAAGTTTGTAAGAAGGAAAACAACCGGAAATTGATGGAAATAAAAAATGCTTACAGGTGCCGTACCGATTTGCGCTGAAGTTGAAACGGTAGTTAACGACCAAAGATAATTACAGATACGATAACGGCTTTTGTAAAAATTTTGAAGTATAGGATTAAGTGTAATTATAGCTGTAACAGCTAAAAAACTCAGTTGAAATCCAACATCAAAAAGATACAAAGGATAATATGCCAGCATTAAAAAAGCAGTGGCAAAAACTGTATTTAAAGAAAATGCTTTTCTTCCTATAATTTCTGAAAAACCATAAATTGAAATCATAGAGGTTGCCCTTACTACCGAAGGGGTCAATCCGGTTATAAACGCAAATCCCCAAATTAAAGACAAAGCTATCGGCTGCCGCACATATTTTATTTGTCTTGAATTTCCTAAGAAACTGAATAGTAAAATGATCGCTGAATATAAAATGGCGACATGCAACCCACTTACGACCAAAACATGCGCTCCCCCTGTTGTTGAAAAAGCGTTTTTCAAATTATTGTCTAAAACGCTTTTATATCCGAATAAAATTCCGGCCGCGATTCCATATTCTTTTTCAGAATGTGTAATTGATTCTAATTTTTTGAGAAAAAAACGCCTGCAATTGAGCGCGGTTATTTTGAGATCCGGAAAAGGATTTTGTTGTTCTTCTGATTTTTTCCAGTTTCCCGATGAAACATAACCAACACATGAAATAGATTTATTTTTCAAAAAAACAGCGTAATCAAAATCGCTGCCTTTAATAAAATTTACTTGATTGAAAGAGGTTGACGCTTTGATTATGTTGCCCGCTTTAAGTTTTTGAGAAACAGAATCTTTAGCAATATAAAGTATCGCTTTTTTATTGACTGATTTCCATTTTTCGTCTGTTTTTATAGAATTTATATCTACTATACATTGGTAATTTTTCTTTTTATCAACAAGGTCATCCAATAATTTTATTTCATATAATTGTTTATTAACCGGAAAATTCCATTGAACATCCAAGTAAATTTGTTTGACAGAGGCGCCTCCAAAAAGAAACAGCAAGCAGTAAATGCCGGTCCCGAATAAATACCGATTGATGTATTTGTTTTTAAATAAGTGAAATGTTATCAAAAACAACAATCCCGTTATGAATATGATAACGTATAAAATCGTGGGTATATTTACGTAATATTGAAAGATTATTCCTGATATAAAAGGAATAAGAAACCTAAAAAAAGGCATCTTTAACAAGGTTTCGTACATAAAGGTTTAGTTGGTATTTGATGGATATTTATTGACAATAATTACACTTTACAGTCTCTTCATTTCTCTAATCGTCTCAATCGGATTTTCGGAATTAAAGACGAAGTTTCCGGCTACTAAAACATCAGCTCCGGCGTCAATTAATTGTTTTCCTGTTTGTAGATTTACACCACCATCGACTTGTATCAAAGTATTTAGATTTTTTCTTAAAATCATTTCTTTCAGCCGGGAAACTTTTTCGAGGGAATGAGTGATAAATTTCTGACCCCCAAATCCCGGATTCACACTCATCAACAATACCATGTCAACATCGTGAATAATGTCTTGTAATAATTCGATTGGCGTATGCGGATTCAAAGTAATTCCAGCTTTCATTCCGGTTTCTTTGATTGCGTGGATGGTTCTGTGCAGATGGATACATGCCTCATAATGTACATTCATCATATATGCGTCCGATGCCTTTACTTGGGGAATGAATTTTTGAGGTTCTACAATCATCAAGTGTACATCCAACGGTTTTTGACAGATTTTCGCGACTTGTTCGATAACCGGAAATCCAAAAGATATGTTTGGGACGAATACTCCATCCATCACATCCAAGTGAAGCCAATCGGCTTCACTCCGGTTAATCATTTCTAAATCTTTTTCCAGTTGTAGGAAATTCGCCGATAACAGGGAAGGAGCTAATTTCATTAGTTCAGAATTATTCCTGAAAGATTCAACGGAAGATTTTTTTCCACATGATAGCTTTTTGCAAATTGCATGATGAAAGCCAGTGTTTGCTTACGTGGAGCAATCGTGTCTGATTTCTCATTTTTCATCATGTTAACTTTTTTACAATCATCAGAAGTAAAGACATGTTTCATAGGCCAAACTGTATTTTTAATTTATACTATCAAAACGAGGCGTTGCCGAATATATTGTAATTTGTATAAATTTTATTTCTGAGTTTGATTTATTCTGTTTGGTTATTCAAATTCATTTACAAAATAATGTGTTATACTTTTGCAAAGAATGATTATATTTGTCGTCAAATTATCAATTTTAAATAAAATTCTTAAAAACCATTATGAATGAAGTAAGCATAATGAATAAAGCGGCCGATAATATAAGGATACTTGCCGCGTCCATGGTAGAAAAAGCAAAATCAGGGCATCCTGGTGGCGCTATGGGAGGCGCTGATTTTATTAATGTGCTGTATTCTGAATTTATGGTTTATGATCCGGAAAATCCGCTTTGGGAAGGTCGTGACCGTTTTTTTCTTGATCCGGGACACATGTCTCCGATGTTGTATTCGGTTTTATCTTTCACCGGAAAATATAGTTTAGAAGAATTGACTCAGTTTCGTCAATGGGGAAGTGTAACTCCGGGACATCCCGAAGTGGATGTGATGCGTGGTGTTGAAAATACTTCCGGACCATTGGGGCAGGGGCATGTATATGGAATCGGAGCTGCCATCGCCGCTAAGTTTATGAAAGCCCGTTTTGGTGAAATAATGAATCAAACTATATACGCTTTTATTTCCGATGGCGGTATTCAAGAAGAAATATCTCAAGGCGGCGGACGTATTGCCGGCTATTTGGGATTAGATAACTTCATTATGTTTTATGATTCTAACGGGATCCAACTTTCTACCGATACTTCCGCTGTTACAGACGAAGATGTAGCGAAAAAATACGAAGCTTGGGGTTGGAAAGTCATCAATATCAATGGTAATGATGTGAACGAAATAAGAGCCGCGTTGACTGAAGCTAAAGCCGAAAAAAATAGGCCTACACTTATTATCGGAACGACAATAATGGGCAAAGGCGCATTGGCTCCCGATGGATCTTCTTATGAAAACAAATGCGCTACACATGGTATGCCTTTGGGAGAGTCAGGCGCGTGCTTTGAAAGTACAATCAAAAATTTGGGTGGAAATCCCGAAAATTTATTCCAGATTTTTCCTGAAGTACAAGCAATATATAATAAAAGAAGAGAGGAATTAAAACAAATTGTTGCTGAAAAATATATCCAAAAAGCGCGCTGGGCAAAAGAAAAACCCGAATTGGCGGCGAAATTAGAGAGTTGGTTTAAAGGAGAAATACCTGCTATTAATTGGTCGTCGATCGAACAAAAATCGGGACAACCTACTCGTGTCGCTTCGGCAAATGTACTTGGCGTTTTGGCAGAACAAGTAGAAAATATGATTGTTTCTTCGGCAGATCTTTCTAATTCGGATAAAACAGATGGATTTCTCAAAAAAACAAAGGCTTTTACAAAAGGTGATTTTAGCGGAGCTTTCCTTCAAGCGGGAGTTTCCGAGTTAACAATGGCTTGTTTGACTATAGGCATGTCTTTACATGGAGGAATCATTTCCGCTTGCGCGACGTTTTTTGTTTTTTCTGATTATATGAAACCCGCCATCCGAATGGCCGCGTTAATGGAATTACCTGTGAAGTTTATTTGGTCTCATGATGCTTTCAGGGTAGGAGAGGATGGCCCTACTCATGAACCGGTTGAACAGGAAGCTCAAATTCGTTTGATGGAAAAACTGAAAAATCACAAAGGGCATAATTCAATGTTAGTACTTCGTCCGGCTGATGTATATGAGGCTACGGTTTCGTGGAAATTAGCTATGGAAAATACAAAAACACCTACAGGTTTGATTTTTTCACGACAAAATATAAAAGATCTTCCAGCTAAGGAGTCTCGTTATGTAGAAGCTTTACAAGCGGAACAAGGTGGTTATGTGGTTGAATGTGATGGCAATCCCGATGTTATTTTGCTTGCATCCGGTTCTGAAGTTTCAACTTTAGTCGAAGGCGCGGAATTGTTGAAAAAAGATGGAATAAAAGTTAGAATAGTTTCGGTTCCATCCGAAGGATTATTTCGCACTCAAACACAACAATATCAAGATTCGGTAATTATTCCCGGAGTGAAAATATTCGGATTAACAGCCGGACTTCCTGTTAATTTACAAGGTTTGGTTGGAAACAACGGAAAAATATGGGGATTGGAATCTTTTGGATTTTCCGCTCCATATAAAGTCTTGGATGAAAAATTAGGCTTTACCGGAATAAATGTTTACAATCAGGTTAAGTCGATGATAAATTGACAAAAATAAATATTAACTTAAAACTTGAGAATAGTATGAAAATAATCGGATTAGCCGCCGACCACGCCGGCTTTGAAATCAAAGAGTACATCAAATCTGTTTTGGATAAAAAAGGCGTTGCTTATAAGGATTTTGGAACATGTACACCCGAAAGTTGTGATTATCCTGATTTTGCACACCCTTTGGCTATCGCGGTAGAAAGCGGAGAAGTGCATTCGGGAATTGCCGTTTGTGGCAGTGGAAACGGAATCGCGATGACGTTGAATAAACATCAGGAAATCCGTGCCGCCATTTGTTGGGAAGAAGAAATTGCTCAACTCGCCCGTGCTCACAATGACATAAATGTTTTGGTCTTGCCGGGAAGATATATTTCAAAAGACGAGGCTAAATTGTGTGTTGTCGCTTTCCTTGAAGCCCCATTTGAAGGAGGAAGACACCAACGGAGAGTGGAGAAAATATCTATCGCAGCTTGGGAAGCCGGAACAGGTGAATAATGATTGAAGAGAGGCGGAAGGAACGACCGATGAAAAGATTTGGGGCAAAAAAACGAAACGGGACTATACAAAAACATGACAGCTCTATTAACCTGAGCGACCCTCAGGAGAGCACAACAATAAGCTGCTGTTGCCCCCAATAAAATATACAACAAACGTCGTATATAAATGCGTATTTTTTATATCTTTGGAAAAAAAAGATATGAAACGATTGGAAATTAATAACAAGTCGGCAATATCTTCGCAAATACAGGCTTATTTTGCGAAGAATATAGAATCACGTTTTATTCACAGACTTCACGGTATCTTGCTTTTTATCAATAAAGAGGATGAAAGTTGCGACAGCATTGGAGCTTTGTTTGGCAATTCGCCGCGAACGGTGAGCAATTGGATAAAGAAAATCAAAGAGACAGGTAATTTGGAATCATTGCGAGATGAAAAAAGACCGGGTCGTACCTCTCGCTTGTCTGTTGAACAGCAAGAAGAATTAAAAGTGGTAATACAGAAACATCCGTAAGAAAGCGGTATGGATTGCAATATTTGGGATGGCAAATCACTTTCAGCTTACATTGACAAGTAATATGGAATCATCTTGCAGGTTCGGGCATGTCAACGACTTTTTCATAAATTGGGTTTCAGCCTTAAGCGGGCACGCCCTATTGTGTCAAAAGGCGATGCAGGTAAAAAAAAGGGTCAAAAAAAACTTCAAGAAAAAGCGGTAACCGGAGAATATGAAATTTTTTATCAAGATTAATGTCATTTTAAGCTGACGTTGAGTATTATACGCGCATGGTTCTTGTCGGGTAGCCATCCGGTATATGAAATGTTTCAAAAAGATTATCAATATGGCGATTAATAAGGTTGCTTTTCCAGTATATTTAGTTCCATTATAAAACCGATTTAATCCAGGCTTCTGCCATCAGTTGAGCGCCGGCCATGGAAGGATGTACGCCATCTTGTCCCCAATATTCGACCGGAGCTTTTTTCAACGCTTCATTGAATACTTTTTGAAAGGGAACAAAAACAGTCTTATAATCTTTCGAAATTTGCTTGGCGACTGTCCGGTAACCCGAAAATTCAGATTCCCAAGTTTCATCCAATGCTTTTCCTCCGGCAATAATAAATGGTTCACAAATAACGATTTTTGTTTCAGGAAGATGCATTTTTGTATAAGCGATCAAATCGCGGTAATCGGCATCGTATTTTCCTAAATCACCATCGTATTTTCCACTTTTTTTATGCCAATAATCGTTTACTCCAATTAGGATACTGAGTATATCCGGCTTGATTTCCATACAATCTTTTTCCCATCGTTCCCTCAACTGGTAAACTTTATTCCCTGATATTCCCCTATTATAAATCTGAAGTTTTTTCTCTCCATTATCCGCAAGGAGATGGGCGGATGCAAACATCGCGTATCCATTACCCAACATTGATTGTTTGTTTGGAGTCGTTTCATCTTCCCGTTTTCTTCCGGCATCGGTGATAGAATCGCCCTGAAACAGGATGACTGCGTTTTCTTTCAGTTTAACTCCCGATGTTTCATGAGAATCTAAGGAAGAAGCGTTCAAAATTTCCGGAATCATCATTACTCCGGCTCCCGCCAAAGCTGTTTTCTTAAAAAAGTCTCTTCTGAACATAATACAATATAATTAGGAATTAGGAATTAGGAATTAAAAAATAGGAGTTGAGAATGGAAAATTTGAATTAACTAAAAAGCAAGTTCTTGTTTTATCTTTCAATTCTCAACTCTCGATTTATTAAAAAAGTTTGTTGGGATATTCTCCTTGGTTGATTAGGTCTTGAATTTTATCCACAACCATCTGACGGTCTTCCGCATAAGTTACACCAAACCATTTGGATGGAGTATCTAATACTTTTACCGAAGCTGTTTTAGCAACAATCAGATTATTTACTACTAACGGAATGAAGAATTCAGCCTTGATGTTATCCATATTATTTTTCAAGAAATCGATAAAGTCATTTTGCGAATATTCGAAATATTCAGGAGTAAATCCCCACATATTCATAGAAACAGGGACATTTTCTCCCGCGGGAACTAAATTTTCGTTTTCATCCTTATATTTAATCACGCCGTCTGTATCACGAATGATATATGTACGTTCAACAACAGTCGTTAAGTTTCCGTTCGCGTCTGTTTCGCAAATGCCACGAGCCACAGAACCACTTTCAGATAACGTATTTCCTAAACGATATCCAATCATGCAGTAGTCGTTTTTCTTTCCTTCTACACTTGTGAGGTAATCCGCAAGGATTTTGAAACTTTCACGTCCATAGAAATCATCTGCGTTGATAACGGCGAAAGGTTCTTTGATAACATCTTTTCCCATCAATACAGCATGATTTGTTCCCCATGGTTTGGCGCGTTCGGGATTCAATGTGAATCCTTCAGGCAAACAATCTAATTCCTGAAATACCAATTCAACCGGAATGACATTTTGATATTTAGCAATGATTTTTTCACGAAAGTCGTTCTCAAACGAATGTCGAATCACAAATACAACTTTACCAAATCCTCCTCTAACGGCATCATAAATGGAATAATCCATGATTGTTTCACCATTCGGACCTAATCCGTCTAATTGTTTCAATCCTCCATAACGGCTACCCATTCCGGCAGCAAGTACAAATAATGTAGGTTTCATAAAATGTTTTTTGGGTTATTTAAAATTATTAAAGAGTTCCAAAGTTACAATTTATACTTATACCAACAATTATTTAAGCTAAAAAACCGAGTTTTTTAGTAGCTTTGCATATTCTTATGATAGATTCGAATAATGAAAAAAATATTACAAGACCGTATCCTTATCCTCGATGGAGCGATGGGAACGATGATACAACAATATAATCTGACGGAAAAAGATTATCGTGGAAGAGAATTTGCCCATTTGCCGGGATTGGTAAAGGGAAATAACGATATGTTGTGTATTACTCAACCCGAAATTATCAAGCAGATTCATCGTCAATATTTGGAAGCCGGGGCCGACATTATTGAAACCAACTCTTTTAGTTCGACATCGATATCAATGGCCGACTATGGAATGCAATCACATGTCAGGGAACTGAATCTTGCGGCCGCTCATATAGCCCGTGAAGTTGCCTGCGAATACAATGAAAAAAATCCATCTAAACCTCGTTTTGTTGCTGGCTCTATCGGACCAACTAATAAAACGGCTTCTATTTCGCCTGATGTTTCCAATCCGGGAATACGTGGAATAACATTCGATGAATTGCGTGTCGCTTTCCGTGAACAAATTTCGGCATTGATTGAAGGCGGTGTAGATTTATTATTGATAGAAACTATTTTTGACACGTTGAATGCCAAAGCCGCTTTGATGGCTGTCGAAGATGTGATGAGCGCTACCGGCAAACGTTTGCCTTTGATGCTTTCTATGACAATTGCCGGAAAAAGCGGACGGATTCTTTCCGGACAAACAATGGAAGCGGTTGTGGCTTCTGTCGCTCATGCCGATTTGTTGTCGATTGGATTGAATTGTTCTTTCGGGGCTTCAGATATGAAACCGTTTTTGAAAGAATTGGGGCGTATCGCTCCTTGTTACATAAGCGCTTATCCAAATGCCGGATTACCTAATAGTTTGGGACAATATGATGAAACTCCCGAAAAAATGGCCATCCAAATCAAAGAATATATAGATGAAGGATTAGTCAATATTTTAGGAGGTTGTTGCGGTACAACTCCCGCGCATATCGCTCAATATGCCGCGTTGGTAGAAAACGCAAAACCTCATGTGCCTACTTTACCGGACAACAACATGATATTGGCCGGATTAGATGCTTTACGAATAACTCCGGAAAGTAATTTCATTAACATAGGAGAACGATGTAATGTTGCCGGTTCACGAAAATTCCTGCGGCTGATTAAAGAACAAAAATACGAAGAAGCGATTGATATCGCCCGGAAACAAGTAGAAGCCGGAGCGCAAATACTTGATGTTAATGTAGATGATGGTTTGTTAGATGGCCCCAAAGAAATGACAACATTCCTGAATTTGATAGCTTCCGAACCCGATATTGCCAAAGTGCCGGTAATGATAGATAGCTCTGATTGGAAAGTCATAGAAGCCGGATTGAAATGTTTGCAAGGTAAATCGATAGTTAATTCAATCAGTTTGAAAGAAGGAGAAGACGAATTTTTGAAAAAAGCGAAAATAGTTCGTTCTTATGGAGCGGCTGTTGTTGCTATGGCTTTCGATGAACAAGGACAAGCCGATACTTTCGAACGAAAAATCGAAATCTGCCAACGCCAGTATAAATTATTGGTTGAAAAAGCCGGATTCAATCCATGCGACATTATTTTCGACCCGAATGTGTTGGCGGTCGCGACAGGAATTGAAAGCCATGCCAATTACGGACTTTATTTTATTCAGGCTACGGAATGGATTAAAAATAATTTACCGGATGCTAAAGTGAGCGGCGGAGTGAGTAATCTTTCTTTTTCTTTCAGGGGAAATAATTATGTGCGTGAAGCGATGCATGCCGTTTTCCTTTATCATACGATAAAAAAAGGCATGGACATGGCGATTGTTAATCCTTCAACAACTGTACTTTATGAAGATATTCCTAAAGATGTTTTAGAATTGATTGAAGATGTAATATTTAACCGTCATCCAAACGCGGCCGAACGGCTTACGGAATATGCCCAACATACGGATAAAGAATCATTGAAAACGGAACAACAACAGGAAAACCGCCAAAATATTCCTTTAGAGGAACGTCTTCAACAAGCATTGATAAAAGGAATAGATACTTACCTTGAAGAAGATTTGTCAGAAGCTTTACAGTTATTTCCTCTGCCAATTAATATTATTGACGGTCCGCTGATGTCGGGCATGAATAGAGTAGGAGACTTGTTTGGCGAAGGTAAAATGTTTCTTCCGCAAGTAGTGAAAACCGCGCGGACAATGAAAAAAGCGGTATCTATTTTACAACCATTTATTGAAGCGTCACAAAAAGAGAACGCGGCAAAAGCGGGAAAAATCCTGATGGCTACCGTAAAAGGAGATGTACATGATATCGGAAAAAATATCACGGGAGTTGTCCTTTCCTGTAATAATTATGAGATTATTGATATTGGCGTGATGGTTCCGCCCGAAGAAATTATCCGTCAGGCAATTGAGTATAAAGTAGACATGATAGGATTGAGCGGATTGATTACTCCATCTTTGCAAGAAATGTCTTTTCTCGCGGCTGAATTAGAAAAAGCGGGATTAAATATTCCGTTACTTATTGGTGGAGCAACGACTTCTAAAATGCATACGGCTTTAAAAATAGCGCCATTGTATTCAGGCACGGTTGTTTATGTAAAAGACGCGTCACAAGCGGTTCCTGTATCCAATAAATTAATGAATCCTGAAACAAAAAAAGATTTTTCAGAATTGATATCTGTAGAATATGAATCTTTAAGGCAAAAAGGAATTAAACATGATGAAGAATTAATTTCGGTAGAATACGCGGAAAAACATCCTTTGAAGATTGATTGGACAAACCATGTTCCTTACAAGCCATCGTTAAAAGGGAAAAAAGTTATAAATCATATCAATGTCGGAGAATTAATTCCATACATCAACTGGGCTTATTTTCTTATCGCTTGGAAATTTTCCGTTAAATACGCCAGTGTCGCTTATATGGATGGATGCGACTCGTGCAAAGCTTCCTGGTTAGCGTCATTCCCCGAATCAGAAAGAGGAAAAGCGTCAGAAGCGTTACAATTAATCAAAGAAGCTAAACGAATGTTACAACAATGGTCTGCAAACGATGTTGATTTTGTTAAAGCTATTTTTGGAATTTATCCGGCGAAACGAATAAACAGAGGCATTGAAATTGAAGGAAAAGAAATAATAATGCTGCGTCAACAGGAAAAAAGGGACGACAATACATATAAATCTTTAGTCGACTTTTTCAATCCTTCGGGAGATTATGCCGGTTTATTTATTGTTACAGCCGGATATGGAACCGGATATTTATTGGAAAAATTCAGGGAACAAGGTGATACATTCAATGAAATCCTGATGCAAACCTTATGCGACCGTTTGGCCGAAGCCGCGACAGAATATCTCCACGAAAAAGTCCGCAAAGAATATTGGGGATATTCGCCCGATGAATCGTTTACAAAAGAAGATTTATTCAAAGTCGCTTATCAAGGCATACGTCCGGCATCCGGATACCCGTCATTACCGGATATTTCATTGAATTTTACAATTGATGAAATTCTAAACATGAATGAAATCGGTGTTCAACTCACTGAAAACGGAGCAATTTTTCCAACGGCTTCAGTTAGTGGCATGTTTATTTCGCATCCGCAATCAATTTATTTTAATATCGGAAAAATAGACGATGAACAATTGTCTGATTATGCGATATGTAAAAATATGTCTGTTGAAGAAACGAAAAAATGGTTGGGAATTTGAAAAAACTACTATAACCTTCCTTCATCGGCGTAGCTAAAATAATTATTTTCACAAATAATGATATGATCAAGAACTTCAATATCGAGTAAGATAGCGGACTCTCGAATTTTTCTTGTAATCGAATCATCGTTTTTGCTTGGTTTCATATTCCCTGAAGGATGGTTGTGACATAAAACAATGCTTACCGCCAATCGGTTTAAGGCTTCTTTTAATATTAATTTACAGTCAACCACAGTTTCATAAACTCCCCCCTGGCTGATTTTTAATTTCCCGATGATTTTATTGCTCCGGTCGAGGAAAAGTATCCAAAATTCTTCATGAGGCAAATCACATAACAGCGGATGAAAATATTCAAAAATATCTTTGCTACATGTTACTTTATTTCTATTCATTGTTTCAGATTGTTTCCTGCGTTTACCTAATTCCATTGCCGCGACAATGGTAATCGCTTTTGCTTCACCAATGCCTTTGAATCCGGATATTAAATCTGTAATTGAAAATTTTCCTAAGTTATTGAGATTATTTTGCGCGGAGATTAAGATGCGTTGAGCAAGTTCAACCGCGGTTTCTTCGTTATTTCCCGAACCGATAAGGATAGCAAGTAATTCGGAGTCGGAAAGAGCATTGATACCTTTTAGTAATATTTTTTCTCTTGGACGGTCTTCTTCCGCCATCTGTTTGATGGAGAGTTTAGTTGGATTGTTGGTCATGTATTGGTTTTGAATGAAAATAAGTTAACAGGCGAATTAAGCTAATGAAAAAATTAACGAGTTGACAGAAATAAACTTGCCAACTCGTTAACTGATATTGTTATTTTGCTCTTTCAACATAAGAGCCATCTCTCGTGTCTACACGGATTTTTTCACCTTCATCGATGAATAACGGAACACGGATCACAGCTCCGGTTTCGAGTGTAGCCGGTTTAGTGGCGTTAGTTGCCGTATCGCCTTTTAATCCCGGTTCTGTATAAGTTACTTGTAAAACAACGTGAGCAGGAAGATCGGCAAATAAAATTGTTTCCGAATCAGCATGAATAACAACTTCAGCTACATCTCCTTCTTTCAGGAAATCAACTCCGTTGATATTTTCTTTCGCGATAGATACTTGTTCGAAAGTTTCGTTATTCATGAAATTATATCCCATATCGTCTTGATATAAGAATTGGTAAGGACGTCTTTCTATACGTACTTCATCTACTTTTACCCCTGAGTTCCATGTTTTTTCAAGAACACGTCCGGTTGTTACATTCTTAAGTTTTGTGCGGACAAAAGCAGGCCCTTTTCCCGGTTTAACATGTAAAAATTCTACGATATAATAGTATTGACCTTCTAAGTCGATACACATACCGTTTTTAAAATCAGCTGTACTTGCCATGAATTGATATATTTTTAATTAGTATTTTATTCTAAATGCGGTGCAAAAGTAGCTTTTTTTAGCTATATTTCAAAACGGCATTGAGAATCAAAATAATTACTTTACAAGTTCTCTAATTTTATCTTCCAATTCTTTACCCCTTAAATCTTTCGCGATAATAATTCCGTTAGGATCTAATAAAATGGTATGCGGAATTCCATTGAAATTATAAATTTCACGGGCAACAGTATCCCATCCTTTTACTTCCGACATTTGAGGCCATGTCATATTCATTTTTTTTACGGCATCTTTCCATTCGTTTTCTTTTTTATCTAAAGAAACACCCACTATTTCAAAATTTTTATCCTTATATGACTTATACAGATTAACTAATGTTGGTATTTCTTTCATACAAGGTCCACACCATGAAGCCCAAAAATCAATTAAAACGTATTTTCCTTTTCCCGCGTAATCCGAAAGGGCAACTTCTTTTCCATTGATATCAGGCATTTTGAAATCTGTAAATTTTTGTCCAACGGCAACTTTGCTATTTTTTTCAATCAATTCACGGATAGCCGTTCCGTTTTTACTGTTTTTGAAAATGTCATTCGCTTTTTCCATTACTTCCGACATTTCTTCCACGGAAAGTTGATCAATGCCGGAAAGAAAAGTAGATTCACCTAATGGATTATTAATATTATCCAAAATATATTTTAAGTTTAATTCTTTCATTTTCTTATCAATAACAGAAAATTCACCCCTGATTTTTTCGACTTCTTCATCAGATAAGGTATTAGGATCGATAGAAGAATATTTTTTATCTAATTCCGTTATTTCTTCATTAAGTTTTTTCATATCATCAGATCTTTTCTGATGTGCTTCATTGGCCTCTGTTCCACCTACTCTAATCTCTTCAGGTGTTATTTCAACTGTTATTTTTTTAGACGGTTCAATCAAAATTGTTTGGAACACAGGAGAATTATCATAATCTCCCGGAGCCGATAATGAAAGAAAATAAACAGTAGGAATTTCTTGTATTCCTTTGAATGAAAATTTTCCGTTTTCAATAATCATAGTGTCTATTTTTTCAACGCCATCTTCCCTCGCGTTAACTAAATAAACTTTTTTCCCATCCATTGAAGTTGCTGTTCCTTTGATTTCAAATTCTCCTTTTGGATTACAAGAAAATCCAATCAACGCGACAGTTAATAATAAAAATAATTTGTTCATATTATAAAAATTTACATTAAAACATTTTACAAATATACATGATAATCTAATAACCATATTAAATACACATAAACTAATCACAAAAAACAAACAATATTATTGAAATAATTCAAAATATTCATTGTATAATTTAAAACAAAAAAATAAATTATTTGTTACTTTATCAATACACATTTAATAGTTTTATACATTAAAATTTATATTTTATGAAAAAATATTTTTTAGGGATAGTCTTATTCATGATTACAACTATATCTGTAAATGCCCAAGAAACTCATAGCGGATTAGATGCGGAAACGTTGAAAAAAGCCAACGACCCGATGGCGCATACTAAAGCATTTAATGTACACAATTACATTGTAACTGATATTTATGGAACGCCCGATTATGGTGCGAACACATTGATGTTCAGATACGCTCAACCCGTAGGTAAAATATTGTTAAGAGGAACTTTACCTGTGCAGACTTCATCCGGACCCGGGGTTAGTCCCAAGTCAGGTTTGGGCGATTTCAATTTATTCGCCATTTATGCTATTGAAAAAGAAGGTAATAAATTTGGTGTTGGACCTTTATTGACCGCGCCTACCGGAACGAATGATTTCAGCCAAGATAGTTGGCAGGCAGGAGTCGCGGCTATGGCTTTCTTCGCTAAAAGCCATATTTTTCAGGCAGGAACTTTATTGCAATGGCAAACTGATTTTTCAAAAACTGAAGATAATGCTAAAGATATAGATCTGCTTACAGCACAACTATTTGGCATGTGGCAAATTGGCGGAGGCACTTATTTACGTAGCACAGGTATTTGGTCATTCGATTTGAGGAATGGAGATTACAATATCCCACTCGGCTTAGGTATCGGTAAAGTAGTAAAAGCAGGTCCGGTAGTCTTCAATATTTTTGTAGAACCTCAATTTTCTGTATTGGCAAAAGGAACTCAACAACCTAAATTTCAAACTTTTGTCGGATTTAATACGCAATTTTGAAAATCTTTATATGTGCATTCAAAATATAATGACTGTTTAATAACATATTGTTACTGAAATAAGTCTACTTTCAATTCCTTATTTTAATTATTAATGTTATGAAATTCAATAATATATCTTTTGTAATTATAATTGCAAGTCTTTCTTTAGTGGCTTGTAATCAAGAAAAAACAAAAACAAAAGAAAAAATATCAGCCGACAAGGTCGTTGCTGATAGTATGATCTGGATCCCTGATGGAGAATTTACAATGGGGACAGATGATCCCCAAAGTTACCCTAATGAACGACCTTCCCATCACGTTAAAATAAACGGCTTTTGGATAGATAAATACGATGTAACCAATGCCGATTTCCGCAAATTCGTAGAAGCTACCGGTTATGTCACTACTGCAGAAAAACCTGTTGATTGGGAAGAATTAAAAAAGCAACTTCCTCAGGGAACTCCAAAACCAGATGATTCGATGCTTCAGCCGGGCGCTATGGTATTCACGCCCCCACAACAAGCTGTTGATTTAAGCGATATGACTGGGTGGTGGACTTGGACAATAGGAGCGAACTGGAAACATCCGCAAGGACCGGGAAGTTCTATTGAAGGAAAAGACAATTATCCGGTAGTACAGGTTTCCTGGGACGATGCCGCCGCTTATGCTAAATGGACGGGAAAGCGATTACCTACCGAAGCCGAATGGGAATATGCTTCCCGAGGCGGATCTACCAATTCCCGTTATTACTGGGGAAATAATCTTAAAGAGGGAAGTCAATTCATGGCCAATACTTTTACAGGACAATTTCCCTACATGAATACGGCAGAAGATGGATATGCAGGAGTTGCTCCCGTCGGATCTTTTCCTCCGAATCATTATGGTTTATACGATATGGCCGGAAACGTTTGGCAATGGACTGCTGATTTGTATGTAGAAAAAGATCATGCCAAAATAGCCGCCGAAAATTGTATGGCAGCGGCTGAAAAGAATCATGATTGCTGTCAGGGAACTGATAAAAAAGCATTATTGGTAAGCAACAACAGTTCATCCGGTGAATTTGAAGCGCGCCGGGTAACCAAAGGCGGTTCTTTCCTTTGTAATCCGTCCTATTGCGAAAGCTATCGTCCATCTGCTCGCCGGGGAACTCCCTATGATACAGGGATGGAACATATAGGATTCCGGTGTGTTAAAAATAAAGCAGATGTTAATTAAACTTTTATTGGGTTTAATTGTTAAAAAAATATGAATTCGTACTTTTAAAATAATCAGTGTTATGAAATTAAATTTAAAACAAAAACTGAAAAATTGCGGCAAAATAGCTGCTGTAGGAGCAGTTTTGGCCGCAGGCGCTATTGTCCCTCAGAAGGCGGAAGCGCAACAGGCAAAGAAACCAAATATCTTGGTAATTTTTGGAGATGATGTTGGACAAACCAACATTAGTGCCTACTCGTTTGGTGTGGTGGGTTACAAAACACCAAACTTAGACAAATTGGCTAAAGCTGGCATTATGTTTACCGACTATTACGCCGAAAACAGTTGTACGGCCGGCCGGTCAACTTTTATTACAGGACAAAGCGCTAAACGTACCGGTCTATCAAAAGTAGGGATACCTGGCGCTCCTGTAGGATTACAAGACCGTGATATTACGATTGCAGAAGCCTTGAAACCGCAGGGTTATGCAACCGGTCAATTTGGTAAAAACCACTTGGGCGACCGTGATGAGTATCTGCCTACCAAACATGGATTCGACGAATTCTTTGGTAATTTGTATCACTTGAATGCAGAAGAAGAACCAGAACGTCCTTATTGGCCAAAAGACGATAAAGCCTATGTGGCTGCCAATTCTCCCCGTGGTGTACTGAAATGTACCGCCGATGGTAAAGTAGAAGATACAGGTCCGCTGACTGCAAAACGCATGGAAACAATCGACGATGAAACGACAGCGGCATGTATTGATTTCATGAAACGCCAACAGCAACAAGGCAAACCATTCTTTACATGGATGAACTTTACCCGTATGCACATTTTTACTCACGTACGTGAATCAATGCTTGGACAAAGCGGCATGCCGGGTAACGAATATGCCGATGGTATGATTGAAATGGATATGAATGTGGGTAAATTAATGAAGGCGTTGGAAGATATGGGCATTGCCGACAACACGATAGTTATTTTCACTACCGATAACGGCCCTAACCAATTCTCATGGCCGGATGCCGCAACTACACCATTCCGCTCCGAAAAGAATACAAACTGGGAAGGCGCTTATCGCGTACCCGCTTTTATTCGTTGGCCGGGACATATTCCAGCCGGAGAAGTTTATACTGGTATTATATCCGGTTTAGACTGGTTTCCTACCTTATTAGCTGCTGCAGGCGATAATAATATCAAAGAACGCTTGTTACAAGGAACTACGATAGGCAGTAAACAATCTAAATTACATTTGGATGGTTACAATCAATTGGATTGGTTGACTGGTAAAACAAAAGAAAGCGCCCGTGAAGATTTTGCCTATTTCAACGATGACGCCGAATTAGTAGGCTTCCGCCACAAAGATTGGAAAGCGGTGTTCCGTGAACAACCGGCTCCGGGAGGATTCCCTGTGTGGTATGAACCGTTTACCAATTACCGTATCCCTAAATTATTTAATCTTCGTATGGACCCATACGAAAGAGCAGATATTGTTTCAGACCAATATGATAAGTGGAGAATCGACAATGCCTATTTAATGGGATGGGTTAGCATGTATGCCATGGAATTTTTGGAAACATTTGTTGCTTATCCGCCTTCACAATTACCGGCCAGTTTCACTATCGACCAAGTAGAAAAAAATGTGAACGATAAAGTGGAAGGTCAGTTATTGCAATTACAGCAACAACAATTGAAGCAACAACAAGCAAAAGAAAAGGCAGCGAAAAGTAAGTAAGAAAACGTTCTTTCAGACAATTCAATAAACAAAACCGCCCTCTGAATAATCGCGGAGGCGCGGTTTTTAATCAAATTTTTAAAACATATGAATCTAAAAAAATCTCTTAAAAACTGCGGAAAAATAGCTGCTGTAGGAGCAATTTTGGCCGCAGGGGCTATTGTCCCTCAAAAGGCGGAAGCGCAAACAGGGAAACCGAATATTCTGGTTATTTTCGGCGACGATATCGGTCAATCGAATATCAGCGCGTACAGCCGTGGATTAATGGGTTTTATGACTCCAAATATTGACCGTATCGGTAAAGAAGGCGGTGTATTTGTTCAATATTACGGACAACAATCGTGTACTGCGGGACGGGCGGCATTTATTACCGGACAATGCCCTTTCCGTACAGGATTGACTAAAGTGGGACTTCCGGGGGCTCCGGTTGGCTTACAAGCAGAAGATCCTACCATTGCCGAATTCCTAAAACCACTCGGTTACATGTGCGGACAGTTCGGCAAGAATCACCTCGGTGATCAAGATAAATACCTGCCCACCGCGCACGGGTTTGACGAATTTTTCGGTAACCTTTACCACTTGAATGCGGAAGAAGAACCCGAAAATCCTGATTATCCGAAAGATCCAGCCTTCAAAAAAGAATTCGGTCCTCGTGGCGTGTTGCGTTCTACTGCCGATGGTAAAGTAGAAGATACAGGTCCATTAACAAAGAAAAGGATGGAAACGGTTGATGAAGAATTTTTGGCAGCTGCCAAGGATTTTATTACTCGTCAGACAAAAGCAGGAAAACCTTTTTTCACATGGTTCAATTCGACCCGTATGCACATCTTTACTCACCTCAAACCGGCGTCTGACGGTAAAACCGGCTTAGGATTGCAGGCCGATGGTATGACCGAACATGATGGACAAGTTGGAGAATTGTTGAAATTACTCGATGATTTGGGAATTGCCGATAATACAATTGTAATTTACACTTCAGATAATGGTGCTATGAAAAACCAGTGGCCTGACGGCGGCGCATCGCCTTTCCGCTCGGAAAAAGACACCAACTGGGAAGGTGCCTACCGTGTACCATGTCTGGTTCGCTGGCCGGGACACATCGCCCCAAATAGCAATTTCACAGGACTGTTCTCTGCCGAAGACTGGCTGACTACGCTCGTAGCTGCTGCTGGTGGTGACTCTAACCTTCGTGAAAATGCAACAAAAGGAGTACAGGCAGGTTCGAAGAATTTCAAAGTGCATCTCGATGGTTATAACCAGCTCGATTATTTGACTGGAAAGAGCAAGGAAACTGCCCGTCCCGAATTCGTTTACTTCGATGATGATGGTAACTTTGTGGCTTACCGCGACTGGCGCTTCAAATTTATCTTCTCGGCACAATACGCTACCGGTATGGCCGTATGGCGTATGCCGATGACAAATTTGCGCGCTCCGCTTATAGTAGACATACTTTCCGATCCTTATGAATATACGATCGATGGTTCTGCCTACTATGAAAAGTGGATGATGGAACGTGCATTCATGTTGCTTCCAGCAATAGAGAAAGTGAGTAAATATATGGTCACCTACAAGGCTTTTCCACCGCGTCAGGCTCCTGCAAGTTTCTCTATCGACCAAATGATGGAAAAATTGGATATCAAACCTCAGATGCAGTAATCAAATTGAATATTTATACAAAACCGCCCTCCGGATAATCGGAGGTGCGGTTTTTCAATCAAGAACAACATGAAAAAATATTTTTTAATTATCGGATTAGCTGTTTTTGCTTTTTCATGTAAACAAAGTCCGGAAAAGCAAGAAAGTACAGCAAAGCAAGCAAGTATTGTTTCCGATCCGCTTCCTTCATGGAATGAAACGGCTTCTAAAAAAGCGATTATTGATTTTGTTACCAATGCGACAACAGATGGAAATAGTAAGTTTATCCCTGTTGAAAGCCGGATTGCCGTGTTCGACAATGACGGAACGCTTTGGTGCGAACAACCTTTGTATTTTGAAATGGTATTCTCGATAGATGCCACCAAGGAAATAGCGTCAAAAATTCCCGAATTACAGAAAAAACCGGAGTTGAAAGCGTTGGCAACAGGAGATAAAGCCGGGTTTATGAAATCAGGAGAAAAAGGAATTTTGGAGGCGTTTGCCATTTCACATACCGCGGTAAAACCCGATCAATTCGACAAAATGGCGCAAGCCTGGTTGGATACAGCCGTTAATGCTAAATTTCAACAGAAATATGTAGATTTGACTTACAAACCGATGGTAGAATTATTGCAATATTTGCGTGATAACGGTTTTAAAACCTACATCGTATCGGGAGGCTCGTCAATGTTTATGCGTAATTTTGCCCAAAAAGCGTATGGGATTCCTGCCGAACAAGTGATTGGAACCATGTTCAAAGCCGAATATAAAGACGGGAATATCAGCCTGAAACCGGAAGTGTGGCATATGGACGACAATGTAGGAAAACCCGAAGCCATTTTCCAAATCATTGGTAAAAAACCCGTGTTGGCATTCGGAAATTCCGACGGTGATTTTCAAATGTTGGAATGGACTGCCACCAATACATTGCCTAATCTTTCGCTTTTACTTCATCATACCGACGACGTGCGCGAAGTGGCTTACGACAGTCTTTCTCACATCGGACAACTGAAACGAGGATTGACCGACCCGAAAGCAAAAAGTTGGATTATCGTAGATATGAAAAAAGATTTCAATAAAGTATTCTCTTTTGAGAAATAAAAAATATAGCTACAAAGGTATGAAGATAGAAATAAAACTTAGTATCTTTGAATCTTAGTAGCAAAAAATAAAGGAATACAAAGAAAAATCACATATTTTAAAACAATAAAAACGAACTAAAATGAAAATACAAAAATTTTTAGCTATTTTTTTCGCGTCAATTATAATGATGGCATTTATTTCTTGTACCCCAAAAGCTCCAGTATCGCATGTCGTTACAGGCAAAGTGATGGATGCTACAATGAATAATATCACGCTTATTTCTGATGCAGGTGATACTCTAAATATCAGTACAATGGATGCGGATCCTGCCAAAGTTCCCGGTGTGATGATCAATGATTCCGTAAGAATAACCTATAAAAATGAGAAGATCGAAGGGAGTGAAATACTAAAGGCTGAGGCATTAGAAATTACAGCACATTCCCCTTATTTTTACATACATGGAACATGGTTGCAACCAAATCCAATAAATTCTTCAGAATCGCAAGGTGTAACATTGAATGAGGATGGTACGGCTGTTTCTGTGGGTATGGCGACTTTGCTTTTCAAAAAGTGGGAATTGTTGGACAATAAATTGATGTTAAGCAGTGAAAGTATAGGGAATCGACAAACTTTGATAGGTGTGGATACCTTGCAGATTGTCAAATTGGATGCCGATTCTTTAGTATTATCAAGTGGCGGCAATATTGTTTGGGCACTTGCTCGTAAAAAGTAAATTTTAATTTTAGAACCGAATCCGAAGGATTCAAATGTTTATAGGTTATAAGCATGTAATTTCTTTGGGATTTGAATAATAATAAATAAATTTGTGCCTCAGCGAATTCATTTTTGTTGAGGCATTTTTATATAAATCTTTGAATGGATTGAACTACTAACTGAATGGAAAATAAACAACAACTTTTTCGTGGAAAACCGATGGTGCGGATGCATATCATGATAAAAGGCACCGGACCAATTTGTAATCTTAATTGCGATTATTGCTATTATTTAAGCAAGGAAAGTTTGTTAAGTACCGATAGCCATTGGCGCATTTCGGATGAATTGTTGGAAGAATTTATTAAACAATATATTACACAACAAAATGCCGGTGAAATAGTTTTTTCGTGGCAGGGAGGCGAGCCTTCATTATTGGGTTTGGATTTTTTCAAGAAAGTTGTTGCTTTACAAAAGAAATATACCCCACCGCATGTCCGCTGTGAAAACGACTTGCAAACCAACGGCACATTGCTGACTGATGAGTGGTGTGAATTTTTGAAAGAAAATAATTTTCTGGTCGGCTTGAGCATTGATGGCACGCAACGATTGCACGATGCTTACCGAACCTACACTTCAGGCAAAGGTTCTTTCAATAAAGTCATGGAATCTGCGAAACTGCTCAACAAACATGGCGTCCGATTTGCTTCGCTTACGGTAGTGAATAACCTCAACTCGCAACATCCGCTGGAAGTTTACCGTTTTCTGCGTGATGAATTGAAAAGCAAACAAATGCAATTCATTCCCATTGTAGAACCTAAAAACTTTACCAATACCGCGCCCCAACATTGGAAATTAAATGAAATGCCGGAAGAAGGCTCGCCGCTTGCCGACCCATCTCATCCCGATTCGTTTCTTGCACCTTGGTGTGTGGAACCTGAAGCTTACGGAAATTTTCTTATCAAAATTTTTGATGAATGGTTCAAACACGATTTGGGAACTATTTTTGTTCCTTTTTTCGACAGCGCCGTAGAGCAGTGGATTGGCCGGCCATCACCACTTTGTATTTTTTCACCAATATGTGGCAAAGGTACAGCTATGGAACATAATGGCGATGTGTATGCCTGCGACCATTATGTGTATCCCGAATACAAACTCGGCAACATTAAAGATACTCCATTGATAGATATGACGCTTTCCAAAGAACAGGAACATTTCGGCTATGCCAAGGACTTTACATTGCCGGTGAAATGTCGGGAATGCCGCTACCTGTTTGCCTGCTCGGGCGAATGCCCCAAGAATCGTTTGCTGAAAACAAAACAAGGTGAGCCTGGATTGAATTACCTTTGTAATGGCTTGTATCGATATTTTGAGCACATCGATCCTTATATCCGTAAAATTGTGCATCGCTTGGGTTACGAAGTCGCAAGAGATGTGCCACCATTGAAAAATTAATTTTAATAATACAATAAAATTATGAAGAATCCAAAGGATTCACATATTTATAGAAATAATTTTAACATATGAATGCAACCATCCGCCACATAGATGAATTTGAAAAGGAACTTGAGATTAAACTCGATTGGCAAGAGATCGAAGAGGATTATAATGACTTACTGAAACGTTATGCCAAAATCCCGGTGAAAGGATTTCGTGCAGGAAAAGTCCCCACAGGAATAACAGAATCAACTTTCAAGAATGAAATTAAAAATGACTTGTTATCCGCCTGTTCTACCCGTTTTTGTCGCCGTGCATTGAAAGAAAATAACCTGGAAGCCGGTTCGCCGATTGAGGTCGATGAAGCCGAACTGCAACGCAACCAATCTCTTTGGTTTAAAGCCCGCTTTATCGAAATGCCAAAGTTCGACTTGCCTGATTATGCCAAACTCGATTTAAAAGCGACTGATGAAGACGAAATACTAACCGAAATTTCGGAAAAATTATTGGAACAAACCGTCATAAATATTCACCCTTCTATAATAGAAAATGAGTTGAACTATTCCGAAACAGAACAGGAAACACCTTCGGATGAAGAACGCGAAGCCGCATCCCAACGCGTAAAGTTGATGCTGATTCTCAAAAAAATTGCTTCTCAGGACAATATAGAAATTGATGATAAAGCTATCGACGACCGAATCAAACTGATAGCTGAAGAAAATGACATGCAACCCAAAGAAATAAAAGATTATTTATTGGCAAACGGCGGATTAGGACGTTTATCCGATTCACTTTTGGCAGAGCAAATATTGGCGTATATTCGGGAAATAAATCAATAAAATTTTTACTGTATCTATTCATCTTTTAATAAAAAATACCCAAAAACCGGATTTGAATCCATAAATTTGGAAAAATATTTTGTTTCAAACAAAAGAAATAATTTGTTATTATCAAATGAAATATTTTGATAGTATCGAAAGAATTTTTACTTTTGCATAAAAATTCTGACAATCATGGTCCTACAAGAACAAATAGCTGAAGTAATAGACACTCAGCAGGAATTATTTCAAAAAAAGGATATAGGTTTGAGCCGGGAAATACTGCACGATTTTCCTGTATTGGATGCATTTGCAATTATTATAACTGGAATCAGACGATGTGGGAAAAGTACATTGATGTCGCAGTTATTGAAAAAAAATATCAAAAACACATTGTACCTTTACTTTGAAGATCCTCGTTTGGCTGCATTTGATAATGGTGATTTTGAACGGTTAGATGCCGAAATAAAACGAAGAAAAATAAAAACATTATTCTTCGATGAAATACAACTCATCGAAAACTGGGAAATGTATGTTCGCTATAAATTGGAAGAAGGCTACAAGGTATTTATAACAGGTTCAAATGCTTCACTGTTGAGTAAAGAATTGGGTACAAAGTTAACAGGAAGGCATATTTCTGTGGAGTTATTTCCATTCTCATACAACGAATTTTTGTCTTTCAATAAATTAAAACCTTCGGAAGAATCGTTAGGTAAATATTTAAAAATAGGCGGAATGCCGGAATATGTAAAATCACAATCGGGATTGATTCTTAATAATTTACTGAATGATATTCTGTTGAAAGACATTGCCGTAAGATATGGCATACGAGATGTTTCTTCGTTAAAACAGTTGGCGGTATATTTAATTTCCAATATCGGAAAACCTTTCTCTGCACAGGGATTAACCAAGATATTCAACATCAAGGCTACAAGTACGATGCTTGAATATTTGTCTCATCTCGAAAATAGTTATCTGTTACAGTTTTTGCCTGCATTCAGTTATTCGCTAAAAGCTCAAGCTCGAAACCCTAAGAAAGTGTATACAATAGATTTGGGTTTGTTCACCGAAAATTCCATTGTTTTTTCGGATGAAAGCGGTCGGCGTTTAGAAAATCTGGTTTATCTGCACCTTCGTAGAAATTATTCGCAATTATATTATTTCAAGGAAAAAAATGAGTGTGATTTTGTAGCATTTGACAAAAGAAATGTTGCCGAATTGATACAGGTATGCTATAAAATTGACTCACTTAATTTAGAAAGGGAATATAATGGCTTAGTTGAAGCTATGGATTTTTTCAAGAAAGACAAAGGAACTATCGTTACATTCAGCCAGAAAGATATAATAAAAAAAGACGGGAAAACTGTTGAGTTGATTCCGGCGTATGAGTATATAATGAATAACCCGAAAATATTGATATAATCACCATAAACACCACCATCCGCAAAGCCATCAACAAAGCGTTTTTGAAAATTTGTCCGGTGTATGACGATTTGAAAGCTTTTCAAGAAAATTTAAGTGCTTTGTTTTCGCACATCAATGAAAACGAAAACGAAGAATAATAGTTAAACAAATACCCCATATCAATCCACATTTCCTTAAACATTTTAACGTTTAAAAGGTTATATATAATATAACTGAAAAGACATGAAGAATCTGGAACAAATCCTCTCTCTTAAAAAAAGCGTAAGTGAAAGCATTATCGGACAGGAAAATGTGGTATCCAAAATTATTATTGCCTTACTGACCGATGGCAATGTCTTACTCGAAGGTTTGCCGGGATTGGCAAAAACCCGTGCAGTAAAGAGCCTTGCGGCTAATCTTGATTGTAAACTCAGCCGAGTGCAGTTTACGCCTGATTTGCTGCCTTCGGACATCACCGGAACGGAAATTTACCAACCGCAATCCGAACAAAAATTCGTCTTCCAACCCGGACCTATTTTCAGTAATCTGGTACTTGCCGATGAAATCAACCGGGCTCCGGCCAAAGTACAATCAGCCCTGCTCGAAGCTATGGAAGAACGACAGGTGTCCGTAGCCGGAAAAACCTACAAAATGGAACCATTGTTTATGGTACTTGCCACGCAAAATCCTGTGGAACAGGAAGGAACCTATCCTTTGCCCGAAGCGCAACTCGACCGTTTTATTATGAAAATAGAAATCGGTTATCCCAACGTAGAGGAAGAAGCTAAAATTGTAGAGTTGGTACGTAATGAGAGCAAAGGTGAAGTCCGGAAAATCACTCCAATTAACCAGCAAATAGTATTTGACGCTCGCAAGGAAGCAAACAATATTGAAGTAACCCCGGCAGCCGAAAAATATATGGTCGACTTGGTATCTGCCACACGTTATCCCGACAAATTCGACAAAGATCTGGCCCGATGGATAAACTACGGTGGCAGCCCGAGAGCTACCATCGCATTAGACAAATGTTCCCGCGTAGTGGCTTGGCTCGATGGCCGTACGAGCGTCACCCCCGACGATATCCGTTATATTGTACATGATGTACTGCGCCATCGTTTGATTTTATCTTACGAGGCCAACGCCGACAGGGTAAATGCGGATATGGTGATTGATACGATTTTAAAGAATGTAGCGGTAATGTAGAATAACCCAATCACCCTAACAGGGTTCTAAACCCTGTTAGGGTAACTAGTTAAATATGACACCTTCTGTTGAAATAGTAACCACATTAAACGAACTGATGCGTTTTGAATATTTGGCGCAAGGTGGAATGTTATTGCCTAAACGTAACATCTATTCCATACTTGCAGGGACACATGCAGCTAAAATGCGCGGACGCGGACTTGATTTTGAAGAAGTGCGTCAATATGTTCCCGGCGATGACATCCGTAATATTGACTGGCGTGTAACCGCCCGCACCAACGAAACGTATTCTAAAGAATTCAATGAAGAAAAAGAACGTCCGGCTTTTGTTCTTTTAGACCAAAGTGTATCCATGTTTTTCGGTTCGCAGCAATACGTAAAGTCTGTCACTGCAGCTCATGTCGCAGCATTGATAGCTTTTTTTATTCTCAAACGTGGCGACCGTTTCGGCGGATTGGTATTCGATGATTCTGATTCCGACTATGTAGCTCCCAAACGAAGCAAAGCCTTGGTGGAACATTTTCTGCAATTGGTAGTAAAGCGAAATGCCACTTTACCTGCCCGCCAAAACATCAAATCTGACACCGGGCTACTCACTCGCATGCTTGACCGGACACGCCTTGCGGTTACGCACGATTACGTAGTCGCTATTGTTTCAGACCTCACAAAACTGAATGATGAAGGAAAACGTCATATACGAAGCATTGCTGCTCACAACGATGTGATTCTTGTTCATATTGAAGACCCTATGGATGCGCAATTACCCGATGGGAAACTGGTACTGAGCAATGGTGAACGCCAGATTTTGTGGAACAACAATAAAAATCAATGGGGAAAGAAATATGAATCGGGTTACAAACAATGGCTTACACAACTGACAGAAGAATTCAGGCATTATAAAATTCCTGTATCTGTGATTTCAACAGCTAGTTCCGTAGAAGAACAAATCCGCAAACGGATGCAAACTGTTTTTAAAAATTAAACCAACAGAATTACCCTAACAGGGTTTAAAACCCTATTAGGGTTAAAAGTTAGGATAAAAAAAAATATGAACGATACAATTCCTGCCATCGGACAATTTATTGAACCTTCGCCGGTTACATTCACTTTTGGTGCACCGGGGTGGTACATAGTAGCTGCCTTATTGGTACTATGCATATTACTATGGGCTATATGGGTTCTAGTTCGTTATTACAAAAATCGTTATCGCCGCGAAGCTGTCAAACGAATCGACGCCGGACAGGAAAAATTATTTTCCGAAGCAAAATATGCTGATTTCATTTACCTAGCCAATATGTTGATGAAGCAAATAAGCATGTTGCACTACGGGCGAAAAGAAGTTGCCTCATTGCAGGGAAAATCGTGGTTCGAATACCTCAATAGTTGCTGCCGGAAACCTATTTTCAATACGGAAGACGAAAACATAGTAGCCACTTTATATCTTACTGAAAATAACAATCAGCAAATGCAAGCCGAAGTCTTTGCTTCCAAAGCTAAACAATGGATAAAGAATCATCGTTATGCTACCCGAAATCGCTCATAATATGAACTTTGAGATTGCCCACAAATGGGTTTTCTTATTGCTGCCTTTACCACTATTGGTGTATTGGCTACTGCCTGCTTTGCGTAAACGACGTTCTGCACTTTTAGTGCCGTTTTTCGGACGGGCAGTAAACATTTCCGGACAGCATCCTAAACGGAATGCCTGGGTATCGCGCAAAGGCATTTTCTCGTGGATAGCACTTATCCTTTGTTGGATCTGTTTGCTGGCAGCAGCCTCATCTCCACAATTTGTCGGTCAACCCGGAAAACGCACACGCACTGTGCGCAGCTTTCTGGTAGCCGCCGATATTTCGTTCAGTATGGCGCAAACAGATTGGAGAGTGGATGGCAAAACCATGTCGCGTTGGGGGGCTGTTAAATATTTGATGAAAGACTTTATCAAAGAGCGTAAAAGCGATCAGATTGGACTCGAAATGTTTGCTACGCATGCCTATCTGCAAGCACCTCTTACCACCGACTTACAAGTCATCGACTGGCTGCTCGACGAAACAGAAGTAGGAATGGCCGGACAAATGACAAACATTGGCGAAGCCATTGCTTTTGGTATTAAAATATTTCGCCAGGATACTATTAAACAACGTGTTATGCTATTGATGACCGATGGTGTGGACGGTGGAACGGACATCTCTCCTCTTGATGCCGCTGCAGCAGCAAAACTCGACAGTATTAAGATTTATACGCTTGGAATAGGCAACAGTACAAGCGGAGGGTATGCCATCGATGAAAAATTATTGACGCAAATTGCCGAAATAACGGGAGGTAAATATTTTCGTGCCGATAGTCAACAGGAAATGCAAGCCGTATATGCAGAACTCAACAAAATGCAGCCGGTCGTATATGAAGAAGAATCATATAAACCTGTCGTACTGTTGTACATGTATCCTCTTGGCGCAGCGATTGCTTTGGCATTGATTTTTTATTTATTGAGCGGTGTTATTAATTTGGGAAGAAATTTATTTGGTATAAGAAAAGAATTAATCGAATAGTTGAAAAATATGTTGAAGACACAGAATTGCAAAAAAGAATCCAAAGGATTCAAATGTTTATAGAAAATGGATATAGTGGGGAACATGCGACCCCGACAGGGGTCGTATAAATTGTCACAACCGGTTTTTCTATAAACATATAATCCCGAAGGGATTAAAATAGAATAAAATATGAACAATTTCATTGACATATTCAAATCATTCAATCCACACGTATTCCATTTCCTGCGGCCGTGGGCTTTGTGGTTATTTATACCCTTGGCGGTGATATTGATTATTTTGGTGTTAAGCAATAAAGAACAAAAAAAGTGGAAGAATGTAATCGCTCCACATCTGCGTCCTTACATGTTCAGCAAAGGAAGCCGGTGGGCAATTGTACTACCGCTGATACTGTTAGCTCTTGGACTTTCATGCATGATTCTGGCATTAGCCGGGCCTACATGGAAAAAACGGGACATCCCGGGCGAAAAGATCCCGGCAGTAGTACTGATTACACTTGATTTATCCAAATCCATGACGGCCACCGATATAGAGCCTTCACGGCTCGAACGTGCCAAAATGAAAATATCCGATTTTCTGGATGCCAATCCCCGTGCCCGCGCCGGACTCCTTGCTTTTGCCGGAACGCCGCATACGGTTTTGCCTTTTACGTCGGATTATAAACTGATAAAATTTCAAAGTACCAGCCTTTACAATCGCTCGATGCCAGTACAGGGAACGAATATGGGCCTTACCATTCAACTGATAGACACACTGATGAACCGGATAGAAGCGCCAAGTACTATTTTGTTAATGACCGACGTTATTGATGATTCGCAGGCTGCAATGTTGTCCGACTATATCAATAATTCCAAGCATCGCCTGGAGATTTTGTTATTTTCTACACCCAATGGTGCGCCTGTGCCGGGTGAAAGCGGCGTGATATCCAAACAATCGCCTGCCACCTTGAATAATCTCCGTCAGAATGAAAAAATAAATATTACTACGATTACGCTCGATAAATCGGATGTGGAAGGAATTGCCAAACGCATCAGCGATAATCTGGTTTTCGAAAAAGATAAAAAACAAGACGCTCAGGAATGGGATGATATGGGCTGGTTACTGATTATCCCGGCATTTATTATCATGCTATTTTGGTTCCGCAAGGGCTGGGTAGTACAATGGTGTATGCTGCCGTTTATACTGACAACGCTTTCTTCGTGCAGTACTGACAGCAAACATGCTGATTGGTGGTACACTCCTGATTACCGTGCCGAAAAACTCTACGAAAAAGGAAAATACGAAAAAGCGGCCGGATTATTCTCGGATAATGCGCACAAAGCTGCTGCTTATTTCAAAGCCGGCGACTATCAATCGGTGATGGAACTGTTGGCGAATGATTCTACGGCTGCAGGACAATACAATTACGGTTTGGCATTGGCTAAATTGGGTTACTACGATGAGGCTATCACGGCATTTCAGGCGGCTGCTTCAAAAGACAATTCGCTGCAATCATCGGTTCAACATAGCATCGATGCCACTAAGCTAATGAAAGACCAGGCATCAAGCGTATTGCGTTTTAATCCGGAAGCCAACCCAATTGACAGTATCTTAAAGCATACTTCCAAAGATAAATTAAAGGAACGTAAACCGCAATCGGAAGACGAACAATTAAGTTCGGATACCGAAGTAAAAAAATTACCTACCTCGGGCGACCGGATGTCCGATGAGGTAGAAAGTAATATACACCGGGCTAAAGAACAAAAATTTCCACCTAAGGATTTTAAAATGGATGAAATGCCTGTAGAAACCCAGGTGTTGATGCAAAAAACGAATGCCGATCCCAGCGAATTTTTACATCGCCGGTTCGAAATACAAAAGCAAAAGTATTATCCGAATGTGAAAGGAAGGAAAGAACCCTAACAGGGTTTCAAACCCTGTTAGGGTTAGAATTGAATTAAAAAATTATAGATTCAAATATTGACAATTTTAATTAATAATCGTAGTTTTGTTGGCAACTAAAATGTAAAACTATGAAAAATAAATTATTTGAACACGGCTGCATTTATCATGTTTTTAATAGAGGAAATAATAAAGAAGACATATTTAAAGAAGCTCAGAATTATACGCTTTTCTTGAATTTAATGAAGAAATACTTACTTCCTGTGGCAGATGTATATGCTTATTGTTTAATGAAAAATCATTATCATCTTGTAGTCCGTATAAAAGAAAAGGATGAGATTTTGAATGAAAAATGGAAAAAGAAACCATATTTGGGTTTTTCGCACATGTTTAATTCCTATACACAAAGTATAAACAAATCATATCTGCGAAGTGGAAGTTTATTTCAGGAGCATTTGAAAAGAGAACAAGTTACTAGTGACGATTATTTAATACAACTTATTGCTTATGTACATTTAAATCCAATAAAACATGGTTTTTCTCAGGCATTAAATTATCCTTATTCTTCTTACAACGCTATTGTTTCGAAAAAGAAAACAAATTTATTGAGGAACGAAGTTCTTGAATACTTCGAAGATGTGGAGAACTTTCTATATTGGCATGATTTAAAGAGAATTAATCTTGAAGAAATTTTAAGAATAGAAGATGAAGACGAGTAATAAAATATGGATTGTATTTCTAAACCGAATCCAACCAACCCTAACAGGGTTTAGAACCCTGTTAGGGTTAATGTGTTTAATAATTATTCCCACTACAACCGCTTCCGGACAAGTGAACACCATTGTCGATTTAAGCAAAAAATCAATGTATGTACAGGAACCTTTCCGGGTAAATATTACTGTTTACACAACGACTTGGTTCACGGCGCCAGTGGAATTCGGTAACCTGCAAATTCCAAGTACCTTTATTATTCCATTTGACGAGACACGACCAGGAATGTTTACCGTAGGCAAAAAACAATATCCCGGCATACAATTTTACTACATTGTATTTCCATATAAGCCGGGGGAATTCACAGTTCCTTCATTTGAAATTACAGCTACCAGTCCGCCTGAAGGAAGCTCCGAATCGCGAAAAGTCGTTTTGCATACCCAGCCGCAGTCATTTACTGTGCGGGATGTTCCGAAAAATCTGAAAACAGATACCTGGTTGGTAGCAAGGGATGTACAAATTAATGATTCCTGGAATCCAAAGCCCGACAACCTGAAAGTAGGCGATGTACTACAACGTACGGTGACTATCAATGCACAAGGGACGTTACCCCAGTTTATTCCCAATGTATCGTCACAAATGATGGGCAATGGAGTAAGTACTTACCCTAAAGACCCTGTATTAAGCGATTCCAAGCCGGATGGAAATGTAAACGGACAAAGCATGCAAAGCGTAACCTACTTGCTTGAGAAACCGGGCGACATTACCATTCCGGAAATACACCTTTCGTTCTGGAATCCTTACACAGGAAAGATGCAGGAGCGAGTACTAGCCGGAAAATCGTTACATGTGGCGGAAAACCCAGACTTAGGAATTATTACTACGCTGAAAGATAGCTTACAACAAACGTTGGACTCTTCTTCTGTACATGAAAAAGCAAAAGTAACCCCTCATATCTTAGGTTTACCATGGTATAGCTTTGTCGGATTGTTGGTCTTGACACTTGTATTACTGTATTTCTTATTCAAAATAGGTTTGAAAGAATACCAGAAATACCGTCATCGCATGTTGGTATACAAACTCAGTGAACCGTATTTATTCAAACAACTCCTCCGTGCAGATGACAAATCGTTGCTTAACGTGCTTTATGCCTGGTGGGATTCGATGGAATACCGGCCGTCGGCTTCGGTAGGATTTTCATTAGACTTTTTAGGAGAATCTAAAGATGCTACCGAACTGAAAAAACAACTAATTGATTACTATCTTTCCGGCAAAATAAATTTAGCTGATTTTAAAAATCTGATCAAAGAGCTTCGTACAAAAACACTTTCGGCAAGACAAAATGATAACAGGATAAATGAGGAGCAGATGTTGTAAAGCCAAAAATCAACCAATTATCGATTCTTTAAAGAAGTCATCCAATGGAGTTGGCAACGTGAATAATTCGTTTTCCGGTTTTTCATGTGCCATCTTTCCGTTGATAACCGCTTCTATCAGTTTTACCATGTAGTTGGCGGCATCATCCGAAAATCCCG
This sequence comes from Bacteroidales bacterium, assembly GCA_031553755.1. Taxonomy (GTDB): domain Bacteria; phylum Bacteroidota; class Bacteroidia; order Bacteroidales; family Azobacteroidaceae; genus JAIRVZ01. The sequence goes on along the minus strand of JAVBKZ010000012.1, from coordinate 16,743 downwards.
CGTTTTTCAGCGAACCGAATCTTTGATCGACAGGAATTTCAATCGTCTTTACATCTCGCTTTAAGACTGTCCCAAGAATGGTTGCCACATCCGATGAACTATATAACTTCGGGCCAGTTAATTCATAAACAGTTTCAAGCGTTTCATTACTTGCCATCAATCCGGCAATAAATTTTCCTACATCTTTAGGAGAATTCATCGGGATTTTCATATCTACTGGAAAAAAGGTAGGCAAAATACCTTGTTCTTTTGTTACCGGAAGGAATGCCAACCAATTACTGAAGTAATATGCCGGACGAACGAATGTATAAGAAACCGGAACATCTTCAAAAGTATGTTCCAAATCATACGACAATTCAACAAATCCTGTTCCTTCTTTGTGTTGCGCCCCGACAGACGACAAACCTACGATCTTTTTAATCCCCGATTTTATAATACTTTCTTTATAATTATGCAAAATCCGTTGATTATCGGATAAAATGTTGTTCGAAGTCATATCTTCGGGAGTAAGTAGGAAAACAGTTGTTCCTTCCTCCAATACTTTAGCAAGAGCTTTGGCATCGAAAGAATCGGCAATGACTACTTCCATGCCCATATTTTTTAACTTGTCCGCTTTTTGAGGATTACGGACAACTGCCTTTACTGGCTCTCCTAACTGAAATAATTCTTTTGCAACCGTGCTGCCTACTTGTCCTGAAGCTCCTAATACAATATTCATAATTATTCGTTTTTATGGTTTACGACTATATTGAAGAAACAGTTTTTTTATGCAAAAGGTTTAATAACTTGGTTGTATTGGTAATATCTTATGGAAATTTATTCGTAAAAAATAAACAATTGCGCGCTCTTTCCTTGTTTTTTCGGAAATATTTATAACTTTGCACGTCCAAATAAAAACGGGATGTAGCGCAGTTGGTAGCGTGCCACGTTCGGGACGTGGAGGTCGCAGGTTCGAGTCTTGTCATCCCGACAAAAAATACGGAAATCTCTATAAATAAGAGGTTTCCGTATTTTTTTTTATGTAAATTCAAATTGAGATTTACAACATTACTTTCTTTTCTCATTACTTAGTATTACCTTTGTACTTTATTTATTCATTTAATTAATTTAAATTTTATATGAAAATTTCGAGTAGTAAATTTGTATCCTTAACTTATGATTTAAATGTAGGAGAAGGCGATGAAAGAGAATTGATGGAAAGAGCCACAGAAGAAAGCCCCCTTTCTTTTATTTTTGGAATGGGAATGATGCTTGAAGCTTTTGAAGAAAATGTAAAAGGCTTGCAAGTGGGCGATAATTTTTCCTTTACATTATCTCCGGAACATGCTTATGGAACGTATGATGATGAACATATCGTGGAACTTCCAAAAAATATATTTGAAGTTGATGGAAAATTCGATAATGAAAGAATTGTTGTTGAAGCGGTGGTTCCGATGATGGATTCTAATGGAAATCGTTTAAACGGAACGGTTGAGAAAATTACAGACGAAAGTGTTGTAATGGATTTTAATCATCCATTAGCGGGAGAAACATTACATTTTGAAGGAAAAATTATAGATGTTCACGAAGCTACAACAGAAGAACTTGCCGCTATTTCAGGAGGAGGCTGTGGCTGTGGTTGTGGCGAATGTGAAAGCGGTTGCAATTGTGATTAAAATTTCATGAATACATTTGGAAATATCTTCAGATTAACCTCTTTTGGTGAATCTCATGGAGAAGCAATCGGCGGGATAATTGATGGTTGTCCTGCCGGTATCTTTTTAGATATGAGTTATATACAGTCTGAATTGAATCGCCGTAAACCGGGACAATCAGACATCACAACACCTCGTAAAGAGGAAGATAAAGTTGAATTTCTTTCGGGTATTTTAGACGGAAAAACAACCGGTACCCCGATTGGTTTTATTGTAAGAAACAATAACCAACATTCATCGGATTATGATAATATGAAAGATATTTTCCGTCCTTCTCATGCTGATTATACTTACCAATTAAAATATGGCATAAGGGATCATAGGGGAGGAGGGCGCTCTTCCGCTCGCGAAACAATAGCCCGTTGTGTTGCCGGAGCTATTGCTAAATTAATATTAAAAGATTTAGGAATAACAATAATCGCCTACACTTCTCAAGTAGGTCATATTCGACTTCAAAACACCTATTCTGAATTGGATTTAGGGTTGGTAGAATCCAATCCGGTGCGTTGTCCGGATGAAAAAACAGCATCTTTGATGATTGACTTAATTAAAGAAGTACGATCGCAAGGAGATACTATTGGTGGAGTTATTTCTTGTGTTTGCCGTGGAATATCCGTAGGTTTAGGAGAACCTGTTTTCGGAAAATTACACGCGGCTTTAGGTAACGCCATGTTAAGTATCAATGCCGCTAAAGGATTTGAATACGGTTTAGGATTTGATGGGGTTGAACAAAGAGGATCGCAAGTTAATGATGTTTTTTACAAAACAAAAGAAGGGAAAATAAGAACACTAACTAATTATTCCGGAGGTATTCAAGGAGGTATATCCAATGGAGAAGATGTTTATTTCCGGGTAGCTTTTAAGCCTATTCCGACCTTATTAAAAGAGCAACAAACGGTTAATCTTTCAGGAGAAGAAACGATCTTGAAAGCCCGTGGTCGTCATGACGCCTGCCTTCTCCCCAGGGCAGTTCCGGTTGTTGAATCTATGGCCGCGATTACGATTCTCGATTATTGGTTACTTCATAAAAGTAGGATATGAAAAAGATAAAATTTCATATCATCTGATAATAAAAATACAAAAGATTTCAGTTTCTTTTCAGTTTTTATCTGTATTTTTGGAAAAAGTAAGCTGAAAATGAAAATCCTGATTGTAGAAGATGAACCTTCATTGAGAGAAATTATGCAATGTTTTCTCGAAAAGGAGCGCTATGTGGTCGAAGTAGCCGCGACATTTCGTGAAGGAATGGAAAAAATATCACTCTACGATTATGAATGTATTTTATTAGACATTATGTTGCCGGATGGCAATGGCCTTACTCTCCTGCGAGAACTCAAAAAATTAAATAAACAGGAAAACGTTATTATTATTTCTGCCAAAGATTCTGTAGAGGATAAAGTTACAGGATTGGATCTTGGCGCGGATGATTATTTAGCCAAACCATTTCATCTTTCAGAACTTGGCGCGCGTATTAAAAGTCTCATTCGTCGTAATCGACACTTAGGTGAAACTTATCTTGAAATTGGTAATGTCAAAATAATTCCCGGTAAATTCGAAGTATATGTGAACCGGCAATTACTCGAGTTAAACCGTAAAGAATATGATATTTTGTATCATTTTATGACTCGTCCGAATTGTTTGGTAGATAAATCCGCGTTAGCCGAAGCTGTATGGGGAGATCATATCGACCAAGTAGATAACTATGATTTTATCTACGCTCAAATTAAGAATTTACGAAAAAAAATGATTTCAGCAGGCTCAAATATCGAAATTAAAGCTATTTACGGTTTCGGTTATAAATTGACGGAATACGAATCATGAAACTTGTTTATCGAATTACATCTCGAATTACGTTTGTTCTGCTAATTCTAATGGCAGTATGGGCATCTTTATTCTATTTTATTATTGTAGAAGAAATTAATGATGAGACAGACGATTCTTTAGAAGATTATTCCGAATATATCATTACACGCGCTTTAGCGGGAGAGACTCTTCCTGATAAAGATAACGGAACGAATAATAGTTACCATATAAAAGAAATAACACAGGAACATGCCATAAAATATCCGGCTATACGGTATTCCGATGAGATGATTTATATCCGTTCAAAAGCCGAAACAGAACCCGCGCGTATATTGAAAACGGTTTTTAGAGATAAACACAATAAATATTACGAATTAACAGTTTCTATTCCTACTATTGAAAAATCGGATTTACAGGAAACGATTTTATATTGGATTATTTTTCTTTATTTAGGATTACTAATTGTTATCATTGGATTGAATTGGTTGATATTGCAACGAAATTTCAAACCTTTATACAAATTGTTAAATTGGTTGGATAATTTTGGAGTAGAAAAGGAATTTACAGAACCTCAGATCAAAACAAAAACTACCGAATTTCGTAAACTGAATGATGCTGTTATTCGTAGCGCGTGCAGAAATATCGAAACTTACGAACAACAAAAATCATTTATAGGAAACGCTTCACACGATTTACAAACACCATTGGCTGTTTGTCTCAATCGTTTAGAAATGTTTATAGAAGATTCTCAATTGACGGAAAAACAATTGAAAGAAATCCTGAAAATAAAACAATCTATCGAACATGCTATTAAACTTAATAAAACCCTATTATTGCTTACTAAAATAGAAAATAGTCAATTTCCGGATAAAAAAGAAATCATTGTAAATGAATGGATAAAAAAACAGATTGCCGATTATTCGGAAATCTATTTCAATCATCATATTTCTATATTCATAAAAGAAGATAATATTTTAAAAATAAATATGAATGAAACGTTGTCCTCTGTATTATTTGGAAATCTTTTGAAAAATGCCTTCATACATAATTATCCTAATGGAGAAATTCATATCCATATTACCGATCGATGTGTTTCTATTGCAAATACAGGAATTGATGATGCTTTAGACGCTAATGCTATTTTCCTACGTTTTTATCAGGGGACTAAAAAAGAAGGTTCGACCGGTTTAGGATTGGCTTTGGCAAAATCCGTTTCCAAGCTTTATGGAATGGATATCAATTATCAGTTTTCAAACGAAAAACATATTTTTTCACTTTTCTTCTAAAATTTCAGTTTCTTTTCAGTTTTGTATCCGAAATTTGTTTTATGAAATTATAAAAATAAATTAAATCATGAAACAAATTATCTTATTGCTGGTAGTTCTGGTTATAGGCACCGGCACAGGTTTTGCAGACAACGATAAACCGATTACAGTAGATCAATTACCGGCTACTGCTAAACAATTTATCGAAAAGTATTTCCCTGACACAAAAATTTCGTATGCTAAAAAAGAAACCGAAATTTTTGATAAGAGTTATGAAGTCATTTTTATTAATGGTAATAAAGTTGAATTCAACAGTAAAGGAGAATGGACGGATGTAGATTGTAAATTTTCTCAAATTCCGGAAGGCATAGTTCCTCAACCAATCAAAAACTATGTATCATCTAACTATAAAGATGTGAAAATAATAAACATAGACCTTGATAAGCGTGATTATGAAATTAAATTGAGTAATGGGCTTGAGCTGAAATTCAATTTAGAATTCAAATTAATAGATATTGACAATTAAAAAATGTAAGTTATGAAAAAGATTTTTTTTATTTCATCATTAATATCAATGATATTCGTACTTCAAGGATGTGAAAATGACGATCTCCCCAATCCCGGAGGAAATAAAGAAGTGGAAAGTACATTTAAATCCATGTATTCGGGAGTTACTCGAGTAGAATGGGAAAAGAAAGGAAATTATTGGGTGGTCGATTTTTGGAAAGAAAGCAAAGAGATGGAAGCTTGGTTCGAAACAAATGGGAATTGGTATCAAACAGAAACAGATATTTCTTTTGCGGAACTCCCTGAAACAATTAAAAATTCTTTCCAATCAGGAGAATATAAAGATTGGCGTATAGATGATGTTGATATGTTTGAACAAAAAGACTCGGAGCCTTTTTATATATTGGATGTGGAAAAAGGTAATCAAGACTACGATCTTCATTATTCGATTGACGGAACATTGATAAAAGCTGTACCCGATAATTCATAAAGTCATTAAAAACAGAGAAAGCATATTATCAGATATTTTCAAGATATTTCAATTGATAATTTTTAATGGCTTGACTAAGTAATTGTTGGTCAGTAAAATCCGGTTCTTCAAAAAAGTTGAGAATCGGATTTTTCTTTCCCGTTTCTTTTTTCCAAATTCCTATTACTTTCCCATTTTCAATGATAGTAGGGTAGAAGATTCCGTTTTTTGTAAAGGCTTTAGTTTGGTGATTAGTGTCTATGATTGCATTTCTATCTCTATAACTGATAATAAATTCATCAAATGCAGGTAGAAGGAAAATAGAATCCGGTAATTTTTTAATGGATGTTAATGCATTCATAATCCAATAATCTTGTCCATTGATCTTTTCCTTAACTAATTCTGATTTTAATTCATTAATCCCTTTTTTCGCGTCAGTAACCGATAACCCCGACCACCAGGAAAAATCCATTACCGTAGCCGGAGAATGACTCATGAAATAGATTTGGGTTAATTTAACCAGCGCTTCATCCTTATGCATATCTTTCATTAAGGGAACCCGTTCATTCAACAAAGCATAGGTTTGTTTTTTTCCACGCAAAGCACCGCTACATACGACTTTATCCAATTCGGCACGAAACATAATCCTGTACATACGCATATTGTCGACTTCGATACCTGCTAAATTCAATGCGGAAGCTATTTCTTCCCGTAGCAAATGTTTTCCTCCGTCTAATGCTTTTTCAATCACTTGATTACATTTTGAATATATACTTTCAGTCAGTTCCCAATGCCGGTCATTCGATTGAGTCGCCGATTTAAGCCGGGGTCCGGTTAAGTCTAACATCCATCTGATATTTTCCGGTGTTACGAAGTGCCAGGTCGGACGCATCACATGCGTGCGAAGGATTTGTCCTTTATTAAAAGCATCCTCTATGATTTTTTCTGTACTTCCCTGAAGGCGTATTCCAATAGCCCATTTAGCCATATTGTAATCTTGAGATTGAATAGCTCCCATCCATGTAGCGACATCCCAAGGTGTTTGTAAATTAGAATCCAATAATTGATGACTTATGAGGCGGATATTTTTCAGATCCATAATATTTTCTTCCCTTTACGTTTATGTTTGTCAATCAAAAAGCCTAAAATTAAATAAAATATTTAGATATTTCTATTTTAATCTTCTTTTATCGTATACATTTCTCGAAATAAAAATATAATAGAAAACCGAACATAAACCTAAAAAAGAAGCTACCAGATATAAATAAAACATCGGATATGAAGATGAAAGAAAACCTCCGAGAAGCATTCCTATGCCTATTCCCAAGTCAAAGCCCGTTAAATATGTAGAATTGGCAGTTCCTCTTCTGTCGTTTGCCGCCATATTAATAAAAATAGTCTGAAAAGCCGGAAGCATTGTTCCGAATCCGATACCGATAAAAAAAGCTGAAGTACAATAGGCTAAAATTGTATGTAGAATTGAAAACGCAAAAAAAGAACAAGTAATTATGGATAACGCTACAACTGAGACTACATGAACATGTCCCCTATCGACAAATCGTCCGGAAATGATTCTCGAAAGGATTAATCCAAAAGCTAAAAACAAGAAGAACATGCCAGCGTTCGGAATATTGATTTGTTTTCCGTAAAGGATGGCGAAACTTAATAACATTCCCCAACCAATTGTAACTAATATTTGGTTAAAGAAAATAGGTAATCCTTTGATTAAAATAAATCTGTCGAGTGACATGGGCGGGCGTTTTACCGGAATTTCCCTAACAGGTGCTTTAATCATGATTACGGAAATTATCGCCAATATTCCCATTCCAATAGAACAGTAAATCAATGTATGAAATCCAAATGAGTCATAAATATTCATCGCGATGAAGGGAGCGATAGCCATGGCTAAATTCATATTCATCCCAAAATATCCGATACCTTCGGCCCGGCGTGAAGATGGTATAATATCTATAGCCATTGTATTGGAAGCGACAGTAGACATTCCCCAAAAAGCGCCATGAATGAACCGTATGATTATCATGATCGTAACCGTTATTGCAAAAAGATATCCTAAAAAAGTACAAACAAACGCGATTAAAGCGACTAAAAAAAACATTTTTCGCTTAAACACATCGACTATATAACCAGAAAAAGGCCTGAATAAAAGCATAGCCAATGTATAACTCGACATCACAATACCTACATGGGAATGTTCAATCCCTAATTGTTCGGTTAAATAAATGGGAATAGTAGGCATCAATAAATGAAATGACGATGCCATCAGGAAATTGGCTAAACAGGCGTTTATAAAATTATCATTCCAAAGTCTATCTTTCATTTGCAGTATATGTATTTATAGAAAAAGCCGTTTGTTTTTTGTTAACAAACGGCTTTTATTTATGTTCTCTGTTTTCTTATTTATTTTTGAGTTTTTGCTTCTTGTTTCAATTGTTTTCTTTTTTGAATTTCATAAGCAATCGGAGCGGCACAGAACATAGATGAAAGTGTTCCCATAAATACTCCTAAAAGCATCGCGAAAGAAAAACTACGAATAGCGTCTCCCGCAAAAATGAAGATTAAAATCAAAACAATTAAAGTACTGACACTGGTATTAATCGAACGGTCTAATGTTGAATTGAGCGAATCATTAAACAATTCGAATTTATCCCGTTTAGGATATAATTGAGTATATTCACGTACCCTGTCGAAGATAACGACCTTGTCATTAACCGAATATCCTAACGCTGTCAAGATTGCCGCGATGAAAGTTTGGTCTACTTCGAGAGAGAATGGCAATATTCCCCAGAAAATAGCATACATACCTAAAATAAAGATAGCGTCTTGCAACAAAGAAACGACAGTACCCACACTATAAGAAACATCGCGGAAACGAAGTAAAATATAGAGTCCTATCGCGATAACTGCAAATGCAACCGCCCAATAAGCTCCGGTTTTAATGTCATCCGCTATACTTGGCCCAACCTTTTGAGAACTCAAAATATTTTCGCTTACAAATTGTTGATAGGTGGTTCCTTCCGGTAAAAGAGGTTTTACTCCATCATATAATTTGTTTGTAATTTCTTCGTCAATACCTTCTGAAGAATCAGTTATTTTGTAGTTAGTTGAAATCCTTACCTGATTTTGAGTTCCAATAGTAATTACGCTTGGAACATGTTCAGGGAACAAAGGATCTAACATTTCTTGTATTTTTACTGTATTTACAGGTTGATCGAAACGAACAACATAATTACGTCCTCCGGTAAAGTCAATTCCTTGATTTAAGCCTCTTCCAAACAAGAAACCAAGACAAACGATAGTTAATGCGATTGTAACTATATATAATGTTTTCTTGTGTTTCAAGAAGTTATATTTTGTATTTACAAGGAAATCCTTAGAAATGCTTGTTGTAAAAGTCAAATCCAACAATTTTCCTTTTGCCATAAATCCTTCATAAGCGATACGTGTTAAAAATACCGCGGTAATGAAAGATATAACGATACCTATAATCAAAGTAGTCGCGAATCCTCTGATAGGACCAGTTCCGAAATAGAAAAGAATTACACCTGTCAGGATAGAAGTTAAGTTGGAGTCGAAAATCGCGGAAAATGCTTTTTTATAGCCTTCTTCAACTGCTTTCTTTACAGTTTTACCTCCTCTGATTTCTTCTTTGATACGTTCATTAATCAAGATGTTGGCATCTACGGCGATCGCGAGTGCTAACACGATACCGGCAATCCCGGAAAGTGTTAATACAGCTTGGAACGATGCTAAAACTCCCATGATGAAGAACAAGTTCAACAGCAATGCGGTGTTAGCAATCATACCGGGTTTAAATCCATACATGACAATCAAAAACAACATCAAAGCCAACAACGCGATTCCAAACGAAATAAACCCTTTGTTGATAGCTTCTTGTCCTAAAGAAGGACCAACGATATCTTCCTGAATGATACGGGAAGAAGCCGACATTTTTCCTGATTTCAATACGTTGGCTAAGTCTTTCGCTTCTTCGGGAGTAAAGTTTCCGGTAATAGAAGAACGTCCCCCTTTGATTTCATCACTTACTCTTGGGAAAGAATAAACAGCGTTATCCAAAACGATAGCTATACATTTACCAACATTGTCTTTTGTCAAACGAGCCCATTTTTTAGCGCCTTCCGAATTCATGGTCATACTTACTTCCGAAGAAGCTCTATGTTGAGCAAAATCTTCTTTAGCGTCAATGATAACGTCTCCTTCAAGTGGGGCTTTTCCGTCACGGTTAGTTTTGATAGCAACTAAGTCATAATATTGTTCTTTCGGATCAATTGCTTTAACCGTCCATTTAAATGCAATGTTTCGAGGGAAAAGATCTCTCACCTGACGCATTGCTAAGTAAGCGTTAACTGTAGCTGTATCTTTAGCAAGCGCAACTCCTACTGCAGGGCCGGGAGCCAGTTGATTTCCACTTTGATGAGGCTGTAAAATTGAGAACAAAGGATTGTTTTTCATCCATTCTTCTTGCGATTGCGATTTCAACGAATCGGCGGCGGGTTTGTCTTTTGATAATTCGGCAAGCAAACTATCACCGGCAAGAGCGGTTGTTGAGTCTTTTTGTTCTGTAACAGTTTCAGCGACAGCAGTAGTGTCGGCGGCAGTAACCGTTTGTTTTGTTTCTGCATTTAATTCGCGGAGTACATTATTTGCCGCAATCAAAGGCTGATATATTTCAGAAAGTTCGTAAGTTTCCCAAAATTCCAAATTAGCACTTCCTTGAAGTAATTTTCTAACACGTTCAGGTTCTTTAATACCTGGAAGTTCTATAAGAATACGTCCGTCTGTTTCTAATTGTTGAATATTAGGAGCGACAACCCCAAAACGGTCAATACGTGTACGAAGTACATTGAACGAATTGTCCATCGCGCTTTTGATCTCAGCTTTTAAAACTTTTTCTACTTCGGCATCGCTGGTTTGAGGAGTTATTTTTTCTTTTAATTCAAAGGTGCTGAAAATAGCGGATAATCTGGCTCCCGGATCTATAGCATGGTATTCCTCAGAAAAGATTGTCACAAAATCTTTTTGTGTTTTACTGTAACGTGCTTTAGCATTAGCCAAAGCTTTATTGAAATTAGGGTCTGGATTGTTATTAGAAAGAGATTTTACGACTTCCGCGACATCAATTTCCAAAATAACGTTCATACCTCCTTTTAGGTCAAGGCCTAAATTTAATTCTTTCGAACGGCAATCTTTAAAAGTATAACCTAACCATACTTTTTCTGTAGATAAAGAATCCAAGAACAGACTCTCCTTCATAGGATCTCCCGCTGCATACTCTTTGGCTTCTTTGTAATATTTATTTGTCACTATGGTAAACGACAAATAAAACAAACATACCAAGGTTAACATTACGGCAAAAACCTTTACGAATCCTTTGTTTTGCATTGTTAATTTATTTTATTTTTTAGTATTAATTTTTGTGTTTTCAAATTCAGCGTGCAAATATATATTTTTTTTTGATACTTAATACTTTCTATTGAATATTTCCGAATAAATAACCGCTTTTTTTACCTCTTCAATATTATCTTGCAAGTCTAATAGAATAGGATTTTCCTCTGTTTCCTTAACCGGAGTTTCTTCCAAAATTATTTCAGGCTTAATTATCTCTTGATAATTTTTTTTAGGTATGGAAACTTCTGTTTTTTCCTGTTTTTTCTTTTTTCTCTCCGGACGATGAAATACGACTTCCGGTTTCAATTCTTGTTTGGGCGTATTTTCCCAATCTTCAGTTTGAGGCTGTGTACCGGGCAACATCGTTTCTTCTTTATTCTCCTTTGTCTTATTCGCTTTTTTAACAAAAGAATATATAAAACTTATTGCAATAATTACTAAAGGAATATAATCTTTGAGCTTATCCATAAAATATGACTATTTTTGCAAAATTAAATTTTAGAGGTTCAAATATAATGATAATTTATAATAAACACATAAACAACCATTTAAAAACATTAGGGATGACTTCTCAGCCACCCCTAACCCATTTAACCAAAACCTTAACTATGAAAAAATTTTACGTTTTTCAATGCAAATGTAAGACAATATTGTATATGTACAAATTTTTCACGTTGTTTTATATGTTAATAAATGTTAATTTATATAATTTGTAAGTAAAAGTATGAAAAAAAATGAAGAACCGGACTTAAAATCTGGAACTCTGAACAAATCAAAAAAGCTGTTTATCGAAACCTACGGATGTCAAATGAATGTTTCTGACAGTGAAGTTGTCGCGTCGATTATGCAAATGGATGGATACGAAACCATTCAGGATATCAAGGATGCCGATGCTATTTTTATAAATACTTGTTCTATCAGGGATAATGCGGAACAAAAAGTTTTATCACGTTTACAATTTTTTCAATCTTTAAAGAAAAAAAATAAGAAATTAGTAATTGGTGTTCTTGGTTGTATGGCCGAACGTGTCAGGGAAGAATTGATCGATGAACATAAAGTTGATTTAGTTGTTGGTCCGGATTCTTATTTGGATCTTCCACATCTGATAGGAACTGTAGAACAAGGGGAAAAGGCTGTCAATGTAGAATTATCAGCAAGTGAAACATACAAGGATGTTGTTCCTTTGAAATTATCGGGTATAAAATTGTCCGGATTCATTTCTATCATGAGGGGATGTAATAATTTTTGCACTTATTGCATCGTTCCATATACAAGGGGAAGAGAAAGAAGCCGAGAAACGGAAAGTATATTGAATGAATTAAGAATACTCCGGGATGAAGGCTACAAAGAAGTAACTTTATTAGGACAAAATGTGAATTCTTACTTATATAAAAACGGTTCGGTTGAAATTGATTTTCCGTCTTTACTCGAAATGGTAGCGATGGAGGCTCCTGGGATGAGAATCAGATTTACAACATCGCATCCTAAAGATATGAGCGACCGCACGCTCGAAATGGTCGCCAAATATAATAATGTATGTAATCATATCCATTTGCCGGCTCAATCGGGAAGTAGTAAGGTTTTGAAAGCCATGAATAGAAAATATACGAGGGAATGGTATTTAGACAGAATTACTGCTATCAGGAGGATTATACCCGATTGTGCCATTACTACCGATCTTTTTTGCGGATTTCATTCTGAAACGGAAGAAGACCATCATGAAACTTTATCATTGATGCGTGAAGTCGGATTTGATGCCGCGTTTATGTTCAAATATTCGGAAAGGCCGGGAACATACGCCGCGAAAAATATGCCTGATAATGTTTTTGAAGAAGAAAAAATTCGCAGGTTAGAAGAGATCATAGCATTGCAATTAGAATTGTCTCATGAAAGAAATAAAGAATCTATTGGAAAAACGTATGAAGTTTTAGTTGAAGGTTTTTCAAAAAAATCAAGAGAGCAACTTTTTGGGCGTACTCCTCAAAATAAAGTTGTTGTTTTTAATAAGCAACATTATCGCGTCGGAGATAAAGTCAATGTTTTAATAACAAAAGTAACCCCGGCGACTCTGTTTGGAGAAATCAGCGAAGTATGAGTGATTACAAAATTATTTTGCTTATTTAAGCATAAATTAACCCATTGATTAATCCATGTATTGTTATAATTGAAGTTTCAATTATAGTCAGAAAAAATAAAATTATTTACCCATGAATTTACACTGTAAGATTGCGGCATCTTTTCTTTTGTTATCATTATTTTGCTTTAATGTAAAATCTCAAATTATTTGGCCGGAAGGACAAATTTTGCCAACTTTTCCGGCATCGGCGCAAACCCAAGATTTAATTTATTTGCAGAGCAATGTAACCGGGGAAGAAAAGTTGTTATTTGCTTCAATGAAAGGTATTGTAAACTTAACGCAACCCCGGATTTTTTCTTATGAAGGAGATGCCTATGCTGAGGGTCAGTATACTTGGTTGAATTCTTTAGGTGTAAAATATGTTGAAAATACAACCACTCCTTGGAACATATTAGGGAAATATCTTTCAGAATTTTCAGGTTTAATCGTATATGACACAGCGCAGATACATACAGCCAATTTGGCTTCGGCGTTGGCAAAAGAAAAAAAAGCGTTACTTGCCGGCCCTTCATTGGTAGCCCGATTAACTTCACCTCCTTTTAACCTTCCTATATTGGAAGATTTCAGAGGTAAATTTAAAAGTAAACTTGAGGTATATCAAACGTTATATGATACGTATTGGCCTAACCTTGACCATCGATTATTAATCGGATTAAATCCGGGGCCTCACAAAGCTTCATTACGTGAATATGCCGTTGCTCTTGGAGTCGCTGTTATATGGCTTGATGTTAAAAATTCGGGAGAAAGCGCCTTGCTTAATAAATTTTTATCTTCCATGCCGCAGGGAGCTAATTATATGGGATGGTGGCCGGAAGAAGCTCCGGGTGTGGAAAGGGCATCTACATATGGGATTCCTACTATAGCAAGTGATTTTTGCACTAATCTAACTTTCCATAGCGGAATGCCGAGGACGATTGAACCTAAGCCAATGCTTGCTAAACCTGAATTGCAAAATAAAATATATGTCGCGTTTATTCTGAGTGATGGCGATAATTTACAGTATATAGAACACCTTATGCGTAAGTTGTGGAATAATTCAGACAGAGGATCTGTGCCGATAGGTTGGACAATATCTCCGGCTATGGTTGATGCTATGCCGGGCGCTTTGAATTATTATCATAAAACGTCTACGGATAATGACAATTTAATATCAGGTCCATCCGGATATGGTTACGCGTATCCTAATAAATGGAATAGTTACGATAATTTAATTCCGTTTGTATCTAAAACCGAAGAATATAATGTACGTGCGGGTATCCGTGTGATTACCGTTTGGAACACAATTACCGGAGGTATCGACTATGGAGTGGGGCGTGTATTCTCGACCTATTCACCGACTTTACTTGGCTTAACCGCTCAAAATACCGGAGGAGCGCTTTCCATTTATCCTTCAACAGGCCAGTCTTTGCCGGGAATGCCTCTTTCTTGTAATTATTGTGATGGCGAAAAGACAATGAAAGAACATATAACATCGGCCTCATCAGGTTGGGATGGCAAAAGTCCGAGATTCCTTATTATTCAAGCGCAACCATGGACTAATGTAACTCCTACAACTTTCAAAAATGTGAAAAATTCTTTAGGATCTAACTATGTTGTAGTACGTCCCGATCAAATTTTCCAACTGATACGTGAATCTAAAAGTCTTACGATAAATCCCGGAGGTATTGAAGGAGATGGTACCGGTTTAACAGGTATTTATTATAGTGAAAAGAATTTTGAAACAGAGGCGAATACTAAAATAGACACTAACATTAATTTTAGTTGGGGTAAAAATTCTCCGGCAACAGGAGTAAACGCGAATAATTTTTCGGTAAGATGGACAGGGCAAGTGCAACCAAGATACACAGGAACGTATACGTTTTATATTACAAGTGATAATACGTCCCGGCTTTGGATTGATGATCAATTGATTATAGACAAGAACGTAATATCTTCGGGTACTTATAAGGGTACAATTTCGTTAGTTGCCGGTAAAAAATACGATATAAAAACTGAATATGTATCAGGAGTTAACCTTGCCTCTTGTAAATTAGAATGGGCAAGTCCTTTTCAATCAAGGGAAGTAATACCTTCAAGCCATTTGTATGCCGCTTCTTCATCAGGAATTAAGGATGTAAATATTTTTTCTGATTTAAATGTGTTTCCTGATTCTTCTAAAAATGGAATTTTGAATATAGAAATGAATAATTACCGCAATGAAGATGTAAATCTTACTGTTTATGATACTTATGGAAATGCTTTATTGAAAAACGAAATCAAAGCTGCAAAATCACAATTGGATGTAAGTAAATTATCAAAAGGAATTTATATGATATCTGTCCGTTCGAATGACTGTGCAAAAACGATTAAACATATCATTAATTAAGTAATTGTTCAAAATTATTCATATTCTGAAATTGTTTAACGTTGAAAATCAAACGATTAAATATTAAACAAATAGATTAAATCCAGTTTTCACGGATAATATCTCCTTTAATAGAAAGAATAATTACTTTGATAGGAATATGCCGTTCAGCCTGTTGGCGTCCCATTTCTGCGATTTTGACTAATCCGCCACAACACGGTACTTCCATGATAATAACGGTTAAGGTATCAATCATAGCCCCATCTATCATTTCAGATAATTTATCGACATAAGATTGGGTATTACTGTCGAGTTTCGGACAAGCGACCGCTAACATTTTTCCTTTTAAGAAACGATTATGGAAATCTCCGCAGGCAAAAGCGGTACAGTCGGCTGCCAATAGCAAATTGACTCCATGTAAAAAAGGAGCGTGAGGATTCAATAAATGCAATTGAACCGGAAATTGCCGCAATTCGGATGTTGCCGATTTGGGTGGAATTATTCCTGAAGGTATTTTGTAGTCGTTGTTTTCAGCCGGTCGGATTTCTCTCATCATAGAACCGGGGCAACCGCAAGCCAGTGTTTTTTCTTTTTCTTGAAAATTTAGTTGGATATTATGTTTTTCCAGATATGACAAGCCTTGTTTGAAAAGTCCGGTTTCGCCATGTTCTTTTAAATGATTCAGGTGAGCGAGAATTACTTTTTCCCCTTTCTGCAAAAGGCGTTCCATTACCGCGTCTTCATCGTATGGTTCGGCTTCCCTTTCTTCGAGGGTTATAGCGCCAACAGGGCATTCGCCGATACAGGCGCCTAAACCATCGCAATAAAGTTCGCTTACCATTACAGCTTTCCCATTAATTAATTGTAATGCTCCTTCGTGACATCCGGTAACGCAAGCGCCACAACCATTGCATAATTCTTCTTCTATTTTTATAATTGTACGTTTCATAATTGATTTTCCATTTAATATCCAAGTAAAACCTGGATTTTTTTTTAATTAACTTTTATATTTTAACTTTGTATCAGGGATTTAAGAGGACACAGGCTCTGCTGGGGAGCAACCTGCGAGCAATAAAATCCCCGACAATATGCAGTAA
>JAVBKZ010000100.1:0-30423 GCA_031553755.1 Bacteroidales bacterium | reverse complement strand
TTACTGCTTTTGCATTAACTTTTAACAATAATCAAACAAATTGTATTGTAGTTCTTTGACATTTTGATTGACTTGAAAATTGGTAAGCAGTTCCCTGATTGGCGTTTTATCAAAAGCCGATATACTCAAAATCTGCATTATTTCGTAAACAGAATAATCGCTTTTGAGAGTACACTTGGCGTATGCGATAAGCAGGTAAGCGATAATTGCCACCCAGAGTTGTATCCTGACGGCATTTTCAGAGTGTCCCCAAAACTTTTTAATGGTAAGATTTTGTTTAATCCATTTGAAAAAGACCTCAATTTGCCATCTGTTTTTGTACAGATTGGCGACTTCGAGAGCGGACACTTCAAAATTATTTGTCAGAAACACAAGCAGTTCGTTGTTTTTTGCCTCGTAAAACTCGACTAAACGCAATTTTCCGGGATAAAGTTTTTTTGACTTTATGCCGGTCAACACAACCGTTTTGTCGGAACGCAGACCTATGGTTTGGTCAATGTTGAAATTTTGCTCAACAACTTCGTATTTCATATTCTCTTTGGCGCGTGTAACAAAAAATGAGCCCACCAAATGATAGCGATATAAAGCGGAAAAATCAACATACGCTTTATCCATCAGGTAGATAGCGTTTTGGGCAGGATTAATCTCGTCAAGCGCATTGCTGTCATGGTATTTCCCGTCAGTTATCAGAATAAAGGTCGGAATACTGCCTCTCAAATCAATGAGCGTGTGCATTTTGACTGCACCACGACTGTATTTTCCTTCTGCCCAGACCAATAAGTTGATACTACATGATATGCTTGTTGAATCCAATGCAAATATCTCATTATCAATATTAATGTTCTCTATGGAAGAGTTAACATACATCGGTCTGACAACTTTTATCAGGTAATTGCCAAAATCGGCAAAAATACGCCAGTCACGATTCTCGCCTGCTCGGGACAAAGTTGAAACATTGACAAACTGCTTGATACCCAAATGGTAAATGTTGCGCTTGTGTGCCTTCAGGCAAATACAAATGCTGTTTATTGAGTTCAGCCCTGTAATTTGTCCGAAAAGCAGTTGCAAAAAGTGATTCCAACTGTTTAGCTCGTGTGAGCGATAGTTCCCAAAGTAGCGTTTTACGCACTTATTGAACTCATATTTGCTCACATAACTCAATAATTGTGAGAAAACAAACTTGCCTGTATTCATAAAATTAGTAGTATACCACTAATTTACGAATTTTCAAATCAAATCAAAAAATCAAAGAATGATTACAATATTCTAAATATCAATCAGTTGTATAAAAATGTCAAAAGTTAACGCAAAACTATTATTTTAATTTTATAAGTATTCGCTGTTATTAGCTCATACTTATGAATAATTGAAGTTGCCTTATTTATTTTATCAAAAATATGTTTGTTATAAAACATATAAGCCTTACCTTTGTTCTGCTAATTATGAAAAAACATAAAAACAATACACAATGAATAACCAAATCAAATTATATAATTATGTGTGGAATAGTAGGTTATATTGGCAACAAGGATGCTTATCCCATATTGATAAAGGGATTACATCGATTAGAGTATCGTGGATACGATAGCGCAGGAATCGCGTTAAGTAATGAAAAAAAGGAACTCAACGTCTTTAAGGCCAAAGGGCGGGTTTCCGATTTGGAGGAATTTTGCAAAAGCAAAGATATTTCCGGAAAAATAGGAATCGCTCATACCCGTTGGGCGACACATGGAGAACCAAACAACGCGAATGCTCATCCTCATTATTCTCAGTCGGAAACTTTGGTACTGATTCACAACGGAATTATAGAAAATTATTCGGTACTAAAAGAAGAATTAGTATTGAAAGGGTATAAATTTCAAAGTAGTACGGATACCGAAGTACTCATCCAATTGATTGAATACATCAAAACTTCGAATAAAACCGATCTGTTCACTGCCGTTCAATTAGCATTGAATCAGGTTGTTGGAGCTTATGCCATTGCTGTAATGGAAAAAGGAAATACCGACATGCTCATAGTCGCGCGAAAAAGTAGTCCTTTAGTTATCGGAATCGGAACTGATGAATATTTTATAGCGTCCGACGCTTCTCCCATCATTGAATATACGAATAAAGTCATTTATCTCGAAGACGAAGATATAGCGGTTATAAAAAGAGGAGAATATCCCCAAATTATTACAATATCAAATGTTGAAAAAACGCATGAAATAATTCAACTCGAAATGAGTTTAAGCGAATTGGAAAAAGGCGGCTTTCCTCATTTTATGCTGAAAGAAATCTTTGAACAACCCCGTACGTTGCGAAATTGTATGCGGGGGCGAATCAATGTAGATTGCACCAATGTTGTGTTGTCCGGAATTATCGACAACAAAGAAAAGTTTCTCAACGCGCGGCGAATAATTATCTTAGCGTGTGGAACATCGTGGCATGCCGGTTTGGTAGGTGAATATTTATTGGAAGAATTTTGCCGTATTCCGGTAGAGGTAGAGTATTCATCCGAATTCAGGTATCGCAATCCTATCATTTATCCTGATGACATTGTAATCGCGATCTCTCAATCTGGAGAAACTGCCGACACATTGGCCGCGATTGAGTTGGCTAAATCGAATGGAGCTTTCGTGTATGGGATTTGTAATGTTGTCGGTTCATCGATAGCCCGCAATACACATTCCGGTTCGTACACCCATGCGGGACCTGAAATCGGAGTCGCTTCAACAAAAGCATTTACTGCTCAGGTTTTAGTGCTCACTATGATGGCGTTATGCATAGGGAGGGAAAGGAAAACAATTTCAGAAAGCCGATTTATCTCCTTATTGAAAGAAATTGAATCAATTCCGGATAAAATCGAAAAAATTCTGACTTCGAATGACGCAATTAAAGAGCTATCCCAAATCTTCACTTATGCTCATAATTTCATCTATTTGGGAAGAGAATATAGTTATCCGGTAGCGATGGAAGGAGCTTTGAAATTGAAAGAAATTTCTTACATACATGCGGAAGGTTATCCCGCCGCCGAAATGAAACATGGTCCTATCGCGTTAATAGACAATGAAATGCCTGTCGTTGCTATTGCGACAAACGATGTGATGTATGATAAAGTTGTCAGCAATATCCAAGAGATTAAAGCACGTAAAGGGCATGTAATTGCAGTTGTCAGTGAAAATGATACGAAAATGAAAAACATAGCCGATCATATTATTAAAATACCAGTAACGGAAGAATGTTTATCTCCTTTACTTTCTACCATACCGTTGCAATTACTTTCGTATCATATAGCGGTAAACAAACAACGTGATGTGGATATGCCAAGAAATTTAGCGAAATCAGTTACCGTTGAATAGGTATATTATCTTGCTTTTTCTTATATAATTCTATGTTGTAAATAGAGATAGGATGAGGTCGGGAATCAACCGGAACATAAATTTTTCCGAAAATTCGTTGTGGAACGGATGTCGAATCGGAATAAGGAATCGATAACGAATGATATCCGTTGGATATGATTTTTTTCCTTAAAATATAGGTAGAATCTTTGAAATTGATTCCTAAAGTTACCGTTGGAACTGTAATTGTATCGGAAATTCCCAATACATTGAACGTAAGTTTATAATCTTCTTTTGTTGAAAAAAATACCGTATCGATATTAAAGGAAAACAAATTATTTTTAAATCCGGAAGAAGATAACATGCAGGAATTTATTCCTTCCCAAATGTTTATCTGATTTGGGTCGACCGGAATAATATTTTTTATCCTTTCTCTTTCCAAACAGGCCTCAAGGGTATCTGAAATAACAGAATATCTTTTTTGTAAATTTTCATATATACGAACAAATTTATCCAAATTAGCACCATACCAAACGAGAGATGTGTCAAAATCATGTTTAGTAATCCCGTGTTTTTCATAAATACTTTCGTATAAATCAGCTTTTTCTTCTTCTTTGTGAAAATCAGCATAATTCATTCGGATTTCTCCATCAGCTATATGTATGTCAAAAAGGACATCTTCCATTTTTTTTTCCGAGAGCACCCACGAAGGTTCTCCACAAGAACTAAGAAATAATGAAAAAAAAAGAAAAAAGAAAAAGAATTTACGCATGACTTACCGTGTGTGCTAAAAACCCTTGGATAATGTTTTTCTGTAGAATAATAGTAATATTCCGATACCTACACTGATAGCCGAATCTGCCAGGTTAAATATAGGACTGAAAAAAATAAATTTTTCGCCGCCAAAATAAGGCATCCAAGCAGGCCAGGTAGTTTTGATAATTGGAAAGTAAAACATGTCTACAACCTTACCGTGCAACCAAGTGGAATATCCTCCGCCAGGGGGAAACATGGTTGCCAATTGTCCGTAACTGTTATCGAATATTACTCCATAAAAAATACAATCGATAATATTTCCAACAGCTCCGGCAAATATCAAGGCGATACAAATGATGTATCCGGTAGAAAAATTTTTCTTAACTAATTGATAGAGATAATAGGCAATGAAGCAAGACGCTATGATACGGAAAATTGATAAAAACATTTTTCCAATTACTTCAATACCAAATGCCATTCCGTTATTTTCGGTAAAATATATTTGGAACCAATCAGTAATGTGGATGCTTTGATATAGCATCATATTCGTTTTAACCCAAATCTTAAGAACTTGGTCGGCAATAAGGACTAATAGAATGATGGCGATTGCCCAAAATCCTTTGGTAAGTTTCATTTATCAGTTGACAAGTTGACAAGTTGACAAGTAAACGAGTACAAACCTGTTTACTCGTCTACTCATTCACTTGTTTTCTATTTTTTACTCATTTTAGCTTCAATACTCAATGTCGCGTGAGGCACAGCGCGTAGCCTTTCTTTAGGAATTAATTTTCCTGTTTCGCGACAAACTCCGTATGTACGGTTTTCGATACGAATCAAAGCTGCTTGCAGACTTTGTATGAATTTCATCTGACGTTGAGCCAACCGTCCGGCTTCTTCTTTAGACAATGTTGAAGCGCCTTCTTCCAATACTTTAAACGTTGGAGAAGTATCTGTTACATCATTACCGTCAGCATTCATCAATGTTGCTTTCAATAAATCATAATCTTTTTTTGCAGCATCTAATTTTTCCATGATGATGGCGCGGAATTCTTCTAATTCAGCATCCGAATATCTTGTTTTTTCGTTCATGGTCTTATAGTTTTAAATTGTTTTATTTTTTTGATTAATAAAAATACAATAGTTCAAAATTAATATAATTTTTTTAATATGCAAATTATACTTTCTCTACTTTTACCAACAGTTTGAAATCATCAAAATCGATTTCTGTACCTTCTGTTATGGAACATAATATAACACTATTAGCAAGCACTTGGTTCGCTATATAGGTATTAAATTCCGTAACAGCATCATTTATACGCTCATCTGATTGAATTGTTACTTTAATTTTATCTACGATTTCATATCCATTCGCTTTGCGGATATTTTGAATCCGATTCACCAATTCACGGGCAATACCTTCTTTCCGCAATTCATCAGTAATTGTAATGTCTAACGCGACGGTCAATTTTCCTTCGTTGGCAACCAACCATCCGGGAATATCTTCCGAAATGATTTCTACATCGGCTAATGTGATTTCGGCAGATTCATTTCCAACCTGCAAATTGAATTGTCCGTTTTGCTCTAATTGTAAAATTTGAGCTTGAGTCATTCCTGCGACTTGGGCAGCCAAGTCTTTCATTATCTTGCCATAACGAGGTCCTAATTTTTTGAAATCAGGTTTGATTTTCTTTACAAGAACTCCATCGGCATTATCTACATATTTGATTTCTTTGATATTTACTTCACCTAAAATCAATCCTTGAATGGCTTCAATAGTTGATTTTTGATGTGCATCCAGTACAGGAACCATGATAGAAGACAATGGTTGACGTACTTTAATATTTACTTTCCGACGTAACGCCAACACCATTGAAGAAATGGTTTGAGCTACTTGCATTTGTTCCTCCAAATCTTTGTTAATCATTGATTCGTTTGCAACAGGGAAATTCGAGAGATGAACAGATGTGACCTGTTCATGTTTGGTTGCCTTAGTTAAATCGAGGAATAATTTATCTGCATAAAACGGCGCTATCGGAGACATTAGTTTAGCTACGGTTTCCAAGCAAGTATATAATGTTTGGTAAGCCGAAAGTTTGTCCGAATTCATTTCTCCACCCCAAAAACGTTTACGATTGAGACGAACGTACCAGTTACTTAGATTATCGTTCACGAAATCGTTAATAGCACGTCCGGCACGTGTTGGTTCATAAGTAGCGTAATGTTCATCCACTTCTTTTATCAATGTATTTAACAAAGATAAAATCCAACGGTCGATTTCAGGACGTTCGTTGAACGGAATGTCTTTTTCTTTGTATTCAAACCCATCAACATTCGCATATAGCGCAAAGAATGAATAGGTATTATATAATGTTCCGAAAAATTTACGACGTGCTTCTTCAATGCCTTCGACATCAAATTTCAAATTGTCCCAAGGCGAAGCATTTGTAATCATATACCAACGCAATGGGTCAGAACCATATTTTTCGATTGTTTCGAACGGGTCAACAGCATTGCCTAATCGTTTCGACATTTTGTTTCCGTTTTTATCTAATACCAATCCGTTGGAAACCACTGTTTTAAATGAAACACTGTCAAAAATCATGGTGGCTATCGCGTGAAGCGTGAAGAACCATCCGCGAGTTTGGTCTACGCCTTCGGCAATGAAGTCGGCAGGGAAAAGGCTAGCCCCTCCTAAATCCTCCCCCATAGGGAGGACTTTAGATGCCATATCATACAAAGGCATTTGAGATAATTTCAAATGTATTTTTTCCAATACAGACTCTATATCGCCAATAACTTCCTCATTCGAAAAACGAATTACAGTATACCCCAACTCATTTAAAGCACTTGTTCTCCAAACATCTGTCAATTGCATTTCTTCTGTATCGTGATATCCTCCATCTATTTCAATAACAAGATGTTTGGATAAGCATACAAAATCAACAATAAATTCATCAATTTGGTGTTGTCTTCTGAATTTATATCCTGATAGTTTCTTTCCTCTCAGAGTTTCCCATAAGATTTCTTCCGCTTGAGTCGGATTCTTTCTGTTTTCTAAAAACTTTTCTTTTAATAAATGATAGGAAGAAGGTCTTGCCGTCAAAAATTTAGGCGTTTTTCCGCCCTCTCCTTTGGGGAGGGTTGGGGTGGGGCGTGGAAGTCCATTTTGCGCATAAGGCATCGCGCCCGAATCGAACCAAACATCAATTAAATCAGATTCACGTTTCATTGGTTTTCCTGAAGCAGAAACCAAAATTATTTCATCCACATACGGACGATGTAAATCTATATTGTTTAATGAATAATTTTCGGCTGAATAATCTCCGGGTTTGAAATTCTCGAAAGGATTTTTAGACATAACTCCGGCTGCAACCGCTTTCTGAATTTCTTCCATTAATTCGGCAACCGAACCTATACATATTTCTTCCGAGCTATCTTCTGTACGCCAAATCGGAAGTGGAGTTCCCCAATAACGACTACGGCTAAGATTCCAATCTTGCAAGTTTTCCAACCATTTTCCGAAACGGCCTGTTCCGGTCGATTGAGGTTTCCAATTGATTGTATTGTTCAGTTCAATCATCCGTTCACGACAAGCGGTTGTACGAATAAACCAACTATCTAATGGATAGTACAATACGGGTTTGTCTGTACGCCAGCAATGCGGATAATTGTGGATATGCTTCTCTATTTTGAACACCAAGTTCTGTTGCTTTAACATCACACAAAGGTCGATGTCAAGGGTCGTGGCCTCCCCCTGCCCCCCTCCCAAAGAGGGGGAATTAGCCGCCACATCTCCCCCCTCTCCTTTGGGGAGGGTTGGGGTGGGGCTGGGTATGTATTCATTTTTCACAAAACGTCCCGCATACTCCTTATATAAATCAACATTTATATTTCCTTTGACAAAATCGGCATCTAAATCCTCTATATTGAAAAACTTACCCGTCAAGTCAACCATCGGACGGCAATTTCCATCTTTATCAATCAACATCAACGGAGGAATGTTATTTGCTTTAGCCACACGATCATCGTCAGCGCCAAATGTTGGAGCGATATGTACGATTCCGGTTCCATCTTCAGTAGTAACAAAATCACCGGTAATCACACGGAAAGCACCTTGTCCCGGATTCACCCACGGAATCAACTGTTCGTATTCCATTCCTGCTAAATCAGAACCTTTACAAGTCGCGATGATTTTGAACGGAATCAGTTTATCCCCTTGTTTATAATCTTCTAAATCCAATTCAACCGCCTTTTCATTGAAATGATTGAAGATTAAATCTTTAGCCAATATAACAGTCATTGGCTTAGCTGTATAAGGATTATACGACTGAACGGCTACATAATCAATATTAGGACCGACACAAAGCGCGGTATTAGAAGGAAGAGTCCAAGGAGTAGTTGTCCAAGCAAGGAAATATACTGCCCCTCCCTTTCCCTCCCCAAAGGAGAGGGAAAAAGCCTTTTCTAATTTTTGTTTATTGGATGAAACTTGCGTTTCTGTTATTCCTCCTCCTTCGGAGGGGGTTAGGGGGAGGCGAAATTGCGCCACGCAAGTTGTATCTTTTACATCACGATAACAGCCGGGCTGATTCAATTCATGTGTACTCAAACCTGTTCCCGCTGCCGGAGAATAAGGTTGAATTGTATACCCCTTATATAATAAGTCTTTATTGTAAAGTTCTTTAAGTAAATACCAAAGCGTTTCGATATAACGGTTGTCGTAAGTGATATATGGGTCGTCCATATCTACCCAATACCCCATTTTGTTTGTCAAATCTTCCCATTCTTTGGTGTATTTCATCACATCTTTGCGACAGGCAGCATTATATTCGGCGACAGAAATAGTTTTTCCAATATCTTCTTTGGTAATTCCCAATGCTTTTTCCACACCAAGTTCCACAGGAAGCCCGTGTGTATCCCATCCGGCTTTGCGTTTCACCTGATAACCTTTCATCGTTTTGTAACGACAGAAAATATCTTTGATAGAGCGGGCAATCACGTGGTGAATTCCGGGCATTCCATTCGCGGAAGGAGGACCTTCATAAAATACGAACGACGGAGCGCCTTCTCTTATCTCCATACTTTTACGGAAAATATCTTCTTTATTCCAACGCTGCAACACTTCTTTGTTGACTTGCGACAAATCGAGGTTATTGTATTCGGTAAATTTCTTACTCATAGATAAAAAAATTGTGCCTGATTTTCTATTGTTTTAAAAAACAGGCACAAAGGTACAAAAATTCGGGGAATTAATGTATAGCGACTAAAATAGTTGTAGATATCCGAGATTTTAAGTTTTGATAATGAAACCATTTAATTCCTCCGGAATAATTCAGCCCTTGATTCGCATATTTAATATACCGATAATTTAACCGTTTTTTCGGTATTACCGGATGCTACATTTACTATGTAATTCCTTTCGTATATGAACTTACATCTACAGGAAGTGTCAATATTTCGCTTTGATTTATTTGTATTTCCGTATTTTTTGTTCCGGAAATTATACTCGTTATGGTATTCTTTGCCAAATTCGGATAATAAGTGTATTTCTCTTTTTCTGCTAAATAACTTTGAAAACTGTTTTCGGGAACATACATGGTGCAAGTAGCCGTAATGCCTTCAAAAGTATTATTTTGACATGCCGGAGGAGTATCCCCAAGTGCATGTATATTTTCCAATTATCTGTAGTACGATATTGTTTTAATTTTATTCATTCTGGTTACGAGGCATATTTTTTTGTAATTTAGCGGACTAAAAATAGGATTATCCGAAGGATTACATGCTCAAATTACTTTCATTGGTTTTTATTGGAGGAGGCATCGGCAGCGTCTTCCGTTTTTGTATAGTCCGTTTATTGGCCCAATTTATGGCGCCTATTTTGCCGATAGCTACATTTGGCGTAAATATTATCGGCTCACTGCTGATCGGATTATTTTGGGGAATTCCTTCGATTTCGGGTAAAAGTTTATGGGTACATCTACTTATTACCGGATTTTGCGGAGGGTTTACAACTTTTTCCGCTTTTTCGTGGGAGAATTTTAATTTATTGAAACAGGGAGATACATTAATCGCTTTCATTTACGCGATATCGAGTGTGATCGTCTGTTTATTATTCACTTGGATAGGGTATTTTATCGGTAAAAGTTTTTTGTAACTTCGCAGGCTGAAAAATAGTGACCGGTGACAAATTAAAACTCGTAACTAAAAAATATGAATATATTCGAAAACTATTCTTTATTAAAACATAACACATTCGGATTGGATGTCAAAACGCGTTGGTTCGTGGAATATGAATCTGAAGAGGATTTACTGAAATTGCTTTCGGACGAATATTTCTTTTCTCAACCATATTTTCATATCGGTCAGGGAAGTAACCTACTTTTTTTAGATGATTACAATGGTGTTATTGTCCACTCCAACATACAAGGCATTGAAATACTAAAAGAAGATGAATTTCAAGTGCATCTAAAAGTCGGAGCTGGAGTTGATTGGGATTTTTTTGTTTCTCATTGTGTGGAGAATGATTGGGGCGGAATCGAAAATTTGTCTCTCATACCAGGAGAAGTGGGTGCTTCGGCAGTTCAGAATATCGGCGCTTATGGAGTTGAGGCTTGTGAAACGATTTCGGAAGTACATGCTTACAGTATAGAAACCGGAGAAAAGCGCATTTTTAAGAATGAAGATTGTCAATTTGCATACCGTCACAGTATTTTTAAAAGTGAATTAAGAGGTAAGTATTTTATCACTCATGTCATCTTTCGATTATCTAAAAAACCAATATATAAATTGGAATACGGCAATTTGAAAAATATGCTTGCCGACAAGGAAATCAATTTACAAACGGTGAGAAATACGGTAATTACTATCCGGGAAAGTAAATTACCCGATCCGAAAGTTTTCGGAAACGCGGGTAGTTTTTTTATGAATCCTTATATCTGTATTGAGCATTACGAAGGTTTAAAGAAAAGGGTTCCTGATATTCCACATTATCCTGTGAATGATGAAGTGGTGAAAATTCCGGCTGCATGGTTGATTGAACAATGTGGACTGAAAGGAAAAACAATCGGAAATGCTTCCGTTCACGAAAAACAACCGTTGGTAATAATCAATAAGGGAAATGCTTCGGCGAATGATATTGCCGATTTAGCGAAGTTGGTTTGTAGAGAAGTGTATGACAAATTCAAAATAGAGTTGCATCCGGAAGTTTTTTATGTATGAAAATAAGATTTTTAGGTACAGGAACTTCTACCGGGAATCCTGAAATCGCGTGTAAATGCGAAGTTTGTACGTCAAAAGATACGCGTGACATCCGGTTCAGGGCTTCGGCTTTGGTTCAGGTAAAAGATTATAACATCCTGATTGATTGCGGACCCGATTTCAGGATGCAGATTCTACAAACCGATATTGACCGGTTAGACGGTGTATTAATTACGCATGAACATTACGACCATGTGGGAGGAATCGATGATTTACGACCTTTTTGCAAAAATGGTCCTGTCGAATTGTATGCAGAAGATGATGTATCTGAAGCAATTAAAGAGAGGATTCCTTATGTTTTCAAAGAAAATAAATATCCGGGTGTTCCCGATTTGAAATTACATACGATTGATGCAAATCATCCCTTTTTTATCGAAGATGTGAAAATTATTCCTATTCGCTTACTGCACGGACGTTTGCCGATATTGGGATATCGGATTGGAAATATGGCATATCTCACTGACCTGAAATTTATTCCTGAAGAAGAATTTGCTAAGTTAGAGAATTTAGATGTATTGATAATGAACGCTTTGCGTCCGCAAGAACACATTTCCCACCAAACGATTGAAAGCGCTTTGAATTATGCTAAAATAATCAATGCTAAGCAGACTTATTTCATTCATATGAGCCACCATTTTGGATTGCATGCTGTAATGGAAAAACAACTTCCGGAAAACATGCAGATAGCTTATGATGGTTTGGAATTATTCGTTGACTGATTTTTTCGTCAGCAAAACTACATTCTCAACATGATGCGTATGCGGAAACATATCGACAGGTTGAATTTTCCCTACCTGATATTTTACATCCAACAAATTTAAATCGCGGGCTTGTGTTGCCGGATTACAACTAACATAAACTATCCTTTCGGGTTCGGCAAATAAAATAGCGTCAATTACATCATCGTGCATTCCCGCCCTCGGAGGATCGGTAATTATCACA
Organism: Bacteroidales bacterium; assembly: GCA_031553755.1. Taxonomy (GTDB): domain Bacteria; phylum Bacteroidota; class Bacteroidia; order Bacteroidales; family Azobacteroidaceae; genus JAIRVZ01. The sequence continues at coordinate 18,148 of JAVBKZ010000100.1, read as the reverse complement.
TCCGGCCGACCGTATTGATTGATAAAATCATAATTCAGGATATCTTTCATATCTCCTGCGAAGAACAATGTATTTTCTATTCCGTTGATCGATGAATTGATTTTGGCGTCTTCGATTGCTTCAGGAACATATTCTATTCCGATTACCTTTTTTGCTTGCCGAGATACAAAATTAGCAATCGTCCCGGTTCCGGTATATAAATCATAAACTAACTCATTGCCTGTTAGTTGGGCAAAATCCCGCGCGATTTTATACAGGTTGTATGCTTGTTCGCTGTTGGTTTGATAAAAAGATTTAGGTCCGATTTTGAATTTCAAACCTTCCATTTCTTCAAAAATATGGTCTTCTCCTTTAAATACAACGACTTCCTGATCGGTAATCGTATCATTAGCTTTCTGATTAACAATGTATAATAGAGATGTGATTTCGGGAAAGCTCTGAGCGATGTGATTAAGCAAAGCGTTTTGTTGCTCTTTTTCTTCATCGTAGAATACAATAATCAACATAATCTCTCCCGTAGAAGAAGTCCTGATGATGATATTCCGCATCAATCCTCCTCTATTTCTTAAATCGAAAAAAGTATATCCGTTATCTAAACAAAATTGCTTGATTGATAATCTTATTTTATTCGAAATATCAGTTTGTAACCAACATTTATTGATATCCAACACCTTGTCAAACATTCCCGGAATATGGAATCCCAAAGCGTTCATGTTGTCGTATTTGACATCCGATTTAATTTCTTCTTCAGTCATCCAACGTTTGTTGGAAAAGGTAAATTCGAGCTTATTGCGATAAAAAACCGTTTTTTCGGATCCTAAAATAGGAGAAATTTCGGGCAAATCAATTTTCCCGATTCGTCTCAGATTGTCTTCTACTTGTTGTTGTTTATACCGGATTTGTTCTTTATAGGGAAGAATTTGCCATTTGCAACCACCACAAATCCCGTAGTGTTCGCAAAAAGCGTCTGTCCTTTCGTTAGAATATTGATGAAAGCGGATAACTTTAGCTTCCGCGTAAGAATTTTTCTTTCGAGTTAATTGTAGATCTACTATATCTCCCGGAACAACATAAGGAATAAAAATAACCAAATCGTTATATTTCACAATTGCTTTTCCTTCGGCCGCTATTCCGGTTATTGTTACATTTTCTAATACCGGAAGCGGTTTTTTATTTTTTGCCATGCTCTATTTAATCGTTTTACACAACAAAAGTACATGATAATTTTGGATTTTGAAATTATATAATATTCCCGCTGAACGCGCGAAAAATTAATTCAACGTAATCAGCGGGAAATCACTATGAAGTTGTCTCGACTTTTTTATATAATTTCGGAATTATTACTTGCTCAAAATTTCTTTTGTGTCGGAAGCAATCATGAATTCTTCATCGGTTGGAATGATAACTACTTTAACTTTCGAATCGGGAGTGCTTATAATCGCTTCCTTACCTCGAAGTCCGTTGTTTACATTTTCATCTAATTTGATGCCCATGTATTCCATATCCTTACAAACAGACAGGCGGGTGGCAAATTGATTTTCTCCAACGCCTCCGGTAAAGACAAGAATATCCAAACCTCCTAAAGCAGCGGCATACGCTCCAATGTATTTTTTGATGCGATAGTCATACATTTTCAATGCCAAGGCTGCCCTTTCATCGTTGTTAGCGATGGCCGATTCGATTTCACGCATATCTGAAGAAACCCCTGAAACCCCAAGTACACCACTGTATTTATTTACGATAGTAGAAATAGCCTGTGGCCCGACATTTTCTTTTTCCATGATGTATGATAATACCCCGGCGTCGACATCCCCGGAACGGGTTCCCATCAAAAGGCCTTCGACAGGAGTCATCCCCATAGATGTGTCGACAGAAACTCCATTTTTAATGGCAGCGATCGAGCCTCCGTTTCCGATGTGAGCTGTAATAATTTTTTGTTCTTCGTAAGGAACTCCAAGGAATTCGCACGCGCGGCGGGAAACATACCTATGGCTTGTTCCGTGGAAACCATAGCGACGAATAGCGTATTTTTCATACAACGAATATGGAATGCCATACATATACGCATGTTGAGGCATCGTTTGATGAAACGCGGTATCAAATACCCCTACTTGAGGAACTTCCGGTAATAATTCTTTAACGGCATATATTCCACTCAAATTGGGCGGGTTATGCAAAGGAGCAAGGTCAATACATTCCTCCATTTTTTTTATTACTTCATCAGTGATCAAGACGCTGGAATTGAATGCTTCTCCTCCGTGAACGACACGGTGTCCGACGGCGTCTATTTCGGAAAGAGACTTGATACATCCATATTTTTCACTTGTAATTACGCCAAGTATATATTCGATTCCGGTTTGGTGTTCAAGGATTTCTCCTTCCAACATCACTTTTTGTCCATCAGGTAAAGTAAGTTTGAGGAAAGACCCTTTTAGTCCTATTTTTTCTATTCCACCTTGTGCCAGTTCATTACCGGTTTCCATTTCAAATAATTTATATTTGATGGACGAACTGCCGCAGTTTAATACTAATATCTTCATGTTTAATTATTTTTTTTGGAGTTAAACGAAGTTAGAGGAAGTTAGAGGAAGTTTTTTTAATTCTTGTAACCCCTTGTAACTTCGTTTGGCTTCTTGTAACTTCATTTTATTCCTATAATTCCATTAAATTTTTAATTATTAATAAAATCGGTTCGGTTCGGTTGGTTTTCTGTTTTCATCATAAATATAAAAACCGATTCCGGAAGCAATTCCTAATTGTTTTGTCCTATATAGACGCCATAAAATAGGAGATGGTTTGTATTTTTTGTCTCCGTATTCGTTAAACATGTCTTCCATTAATACTACTAATTTTTCGATACCGATAACATCTGCCATTCGGAATATTCCCAAACGCATTCCATATACAACCTCAAATAAGCGGTCTATGCTTTCCATCGAGGATACATTTTCCATCAACATTTGGCAGGCCTCATTCAAAATCGTTACCATCAATCGCAAGCTAACTAATCCGTTGCTTTCGTGTACATCGATAGTTTCGTATTTAATCAAGTTGGCAAATAGCAAGACTTTCTGATATACTTCTTGTGATGTGTAAATTCCTTTTACGATTTCCAATAACCTCGCATCTGTGTGAGCTACAGGGAAATGCAAACTGACACATCTGTCTTTGTGTTCTAATTCGGATGCTAATTCGCTGATAATTACGGTGGTGGCGTTTGTCGCTATGATCGCGTCCGGAGCAAGTACTTTTTCTAAAGATTTGAATGCCTCTTTGCGAAGTTGCGTGCTGCGTTCTCCTGTCTGATCGTCATAACGAACACATTCAATCACGAAATCGCAATCTTTCAGGTCTTCGAAATTCAAAGAGCCTTTGATGCGCCCCATAATACTTCTTTTTTCACTTGGAGTTAACCCCCAACTTTCGATTTTCGTATCTAAATCTTTGCTGATTTTTTCAATCGCGTAGTCTATTTTTTCTTGTGAAATTTCGATGAATGTGACTTCCAATCCCGCGGAAGCGGTAAGCCTTACAATATTCCTACCATCTTTTCCACAACCAACAACTCCAATTTTGGAGAATAAAGATTTTTTTCTGTCCTTGCTTGAGAGTCCGAAACTCTCAATAGGTTCGATAATTGTTTCTGCCATATTATTTTTAGTAAACAGGTAGACGAGTAAACAAGTTGACGAGTAAACAAGTTGACAAATATTTTTTTTGTCTACTTTTTATTTGTTTGCTCGTTAACTCGACTTGTCTACTTAATTATTTTTTCATTGCCTGATTTGCTGTAATCGCTACCATTTTGTAGATGTCATCAACCGAACATCCACGGGAAAGGTCGTTGACCGGAGCTGCCATTCCTTGCAGAATAGGGCCAACAGCATCTGCGCCTGCTAAACGTTGCACTAATTTATATGAAATATTTCCACATTCTAAATTAGGGAATACCAGCACATTGGCTTCTCCCGCGATCGAACTTTCCGGGGCTTTGCTTTTTCCAACCGAAGCTACTAAAGCGGCATCGGCTTGCAATTCTCCGTCAATTTTCAGTTCGGGAACCAATTCTTTCGCTAAGCGGGTGGCTTCGATTACTTTATCGCATAAAGCATGTTGGGCGCTTCCTTTTGTAGAAAAACTCAGCATCGCGACTTTAGGTTCTACTCCGACGATCGCTTCGGTAGTACGAGCCGTAGCGACAGCTATTTCGGCTAATTCCTTTGCGTTTGGATCTGGCATTACCGCGCAATCGGCAAAAACCAATAATCCGTCTTTACCGTATTCTTTTTTATCGGTAAACATCAGAAATGCTCCTGATACGACACTGATTCCCGGCGCTGTTTTGATAATTTGCAACGCAGGTCTTAAAACATCTCCGGTTGTATTTTGCGCCCCCGCGATTTCTCCGTCCGCATCTCCGCTTTTAATCATTAAACATGCTAAATAAAGAGGATTTTCCGCTAATTTTTCGGCAGCTTCGAGGGTCAATCCTTTACTCTTTCTTAATTCAAAAAGCAAATTTGCATAATCTGATTTTTTTCCGTGATTGATAGGATCAATAATTTTCGCTTTTTTAATATTAGACAGATTAAATTTTTCCGACAGTGTGTGTATTTCAGAAGGATTTCCGATAAGGATAATGTCGGCAACACCATCAGCAACCAATAAGTCGGCAGCTTTAAGAGTTCTTTCTTCCATGCCTTCGGGTAAAACAATTCTTTGTTTATTGGCCTGGGCACGCGCAATGATTTCTTGCATTAAATTCATAATTTGGAGAAATTTACGGGATTTTTATTGAGAAATTTATATAGGCTACAAAAGTAATATAAAATTGCAATATAGAGATTGCAATTTTGTATTTTTTTTTAATGTGGAAGTAACAAAATAAAAATATTTCGACCAATAACCATATCTTTACGTATAATAAGCAAAAATAGCACGAATGGACAATCAACTTATGGCTTGTATAAACTTGTGCCGACAAGGAAATAACAAGGCTTTCGGATATATTGTTTCCGAGTATCAGCAATTGATCTATACGCTTGCTTTCAGATTGTTATGTAATGAAGATGATGCGAAAGACGCTGTTCAGGAAACGTTTATTAAAGTGTGGCAAAATATTGCTAAATACAAACAACAATATAAATTCTCAAAAAGGAGTTAAGGTATGAGCGAAAATCTTTCTATGTAGACATAAAAAACAAACATTACAACTTTTAAAATATTCAATTATGAGAACAATAAAGATAATAGCAATAATATTTGTTACCATTTTTATGGTGTCGTGTGAAACATATTACAGAATGGTAACCACTTTGGACAGAGATGGAAATGCGATTCGGGAAGTGTATACAAAGGGAGATTCTGCTTTTATGGCGGGAGATATGTCGCACAATCCCTTTTTATTCAACATCGGTTTGAATTGGAATATAATTCGTTATGATTCTGTTCTGAAATATAACTTTTTTGGTAGTGAAAATATAATAAATGTCAAGGCAAGCAAAAAAGTATCTTCTATCGACTTATTCTCTAAAGAATTAAATTGTAGCGAAATAAATAGATCTCTTGCTGCGCCGGAGGAGACTTTAACGAAAAATTTCGGGTGGTTTTATACAAATTACACATTCACAGGAGTCTATAAAAAACTTAACTTTCAGGTACCGGTTTCTATAGATAAATATCTTTCAAAAGAAGAACAAAAACTATGGACACAGGGTAATTTCAAAGATTATGGTACAACGAACGGCTTTGAAATGAAAAATATGTTGGATGGAATTGAAGATGAATTTATGGATTGGTATTCCCGAAATTGTTTTGAAATTGGCCTAAATAGCATAGAAAAAATATCGAAAAAAACGATTGCTGATGAAGATAAAGACAAAATATACAAACTACTATATAAAAAGGAGCAAACTGAAGACATAATGCCTGAATTGATTGCTAAAACATTGGATATTTTTTATAAAACAAACAGTTTTTCCAAACTTTATAAAACAAATAAAAAATCAATCGACCAAGAATTTGAAAACACAAGCTTGAAAATAGAACTGTTGAGTAACATCATTAGCTACGAATTGATCGTGCCCGGAGAGATTATATCTACAAATTCATCTATTATAAACTCTAATACGCTTACATGGAAAGTGGATGGAATCCGTATCTTGTTTGATGACTACACATTAACAACACAATACCGTGTCACAAATACTTGGGCTTTCATCCTCAGCGGATTAGTATTGCTCGTTGCTATTACAAGTATTATACTGATATTTCGAAAGAGTCGGAAAATATTTTAGATGGACTATTTTATTTCAATAACTTAAACAAAAACTCCAATCCTCCACCGGCACGGTTTTTGGCAACGATGGTTCCCTTGTGAAACAAAATAGCGTTTTTAACAATCGATAAGCCTAGACCTGAACCTCCTGTATCACGCGTACGGCCTTCACCAATGCGGTAGAAACGTTCGAACAATCGGTTCAAATGATGTTCTTCGGAAATGCCAACGCCATTGTCGGAATAGGAAAAGTAATAAAAGTCTTTGTCTTCATTGTATTTACAGACAAGAATATCGACATTGTTACCTGCATAACGAATCACATTGTCGGTCAGATTGCGGAAAATGGAATACAACAAATTCCGATTCCCATTTACAATAATTTTATCGTCAATATTCCATTGCATGCTGATTTCTTTTTCCTGCAACGAAATTTCAAGATCGGATTTGATAGTGTCCAGTAAAGTATTGATTTCAACAGATTCCAAATTGAATGACTGTGGCGCTTCTTCTATTTTAGTAATCAAACTCATATCCTGAATCAATTCCGAAAGTACCAAGGTCTGGTTATAAGCTTTCGATAAGAATTGCCTTTGTTTTGTGGCATCCAAAGGTTGTTCCAAAACGGTTTCCAAATAGCCGCGAATACTGGTTACTGGCGTACGCAATTCGTGGGCGATATTACCCGTCATTTCCTGTTTCAACAAGCGTGTTTTTTCTTGTTTAGTTATGTCGTGGATAATAATTTCGAAGCTATTATCTTCAAAAACATTTACATGAACCGCAAATGTTTTTCCCTGTTTAAGTATCTGAGTTTCAAAATAATTCTCATGTTTGTCAGATAAAAGGAAATCATTAACTTTTTCAAAAGTGTGGTCGGTTAATATCACAGAAGATTCACTGTTTCCTTCATCTACAATAATATTCAAGTATTGAATAAATAATCCGTTGTAAAATTCTACTTTTTTATCAGAAGAGAAAAAACAAACGCCTTCTTCGGAAGTATGGACATGTTGTAGCAGTTTTTCGCGCTCAATCGCAATCGTGCGTTTACTTTCCTTTAGTTGGAGATAGTTCTCAGCTATTTTCGCACTTATTTCACCCAATTCATCGTCAGGGAATTCAGTGGCAGTATTGCCGTCAGTATGTGTAAAATCGCGCAATTGCTTGATGGATTTTCCGAAACGATTCGCCACGAAATTCATCAATAGTAACATCAGCACAAAAAGTCCGATGATATAATACAAAAACGCATTATCGGCCTTCAAGAAATTTTGTACCTGAACATCATAAGGCAATGCTACCCGAATATAATAGCTGTTGAATCGTTTAACATAATACAAATATTCTTGTTTGTTTGAAGCAGAAGTTCTGATATTTGTTCCACTTCCTTCGCTTTTTGCCTCAAGAACTTCGGGACGTTGTGCATGATTTTCGACTAGTGAAATTTCTTTCAAAACATTATCATACAATACTTGTCCTTGCCTGTCAATCAAAGTCAAACGAATATTCTGAGGAAAAGTTGAGAGTTGAGAATTGAGAGTTGAAAGTTGTGATGACGATAATTTTCCGTTTTCCGTTTGTTGTATACCTTTTAAAGCAACATTTATAATGTCGGCATAAGCGGCTAATTTTTCTTCCAAAGCTTCGGTTTTATACTTCCGTTCGCGCGATTGCTCTACAACAATTATCCCTACTGTAAACAATAAGAAAAGAAGAAAGAAATAGAGCGATAATTTATGTTTGTATGATAGTTTCATGATGATTTGATTTCAGATTTCATGATTTCAAAATTTCAGATTTCAAGTTTCAAAATTTCAGATTTCAAGTTTCAAAATTTCTGGTTTCATGATTTATATTTATTCCCTTTGATTTCGGATTGTTTCAGATATTTAATAAAATTGGAAAGAGATTTTGATATTATTTCCGCTTCTTGCAATAACTCCTTAAAACTTTCTTGATCAACATATTGAACATCAAATGCTCTGTAAAGTTGACTGCGAGATTCACCACAAGAACCTTTTGCAATATATAAAAATTGAATAAACTCTTTTTGTCCGTCTCTCTCAAAGCCTTCTGCAATATTATCCATTATAGAACCCGCCGAACTTCTGATTTGGTCACGGAAACGAAAATCAGTTGAAAATCCCGCTAACGCAGTTATTTTATAAATGCTTACTGCAAAACGACGTGCTAATTTCCAAACCTCTAAATCTTCAAATCTTTGTATTGTTGCCATAATATGAAATATGAAATTTGAAATTATTTAACATTAAACCGATACCCATACCCTGAACGGTTGGAAATCAGATAGGCTTTTTCGCCCAATTTTTTGCGCAGACGCGTGATATGTACATCTACGGTTCGTTCAGTAATAAAAGGTGTTTCTTTCCAGACTTTGTCGATAATATCTTCGCGGGCAAAAATCCGGTCGGGATGTTCAGCTAAAAGCAACAGTATCTCAAATTCGGTTTTTGTTAACAGGATTTTTTCTTTCTCAACAAACACTTCTTTGGTTTCAGGATGTATGCTTAGTCCATCAAAATCAAGAATATGAGTAGCATTTTCCTTGCTTGTTACTTGCTGACGTTTTAATACGGCTTTTACCCGGGCAACCACTTCCTTAATTGAAAATGGTTTGGAAATATAATCATCGCCACCCACAGAAAAACCTGTCAACATGTCATTTTCTGTATCTTTTGCCGTAAGGAAGATAATGGGAATATGATTATTATTGCGTCGCAAGGTTTCGGCCATTTTGTAACCCGACATACCTCCCATCATCACATCCAATAAGACAAGTGAATATTCACCGGTCAGTTTTTTCAATGCTTCTTCAGCGGAAAAAGCAGTCGTTATTTCGTAGCCTTCATTTGCCAAATTAAATTCAAGAATTTCGCAAATATTGGGTTCGTCATCAACAATAAGGATTTTTTGTGACATAAGTTTTATATTTCAGATTTCAAGTTTCAGATTGTTTGTATTTTATTCCATTTATGTCTGATTGTTTCAGATATTTGATAAAACTTGAGAGTGATTTGGATATTTTTTCTGCATCTTGTAATAATACATCAAAATTTTCTTTATCAATATATTGAACATCAAATGCTCTGTATAATTGACTACGTGTTTCGCCACAAGAACCTTTTGCAATATATAAAAATTGAACAAACTCTTTCTTTCCATCCCGTTCAAAACCTTCTGCAATATTATCCATTATTGAGCCTGTTGAAGCTCTTATCTGATCTCGAAAACGAAAATCGGTTGCAAATTTTTCATTGGCAGCTATTCTGTAAATATTTACTGCAAAACAACGTGCTAATTTCCAAACTTCTAAATCTTCAAACCTTTGTATTGTAGCCATAATCTTAAATTTTGAAACTTGAAATCTGAAACTTTTTCAACCATTTGGCAAAAAACACATCATATACTTTATAAGCATTCTCTTCTTTATACACCATTTCTTTATCTAACAATGCTTTCAATGCTCTGTTCAATGAACTTGTTTGTACAAACCCATATTTTTTCATAAAATCTTTTGAATTGGGTTTGATAACGGCATCTTCTTTGGCAACAGCTTTTAATACTTCAAATTGCGCATCTGTCATCAGGTTTTTATAATTTTGAAAAACATATTCGCGTTCTTCCAAAATCACATCTTTTATTTCTTCTACCAATTCCGGTTTTATTTTCTTTTCGCCTGTGGCAAACAAACGGTTGAAATACGATTGCACAAAAAAGGTATAACCATCGTAATAATCAACCAATTTTTCTATCTCAAGTTTCTCTATATGACGTTTATTATCAGTAAATTTCTGATAAATAAAATCGACATACATATTTTTATCTATCCTATTTAAAAACAAAAAATCGGACGATTGGTAAAATGGTCGGCCATAATCGCTAAACATAGACGTAAGCAAATGCTTGTTGCTGCCCGAAAACACAAACGAAACATTGGTCAGCGGTTGAATATAGGTTCGCAAAGCCGCTTCCACTTGTTTTTCGGGATAATTGGTAATTTGCTGAAATTCATCAATCGCAATGATATAGCGATGCTTTTGTTGGGATAAAAAACTGAAAATCTGCTCAATTCCCATTTCAGCTTCCTGGTAATTGCTGTAACCCAATTCTATCGAAGGATTTCCGGTTATATTATCGAAAACCAAGCGGGCTTTGATTCCGGCAATCAGTTTGGACAATTTTTTCAAGTAATCGGTCGAATGTTTTTTTTCATCCAACAAAATAGCACTGCTTAAAGCTCGTACCAAATCTTGCAAAGAATTGGTTGCAAAAATATCCAAATACAACAATCGATAATTCGAATCTTTCAAATGATAAAAAACATGTTTAATCAATCCGGTCTTTCCTAAACGTCTGATAGATAGCAATGTTAAATTCCTTCTGTTTTGCAGAGCAGAAATAATTCTATTGGTTTCATCTTCCCTATCGCAGAAATAAGAAGGATTTATATAGCCCGAAATCAAAAAAGGATTCTCTGTACTCATAATTTTTCCACATTTTGTGTTGCACATTTTGTGCTATACATTTTGTGCAAAAATACAAAATAATTTATAACTGACAAAGTTTTAGTAACTGACAATTGATAGTGGACAGTGGACAATTTTAATTCACTGTCCACTGTCAGTTGTCCACTGCCCACTATTTCCCTCCATGCTTCAGCACTTTGGCATCTACATAAAAAACAATTTCTTCCACAATATTACTGCAATGATCGCCAATGCGTTCGAGCTTACGGATAAGTAGCAAGAGTTTTAATCCGCAACGAACTTTGTTTTCAGCGGACAGGTGATAGCTGACAACTGACAGCGGTTTTTCACCTGATTGTCCACTGTCCGCTGTCCACTGTCCGTTATCAGTTGTCCACTTAGTAATAATATCAATCGATTTATGATAGATATCATCCACTTCATTGTCTTTTGCCAAAATTTTCCCCGATATTTTGGTACTTTCCGATTCAAGCGCCACAAAACTGTCGGACAACATACCAATTAACGTGTCAAAAAGCTTTTCCATTTGCAACTCGTCCAACACCTGCGGACTGATTTTATTACAATCGTCTTCAATAACATGACGGGCAATACCTTCCGCAAAATCACCGATACGTTCGAGTGTACTGCTGATTTTTATCAACGACAATACTAAACGTAAATCCACAGCTACAGGACTGTATAACGCAATATAGTTTTCACAATCACTGTCGATTTTCAGTTCGAAAGCATCTACACGTTTCTCTCGGCTAGCAATCTCGCGTGCCAATTCGATGTCGTTATTGAAAAAGGCTTGTTTCGCTTTTTCTAATTGCGACATCACCAATTTCCACATTTCACTCACTTCGTTTTTAACTGCCTGTAATTCTTTTTCTGTATGTTTCATAAATTTAATTTCAAAATTTCAGGTTTCAAAATTTCAGGTTTCAAACTCAAGCAATTAATCTTGAAATATGAAACTTGTAACTTGAAATCAACCAAACCTTCCTGTTATATAATTTTGTGTTTGTTCTTTTTCGGGACTAAGGAACATCTTTTTCGTATCGCTAAATTCCACCAGTTCGCCAAGCATAAAGAAACCCGTTTTATCACTCACACGCGCCGCTTGTTGCATATTGTGCGTTACAATGACAATGGTATAATTTGCTTTCAACTCATGAATCAATTCTTCGATTTTAGAAGTTGAAATCGGGTCGAGCGCCGAAGCCGGCTCGTCCATCAGTAGGATACTTGGCGAAATAGCCAATGCACGGGCAATACAAAGCCGTTGTTGCTGTCCGCCCGACAATTCAAATGCCGATTTCTTCAATTTATCTTTCACTTCTTCCCAAAGTGCTGCCGACTTGAGTGATTCTTCCACACGCTGCTCAATAAAATGCTTATCACCCATATCGTTTACACGTAAGCCATAAGCTACATTTTCGAAAATGGATTTCGGGAAAGGATTGGGTTTTTGAAAAACCATGCCTACTTTCTTCCGTAACTCATCCACCTGAACGGATTTGTGGTAGATATTTTGTCCTTCCATCAAACATTCACCTGTAAGACGCGTGCCATCAATCAAATCGTTCATGCGGTTAAACAAACGTAAGAATGTAGATTTTCCACAACCCGACGGACCAATAAAAGCCGTCACCGTATTAGGTTCCATCGTCATACTGATATTCTTTAAGGCATGGAAATCGCCGTAGTAAAAATTTACTTCTTTAGTGGATAGTTGATAGTGGACAGTGGACAATGACGCTTCTGCATCCTGTTCTAACAAGGTTTTATCATTTAATTCATATATTTGCATATCTTTTTATTTTTCAAAATCTTAATTTATGGAAAAAGTTCTTGCACCTAAATCATATCAATTTGCATTACGAATTATAGGACTATATAAGATCCTGTCTTCCGACCGAAAAGAATTTATATTATCAAAACAAGCCTTACGAAGCGGCACCGCCATTGGAGCTTTAATCAGAGAAGCCGAACATGCGGAATCAAAAGCTGACTTCTTACATAAAATGAGTATTGCATTGAAAGAAGCCAACGAAACCGAATATTGGCTAATGTTATTGAAAGACAGTTCATACATCTCAAACACAGAATTTGAATCCATTTCTAACGATTGTTCCGAATTAATAAAATTACTCATAAGCACTGTAAAAACATTAAAAAAAAGTTTGAACAAATGACAGTTGATAATTGTCCACTGTCAGTTGTCAATTGTCAGTTCGTTTAAAATATCTTCGTAAAAAATTCGCCAAAAGATTCATCAATAAAACAATAAAAATCAATACCAAAGCCGTTCCGTAAGCAATAGGACGTGAAGCTTCTATGTCGGTTCCGCTGGTGGCAATCACGTACAAATGATAAGGCAAAGCCATCACTTGGTCGAAAATACTAGAAGGTAATTTTGGCAAGAAATAAGCGGCTACCGTAAATAAAATCGGTGCTGTTTCACCGGATACACGTCCGATTGACAAAATCAAGCCTGTAATAATATTGGGAAATGCCATCGGCAAAACCACTCTTCTGATGGTTTGCAATTTGGTTGCACCCAATGCCAAACTTCCTGTACGGAATGAGTCGGGAATTGCTTTTAAAGCTTCTTCCGTAGTACGTATTATTAATGGCAATACTAATAAACCCAAAGTCAAGGAACCTGCAAGAATAGAATCACCAAACCCCAAGGTATTAACAAACAAAGCCATACCAAATAAACCAAATACGATGGAAGGGATACTTCCCAGATTGTTTGTCATGATACGAATAAACTTCACAATCCAATTGTTGGCGGCATATTCATTCATATAAATGGCCGACATCACACCCAAGGGAAAAGCAAAAATGACACTTCCTACCACCAAACATAACGTCCCGACAATGGCAGGAAAAATACCGCCGGCTGTCATTCCTTCTTTGGGTACTGTCGTTAAAAACTCCCAATTAATAACACCAATACCATTAATAACGATAAAGCCTAATATCCAAAACAGGATGGCAACAACCAAAATCCCCAATATCTTGAATGAGAAGAATGCTACTTTTTGTGATGTCTTTCTATTCATACTAAATTAATTGAAAATTGAGAGTTGATAATTTATTTCAATAACAATAGAACAATTCTATTTTTCCATGTTGCAAAAGTATAGCGGGAATATTACAGATGTAGAAAGATATTGTTACGTTTTGGTTAAGAATCAATTTAGTGGACAATTGATAGTGGATAGTTTAAATCTAAAAATGCCGATTTTTTGGATTTGAAGTGAAAGTAGTATTGTAAATAGAGAGATAAAAATACATTTTTATCAAGATAAAAATGTTATTAAATAACACTTTTATCAAGATGAATTTGTATTTTTGCAAAAAAATGATGTATGCAAAGAGAGAAATTACAAGAACTGATCCGATGGAAAACAAATCCGATTCGTAAACCGCTTATTTTGCAAGGTGCGCGGCAAGTTGGAAAAACATGGTTGCTGCAAGAATTTGGACGAACAGCTTACAAAAAATGTATTTACGTAAATTTTGAAGATACACCTTCTTTGCAACCCTTATTTCAAGCTGATTTCGACACCGAGCGTATTATCAATGCACTTCAAATATTTTCTCAACAAACCATTACGCCCGAAGATACGCTGATTATTTTCGATGAGATTCAGGAAGCAGAGCGAGGAATTACTTCATTAAAATATTTCTGTGAAAAAACGCCTCAATATCATATTGTTGCAGCAGGTTCGTTGCTGGGTATGAATGTACATCAGCATGTTTCATTTCCCGTTGGCAAGGTCGATTTCATGAATTTACACCCGCTTTCTTTTACCGAATTTTTAGATGCGTTGAACGAAAAAGGCTTAAGTGAAATACTCAAAAAGCCTGATTGGCAAACCATATCCATCTTTAGAAATAAGTTAATTGAAAATTTAAAATACTATTTCTATACAGGCGGTATGCCCGAAGTAGTTTTTTCTTTTTCACAAAAGAAAGATTTTCAAATGGTAAGACATATACAACAGAGGATTTTGCTTTCCTACGAAGGAGATTTTTCCAAACATGCACCGGCCGAAATTGTGCCGCGCATACGCATGGTTTGGCAAAGTATTGCGGCACAATTGGCAAAAGAGAATAAAAAATTTGTTTACAATGTGATTCGCGAAGGTGCTCGTGCTAAGGATTTTGAATTGGCTATTCAATGGCTCACCGATTGCGGATTGTTACACAAATGCCAACGGATTTCAAAGCCCGGAATGCCTTTAAGTGCTTATCAGGATTTTCCGGTATTCAAACTTTTTATGCACGATATTGGCTTACTTGCGGCAAAATCCGGAATTCCCATGCAATCGCTTATCGAAGGAGATACGCTTTTTACAGAATTCAAAGGTGCTCTCACAGAGCAATTTGTAATGCAAGAACTGAGCCTCAATAGCAACCGCCTTGTTTGCTACTGGACAAACGACCGTAGTACTTCCGAAGTTGATTTTGTGATTCAAGACAAAGAAAAACTTATTCCTATTGAAGTAAAATCAAGTGAGAACCTAAAAGCTCGAAGTTTCAAGTTTTTTTGCGAAAAATACCAACCTGAAACAGCAATACGTACATCATTGTCCGATTACAAGCAAGAATCGTGGATGACCAACGTTCCACTGTATGGACTAATTGGGTTTATTGAGAATTTATAATTATTTAATTTTATCATCAATGAACACCATGCACAAAACCAACAATAACGTAAAAAAGAAATATAAACAACCTAAATAATCTCCACCAATGAGCGAAGATCAAAAACGAATATTAGAACAACAACTTTGGAATATTGCCAACACTTTGAGAGGCAAAATGAACGCGGACGAGTTTCGTGATTATATCTTAGGGTTTATCTTCTACAAATATTTGAGCGAGAAGATGGAAATATTTGCCAATGAGATTTTGAAGCAAGACAAAATCAAATTCGGGGAAATTTCTCCTAAAATGTCTCAATGTGACGAGTTTTTGGAAGCCATCAAAGAAGAAGCTTTGGAGAAGTTGGGATATTTTCTCAAACCCGAAGAATTGTTTAGCGAAGTGGCTGCCAGAGGCAAAGGAAACAATGATGATGATTCCGACAAATTCGACGAAACCAAAACAAACTTCATTTTGGAAGATTTGCAAAAAATCTTGACCAACATCCAATTGAGTACCATGGGTACCGAAAGCGAAGAGGATTTCGACAATCTCTTTGAAGACATGGACTTGAATAGCAGCAAGCTCGGAAAAACGCCCGATGCCCGAAATGCCATTATTGCCAAAGTACTTTCGCATTTAGATAAGATTGACTTTAAACTCAATAACACCGAACTTGATGTATTGGGCGATGCCTACGAATACCTGATTGGGCAGTTTGCGAGTGGAGCAGGAAAAAAGGCAGGCGAGTTCTACACGCCTCAAGAAGTTTCTAAGATTTTGGCTAAAATAGTCACCACCGACAAACAGCGCTTGCGTTCGGTTTATGACCCTACTTGTGGTTCGGGTTCACTGTTGCTGCGTGTGGCACGAGAGGTAAAAGATGTCGCCATGTTTTACGGACAAGAGATGAACCGCACGACTTATAACCTTGCACGGATGAACATGATTTTGCACGGAGTACATTACCGCAAATTCGATATCAAGCAGGAAGATACGCTAGAACATCCGCAACACATCGAACATCAGTTCGAAGCCATTGTGGCTAATCCGCCTTTTTCTGCTAATTGGAGTGCAAATCCTCTGTTTATGAGTGACGATCGTTTTAGTCAATACGGCAAATTAGCGCCAAGCAGCAAAGCCGACTTCGCGTTTGTTCAGCACATGATTTATCATTTGGCGGATAATGGCATTATGGCTATTGTTCTACCTCACGGCGCGTTGTTCAGAGGTGGAGCTGAGCAGCACATTCGCACTTACTTGATTGAAAATAAAAATTACCTTGATGCTGTTATCGGTTTGCCCGCCAATATTTTTTATGGCACAAGCATACCCACCTGCATTTTGGTTTTCAAAAAATGCCGTGAAAATCCCGATAACATTCTGTTTATTGACGCGAGTAACGAATTTGAAAAGATAAAAACGCAAAATGTGTTACGTGAAGAACATATCGACAAAATTATCGACACTTTCCGAAATCGGACTCAAATAGAAAAATACAGCTATTGCGCCAGCTTGCAAGAGATTAAGGATAATGACTTTAACCTCAATATTCCGAGATATGTCGACACTTTTGAGGAGGAAGAAGAAATCGACATCCAAGCCGTAATGCTCGAGATTAAAAAGTTGGAAAGCCAACGAACTGACTTAGACCGGGAAATCGAAGTGTATTTAAAAGAATTGGGGGTAATATAAATGAATGAAAAAATGAAAGAAGAACAAGATATTATCATTTATAATACGCCCGACGGAAAAGCATCGGTGGTGTTGTATGCCAAAGATGGTTCGGCTTGGATGAACCAAAATCAGTGACTTGAAAAGTCAAATTTTCATAACCGCAGGGCGACGACCTGCGGAAGAAAAACAACTAATAACCCCTGCCTGAAAAGGCAGTACAAAACATATACAAGATGAGTTACACGCACTTATTATACCATATTGTGTTTTGCACGAAATACAGGAAAAATACTATTCCCGAAACGCACGAAAAAGAATTGTATGCATACATTATGGGAATCATTAAAAACAAAAAATCGAAATTATACCGCATTGGTGGTACTGAAAATCACATCCATTTGTTACTTGACATGCACCCGACTTTTGCCTTATCCGATTTTATGAAAGAGTTAAAAGAGCATTCGAGCAAGTGGCTTGCAAAAAATCCAAATTTCCCTGATTTTGAAGGCTGGGCTGTAAGTTTTGCAGGTTTTACTTATAACTTGAGTAATAAACAAACGGTTATCAATTATATCAAAAACCAAAAGGAACACCATAAAACAATTAGCTTTGAAGAAGAATATCGACAGTTTTTAATAGACAATGGAATTGAAATTCAAGAGCAGTATTTTCTGAAAGAGTGAACAGAACTGCCTTGCAGGCAGAGATAGCAGAGGTACACTTTACACAGCAAACTACACTTCGTTTGTATGCGGTTATGAAAATCAAGCCCTTTCGGGCTGCATTAAGATAAATAACAACTGTTCTTTAAAAATAAGATAGGATTTGAGACAAAAAAATTACCGATATGACAGAAAAATATAACAATAAAACTAAGGTTGAAAATTCGAGTGTTCCCAAATTACGGTTCCCTCAATTTGAAGGAAAGTGGGAAAGGAAGAGGTTGGGAAATATTATGGATTTCAAAACAACAAATTCCTTTTCGAGAGAAGACCTTAATTACGAAAAAGGAACTGTTAAGAATATTCATTATGGC
>JAVBKZ010000028.1:0-11194 GCA_031553755.1 Bacteroidales bacterium | reverse complement strand
GTCAGATACGGTTTATTTGGAAAATGAAATCTTGAAGCAATACAAATTTCAAAAAAACTATTATTTCATGGCGGGCGATTTGGTTCGTGATTCGCGTGATTCCCGCTATTGGGGTTTGTTGCCCGAAGACCATATTGTCGGAAAAGCCGCTTTCATTTGGAAATCGGAAGATATGAATACCGTAAAAATCAGAAAATAAAAGAAAAACAAAAAACTTAAGAATTTTAATGTTTAAAAAATATTTTTAATTTCCAATAGAAAAACGTGTTGTTAAGATTTTAAAATATTGAAAAATGAATTATATTGCTAATAATTAGCTGCTTGTTAATTGTTAAAAATTCTTAATATTAAGATTTTAATTAAAAAATAAGATGGGTTACAGGCTTGGGTTACAACTTTTTTTAGAAATTTAACCCAAGCATTAATTGTAGATTGTATATGTTAGCAATGAATTTATTACCTCCTGAAATTTTTGTTCATGAAAAAACATTCAATTATTCATTTTTATGAAAAACCATTCAAAGAAATAAAATTGATTACAAGGAAATTATTTCAAGTATCGATTTTAGTGAGTTTTTTTCTTTATTTCAATTCTTGTGATTCTAAACCTGATTTGTTAGAGAGAGCTTTATCCGAAGCCGGTAAAAATAAAATAGAATTGGAAAAAGTTTTACTACATTATAAAGATGATCCTCTAAAATTACAGGCCGCACAATTTCTTATAGAAAATATGCCGGGACATTATTCTTATGCGGAAAAAGACAGCATCTTTTTATATTACAATGAAATAGATTCGTTATATGAAGTGACGAAAGATTTTTCCAGAGAACGAAAAATTCACTTATACGATTCCATTTCATCAAAGTATGATACAATTTCGTTCAAAAAAGTTCCGGACGTACAAGTCGTATCCGCAAAATATCTTATCGATAACATCGACCGTTCATTCGATTTGTGGCAACAGGGAAGTTGGGCAAAACATGTGAATTTTGAAGATTTCTGTGAATATATTTTGCCTTATAAAGTTGTTGACGGACAAGCACTTGATAATTGGAAAGAATATTCTATAGAAGAGTGTAAAGGAGATATCGATTCCCTCTATTATTGTAGTACTTACAAAAATTTAGCATACAAGGCTTGTGAAGAAGTAAATTCTGTATTGAAGAAAAAAATGCAACCGGTGATAAGTGTCACAAATAGTAATATCGCGATAAGAAGAGTGAATACATCCATGAAAATTGTGAAAGGAATTTGTGATGATTATTCTTTTATAGCTACTGCTGTAATGAGGGCCAAAGGAATACCTGTTTCTATGGATTATACCCCACAGTGGCCGGATAAAAATTTGGGACATTCATGGAATGTGTTATTAGATAACAATAAGAAAAATATTATATTCTTGGGTTGTGATAATAAACCCGGATCTCCTCACAAAGTGGATCAAAAAATGGCCAAAGTTTTTCGGAAAACCTTCGCGATAAACAAAGAATTATATGATG
This sequence comes from Bacteroidales bacterium, assembly GCA_031553755.1. GTDB lineage: Bacteria > Bacteroidota > Bacteroidia > Bacteroidales > Azobacteroidaceae > JAIRVZ01. Next base: position 9,695 of record JAVBKZ010000028.1, on the reverse strand, counting down.
TGTTACAAAATGAAAAAAAGATGCCGCCTTTACTTAATGATTGGTGTATTAAAGATGTTACACAAGAATACACGAATACCTATGATGTGGAAGTTGAAATGAAACACAATAAAAAACACAAATTTGCTTATTTGGCGGTTTTCGATAATAAAAAATGGACTCCTGTTTATTGGGGAAAAATTAAGGGAAATAAAGCGAAATTTGAGAGAATGGGAGCGAATATTGTATATTTACCGGTTTGTTATGAAAATAATAAAGTAGTACCTTTGTCGCATCCGTTTCTTTTAACTTATTCCGGTGAAAAAATAGATATTATCCCTAATGAAAAGGAGAAACAACCATTAAACCTTTACAGGAAATATTTTTATCCGCAACAATCATATAATTTTTATAAGAGAACAATCGGAGCTAAAATTCAGGTTGCTACTCATGCCGATTTCAGGGATTCGATAACCCTTTTTACTATCCAAAAACCTGAAATAAATACAGGGAAAATAGTTTTCGACAATAAAAAATATCAATATTGGCGCTATCTGTCTCCGGATAAAGCAAATTGCAACATCGCCGAATTATATTTTTTTGAAAAAGACAGCACAAAAGCTATCTATGGAAATATTATAGGAACTGACGGTTCTTATCAAAACAATGGCAGGGTTAAAGAGAGGGCTTTTGATAAAAATCCGTTAACCTGTTTCGATTCTCCTCCTATTGCACATACCTGGGTGGGAATGGATTTTGGAAGACCCGTAGAAATTGAAAAAATTCTGTATGTGCCACGATCGGATGGCAATTCGATCATTTTTGAAAATGAGTATGAACTGATGTATTGGAAAAATGGCGAATGGGTTTCTTTAGGAAGAAAAACAGCGCATAGTGAATATTTGAAATATAAAGAATGCCCCGGTAATGCCTTGTTTTTATTACATAACCTCACAGAAGGAGCAGAAGAACGGATATTTACGTATGAAAATGGAGAGCAGGTTTGGTGGTAAGGAGAGATAAAAACTAAAAGATAAAAGATAAAATGAAAAAACATCATCTTCAATGGCTATTGGCAGCCATATTACTGGGAATAATTTTTCCCGGATGCAAAGACAAAAAGAAAGATACCATTGAAAAACTTGTTACCGAATGGACCGGAAAAACCATTGTGTTTCCAAAAGAACTTCATAGTAAATTCATGGGTAGGGATACTGTTTGTTTGGATTTATTTGATAAACCCTACAAAGTGTTGATTTACACCGATTCTACAGGATGCACGAGTTGTAAACTCCGTATGCATGAATGGAAGAAAATCATTGCCGAAACAGATACGATTGCATCCGGACAATTATCTTTTCTGTTCTTTTTCAATCCTAAAAATGAAAAAGAGTTAGATTTTATGATGAAACGAGAAAGATTCGATTATCCCATCTTTGTAGATAATGTGAATGAGATTCAACAATTAAATAGCTTTCCTGACGACATGATGTTCCAGACATTTCTGTTGGATAAAGACAATAAGGTATTGATGATTGGAAATCCCGCGTCGAATCCTAAAATTTGGGAATTATATAAAGAAGTGATTACAGGAAAGAAAAAACAATCGACCGAAAAAACTACACAAATAGAAGTCGATAAAACGGAACACGATTTCGGGAAAATCAAAAACAAGAGCGAAAACGCGTGTTTTTTCACTCTTACCAACAACGGACCAAACGATTTGATAATTAATCATGTTTCGGCTTCGTGTGGCTGCACAGGTGTGGAATGGGAAAAGCAACCTGTTAAACCGGGCGCAACTACCCAAATCAAGGTGAAAATGACACCCGATGAACCGGGATATTTCAACAAAACCGTTGATGTGCATTGCAATGTAGAAAACGGAATAGTGAAGTTGGTGGTTAAAGGGGAGGCGGAATAAGATAAAAGGTAAAAGATAAAAGGTAAAAACGTGAAGTAGTTGTCATTGCGGACTTGCTCCGCAATCTATTGAATACAAAAAACGGTAAAATAATGTCTAACTAGAGAGAATAAAAAAAAGGGCGGTACCAAACTAAAAAGAAAGAAAAAACAAAATAAAGTTTACAAACGATTTCAACAAAAGTAAACCCCATTTTTAGTTTTTATCTTTTATCTTTTAGTCTCCTCCGCCCCCGTTCTCTCCTAAAAGAAAGGAGTATGCAAAATTAGCGAATTAAGATGATAATTTTCGCACAAGGTGGGAAATTATAAAAAAGGGTAATGGAGCCGGTAATCTCCCGATGACTCTTTTGGCTTGTTAGTAAGTTTCATACTGAATCGAGTTTACAAAACCGCGAGGAATTACCGAAATAACAATATTATTCAATAAACAAAAATTCAAAAAATGAAAAAGAAAATAATTTTAGGAGTAGCCACTCTTGCTATTACAACAGTTGCAACAATTAACGTGAATATGAGCAAAAGTGATAACCAATTATCAGCCTTAGGTCTGGCTAATGTGGAGGCGTTGGCGATAGCAGAATCTAATTATACAGGGTATATGAGTGTCGAATGTAAAACAAAAAAAACAGAAGATCCCATAACTCATGATATTGTGGAAACAACTACAAAAATTTGTTCTGGTTATGGTCTTGGAAACTTAAAATGTGAATGTTAACATTCTTTTGAGGGTGATTGAATTCACCCTCATCTTTTTTTTTCTAATACCAGTATTAACAAAAAATAAATTATACAATGAACAAGAAAACCTACATAAATATTCTTTTTTTCTTTTTTTTCCTTTTAGCGTGTACTCCGAGCAAAAAAAGAACAGATTTGCAAACAATAGATATCCAAAAGATAGATGTTAAATTTGATTTTGGTAATTTTGATTTTAAAGACTATTTTCAATACGATTCTTACCTGATTTTAGAAACAACAGATGAATCTTTGATTTCTCAAATAGATAAAATTGAATTTTTTGAAAACAAGATTTATATTTTGGATTCAACAATGGGATACATCCTTATTTTTGATGAAAAAGGTAAATTTTTGAGTAAATTAGATAAGAAAGGGTCAGCTAATGGGAATTACATAACAGTGGATGATTTTATCATAGATCAAGATATTCTTTATCTATATGATAAAACATTAGGAAATATTTTATCGTATGATTTTTCCGGTAATTTTATTAATAAAATTAAAATAGAAAAAGGTTACTCGTTAACAAAATTAAAGACAAACAAATGGTTACTTTATTTAGGTAATGGAAGTGGAGATATGAATAGAAATTTTAGTAATTTAAAATTATATAGCCAGGAATCCAAAGTATTAAAAGAATTTCTTCCATTCAATAAACATTTATTAGGACGTTCCTACAGTGTAGAAGGTACAAAAAGCATCTTTACTGAATATGGAGATAATTTATACATATTGCCATTTTTGAGTGAAAATATTTATATGTATAATTTAGAAAAAGACGAGTTAGAATTAAAATATACTATAAATTTTTCGGAAAATTCGAATATAGATATTGATGAAAATTCATCAGAGTCAGAAGTGAAAGATTTTAGAGAGAAATTAAATAGTGGATTGATTGCATCTCGTATTCATAGTTTTTATAAAATAAATAACATGCTTTTTTTCCAGTTTTATTATAACCACAAAAGACATTTCTGCTTATTTAATGAAGCAAAAGTAGAAACTATATGTGTTTCTAATAGAATATTTGATGAAAATGGATTGTTTTTCGAACCTGTTGTGTATTTTTCAGACATAAAGAATCAGGATAAAATTTTAAGTGTTATAAATGGTGATGAATTTAGTACCTGTAGAAATATTGACAAGAAAAATAATAACGTTATAAATACAATTTCTGATTCAATTGGAAACATTGAAGATAACAATCCCATTTTAGTTTGGTATAAATTAAAAGAAAGAAAAAATGAAAAAAAATAGATATTCCATATTGTTTTTGTTTTGTTGCATTTCATTCTCAATGGTATCACAAAACAAGAGTGAAACAAAGATAACCACAAAATCGAAGGTGGTAACTTATTCAACTTCCGATTTAGATTGGAAAAATGTTGATGGTCGATGGTATTATAAGGATAGTCTAACGAATAATCTACCTTCTCATTATATCAAGAATGAAGAAAATATTACGATAGATTCTATAGATGGAATTTTGAAATCGTGTCAACGTCAATTTACGAAAACAGAATTTTTGATAACTTACAAAACGACTCACAGACATTGGGTATGGCATGGTTACAAATGGTATTTCAATGGAAATAAAACGGATTATTTTCCTCCTGAATATATTTGTATCAAGGAAGAAAATATAGATATTTTGGAATCTGATTGTGTCGAAGTCGAAAAAAAAATTACAATTTCTTCCTCTCAAAGAAAAGAAGAAGAGTATTTTAGCATATTGAAAAGTAATTGGAAATGGAATGAAAAACAGTTGAAATGGGTATTTAAAAATCAATTAGTTGTTGACAAATCTCCATCTTATTTAAAAACAAAAACAGTTTCAACAGTTACTACAAAAATACCCGATAAATAAATTATGTTTATTCCCCTCAAATCCATACTCAAAACGATTTTCCACTACTTCCTGTTCATAGTAGTTACCATCGTGTTAGCCATCTTGATGCGGGTATTTTTGTTCGATTCATTCAAAATACCGAGTCCATCGATGAAACCTGCCATTATTCCGGGCGATACTTTTTATATTGAAAACGGTATTTACAAAGTAAAGAATTTTCCCGGTAAGTTAGGTTGTTATGAAAATCAGTTAAATGTATTTATTAACAATTTAATTTTTTCAAAATGAAAAAGAAAATATTTTTAGGAGTTGTTGCTTTAGTATTAAGTACTGTAACGATTATAAACGTGAATGTTGCATTAAATGAAAGACATAAATCAACCTTGGACTTAACTAGTTTGGAAGCCCAAGCTTCTGATCTTGGAGAATGGTGGGATAGACCTGATTGGAAATGCATTTCGGTAACATGTAAAGACCTTTTTGCTTCCTGGAAGTCTGATGTTTCCGAATATGCTGGAGCAGGGAAAGGAACAGTTGCTCATTCTTGGAGCTGTACTGGTTGCTCTGGAGCTGGTTGGTTAGTTGATTAAAGAGGGAATATCTCGCACGTATTTGTTGCGAGATATTTTTTATGAATCAAATAAATATTAATGAACTTAAATTTTTATGAATAAAATATTTCATTTCGCTTTACTCTCTCTGTTTTGTATTTTATTATTAGGCTGTTCTAAATCCAAAAACAAAGCAGGGGAATATATGACGTATGTATACAATACTCCTACAATGGAGATAAACAAGGAAAATAAGCCCATAAATCTGAATTTATTAAAAAATGTCAAATACACTGACTTTTATGAAAACTTAGATTCGATTAAATTAATTCCATTAGAAACTACTGATATATCTTTGATAGGTAATATTTCGAGAATATTTATTGTGAATGATACTATTTTTATAGCAGATTATTCAAAAACGAAAACAATATTCGCGTTTAATTTACAAGGTTCTTTCTTGTATAAGATCAATAAATTAGGAAATGGTCCCGGAGAATATCAAAATATCAATATGGTTCAAATAGATGACCAATATATAATGATATTGGATTGGTTTTCTTGGAAATTAATAAAATACGATCATACAGGTAATTTAATATGGGAGAAAAAAACAGATCCTCATCCTTATGATTTTATCAATACTCAAAATGATGAAATGTGTTTTTTTTATAACCAATATACAGAAAAAACGAAATATCAAATTGTTTTTATCGATAACGATTTATCATTGAAAGAAACTGCTTTCCCATTCCGAAATACAAGAGAATTATACTGCGATTTTATTTCTTTATTTCAAAAAACAGAAGAAAACAAAATATTATATCATTACTCATTTTGTGATACAATTTTTGAAATATCAAACGATGATATTATTGCAAAATATGATTTGTCTTTTTACTCTCCAACACAAATAGAGACCTTTTATGAAGATACTAAGAATATGAGTATTGGAGATTTTAATAAAAAAATGATAAAAGATGATTTTGTTAGAGATTTTATGTTTTTTGAAATGAAAAATGTACTTTATATTAATTATTCCAAGGGACTCCAAAGTTTTGTTGCTTTAGTTTCAAAAAAGAACTATAAAGTATACCATTCGATTGCCGGAGATGCAAAAGAAAGAGTTTCATATACCCCCTTTTTTGTAACAGGATGTTATGAAAATATGCTGTTAGCTTCAATAGATGAATCATTTCATAATCAATTGAAAAACAACAATAAAGAAATGTTTTATTCAAAGTTGGCATCCTCAAGAGATATTGAATTAGTCAAACAATTAGAAAACAATGGTGATAATCCAGTTTTATGTTTTTTATATATAAAACCATCTCTATGAAGATATATAAAAAAATTTTAGCAGTTTTATTTATTCTCTTATTGATTCTATCGGGTGTGTTGACGTATAGGGAAAAAAAAATAACAAAAAAAGTACTACATCAGAAAGAAAATATTGTTATAATTTCTAATTTTAAGAGTTCCAGAGAATTAAAAGTCTTTGAACAGCAGTCTTCACTAAGCTCTTTCTCATTAATTTCTGTTGATGATTTTCCTGAACAATTTTCAAATCAAACTTTTTTCTTTCTATTATCAAATTCATTACAAATATCTTGTCCTTTTTTCCCAAAAAGAGAATATAGTAAAATATCTGAAAGATATTATGAAAGTATAGCTATAAAATGGAATGTATTAAAAAATAAAAAACAGAAAGAAACATAATAGAGTTCATGTCAATTTAATCACAAATCATAGTGTCCTTTTTGATTAGGACACTGTGATTTTAACAGTACGTAAAATTTTGAAGTATGAGAAATTTATCATTAATCTGTTTACTAATGGTATTCATAATGTTTTCTTGCCAGGAAAAGAAAAATAGGTCAGGGTTAGGCGAAAAAATCTTGATAGAGTTACCATCTAAGGTTTCAAACCTTAAAGACATTTCCGATTCAGGAAATAAATACATTAGTTCAATTGAATATATACAATTACAATCAGCCGAAAATGCAGTCCTTGGCAAGATAGATAAGTTGATAATCACAGACAACAGAGTATATATACTCGACATTTTCAAATATGGAGGTGTATTTGTTTACGACAGAGAGGGGCAGGTCATTAATACAATCAACTTGACAGGACAAGGTCCTGATGAATACTCAAATGTTTTTGGAATATATTATGAGGAACAAGACAGCACGATTAATCTATTATGCCGACATCCAAACAAATTAATGAAGCTTGATATGGATGGACGCAAAGTGATTAAACAATTTTCTCTTCAGGTTGCATTGCTTGATCTTAAAAAATTAAAAGATGGAACTTATGTAGGATATACAGGGACTTCATCTAACAATAGTACGCATTCTATTTTTATTTTTTCAGAAAAATTTGAATTAATTAGGACCGAATTTTTCAATAAGAGTGATTGGACTGAATATACTACTGAAAATAAGCTATCCACTTATGATGGGAAGGTATATTTTACCCCCGAATACGGATATACAGAATATGAAGTAATGACTGATACTGTCAGGCCATACTATACTTGTGATTTTGGCATATATAGTATTCCAATGGACGTTTTCGATAACAAGGAAAAATACAACAAATTAGAACGAAATAGATATATTTCTTGTATCAAAACATTTCAGGAGACAAATAATTATTTAATTTTTTCTTACTTATTTCAGGGTTCTAATTTGATTTCATTCTTTTCTAAAAGCAATAAAACAAAAGAAACTTTTTTAGCATTAAATAATCCTATAAGTAAACTGGGATTCGGAAATTTTATTTCTATGGACGAAAATCACATTGTTACTTATTTTGAAGCCGAAACTGCATTTCGAATACTCAATAATCAGGAAATCAGAGAAAGAATTCCCGAAGGAGTCGAAATATTGGATAGAGCAATGAAGCAACCAGTAAATGAAACCGATGAACCCATATTGTGTATTTATAATATTAATTGAAAAAGATTTCAGAAAAGTGTTTCAAAATGGCAAACAACCAATTATCAGCCTTAGGTCTGGCCAATGTGGAGGCGTTGGCAACGCCTGAAAACAAAGATTTATATACGAATTACTTCTGATGTAAGTACAGTGGTACTGGTAAAGCTGGATCTTCAGTGTCTGTTGCAGGTGTCAGCATAACAGTTTCAGCGGATGTAACATGGTCATATACGGCAGAAAAATCGGAAGTAAGATGCATTTCTGGAGGAAATGAACTTTGTTCTCCTCAAAATTGTCCATCAAAGCCATAATTAATTATAACAAATCATGGTGTCCTTTTTGATTAGGACACTGTGATTTTAACAGTACGTAAAATTTTGAAGTATGAGAAATTTATCATTAATCTGTTTACTAATGGTATTCATAATGTTTTATGACTTAAACAATTAAAAATCATTGAATGAAAACACAAATATTATTAATCGTAATTTTATTACACAATTTATTTGCAGGATATGCTCAGGAAATGAAACTACAAAAAAGTATTGTTACAAAAACAATTTTTTTCGATAAGGTAGAGCAAGGATGGACGCAAGAAAAAAATAAATGGTTTTACAACGGGGAAACTGTAAATTTTGTTCCCGCTACATATTGTTCTGTCGAAACAATCGATTCAACACTTATATTTGAGCAATCAACAATCAAAAAAAATATTCAAATAAAAGAAGAATCCACCGGATTTTATGAAACGATAGAATCTGATTGGAAATGGAATGATGAAGCTTGGTACTATAAGGGAAAAATAGTAAAAAGTTTTCCACCTTCTTTTACTAAAAAAACTACAATAATCACTACAACTTATGATTTGGATAGTAAAGAAGTAAAAAATCAAGAAAAGATAAAAGAAGAAACATTTTATGAAGTAAAATCAGAATCATGGAAGTGGGATATAAATGATGGTTGTTGGTTATTACATGGAAAAAAAAATGATTTACTACCTTCTTATGATTTTGTTAGGTCAGTCAAACAATATGAAAACCATTGAAAGGTAAGTGAAAAAATAAATAAACAATGCCCATCACCCTCAAATCCATATTAAAAACGATTTTCCACTACTTCCTGTTCATAGTAGTTACAATTGTATTAGCCATCTTGATGCGGGTATTTTTGTTTGACTCATTCAAAATACCAAGTCCATCGATGGAACCTGCCATTATTCCGGGCGATTTTATTTATGTCAACAAATTGGCGATGGGCGGACGGATTTACAAAAGCCTTGATTTTGAGGAAGGAAAAAAAATAGAGGTATGCCGTGCTCCCGGATTTTGTAAAGTGAAACGCAACGATGTGTTGGTGTTCAATTTTCCTTATACGGATTGGAATAAATTGGATTTCGATTTGAATGTATTTTATGTGAAACGTTGCGTAGCGATTCCGGGCGATACATTTTATATTGAAAACGGTATTTATAAAGTAAAGAATTTTCCCGGTAAATTAGGCTGTTATGAAAATCAGTTGGAACTATCCCAACGGCCGGATAGTTGTATCAAACGTGATGTACTAAGGTCTTTTCCCAAAGTGAAAGGTTACAAATGGACAATCAAAAATATGGGTCCGTTATACGTTCCCCGGAAAGGAGATATTTTACCAATCGATGCGAAAAATATTCATTTATATAAAAACCTGATTCGTTACGAAACCGACAAA
>JAVBKZ010000071.1:0-3026 GCA_031553755.1 Bacteroidales bacterium | reverse complement strand
TTCAATTCCAATACTTCCTTATCCTTTCTATCCAAGAGGCGATATAATTCACTTATCTCTACCTGTTGCAGGTAGACTGTACTTTTCAACTCCGTTAGTTCGCGTTGAAGAGACGATAGTAATGCGGATATGTAGGTAACTAGTAAAGTCAAAATAGAAACACCGTTTTGTTTTATATATACTAAACGAAAAATCGGGAGATTTAGTATTTAAAACTCCTAAATATTTTATTTTATTGATTTTTTATTGGAGAATGAGACCTGAGTAGTTACACATTTTTAATAGATCAAAAGAAAAAGGTTATATGGCTTGGTTCTCCTATTGCAAATAAAGACTCATTCATTATTCCTGGCGATTTTGTTTATGTCAACAAATTGGCGATGGGAGGGAGAGGCCAGTTTATAAATGACGTTTTAATTGACAAAAAAAGGAACATAATTGACATATTTTAACACAAAGAAAAATACAATTTACTTATAATCAACGATTTTGAAAATAAGACATATTTTTTCAAAAAACGGCTATTGTTATTCCGTTTGAAATAGTTTAGATTTGTGACACGAAAACATAAACGATCCTCAATATTGTACAATAACAGAAATGGAACGTTGTGATTTTGAAATTTTCATACCATTTAGAGGTTTTTGTAAAATAGGTTTTTCTTATCCTGTTGAATATGACGGAACCCGAAATTATTGCATATACACAGGAGGAGCAAGCGGATGTAGTTATCACGAATGTAAAAAAAACCAATAACTTACATGTAATATTTTTAACTTACAGCATTGTAGTATAGAATGCAATGCTGTAGAGTTAAATCCTTTAAATTTTAAAACATTAATAGTATATTTAATCATTTGTATCCCATTAAAATCTAAAATAATATTTCATATACATATAAATATGAGCAGATTAAAGTAAATTTAAAAGTAAGCGGACTTAAATTTGTGCTTAGTACTTTATTCTCAAAATTGAATATGTCTATTTTGTAAAATACTGAAAATCAATAGTACTTATAAGTTCTATTTACTCAATCATTGATAATCTAATTTTTATGGGATACTAGTAATAATTTAATAATCATGAAAAATGCTTCATTTTTTATCATTCTGTTTTTTTGCTATTTTTTTATTTCATGTAAAGATGTAACAAATTATCGTACAATTCCTATTCAAGGAGAAATTATTCATATCAATACTGAAGATATAGATACAGTAAATATGGTTGCCGCTTCTAAATATGTCAAAAAAGTATCATATATCTCATTACAAACAGGACAAGAATTTCTTATTGGAGAAATATCTAAGGTTCATTCACTCGATTCAATGTTTTTTATACATGATTCTCGGGCAAACAAAATTTATAAATTTGATTATGATGGTAGGTATATTTGTAGTTATGGTAATATTGGAGGAGGCCCGGGAGAGTATATTAAAATAAGTACATTTTCAATCAATGAAAAAGAAAGAAAATTAAGTTTGTATTGTGAGCGAAAGCAAAGTCTGTTTGAATTCGATTTAGAAGGTAATTTGTTGAAAGAACTTAAAATTGGTTTTGTTTGTTCGGATTTTACATATTGTGATGATTTCTTTTTGTTTTATGGAGGACGAAATCCTAATCAAATATTTTATTCTTCGATATACCCCACACAATATCGACTATGTTTAATGGATGAAAATACGATAATTAAAAAAGATTTAAAAATGACATTTAGAGACTGGCTTGTAAGATTTCCGACAAATGGAGATAATCGTTTTTACACTTGCAAACATACGTTATTTTTGTCTGAATATCCTAATTTTATATATGAAATTACGCCTAAAGATTCAAGTTTGATTTCTCCTAAATATTATGTTGATTTTGGAAAAAACAATGTTCCTTTCGATTTGAATTCGAATATTTCGGAAGAGATAATTGAGGGAATAGTAAAAAATAATAAGTTTTGTAGTATTTATAATTTTATTGAAAATGAAGATTATATTTATATCAAGTATGCTTATCGTGGTATATTTTTATCTTCCCTTTATATAAAAAATGAAAAAAAGACAATAAACTTAGGTCCGATTTGGGTAAATGATAAAGATCATTTATTGATACCTACGATGGCAGCAACTATGGATGATAATAAAATGTTAGGTTACATTAATTCATTTGATTTTATAAATATGTTTGATTCAAATAGTTATGAATTACCTCAGCATGTTATAAAATTAAGGGAACAAATAAACATTGATGACAATCCTATTTTATGTATTGTAGAATTTAATTAAATATTCGGTGTTGAGTCTTTCGTTACATTGAGTAAAAAGAAAATTCTGCTTGTCTAAATTTAATGAGGAATATAATTGTCTGAATAATAATCTGAAAATTTATTTTTTGATAAATAAACAATGCCCATCACCCTCAAATCCATATTAAGAACGATTTTCCACTACTTCCTGTTCATAGTAGTTACTATCGTGTTAGCCATCTTGATGCGGGTATTTTTGTTCGATTCATTCAAAATACCGAGTCCGTCGATGGAACTTGCCATTATTCCGGGCGATTTTATTTATGTCAACAAATTGGCGATAGGAGGACGGATTTATAAAAGCCTTGATTTTGAGGAAGGAAAAAAAATAGAAATATGCCGTGCTCCCGGATTTTGCAAAGTGAAACGCTACGATGTATTGGTGTTTAATTTTCCTTATACAGATTGGAATAAATTGGATTTCGATTTGAATGTATTTTATGTAAAACGTTGCGTAGCGATTCCGGGCGATACATTTTATATCGAAAACGGTATTTATAAAGTAAAGAATTGTCCCGATAAGTTAGGTTGTTATGAAAATCAGTTGGAATTATCTCAACGACCCGATAGTTGTATCAAACGTGATGTACTGAGATCTTTTCCCAAAGTGAAAGGTTACAAATGGACAATCAAAAATATGGGTCCGTTATACGTTCCCCGGAAAGGAGATATTTTACCAATCGATGCGAAAAATATTCATTTATATAAAAACCTGATTCGTTACGAAACCGACAAA
>JAVBKZ010000001.1:0-6325 GCA_031553755.1 Bacteroidales bacterium | reverse complement strand
CCCTTGTTGGAATTTTATCTCCTGCGGCAAATTTAATGAATTATAATCGATTTTGCGTATGTTTTTATTAAAATCAGTTTACGAAATATGTCGTTAAAAACGACTATTTAATACGACGGCGTTATGAAAACGCCGCCGAACAGAGGGAATTTTAATAAATAAACTATTCTTGTAAAGCCCCAATTGTATTGTATTCACACGATACTATAGGGCTACGCTTTATCTGAAATTTCGCACCGATTGGAAGTTTTTCACATATCACTGCTGTGTATCGTTTCCCTTTTACATAATAGTAACCACATGATACTGTAAAAGGATTACTTTTTGCTTTATGTATTTTTTTATAAAAAGAAACAGTAACTGTTTCGGGTGTTCCATATATATTTGTGGTAACTACTGATATGGGACCAATAGCAAGCACCCCAACCATTATTAGCATAGGTATAGGAATAAAAGAACGTATCCTTTTTATTTTACTTATTATACTCATTTTTTTAGTGATAAAGATTGTATTAACATTTCGTATTGCTTGTTTTTTGATTTCTGCATATTTTTAACAGGATTATAGTAGCTTTGATATGTATATCATCCTTCTATTTTCCGTCATAGACAATAGTCCAGTTAAGAGAGTCCAAATCATGAATATCAAGTAAATACACTTTTGTAAAAATGGTATCTTTGGATACTTTTTCCCACCCATATTTATTTACTGAGTCCTTAGATATGATGAAGAAACGAAGCTTCCCGTCAAGGCTATAATTAAAAGCAGTATTCCAATCTCTCGGATGGTCATAAAAAACACTTGAGGAATCTCCTACAACCATAAACTTGCGATCAAAATCATAGTCTTTATACATGTTGTAAACATTATCAAAAGCATGATGTATTGCATTAAAACAGAAAATGGTATCATCTGTTTTATTGACTATATTCACTTGTCTTTTATCTATTTTATCTGTAAAAAATAGACTGATCAATAATAAGATTAATATGATAACTAAAATTAAAAAAATGAGGACTTTTTTCATGGCATAATTTTCTTTCTTCTATGTTTCTCATTGATATACATATCGTTCCAGGGATAATCAAATTTATTCCAAAATTTAGGACATCCAAAATAATAATAAGCATAGGTATTTGCCTGAATTTCTGTCCATGTTCTTCTATATTGATATGAGTTCAAACTATTTATGTTATAGACGCTTGTAGTAGCCACAGAGAATTATTCCTCCACAAACTTTACATAACCATTTTCATCAAAATAAAATTGAGTGTAATATTCCACATTCTTTGGAACAACTACCATATCTTCTATTGGAGTAATTTCATCAACAACATGTGTTGATATAAGTTCTGTCTGTACAAAAAAATATTTTCTATTTGTTCGTGTTCTCAACATATATGAAAATCCTTTAGAATAAGAATATTTCCCAATTTCACTTATTGACATTATTTTTTTCTCTTTTGTATTTACAAGCAAGAAACTGTCATAAAAATTGATTCCTTTATTTTTTGTTTCAACAAATAAAAATTGAGTATCAAATAATGCGCTATAATTGAGTTTCCCTAATGAATAAATAGAAATATCTTCAGATATTAATCTTTTCTTTAAAATTTGATTATCAACAAGATAACATTTCACATCATAGGATAATTCTATAAATGGTTTTAGTTTCAATTTACCCCTCTCTTGCTCAATGTTTTTCATTTGAAAAATATCAAAATAAATGATTTCATCAAATATTGATGATTTTTCTGTAAAAAAGGAATCTGGTAAAATGATTTCTTTATTGTCAAAATTTGTGAATTCTAAAATTTCATTTGCCAAAATTAAGCTATCGACATAGTTGCAAGTTACAAAATTCAGATTATTATTCTCCGAAATATTCTTGATTTGTTTATTCGATTCATTTTTTAATTTAATATATTTAACCGCTAAACTGTCAAAATATAAAGATTCGATATCTTGACTGTCGCTTTTCAAAGAACACGAACTAAATAATAGAGATATCCCTAACATCGCTATTATATTTTTTTTATTTATTTTACCCATGGCCTTGTTTTTCTTATTTTAAATCCAAAATTTCTATAATCATAATCTTTATGATATAAATGAGAGTTCCCAGGTATTTCATATGGCATACCCCAAGCTTTTTTTTGATCAGCTTCCCAACGAGCAATCATATATTCCTGTGTAAAGGAAGAGATTGGTTCTTTAAATCTATTGTAATACGACGCATGAATTAATTCGTGACCTAAATCAAGATATAACTGTTCTCTACTTGTAAAACATTCTTTAAACATATATATAGAATTTTCTTTAATACTATAAAATGCTCCTATTCTTTCCCCAAAACCGTAAACATAATCTCCATCTCTCTCATATTTAGAAGAACCCAAAGACCAATCTGCATAAATATTATCAACCAAATCTATATGTTTTGGAAAATATTGGTTGGCAAAATCATTTATATATTTGTTACTATACTCCATCCCTGCTCCAACAGAGATTCTTGCATTCTCAATCGCTCTATCAACAGACTGCTGTATTGAGTTATTTACGTTACTTTCATATCCTGGATAATACAGGCTTGAGTTTCCATTGTAGCTGATTCCTGCGCCTGTTCCATATTGACTACTATAACCAACAACCGGAATGAGTCCATTTGGATTGCCAATCCCTACACTAACAGTTACATCACCCCCTGTGTTATAACCCATATTTACAACAGCTCCTTTGCCATCTTTTCTAAACCAATCCCTCGGATTCCAAGCCCAATTCTTCGGATTACCTTTGTCTTTACCTTCCGGTGTATTGGAGTGGGCATTATAAAGATAAACAAAAGCAGCTACGATTCCAACTGCAACCAGAACCGGAATTTCTCCTCCCGGATCCACATAACTCATTGGGTTATTCATCCCATAACTATACCTGTTGTGGCTTTGCGTAAAATCCGGTTCCTGAATATACGGATCAACGCCCATAAATCGGCCAAGGACAGGATCGTACATCCGGGCGTTGAGGTTGATAAGCCCAAAGTCATTGAGGTGTTCTTCGCCAATATAGCCCCGGTTGGTGACGCTTGTGCCGGAATAAAGCGTTTGTTTGCCCCACGAATCGTAGTAATAACGGGTTTGTATTCCCCTTGATGCCGTTGTTACCACACGGATGCTCCCCAAATGGTCGGTCTGTGTATAATAGAAAGAACGCGTTCCGTTGGTTTTAATGGAGATCGCCGACAAACCTTCGGGTGTGTAAATATAGTCATATTCTTTGGTTGCACTACTCACAGGAATTTCTTTTTCGTAGTTTCCCGAATAATACATCGTTTTTTTCAACACCGAGTTTTCATAGTATTGTGTTTTGCGGCGTTGGTTCCCGGCATTGTAATACAAATTCAGTTTTTTGACGGTGCTGCCTTGTTGTGTGATGGACGAAACCCTGTTGTAGGAGGTGTTGGTGAAATCCAATGCCGCGGGATTATAATTTGCCGCTTTGCCGGTAATTCCCGACAAGGCATGGTTGTCGTTATCGTATTGGTAAGTCCCTACATCCGATTTGGTTTGGATGTTGCCGTTGCTGAAATAATCCATCGAAAGGTTCGATACATTATTTAGGGTAACTGCATTCAAGCGGTTGAGGTTATCATAACCAAATGTTTCGTTTCGCCCAAGCGTCACATCGTTGCGTTGGCTGAGGTTGCCTGTCGTGGCATTGAAAACGTAGTTAACCTGGTCTATGACAGACGAACCGTTTTTCAGCATGATTTGGTTGGGCAAATGATACGTATCGTAACCCGAAATCCGTTTCAAACCGTTGCCCATCGTGCTTTCTGTTATTTGTCCCAAGGCGTTGACCGCGTCGGCTTGCCAGAGCAAAGCATTATTTTCGGCATTGCGCATCGAAACAAGTTGGCCGTTGTTGTATTGGTAACTGACACGCAACCCCGATGGCGATGTTTTTTCCTGCAACTGTCCGCGGGAATCGTAGTTGTATGAAACCGTATAGTCGACATTGTCGATTTTTTCGGTAGTAGTAACAGGTTGCCCCAGATAGTTGTAAGTAAAACTGTTGATTACAGTGCCATTTTCCTTGATATACTGCAATTGCCCCATACCATAACCGGAAAGAATATATTCGTAAGACAACGCGCGTTCGGGATCCGTTTCTGAAGTCACGCGTCCGGCAACGTCATACTGCATCAATGTGGTTTGTCCCCTTGCGCTGGTTTGCGAAGTCATTTGCCCGTAGGCATCATACACATACTGTATTGCATTGGTGATATTGGCATCTTTCAATGTTTGCTGGTAGCCCCGGTCGTCGTAAGTGATTGTAGAGCTTATGCCGTTGGCTGTAGTAGTTACCGGTTTCCCAAGGCTGTTGTAAGTATAAATTACAGAATCTCCCATAATATCGATCGAATACGCTGTCAAGCCCGAAGAGTTGAGCGTAGTCGATTTGGTCTTGCTGTCGGGAGTAGTGACCGAAGTGGTTAATTTCGAATAAGCGTACGAAGTGGCACGGCCGATATTGGTTTCTTTCTGTAGCCTACCATATCCATCATAAGCATATTCGATGTATTGTGTGCTTGCATTGTTATAGCCAGGTAGGTATTCACGGAAGAGTCGTCCTTCCCAATTGTATTTTTTTTCCGTGACCACCGGACCGGAGAAACCCTGTGTTTGTTTTTTGATTTCCTTTCCTGCCCTGTTGTACCAGGTAGATTGCGTTCCTGTGATTTGGGAAGTGGCATCAATACGGAACAAGTAGTCATACCCGGTGTTATCCCACGCCTGTGTATAAGTGACAACATCGGTTGGCGTTTGCTCCTGTACCAAGCGGCCGAAACCATCGTATTGGTAATAGGTTGAAATACCGGCCATGTCTTTTTTCTCCGAAACGGCTCCCGTTTTGGAATCATAATAAGCATAAGATGTATTACCCAACGCATCGGTTTGGCTCGTCACAAAGCGTCCGGTAGGGTCGAAAGCGCAACTGTTTGTTATTGTATGGCATCCGGATGCCGAGGTGGTAGTCGCGCGGGGATTGCCAAAAACATCGTAATTGCTGTAGGTAGTTGTCACAGCTTTCGCATGTCCCGAAAATTCTACTTTTGTTGCCGGCCGCACTTTGTCGTCGTAAGTAAAAGTATTGGTTTGGGTAAAGTTTTGCCCCAACCCTTTTTTTGTAACCACCTGTTTAGTTTGGTAACATTTATGTATATCGCTTCTAAAATCCCAGGTATTTTCAGTTTCTGTTACTAAGCTACCGCAAGTTTCTGTTATTTTTTTAGGGTTACCATAACTTCCCCATATGTAGGTATATTCCACTTTTTGATTCAATCCGGTCAGATGGTCAGTAGTTTCCTGTTCTTTGACATAAGGAAATATTTGATCATTCCCAGTGGTAAAGTAAGAATTCAAATAAGAAGTCGTAAAAATTGGACTGCCTGCATAGGTACTAACAGTTTGCTTCACAGGATATACATTATAGTAAGTGGAATTATACCCGTATTTGGTCGTAATTTTCCGGTTTTGATTATAATTGCGGGATTCAACTTCTTCAAAACCAAGGAAACCTTTACCTTGTTTATGTATACGGGCATTTTTATAACGGAAAGTATTGAAATCAAAAAAATATCCAAAATAAGTTTCCATTTGACTCACAACATATATAGGCGCCCTGATTTTTGAAACAGGAAATACATAAGATTGTGTTGTTTCTGAATAAACGTCATTACTTGTTATTGGTTTATAGTCAAAACAAATTTGTTGATTGAGTCCGTTGATAATACTTTTTACATGTAGATTTTCTTTTTTAGGCAATGGTTTTACAAAATTATACATGGTGTATTTATCAAAACTAAATTCAGGATAACCATCTCCGTTAAAATCATTAAAATTTATAAATTCCAATTGATCATCTCCACTTATACTTATACCGGGATCATCTATTATCATATCTTCCATTAAATCAAATCCGGAACCATTAAAAATTCCAATGCTTACTTTGATAGAATCAATAAGACCTTTTCTCGGCGGTGCGGTATATGTGATGACATCCGATCTACCATCTCCATTACAATCAGCTATAATTCTTTTTCCTCTAAAAAAATTCCCATTATAAACAGCCTGTTCTTCAAACGAAGTACCTGTTGAATAAAAAATTCTTCCGTTAGAGTTATTGTAACTACTCAGGTCTCATTCTCCAATAAAAAATCAATAAAATAAAATATTTAGGAGTTTTAAATACTAAATCTCCCGATTTTTCGTTTAGTATATATAAAACAAAACGGTGTTTCTATTTTGACTTTACCAGTTACCT
>JAVBKZ010000054.1:0-7695 GCA_031553755.1 Bacteroidales bacterium | reverse complement strand
TTGCATATCGTTTTTATTGCTAAACGATACACAACGATACTTATTGTTTAAAACCCATTGAAAATTTTAGATGCGTTGGCCCTGAGTTTACGAAATATGTCGTTACAAACGACTACTTGATACGAAGGCAATATAAACGCCGCCAAAAATTCGGAGTACTCACTTTATTCTCTCATGATTAAATCTCATGTCTTTGCTTTTGCAAAGCAGAGCTTTGCTTCCAACCCGACGTAGCGAAAGACGCTACGCCGAACGTGGGAACTACTGATGTCGTCCCGGAAAAAGCATTGGTCAAAAAAATCAATGAGATTCAAAAACTGCCCGAAGAGGATAAAAACTGTGTACTAAAAATGATTGATGCTTTCCTCAGAGACAGCAAAGCAAAACAGGCATATATCTAAAAAATTACCAGCATCCTCCATAAAGAAAATGCCGGTAATGATTTGTATAAAACAGAGGAATTAATCCCTAAACTTCCATATCAATCGGTTCTTCTCATGAGCTTTCAATTTTATAGAAGAATCCGTATTCCTCTCAAACCAGGCTTCATTGACTTTTTGTATTATTTCCTTTTGATTAAACTTTATTGTATCAGCTTTTGACACAATAATTAATGACCCATTAAAATAATTACTGGTAAAATCAACTAATTCTGTCTTCGATTTTTCTCCATAAACAATATCTAAAAATGCTAATGAATCAGGTTTTAAAACCCTCTGATAACGCATTGTTAACTTGCCATTCTCAAGATTACTATACAAATTATTTTTTTGCATTATCATTTTCATAACGGAATCGTTTCCTACATCTAAAATATCTATTTTATAAACTTGGATGTCATGGTCTGTTTTATTTTGAATGTAAATATATTTCTTAGAAACACATCCATAGCCAATAAAAGATAGAAAAAGCAACAATAAAAATATGTTTGTTTTCATATTATACAATTAAAATGGGATAGATAGCCCGTAGCCTTTTGTATTCAAGTATAACAACTCAATAGTTCTTGCCATATGTTCATAATTATATGGTATATATGAACCATCGTACAGAGTGAAATTTTTCCCGCAATTTGACCTCCGAGAAAAGTGGTTACGCCACCCATTAATCCGTTTATACATATTTGTTCCCATTTGAGATTATTGGAATTCCATGTATTTCCATCTCCTCCGGAAAATCCTTGAGCGAAAAAAGTATTACCTGCTCCTATTATAATACCTCCAGCCCAAGCTAAGCTTGAAAAGTTCTGACGCAACTTTACCGAAGGATTATCCTGCGATAATCATCGGGAGCAATAATAAAGATACCATTTTCATCTTTATTTAGTCTGAATTTTATCAATTTGTCTTTAATGACATATAAATCAGTCAAATACACCTTTATTTTATTAGTTTTAATTGACTGGACAGGTATTTCAAAAGGGAAAAAACATTTTCGGACTGAATCATTAATTGGAAATATCAGAATAGAAACTGGTTTTCTAATTTTGCTTAAATCTATGTAACAAGTATTCCCATCTGTCTCTACAAATCGTATCCAATTTTTCTTTGTCTCAACGCGGACATAGAATGTTGAGTATCTGTTATTGTTCAAATCAAACACCTCGATTGATAATTTTCCATTAAATTCAGACTGACCAATATCTTCAAATCTCGGATAATCTTTGTTTTTTATTTTTGTAGTGTTTATATATATTACACTGTCTTTAATATAAAAATTTCCTTTACCTTCATAATGACGATATTTTTGTAATTTTTCAAAATATTGAATAGTATCTTGATGTTTTTTTTTTAAGATACTATATTCCACATATTCCATAGTATCCTGATGCAATTTTTTCAATATTCTAAATTCAGCAATATTGTCTTGATTCAATCTTAAATAACTGCTGTCATTTCTGTAAATAGAATACTTCTCCAATTGTTGGGAATGTAATTGATTATATACCAAAAACAATAAAATTGACAATATAATTGATTTCATTTTTTACGAATTTAGTATTAACGAAACAGAATAAAGTTATTAAATGTAAATTTTGCCTTTTGGAAATCATATGTCACTTTTGGAGCATAAACACTTCCATCTGCTCTCCTATACATATGACCAGGATCATAAGACTCAACTTTTAAGTATTTATTTGGAATATATTTGATTTTACTAACTGGCATTCTATGTGAATCACCCTTTATACCATCATAATCATTTACATTTAAGTGTACTTTAGTATAGCCTTGACTATGTAATTCTTTTAATTGGTAATAGTCTAATTCTTTGAGTTCTAGAACATCGTATAAATGAGGTTTTTGTTCTCCATGAGTACTCAAATACGAGGAAGGCACACATGTATCTGGACCTAAAAATTCAGTTATCGGATTTGATTCAAATTTTAGCTCTAACTCTATATCTTTCCAGGGATTTAAACTCCACTGTGTTTTTTGGAAACCCCATTTTTCAGGTTTTGTTCCCCACCAATAATTTAATCCTTTTTCTTTTGACAATTGATATCCGGAATAAATGCCTCCTCCGAATCCAGTTGTTGCTTGGTATTCCCATCCCTTAAAAAAATCTTGTTTCCACATGATATTTGTGATACCATTTGATAAAACATTTCCGGCAGCATGTATAAGTCCGTTTGGTATCACCCCCGGAACATTCAAAAATGAGAGACCTGCATTCATCAAACCAGTTACGGCTCCTTTTCCTGCACCATCCCAAAAATTTCCACCTTGCATTTTTTCCATAATTCCACCTTGCATCCATGCCAAATCAAGTTGTGCTGCAGCAGGTAATAGCACTGGGCAGAATATAGCAGAAAGCGCCGTAAAAATAAACTCCCCACTCGGGTCGATATACAGCATGGGGTTATTCATGCAATACGAATACCTGTTGTAATTCAGCCAATTGTCGGGAGCTTGCAATTGTGGGTCGGGACTGAGGAACATTGCCGTTAGCGGATCGTAAACACGGCCATTCATATTGATCAGGTCGAAAGCATCTAAATGCTCGTGCATCGTATAGCCGCGGTTAACTATGAAATTTTTCCGACTGTCGGCTTGGCTCCAATCAGCCGGATTGCGTCGGTTGCCCCAAGGGTCGAAGGCATAACGTTCTTTCACTTCTCCTGATGGCAGTACCAATGCTGTCAAAGAACCTTGATAATCGGTATAGGCATAATACAAGGTATCTCCGCCCTGCGTGTTGCTCACATAAATGGCTGCCAGTCCGTTACCGCCGCTAAGGTAGTGAATTTTCCGGGTATTGCCATCGGAACTGATTTCTTCTTCGTAGTTGCCGATGTAGTAACGTGTAAAAGTGTTATACATGGGTAAAAAAACAGAGGAAGAAGGAGAAGACGGTAATGACGATGATATAGATGCGGAAGACAGTGATTGTAATTCACCTTCATTGCTTATGCCCGGGGCAAAATTAAATAAATAAGCATCGTATTCCACACTTTTAATCCGTTGTTCGTCTACGCCATAAAAAATATCCAATTGCCTGCTACCATGCCGGGTTATTTTTTCTACTTTTTTGAAATCATTATATTCAATATCCATGTCGGGAAAATGGATTAGTGGACCATCGGTATAAATTTCCCCAATGGAAGATATCGCATGTGGTTTTCCATTTATATCATAATTCATTTGCCCCACACTGCTTTTATAACTCATATTTCCAGTGGTTGCATGATAAGTATTAGAATTGCTATTTTGAATAATAGAATTTTTGAATATGCTCCAATTGGTCAACCGGTTCATTGAATCGTAGATAAAAGATTCCTTATAACCGGTGAGGTTGTCTTGCCTGTATTCAAGGTTTCCTTTTGTGTTGAAATTATAACCCATATTGATGATTCCCTGGTTATAAATTGATGTTGGGAATCCATGCGAATCGAATCCAAAAACAGTTTCACAACCTCCCTGCGATATTTTTGTGAGTTGCCCACGGGCGTTACTCTCCAATGCTTTCCATATATTCGAACCGTTACGGTCGGTTATTCCTGTCAACCGGCTGTATTTATCATATTGGTTCACTATATAATAACCATCCGGATACGTTTCTTTTTTTATCCTTCCCAATTCATCATATTCCGTTTTTGTTGTGAATATTTTGCTGTTATCCACAACATCGGTCACCTGTGTAATCCTGTCAAGCCAATCGTATGAATATGTCTGGTTATGTTTATTCGATATCGAAATGCCGGAAAGTCGATAGTTGCCGTCATAATTGTAATCTGTTGTTTCACCGTTGTGGGTTTTACTTAGTAACAGCCCTGTCGAGGGATCGTAATTGTTTGTCGTAATGGTCCACGTGCCGGGATCATGTATTTTTTGTTTTTCTTCTACCAACTCTCCGAATCCATTGTACATTGTTTCAATAACTCCGGCGTCGGGGTCAGTTAATTTCGTACGGTTGCCTTGCAAGTTGTATTCCATTATAAGCGCTTGTCCATCTTGGGGAGTGGCAGTTTTAGTAAGTCCATTGGGATAGTAGGTGTAGCTTACCGACTTCCCATTTACTGTGCTGCTTTCGGTAAATCCTGAACTATTCAAAGTGCTTGACTTGGCTCCATCAGGGGAGTTTACTGTGGTTATTCTATTATTTTTATTGTACTTGTAGGATGTTGTTCCCATCGGGGTAACGATGGTGTCGGTTCGTCCGAACTCATCATAGGTATAGGTGGATGCCCACGCGTTTATGTCCATACCTGTAAAATAAGGTTCGGAAACACGCCATACCCTGCCTTTTTCATCGTATTGGGTCGATATGGATATTTTATTATTATTCAACCCATAACTGTCTTTTTGCACTTCCCGTCCAAGGGCATCATACCATGTTATTACCGGTGCGGAACCTGATGTTTGGGAATAACTGTAATAGAGTGCTTTAGTCGGGCATCCGGCACCTGCCCATTGTAAGACTTGGGTTTCCCTGTTACCATCGGGATAGAGGGTTTGTTTTAGTTTACCCCAAGTGTCGTAACTATAGTTAGTTGTTCTACCCCTTTGGTCTGTTTCGTAATCAAGTAAACCTTTGGTTTCATTCCAAAAATAGGTTGTTTTTTCACCCAACAGATTGGTTTTGCTGCACAAAAATCGTCCGGAAGAAGTATAATCTTGAAAAGTAGTCCGGATTTCTTCTACATTATCCTTACCTTTTGCTTTGACTTTTATGGTTTTAGGATGTCCGAAAACATCATAATCGGTATATTCGGTTGTCACTTTAAAAAGTGGTTTATCCGGATGCAACACTTTTCGTATCAGGTTTTTCCATCTGTTATCATACTCGAAGGTTGTGGTAATTGTATCTGTTAAGCCCTGATATGAGGTCGTTGTCTGTGTGTAATGGGGTTTATTTGTAAAAAAGACCTTATTATTTAACAATACAGTCCTCCAATGGTAAGAAGTCGTATCTATTTGAACACGATCCCCTTGTGTAATTTTTTGTTTTGTGATGTTTCCGGAATTATCGAAAGCAAGGTATTCGGTAAGTTTAGTTAAATTGGCAAGCGCGTCATATTCCATTGTTTGAATGGGCTGCGAGATAACTACCTTGTCGATTTCAGTAGTAAGCTGTGGGGTTATTGTAATACTAAACTCGGTTATTGTTTGAGAGATAGTACGTCCATTGATAGTAGATATTTCTTGTATTTGCATTTTAGGCATACAGTATTCATAATTATATTCAAGATAATTCAAGGTGCTTATTCCGGCTATTTGATCCTCGATTTTGACTTCTTTAAATCCGAGTATTCCCTTTCCCAAGGTTTGCGCGGTCAAGCCCATATATGAATAAGTATTTTCAGCGTCGGTTAACCAGCTTTGCTTATTATTGTCCCACCACTGATTTTTGGTTGTTTTTACACAATACAACGGTGAGAGGACATCGATAATGTGGTTTTCCTTGCCTCCAAAATACCCGGAACCTTCTTCTTTTTGATAAAAATCCTTACCATAAGTCAAGGGTCGATACTGGATCGTTTGCGAAAGATTCACCCCATTTTCGATACTTCCCACCAGGTTCGCGTCAAAATTTGGATTGGGAGTGTGATAAAAAAAGTATCTCTGTCCATTTCCCTGCCTAATGTTGTCTAATTTGGCATTATAGGAAAACAGGTCTTCACGTCCGTCTCCATTAAAATCACCGGTGGTCGAGTAGCCTTTGTAATAATAATCTACATCATTTAAACTAAATCCTGAGGTTTTCGTAAAATTTGTTCCATTGGAAGCAAACCATTTAATGTTAGTGCCGGAATAGGTTTCATTATTATAATTGGCATCAACAATGATCAAATCCGACTTCCCGTCGTGATTGAAATCCGTGACAATAAAATCGTCTTTGTCATCGTTTTTTTCGGTTTTTTTATCTTCAATCATCGTGATATCTGACAATTGTGATGATATAAATCCAAACTTCCCGTCATTGATAAGTAATGTAAAATTTTGAACCCCATCGTATGAAATAAAATCGATTAAACCGTCACCATTAAAATCGCCGGGTTTTATCACACTCCTGCCGTTACTCATATCTAATGTGAAAAATTTGACAAGAGTAAATCCGACATGTACGAATTTATCGGATTGTTTAGATCCTCCGTTATTTTGATAGATATAGACACCTTTCTTTGATATGATGGCAACATCGATTAATCCATCAGCATTGAAATCTGCCGAAAAAACATTGAGGGGAGTATCTTCAACAGTAATTTCAAAGGTTACATCGGAAGAAGCAGCCTCCAGTTCTTGTTTCAGATAAAGTATATTGCCTTTTAATTTGAATACTTCTTTAGATGAAGTATTTATTTTTTCAACATAGAAAATTTCATCATTTCCATCATTGTTGAAGTCAGCGATTACATGAAAAATTGACATCAGCTCGTTTGATATCTCAATATCTCTCGAATTATTACTATTATCGTTGTTTTCAACATCACAAAACTCAAAATGCGTACTGTAATTATTGGATATAAGCATAGAAAGCCATTTTTTATTGTAATGCTGTACCATCATATAATTACCGGCAAGTTGTTCCGCACGTGGAAACGGACTCTTAAAGCCCATAGGAAACTCTTTTTGCCAATAGGGTGTAAAAGTATAATCGCCTGTATTGGAAGCTTTATAAACGCTAACAATTGTTTTGTTGCCATCCTTCTCTTTCATTTCAACCAAATCGGATATCCCGTCTCCTGTCATATCACTTGCAAAGAATTGAACTTTTCCAGGAGCAATTCCATTTGAGAGGGAAGGTTTGCTTTCTACCGCCATCGTTTTGTTATCCCCTCCCCATTTTATCCTTATAACCGGCAAGCTTTCTCCATTTTCATTAGTTAGTTTTATACTTGCCAGAAAATGTTTCTCATCCCGATATTCGCAGGTAAGGTCGTACCTGCGTAATGGTGTTCCATTACTGTTTATAGAAATGCTTTTCAGCAAATAATAATCTTCGAAATAACAACCACTGATCCACTGTTTTTGTATGTGTGTTTTTGTATCATACTCGAATGTAATTTTAAGTGGCGATGCTGTTTGCCCATTGCTGCCGTATTCTATATAGTCCAACACAGTTTGTGTTTTATCTGTATTGGTTTTATAGGTGTATTTAACAAAATTTCCATTGATATCCGTTACCTTGCTCAACAACCATTGGAAAGGATATATAGAGTTTTTAGGCTTCACAACTTCCGCGTATTCCATA
>JAVBKZ010000002.1:0-5091 GCA_031553755.1 Bacteroidales bacterium | reverse complement strand
AATTTTCCACCCGTTAAGAAATTAATTTTTTAAAACCTTAAAAATCAGTACTTTGAAAATCGCCCGTTAAGATCACTTTTTTCTAAATTTACCATTATGTCAAAAAAAATTACTATTATATTTGTCGCAACGAAAGGCATTTGTCTTATCGCAAATAACATATTTCATATTTCAATATTTCAAATTTAATTGTAGCATTGTTGAAATCTGAAATCTTGCAACCAAAAATAAAATTACTCTTTACTCCAAAAATTCTTTGTCCGGTAAGTGTACCATCAAATTTTGTTGAAAGTTGAAATAAAAAAAGAAAGCGTTCAACATTAAACATTCAACATTAAACATAAAAAATATATTGTTGAATCTTAAAAAAAGTCATGAAAACAAAAATCAGCGCGACGATTAAATTCTCAGCATCCATTGTTACCGTATTTTTATTACACTCATTTTTGTACGCCACCACGCCCGGAAAATCTTCCGGGAAGTCAAAGCAACAGCAAGATGAAACAGTTCAATTAATGATTGAAAAGTATGCTAAAGACATCGAACTTACCGAAAGTCAACAAGCTTCCCTGTTGGAAAAAACGACCATTTTCGTAACTAAGCTGCAAGAGGCTAACGAATTGGCCGCACAAGAAGACGCTTTTCAATTGAAAAGCGACATTTCCCAACAATATGAACTGGAATTAGACAGCATTTTGGGACAAACTAAAAAACAACAATTAGATACCAAACGCAAAGAGCGCAAAGAGAAAGCGATTAAAGAAACGAAAGAAAAGAAAAACAAATAAGTTACAGGTAGATAGATAGATAAATAAATAAACAAGTAAACCATTAAATATTAAACAATCATGAAAAAAATTATATATATGTGCATCGC
This sequence comes from Bacteroidales bacterium, assembly GCA_031553755.1. Lineage (GTDB taxonomy): Bacteria > Bacteroidota > Bacteroidia > Bacteroidales > Azobacteroidaceae > JAIRVZ01. Next base: position 4,214 of record JAVBKZ010000002.1, on the reverse strand, counting down.
ATCGCTTTTTTTACTTTCATTTCCTTCTATAGCATCAACTTATAATATCAACCAACCAAGCGGGACGATATCCGTAACCGGTACAAACTATGTAAATAACATGTACGAAGAATGGAATATTGATATAGGAACAAGGGAAAATGTGAGGATATATTGCACAATTAATGTAGAAAATTCTTACGACAGGGTTGTTGTACACGAAGTTGATGACCAGGGAAACTTGCAGCCCCTATCGTATATAACCGGTACCAATGTCAATTTCACTACAGTAAGTACGAATTCAACAGGTAAATTGAAAATATATTTCGTTACCGACGGTAGTGTTTGTGGTTCCAATGGCTATAGTGGCTTTACCTTGCAATTCGCGGCCGACAAAAGTTCATTTATCGGGGATGATATTCATGTTGGTGGCAATGCTTTCCTTAAAGGAAACGTAGGAGTGCGTACATTGACACCCAATGCCCTTTTTGCCATGGATGTGAATGGTTCCACCCGCGTAACTAATACACTGTGGTTTTCTCCTTATGCCGACCCTCAAGCGGGTAACAGTATGAAATTAGTCCATGTCAATGGCGGAAATTCATACATCGACTATCCTACCAACCTGCATTTCCGTTACACAGGTTCCACTACTAATTTGTCCATCCTCAGCAATGGCAATATAGGGATAGGAACCCTGTCTCCACAAACAAAACTGCAGGTACAGGGCAGTGTTTACATTCCATCGGGAAATTCATACTGGATTGGTTCTTATACCGATTCCGGAAACCGTTTGAGAATGCACCATACAGGAACAGAAGCTTATATTGATTATCTCCCGAACCTATACCTCAGGTCTGGAACTAATATGGTCGCTTCTTTTCTTAGTAACGGCAATGTAGGTATCGGTATATTAACCCCAACTCAAAAACTTGAAGTAGTTGGCAACCAATTAATAGATGGTAACCTTCAGATAGGGCGCCACAGGGGTCATGACAATGTTCCTGTAGGCTATGTGGGAAAACTTGATTTCGGATGGTATGAAAACCTCGATGAAGTTTGGATTTCCCGCTATAATAGAGCCAAAGACTGTTCGGACTTAAGGATTAATATAGGAGATGATTGTGGGGGAGACAAGTTTGCTGTCGGTTGTACTTTTTATGGAGATCAAGAATGGAAAGAAAGTTTTACGGTCGTAGCCAATGGCAATGTAGGTATCGGCGAAACAAACCCTCAAAATAAATTGGATGTCAACGGCACCATCCGGGCCAAAGAAGTAAAAATAGAATCTTCGGGATGGTCTGATTTTGTATTTGCTCCAAACTATAAACTCCGTTCTTTGGAATCCGTTTCCAAACATATCGAAGAACACAAACACTTACCCGATATGCCTTCGGCCGCCGAAGTGGAAAAAGAAGGAATCAACCTCAGTGAAATGCAAGCCAAACTGCTACAAAAAATCGAAGAATTGACGCTGTATGCCATCGAACAAAACAAAGCGATTGCTGCCCAGCAAAAAGAAATCGAAGAGTTGAAAAAAGAGTTGAAGAAATAAAGAGAAAAGGAGTTAAACGAAGTTAGAGGAAGTTATAGGAAGTTAGAAGGAGTTACAGGAAGTATTCTTCATTCTCCATTCTCCACTCTCCATTAAAAACAAACACCATGAAAACAATCATCACATTTATTACTATATTTTTGGCAACCATCACAAACAACATATCTGCCCAGACCATCAGTTTCGGATATGATGCCGCTGGCAACCGCATTTCCCGGACGATTGTCATCCAACAACAAGCCGCTAAAGTTAAGGCTGCCCCGACAGAAGAACCGGAAGTCTATACGGAAATTCTTTCCGACTTGTTGATAAAAATCTATCCTAACCCGACGGATGGAATCCTGAAAGTGGAAATCGAAAACTTGCCCGAAGGTCAGGAAGCCATTTTGTCGTTGCACAACATGCAGGGAAAACAAATCCTGAAACAGCAAACCGCGTCAGGTTCGGAAGAACTGAACATTACCAATCAACCGGCCGGGACATATATTTTACGTATCGTGGCCGGGAATAATAAAACCGAATGGAAAATCATTAAAAAGTAAAAGCCATGGAAAGATATTTGTATTTCACTATATTTATGTTGTTTGTAATGTATAATTATATGTTAGGACAAACAACAACGCTTCAATTGAATAAACCCGAATCAGGAAATGTTATTAAGGAAGCTGAAAAATCAATCACTCTTTTGCCTGGATTTTCTTATAAAGCGGCACAGGGAGAAACTTTCATTGCCCGTATCGCAGATTCCGACAAAGGAGATAGTGGTATGTCCAATTACAATTTTCCTACAGAAAATATAGACCAAATTCCTAATTTTTATGGATCAATAAAAGGGAGTCTGGATGTGAATGATATGGGAGCCGCTATCTATACAATTCCTATTGAACTACCAGTTGGAACTGCCGGAATGCAACCCAATTTGGCAATCGTATATAACAGCCAGACAGGCAATGGAATACTGGGTTTGAAGTGGGGAATTGCAGGGTTATCGTCTATTTCAAGGGTAAATAAAAATACATTCTACGATAACTCGGTTTCTGCAATCAGTTATGCCGACGCACCGGGTAATGACGCGTTAACTTTAGACGGTAATCATTTGGTTAAATTAAACGATGGCTCTTACATGACTAGAATAGAAACATTTGCAAAAATTACGGTGTCAGGTTCGGGTACAAGTGCTTGGTTTAAGGTAGAACATAAAAACGGACAAACGTTGGAGTATGGTAATACTGCCGACTCAAGGATGTACGCAACCGGAAAATCAAATCCGTTGGCATGGTATCTCAACAAAGTAAGTGATGCCAATGGCAATTACATGTTATATAGCTACAAAACCCTGAATAATGAATTTGTATTAGACAAAATTACTTATACCGGTAATTCTAAAACAACTTTATCTCCCTACACCACTATAACATTCGATTATAAAAAAAGATCACACTTGGATTCTCAAAATATAGCAGGAGGAGAAATATATTCCACTAATATTTTGAATTCAATAACAATATCATCAGAGAATTCAGTTGTCAAAGAGTTTGCTTTTGAATATACCGAATTGGGAGCTTTCCCAAGATTATTGAAAATAACAGAAAAATTTGACGAAAGCACATTATCTTCTTTAAATATAAATTGGGATAGTTTTGCAAAACAAAAAACGAATAATATTGATTGCAATTTATCCAAAGTTCCTTTAGATCAAATTTACACAGGGGATTTTGATGGGGATGGCTTAACAGATATTCTGCATTATAATTCAACTAATTGGGAAATCTATTATAGCGGAAACAACGAAAACAAAGCAATAATGTTTAATGATACTTTTAATGATGATTCAAAGATTTTAATTGCTGATTTTGATGGAGATGGAAAAGATGATATTATTGTAAAAACCACTTCCGTGTGGTGTCTTGTTTATATATCAAAAGATGGATCTTTGTATGAAAGTATACATTGGTTTATTATGTCTCAGGGAAACCATGTTATAACAGGGAATTTTATGAAAAATGGAAGACAACAAATTTTATTTATCCCTGATAATATGCCTATAAATAACAAATTTTACTATAAATTAGGGGATGATTATGAATATGAAATAGAAACAACACTTAAACCTAATAGACGTTTAGATATGCTATTTCCTATCAATATTGATGGAAATGGAGATCACATTGCCGTTTGGAATTCAACAGATAAGAAAATAGAAGTATATAATCTGTTCTCTTCAAATAATTTGGTAGCCACTATCAATATTGATCAAACAGATAGAAAAAATATTTTTTCGGGGGATACAAATGGTGATGGTCGAGATGATATTATAACTATTAATAATGATAATCTATGTTATATTTATTCATATACAGGTAGTGGATTTCAGTTGATTAAACAACAACAATTACAACAATTCAAAGATTATGAAGAAGTTATTTATGACCCCAACAGCAAGAAAATAAAAGATGTTCCATCTAAAAGCTTCGAACAATTCATTGTAAGAGATTTTGATGGGGACGGGAAGGCTGATGTGTTACAAAATATGTTCTTATATCAATAGTTCGTTCAAAATTAGTAATTATTTACGCGGCTTTAGCGCCAAATAATAAGAGTTCTTTGAAAATTTGTTGATTTTTGGGCTTGTTCGGGGAAATGCCGAACTTATCAAAAAATCGGATTAACAGCAATGCAT
>JAVBKZ010000090.1:0-50622 GCA_031553755.1 Bacteroidales bacterium | reverse complement strand
CCTTCCTCTTTTTCCGGGAGTTGTTGCTTGGTGGATATACCTCAAATCTGCATCATCCCGCAAGCGGCTGACAAGATGCAGGTCCATTCCGGTAATGGATTCGACAAAAGATAGTTTGGAAAAGAAAGCATCTGCCACAGTGTAACGGGTCAGGGAACGTATCTTTTCTAATTGTTTTTTGAGAACGGCACTATACCAATCCAATAAAGTCAATTCATTATCCTGCAAAGTATCTGTTGGGGGTGTCTGTACGGCTTCCAAATGAAAACTTGTCCGGCTGTCGGCATCAACAATGGAGATACCCAATATCTCAAGTCCCTTCAATGATTTGGATGCACAGCCCGACCAGAAATAACCGATGCCGGGAGTATGCTTCCCCGACTTGGGAATAAAGCCCGGATCGAAAGCTATTGCTATACGGGACCCAACAAAAGATGGGCAAGGGGATCGATTGAAAGAGAAGAAGTCAAATCCTTGCTCAAACTGCCTGCGGAAATATTGCTCTCCATGACGACTGTACCTCCCTAATTGCAGGAAGTTAATCCGGGAGGGAATACTCAGGTAGAGTAGAAAGATTTCAAGCATAAATTTACGTCTGCTTTTATTTATTTGTAACTTCGCACTTGTTAAAGCCGCATGAACAATCTCACTATATTGGGTATAAATCGCAGGAGTCATATCGAAGCATTCGATTGTCAGTCAATGCTTTAAAGGTACTAATTCCTGCGGTTTTCTCCAAATAAAATCCAACTTATTTTTCTAAAAATCAACAACTTAATTACGTTTTGAACGAACTATTGATATGTAAAACATCATTTTTAATCTTATAAAATAAATAATAGTGAAACCATTTTTTACCCATAATGAAAATCAATATATTTGCATCCGGTCGAAAAAAGGCGTAAATTTTTCTTATTCTAAAAATATTAGTAAAAATAAATACATTATGATTAAAAAAAATCTTTTTACATTGTTCCTATTTGTTATAAGTTTGATTAATACAGGTACTTTACAAGCTCAAATAACGAATTTTCAATGTGAACATCTGATCAATCCGATTGGTATAGATGTGCTATCTCCTCGTTTTAGTTGGAAAATGAATTCCGGAGAAAAAGGCGACAAACAATCGGCTTATCAAATACAAGTAGGGATAGATTCAATTGCTTTAGCTAATGGAAAAGACAGTGGTGTAGTGTGGGATTCCGGCAAAAAAAAATCCGACCAAATGTTAGTCCGTTACAATGGAGAAAAACTACATGATTTTACACGTTATTACTGGACTGTAGCATGTTGGGACAAAAAAGGGAAAAAAATCAAATCTCCGGTTATTTCTTCTTTCGAGACAGCCGGAATATATCCTTATTCATGGCCGTGCCATTGGATTTCGGATGGAAATTCGATGGATTACAAACCTGCTCCATATTTCAGGAAAACAGTACAGGTAAATAAAAATATACAGTCGGCTCGCGCTTATGTCGCCGCTGCCGGACTTTATGAATTGTATATCAATGGAGAAAAAGTAGATAATCGCTTGTTGGATCCGATGTATACCCGTTTTGACCGCCGGAATCTTTACGCGACTCTCGATATTACCGGATATCTTAACGAGGGAGAAAATACAATAGGCGTATTGCTTGGTAACGGATGGTACAATCATCAATCGACGGCAGTATGGGATTTTCACAAAGCTCCGTGGAGAGATCGCCCGAAATTTATGGCTGAAATCAAAGTGATGTACGCGAATGGCTCTACCGATTCTTTTATTACCGATGAAAAATGGAAAACTACCGACAGTCCTGTTATTTTCAATAGTATTTATACAGCGGAACATTATGACGCGCGAAAGGAAATTCAGGGTTGGAATACCAATAAAACTGATATTTCCGGATGGAAAAACGCGGTAATTTGTCAGGCTCCTTCTTCCAATATCCGTAGCCAACAATTACATCCGATTCGTGTTACCGACACATTTCAACCTGCTAAAATAGACTATAGAAGTGATTCTTGCGTAATTTATCATTTTCCGAAAAATATCGCGGGAATAACAAAAGTAGAAATTCAAGGAACGGAAGGAACCATTTTACGAATTAAACATGGAGAGCGGTTAAAAGACGATGGTTCTCTTGAGATGACAAATATCGATTATCATTATCGCCCGACAGACGATTCGGATCCTTTCCAAACCGACATTCTTATTTTGAGTGGGAAAAAAGATATTTTTTCTCCGAAATTCAATTACAAAGGTTTTCAATATGTAGAAATTAAATCTTCCCAACCTATTAATTGGAATGATCTGAAACTAACCGCGTTGGAATTACATAGCGATATTCCCGCCGTCGGCGACATTCATTCTTCCAACCCGATAATCAACAAAATATGGGCGGCGACCAATAATTCATATTTATCGAATTTATTCGGATATCCTACCGATTGTCCGCAACGAGAAAAAAACGGATGGACAGGAGACGCGCATATCGCTATTGAAACCGGCCTGTATAATTTCGATGGCATTACGGTATATGAAAAATGGTTGGCCGATTTTCGTGATGAACAAAAAGATGACGGAACACTGCCCAATATTGTACCTACAAGCGGATGGGGTTACAATTGGGCTAACGGACCTGATTGGACAAGTGCCGTAGCTATCATTCCATGGGAAATTTACCGTTTTTACGGAGATACAACACTGTTGTCTCAAATGTATGGGAATATCAAACGATATGTCGATTTAATCACATCCAAAAGTCCGGAATATACAACCGATTGGGGGTTGGGAGATTGGGTGCCTGTCAAAACTAAAAGTAACAAAGAATTAACATCGTCTTTGTATTATTATACCGATGTGTTGATTTTAGCGAAAGCCGCTCGTTTATTTGGTAAAACTCCCGATGCCACATATTATTTCGATTTATCGGAAAAAATCAAACAAGCTATCAACCGTAAATTTTTGAACAAAGAAACCGGAATTTATAGCTTAGGTTCGCAAACCGAATTGGCGGCGCCTTTATTTTGGGGAATCGTTCCGGAAGAATTAAAGGCAAAAGTGGCTGATAATTTATATAAAAAAGTAGAAGCGACCGGATTTCATTTGGATGTAGGCTTACTTGGAAGTAAGGTTTTATTAGATGCCTTGACACAAAACGGATATGCCGAAGCAGCCTATAAGATAGCTTCGCAAGAAACGTATCCTTCCTGGGGTTGGTGGATGGTAAACGGAATGACTACATTATCCGAAAACTGGAGGTTGGATGTTTTGAGAGATGCTTCTCTTAATCATATCATGTTTGGAGAAATAGGAGCATGGTTATATAAAGGTTTGGGCGGAATTTATCCTGATGAAAATTATCCCGGATTTAAACAAATCATCCTAAAGCCTAACTTTGTTGAAGGATTAGAACATTTTAAGGCGCAACACGAATCTCCATACGGTAATATTATATCTTATTGGGAAAGAAAAGGAAATAATATTCAATACGAAGTGACGATTCCTGCTAATTGTACAGCGATATTATATTTACCCGAAAACGTAAAAACAAAAAATAAAATCGTTAAATTAGAATCGGGCCATCACAAGATGCGATGGTAAATTGTGCTAATTTGACTTTTTAGACAGTTTCTTTTATTCTTCAACTTTTATTTTTTCTGTTTTGAATATAATCCTTCCATCATTAGATATTCCTTCTGTTATTACGGTATAGGTGCCGAAACTGTCGGATGTATAGAAGTCGAATGTAACCTTGCCATCCTTACCTGTACTCACATAAGGTTGCCAATGAATCGTTGCCCGCCAATCGATATTCGGATTACTTTTAGTTTCTGGAGTATCGTATTTAGGCGCGTAGAAAGCAGATGGAGTTTGATATCCAAGAGGAGTTATCATTTGTATATTAAATGGTTTTCGATTAAATGAAACTTTTCCTTCTTTCGTATAAATTACAATAACTCCATTACCACCCTGTGAACCAAACATCGCCGTGCTGGCCGCGTTTTTCAATAAATCGATTTGGGCCACATCCATGGTTTCAATCATGTCTATTTCCGAAATATCCATAGTTACATTATCAACTACCAACAAAGGGTCTCCTGAAGCATTTCGAATGCGGATACTATTACCGGAAACAAATACTCCCGACATTTGCATCAATAAAGTTCTTATAGAAAACGAACTCATCCTGTTTATTTGCTCTTCGGTCAGAGTATTGTCGGCATGAGTGTAGTAGGGAGACGTTTTGAGGTCAGATTTTCGTTTAGCCTTAATCTCCACCTCATTTAAATAAACCATACGCATACCATTTTCAATCTCATAACGAATAATCGCTTTTTTCAAATAATCCTGCATATTATTTTCTTCGAAAGGAAAATCGAGAACCGGATAGTTTGGAGATGATGGATAAACGTCTTCATTCATTATTAATTCGGTTTGGTCTATTTTTTTTGTTTTAACGGCATTGACCAAAAACTTTGTGCTGTCGGGTTGTTCGCATTGGTGGAAATAAAAACGTCCTAAAGAATCGGTTTGTGTTGTTTCAAAACACTTTCCATTCATGCTGACAAGCGTAACATTCAAATTTTTAAGTGGTTTTCTGAGAATTGTACTTTTTACCTGACCTGATATTTGCGGCCCCACTTCAAGAAAAAATGACGGTTTAGAAATTTTTCCTTCAATAATTTTGGGAACATCATAACGCCTCCATCCATGTGTCATCATCAATAAATCCAAAGCCAAATCCGAAGCCTTTGTTCTACTGAAATAATAATTAGGTTCATCGATATATCCCCTTAAATCAGAAGTCAACAAAAGCGTAGTAAATATGTTGGAAGTTGTATCTGCTTTAACATCGTCGTCGCAAGTTACCGAAACTGAAAAATTTCCTTCAAGCGGTTCATTATCTTCATCTTTCAAGAAAAGTGAATATTCAACCTTGTCTCTTTTTTTGTAAAACTGTTTATCTGTTTGGGTTTCAATAACAGATTGTGACATTGCCGGATTGTCGATAAACACCAAACGTTCACCTAAGGGTTGTAAATGGGCATTCAATAACAATATATGCATAACACCCGGAGTAAAAGTATTTTTCGGGAATGAAATGTATTCTTTTTCAAAATCCCATTGACCTGCGAATTGAACGATTCCGCACGTTTGGGCTACTACAAGAACCGTATCAGAGTTTGTCTTATTTCCATTTTTTTGAACGCTCAGGTATATTTTATCCCTTAAATTGTTAACATTAATCGCATAATGATCCGGATTCGCTTCCGGTAGTTCAAAACGCATATTTCTATCTGCCGAATCTTTACATTCAATGTAATATTTTTTTGTTTTTTCGGGAGTGAAAGTAAAATAACCCATTCCCGCATGCAATGTTTTAAACGAATTAATGACATTACCTTGTTTATCTACGAGGTTTCCTGATATGTCTGCCGGTTTTCCATCCTGATATAAAGCTTTAAAAGCAACGCGGCAATTAACTCCTTCTAATAAATATCCGCTTTCAGGAAAAAACGAAACATCGTATTTTGACTTTTTTTTGTCTTCTTTTTTGGAAGTGGCTGATTCTGCTTTTTTAGAAGAATTCTTAGCCGATTCGTTTTCTGAATCAGCCATTGGAGGAGGTTGGGATATGTATATTTTTTTTATTCCAAAATAATCTGTTCCAGCATTTTGCATAAAAAAAGTGTAAGCCCGTAAAAAATAATTTCCGGTTGGTAATTTTTCATCTAAATTAATCTGGCCGTGATAACATAAACTGTCAGTACGTACTTTTACACGGCAAACAACTGAAGATGGAGGGTTTATCAACTCTACATACACATACCGGCTGGCAATCAGGGGATGGAGGGAACGCGCGTCGGCTAAGTGCACCCTGAACCGGATTTGTTCGCCGGCCATGTAATACGGCCTGTCCGTGTGTATATATGCCTTTTCTTGCGGACACATGTTGATTTGTTTCTCGAAAGAAGATTTTAAACTTTCCATCGAAAAGTTTTCAACGTTTTGTGCCGGTAAACTAGAAACGAATATTCCAAACGAAATAAATAAAAACAAATAATACTTATACATTGCTTTAATTTTTTTTCAAATATATGTATTTATTTTGATATCTAATTTACTCACTTTATTTTACGTGCTTCATCAACAAAAATTCTCCTTTTACTTCTTTGAAAGGTAAGTATACGGGATGAATGAAGTTTAAAAATTTAAGTATCTTAAAAGCGTTGAAATAATTGAAAAACCGTTTCTTGAAAGCGGGTAAAGTTGCCGTAGTGCGGTTTATAATATCTATTTCCGACAGAAAATCATCTTCCGAAAGAAATTTCAAAACAAAATCGGGAAGATTTTTTATCTCATTTTCAATAGATTCGGGAGAGGCTTTGAAAAAGAAATCTATTTTTTCGAAAAAAGTTTTTAATATTTGAAACGATTTGAATGAATAAGTATATTTCGCAATTTCTTTTTCGGCAATCATTTTAGCTAAAGCCGGACCTGTTCCAAACGGAACCCTGTCGGATAAACGCGCTGCGGGATAAATTTTTGTAGTGAAAATTTCTTTTGTTTTGCCGAGGGGAAATATCTTTTGAAGAAAATAAAAGTCTTCTCCGGCTTGTTGTTTTCCCATTCCCCCAACTTGCGCATAAGGCATACATCTTACGGCAAACGCCGAACCAATGGTATGATAGGCATAGGGATAGCCGCAATATCTCAAAGCCGATTTATAATAATGAAGGTAAATTTCATACAATTCCATTGATTTTCGGATGGGATTTTCTCTTTCTAAATGACAGACCGGATGATGAAAATCTATGGTTGCGGAAAGTAATTTTTCATTTCCTGAAAAAGTGTTGTAAATTTCCGGCAGGTAATTTTTTTCTACCATACAATCCGCGTCTAAAGAAACGATAACGCCATTTTCTTTGTTAATCGACAAAAATCGAATCAACGCTTCATCCATCCCTATTTTACGGGGAACTCCCGCTCCGGTCTGATGTCCTGGTAATTCTTCGATAAGTGTCGGAAGTAGTTTAAGATTTTCCCGTTTTTTTTCAGACGCATATTTTAAGGCTCTTTCGTACGTTTCCTTATTATGTTTTTTAATAATATCTTTACTGATTGAAAAAGAATTAATTATAAGAATTATTTCGGTATCGAAATTCCCGGATTCACATTCGAATAAACAATCCAACGTGTCGAATACTCCGGATTCATCATAACAAGGAATCACAACGATTAATTCCGTGTTTTCCGAAACGGGAATGTCAGGAAACAATGGTTTCACTTTGTGCTTTTCTATATATGCCCTACAAACAGATTTTTTTGCCATTTATTTATAAAGGAGAAAAATACAAGGACGTTTAGATAAATCGGGAATTTGATTTTTTTTCCATTCCGGCAATGTTTTTGTTTTGATATATTCACTTTCACAGGTAATATCAGCCGCTATACAAAGTTTTGTAGATGGTTTACATGTTTTCAGGATGTCTTCTATTAATTTTCCGTTCCGGTATGGAGTTTCGATAAACAATTGGGTTTGGTTTTCAGCATAAATCCGTTGTTCCAACAATTTAATTTTGGAAATCCTTTCATTCGAATCAATCGGTAAGTAACCGTGAAAAGTAAAACTTTGTCCGTTGAATCCCGATGCCATTAACGACATTAAAATAGAAGACGGGCCAACCAAAGGTATTACGGAAATATTTTTTTGCTGGGCTATGGCAACCACGTCTGCCCCCGGATCGGCAATTGCCGGACAACCGGCTTCCGAAATAACACCTACGGAATGTCCTTCCGAAATAGGATTAAGATATCCCGAAACATCAGCAGGAGAAGTATGTTTATTCAATTCAAAAAATATGAGAGAATCAATGTCAATTCCGCTGTCTGTTTTCTTCAGGAAACGGCGAGCCGACCTGATATTTTCTACGATAAAATACTTAATCCGAAGTATTATTTCACGATTGAAAGGAGGAAGTACTTTGTCGATTTCTGTTTCTCCAAGCGTTACAGGAATAAGGAAAAGGGCTGTTTGCATAACTGTAATTTTTATGCAAAGTTACTACTTCTTTTTTGTTGGGCACAAAACACGGTTAGTTATCAACAATAATTTAAAGTTATCAACAATAAAAGTATTGTTTGTAAATTAAAAAGCCGGATTTCTTTTATTAGAATTAATTTTGCATCCCAAATTATAATTTAACGTATGGGAAAAATTATTGCTTTAGCCAATCAAAAAGGAGGTGTAGGGAAGACCACTACATCAATCAATTTAGCAGCGTCATTAGCTGCCCTTGATAAAAAAGTGTTAGTTATAGATGCCGATCCGCAAGCCAACGCTTCTTCCGGTTTAGGAATAGATATCAAAAATATAGAATATTCGATTTATGAATGTTTCGTTAACAATACGGATCCTAAACTCGCGATTGTTAAAACGGAACTTGATAATTTGTTCGTTATTCCTTCTCATATCGATTTGGTAGGAGCGGAGATCGAGATGTTGAACTTCGAAAACAGGGAAAAAGTATTCAAAGGAGTTCTGAAAGATGTCAAAGATGATTACGATTTTATTTTGATCGATTGTTCTCCGTCTCTTGGTTTAATAACTGTAAATGCCTTGACGGCGGCCGATTCCATTATTATACCTGTTCAGTGTGAATATTTCGCATTGGAAGGAATCAGTAAACTGCTGAACACGATAAAAATTATCAAATCGAAATTGAATCCTAACCTCGAAATCGAAGGATTTTTGCTCACCATGTATGATTCGCGGTTAAGGCTTGCCAATCAAATCTATGAAGAAGTGAAAAAACATTTCCGGGATATGGTTTTCACTACAGTCATACAGCGTAATATCAAGTTGAGTGAAGCTCCCGGATACGGACAACCTGTAATATTATACGATCCGGATTCGAAAGGATCCATTAACTATATGCAGTTGGCGGAAGAATTGATTGAAAAAAACAAATAACAATACTTTGTTTGAACACTCGTTTACTTGTCAACTAAAATACTCGTTTATTAAAATAAAAACATGTCGAAACAACATAAATCAGCATTAGGAAGAGGGTTGGATGCCTTGATTACGATGGACGACCTCAAAACCAACGGAACGTCTTCGATCAACGAAATAGAATTGTCGAAAATACATCCCAATCCCGACCAACCCCGCACGGTTTTCGATCAGGAAGCGTTGGAAGAATTAGCCGCTTCGATCAAAATTCACGGATTGGTACAACCAATCACTTTGAGGGAAATCGAACCGGATAAATATCAGATTATTTCGGGAGAAAGACGTTATAGGGCATCGCTCATAGCCGAACTAAAGGCTGTTCCCGCATACATCAGAAAAGCGTCTGATGAAAATGTTATGGAAATGGCTTTGATTGAAAACATCCAACGGGAAGACCTGAATTCGATAGAAATCGCGTTGAGTTTTCAAAATCTGATAGAATCTTATAACCTTACCCAGGATATGTTGAGCGAAAGGGTAGGGAAAAAACGCGCGACTATCGCCAATTTTTTGCGTTTACTGAAACTTCCGGCCGAAATACAAATCGGCCTGAAAGATAAAAAAATAGACATGGGACATGCTAAAGTTTTACTTTCTTTAGAAGATCCTACTGCTCAGAAAGATGTATACGAACAAATACTGGAAAACGGATATTCCGTTAGAAAAACGGAAGAAATCATTCGCGATACCAAACAAAAAGAAGTAACTCCCGGCTCCCGGAAAATGCAGGAAAAAGCGACGAAAACTCCCGAAGAATACGCGATGTTACAAGATCATTTATGTAAATTTTTCGGCTCTGACGTTGGCTTTTCATGCAATGATAAAGGAAAAGGTAAAATAATTATACCCTTCAATTCTGAAAAAGATTTAGAAAGAATCATCCAACATCTTGATACTTTAAATAAAAAATCATAACTTAGCCCCCTTATTCAAAAAAATTTTTGAGGTTTTTTTTTTCATTCATATTGATTTTATCCGGCATTTTCCTATGTCCTATTCAGGCGCAGGAAAATAGTATTGTTGAGAAAGATTCCGTTTCACCGGGAGTTGATATTCCTAATTCCGGAGTTTTAGTTCAAAAATCAATTATTGCTGATTCGGAGTTTAAGCCAAATCCTAAAAAAGCAGTCATTTATTCGGCTATATTTCCCGGATTGGGACAAATTTACAATAGAAAATATTGGAAATTGCCGATAGTATATGGCGGATTTTTAGGGTGTGCTTATGCCATTACATGGAATAGTACGCAGTATGATGGCTATAAACAAGCCTATAACGACATTACAGACAACGATCCGAACACCAATTCATGGCAGAATTATCTGCGCTATGGGATGAATCCAAGTGATTTATCGCCAAGTGATATGGATTGGTACACTAACGCTTTCAAAAACAAGAAAGATTTTTTTCGTAGAAACAGAGATTTGAGCTACATTGTGACAGTAGGAATGTATGCGTTATGTATGCTTGACGCCTATGTGGATGCTCAACTTTTTGACTTCGACATTAACCCTGAACTTTCGATGAAAGTTGAGCCGGTATTTTTTGAAAAATCAGCATTTAATTCCCGTTCGGTGGGATTACAATGCAGCATTAAATTTTAAAGCCGATGAAAAGAGTATTAACAGGAATAGCTATGGGCATGATAGTATCAATTGCTATCAACGCGCAAATTTCATCGTGGGAAAAATTACAGTTGAAAAACGAAATTGATAATCCCATTGAATATAACAGTAAAAAAACTGAAAATACAGAAATTGACAACAGCCTTTATATTCCGGAAAGTTTAGAAACGAGGTTAGATAGTTTATTAAGTAGTTGGCATGTAAAATATCATGTCAACAACGCCAACGGAAAATATGAGTCTAATCAAAACGTATATGTTAGCGATTCTGTTTATATGGCAAGATTATCTAAATTGCCTTATGTTATAGAAATGCCTTTTAACGATGTTGTGAAAAATTGCATTGATTTGTATGTTTCAAGGAGACCGAATATTATCCGGTATTCTTTAGGACTTGCGGATTTTTATTTTCCAATGATAGAACAGGCTTTGGATGAAAACCAACTTCCTTTAGAATTGAAATATCTCGCGATTGTAGAGTCGGCGTTGAATCCTGTCGCGCTGTCGCGTGCGGGAGCTTGCGGATTATGGCAATTTATTCTTCCGACAGGAAAAGTTTATGGATTGGAAATCAATAGCTTGATAGATGAAAGGCGAGATCCGGTAAAAGCGACTTACGCGGCTTGCCGTTATTTCAAAGACATGTATGAAATCTATGGAGATTGGCATTTAGTCATTGCCGCGTACAATTGTGGTCCGGGAAATGTATCGAAAGCGATCAACAAAGCTGGAGGAAAAAGGGATTACTGGGCGATATACAACTATTTACCAAGAGAAACCCGTACTTATGTACCTTTGTTTATTGCCGCTTGTTACGCGATGAATTATTACAGCCAGCACGATTTACATCCCGCGTCGATTGATTTACCGCTTTCTACCGATACCGTTACGATAACAAATTCTCTTCATTTTGATCAGATATCGGAAATGTTAAGTATCGACAAAGAATTATTAAGGGCCTTAAATCCTCAATACAAAAAAGATATTATTCCCGGAAACCTGAAACCACGTCCGTTGTTACTCCCTTCAAAAATGGCCTATGCTTTTGTAAGTAAAGAAGATACTATTTATAAACATAGAGCTGACGAATTATTTGCCAATAGGGCTTTTGTCGCTCCCGGAAGCTCTACAACGATCAGTTCGGAAGATCGCACGGTTCATTTAGTAAGGTCTAATGAAACATTAAATACCATTGCCAATAAATATGGAGTAAGTACCTCTCAGATAAAACAATGGAACGGTCTAAAATCGAGTAAGTTAAGAAAAGGGGTCAGGTTGGTTTTATATCCTGATAACGGAGGAATGGTTGCTAAAAATAAAGAAACCGGTCCGGAAAAAACGCAAACTTCGACAACAAATGCCACAACCGTAAGTAAAGATCAGAAATCACAAGAAAAAATAATAGCAAGTGCTTCTTATAATAAATATAAGGTCAAAAAAGGAGATACGTTTTTTAAAATTTCTCAACAATTTCCCGGAATTTCGGCGGAAGACCTGATGAAAATCAATAATACGAAAAACTCCAATTTAAGAGAAGGACAAACTATAAAAGTTCCGGCAGTCTGATATAATAATTTGAAAACAGAACATGAAATCTGAGGCTGAAAAAAATTCTAATGATATCGAAAAAACAGAAAATTTAATGGTCCAAAAGGAGTATGAAGCTCTTTTGGATGATTATGCTCATTCTAACCACCGACAAAAATTCGACATTATAAATAAGGCCTTTAATTTTGCGAATCAAGCCCATAAAGGTGTGAAAAGACGTTCCGGAGAACCATATATCATGCATCCTCTCGCGGTTGCCCGCATTGTGAGTAAAGAAATGGGATTAGGTTCAACGTCTATTTGTTCTGCATTACTGCATGATGTTGTTGAAGATACCGACTACACGGTTGAAGATATCAGTACTTTTTTTGGAGATAAAATCGCTGAAATAGTAGAAGGACTCACTAAAATTTCCGGAGGTATATTCGTTGAAGCAGCTTCCGCTCAGGCGGAAAATATGAGAAAATTGTTGTTGACAATGTCGAGTGACATTCGTGTCGTATTGATAAAAATGGCCGACCGCCTTCACAACATGCGCACGTTGGGAGCAATGTTGCCCGCGAAACAATATAAAATCGCCGGAGAAACGATGTATTTATATGCTCCCCTTGCTCACCGTTTGGGATTATTTGCCATCAAAACGGAATTGGAAGACCTGAGTTTCAAATACGAACATCCCGAAGAATATCGCCAGATTACCAAAATGTTAGATGCTTCGGCAGCTAACAGGGAATTGATTTACGAAAATTTCGCCAAACCCCTGAGAGAGGAATTAGACACGATGAATATCAAATATGAAATGAAAGAACGTGTTAAATCTGTATATTCTATTTGGAATAAAATGCAGAATAAACATGTGGAATTCAGTGATATATATGATATTTTCGCTGTAAGGATCGTATTTGAATCACAACCCGATATTGATGAAAAAAAACGATGTTGGGATATATACTCGGCGATAACAGACCTCTACGAACTACGTCACGACAGAATCAGGGATTGGGTTAGCCGTCCGAAAGCCAATGGATACCAGGCTTTACACCTGACTGTTATGGGCCCTGACGGACAATGGATTGAAATACAAATCCGGAGTTCCAAAATGGATGAAGTTGCCGAAAGAGGTTTTGCCGCGCACTGGAAATATAAAGAACACAGCATAGAAGAAGAAACCGAATTAGATAAATGGTTAGGAACAATTCAAGAAATACTTGAAAATCCGAATCCTAACGCGATGGATTTCTTAGATACCATTAAACTGAATCTGTTTGCCAGTGAAATATTCGTTTTTACTCCCAAAGGAGAACTAAAAACGTTGCCCCAACATGCTACCGCACTCGACTTTGCGTATGAACTTCATACCGATGTCGGAAATAGTTGCATCGGAGCAAAGGTAAACCATAAACTTGTTCCTTTAAGTCATCAGTTATCCAGCGGAGACCAGGTTGAAATACTAACATCCCGGTCGCAATATCCACGCGAAGAATGGCTTTCTTATGTGACAACAGCCAAAGCCAAAACAAAAATAGAAACCAATTTACGAAAACGCAGGAAAGAACGTGTAAAAAAAGGAGAACGTATTCTTTCCGAATTATTGGAAAACAATGGAATAACTTTTGATAACAATACAATAGACCGGATTACAAGTTATTATCAATTTTCTAAAAAAGAAGATTTATATTACGCAGTATCGGAAAATCAAATCGCGTTGCCTGACAGTTTTAAGAAAATATTAAAAGAAAAATCAGATAATTTTTTCTTTAAGTATGTAAAACAAGCATTCAATGTTGTTGCTAAGCCCGAAGACGGAAAAGAAAAGACAGAGTTAACAGAAGATACATTCATTCCCGAAAAAATAGATAAGAAAAAGACTTACATTCTGAGGGAAGACGCTTTCATGAAAAATTATTCGGTAGCCGATTGTTGCAAACCCATACCCGGAGATGAAGTACTCGGTTTTTTGAATGATGACGGAAGGCTTCTGGTTCATAAACGTTCGTGTCCGATCGCGCTGAAACTGAAAAGCAGCTTTGGAGAACGCATCATTTCTTGTGAATGGGGTAAAAATACCGTATTCTCATTTCCTTCAGCAATCGAAATCAATGGCATTGACGCGATTGGAATTTTGAATCAAATATCAAAAACAATTACCGAAGAATTCGCGGTAAATATCCGGAAAATCAACATTGAAGCAGATGCCGGAATTTTTTCAGGAAGAATTGACATTTTAGTACATGAAGTAAACGATGTCAATCGTTTGTGTAGCAAATTAAGTAAAATCAAAGGAGTCAAGAAAGTAAACAGGGTTGATAACTAAATCTCGTAAAATATTTACTTATGAAACTAATAGAAACTATTAAAGATAAAGCAGCGTTTCTCCGCAAGATAAACAAATATTATCTCGCGGTATTGATATTTGTTATTGTAACTTTTTTTATTGGAGATAGCACTCTGTATCAACGTTATAAATATGATAAGCAAATCAACGAACTGGAAAACGAAATTGCCAAATATAAAAAAGAAAGAGAGCAAAATGAAAAAAAACTGAATGCGCTGAAAAGCGATAACGAAAGTTTGGAACGTTTTGCAAGAGAAGAATTTCAAATGACAAAACCTGATGAAGAATTGTTTATCATTAAATAAATGAGTCAAAAAATTAAAGAATACCTGTTTTATGCCGCGGCGGTTTTATTGTTGCTATCATCAGCGTTATATATCACAGGATGGAATTTTATTCCCTATGTTTATGCGGTCGCATGCGCCGGAGTCGCGGTTGTTTATCTCACAAGCCCTTATCAAGGTTCCGATTCAAGACTTAAGAGATTAAATATTCAGGAATCGATTGCGGGCCTCCTTTTGCCCGTTTCATCTTACTTCATGTTTAAAGGGAAAAACGAATGGGTGCTTTTCCTTGCCATTTCCGCCATCCTGCAACTTTATGCCGCGATTGTCAAAGGAAGGCAAAAAAACAAGACAGACAAAAATCAATGAATTATAACCTGACAGATTGGTTGCCTACAACCAAAAAAGAAATGGAGTCAAGAGGATGGTCGGAAGCCGATGTTATCTTCTTTTCGGGCGATGCTTATGTAGACCATCCTTCGTTTGGAGCGGCCGTAATCGGAAGGACTTTGGAAGCGATGGGTTTAAAGGTGGTTATTGTTCCACAACCTAACTGGAGAGATGATTTGAGGGACTTCAAAAAATTAGGGAAACCTCGCCTGTTTTTTTGTGTTTCGGCTGGAGCGATGGATTCGATGATTAACAAGTATACGGCCAACAAACGCTTGCGTTCGGACGATGCTTATACTCCTGACGCTAGAATTGATATGCGCCCCGAATATCCGACTGTTGTATATTCGCAAATCCTGAAAAATATTTATCCAGATACTCCGGTGATTATCGGAGGAATAGAAGCTTCTTTGCGGCGTTTGTCTCATTACGATTATTGGCAGGATAAATTATTGCCAAGCGTATTAATCGATTCAAAGGCCGATTTAATGGTTTACGGATCAGGCGAAAAATCGATAAAAGCAATTGCAAACGCTTTGCAAAACGGAGCAAGAATTACAGAATTGGAAACAATTCCTCAAACAGTTTCTTTACGCACAAAAATTGTTGAAAAACAAGGCGATGTCGTTTTGTATTCTTACGAAGAATGTTTGAACGACAAAAAAAAGCAAGCGCAAAATTTTCGGCAAATAGAGGAAGAATCAAACAAGTTAAAAGCAAACCGGATATTACAAAAAACAGGGGAAACGGTTGTTGTTGTAAATCCACAATATTTACCTCTTTCTACAGATGAAATAGACGAAATTTATGATTTGCCCTACACACGCTTGCCTCATCCGAAATACAAAGATAAACGTATTCCGGCTTATGAAATGATTCGTCATTCGGTCAATATTCACAGAGGATGTTTTGGCGGTTGCGCTTTTTGCACGATTTCGGCGCATCAGGGAAAATTTATTGCTTCACGTTCACAAAAATCTATTCTGAAAGAAGTTGAATCAGTAACGAAAATGCCCGATTTCAAAGGATACCTGAGCGATTTGGGAGGCCCTTCGGCCAATATGTACGCCATGGATGGAACTAACATCAAACTTTGCGAACAATGTAAAAAACCATCGTGTATTTTCCCGAAAGTTTGCAATAACCTGAACGCGGATCATCGTCCTTTGTTGGAATTATATAAAAATGTCGATAAAGTAAAAGGAATAAAAAAATCGTTTATCGGAAGCGGTATCCGTTACGATTTATTATTGAATCAATATGAGAATGGAGAACTTTGCAAAGTGGCTCGTGATTATACCGCCGAATTAATCGAAAAACATGTTTCAGGACGTTTAAAAGTGGCTCCGGAACACACATCTCAGGAAGTCTTGAACTGTATCCGAAAACCATCGTTTGATTCTTTCTATCAATTCAAAAAAATATTTGATAAAATCAACAAGGAAAAGAACCTGAAACAGCAATTGATTCCTTATTTTATGAGTTCCCATCCCGCCTGTACAGAGGTGGATATGGCGGAATTAGCGGCAATCTCAAAATCGTTGAATTTTCAACTCGAACAGGTTCAGGATTTTACACCCACTCCGATGACTTTGTCTTCCGAAATATATTATACCGGATATCATCCATACACGATGAAACCTGTTTATACGGCAAAAACAAAAGATGAAAAACTAAATCAACGTCAATATTTTTTTTTGTATAACAAGGATTATAAAAATCAGATAAATAAATCTTTATCACGTCTTAAAAGAATGGATTTATTTAAAAAATTATATCAATAATAAATTTTAAAATGCCTAATCCGTATTTTTCATTCAAACAATTTAGGGTTTTTCATGATAAATGCGCGATGAAAGTCGGTACGGATGGCGTTTTGCTTGGCTCTTGGGTTGATTGTAATTTCGCTGAAAATATATTGGATGTTGGAACCGGCTCCGGATTAATAGCGTTGATGCTTGCCCAACGTTCAAACGCGACAATCGAAGCGTTGGATATTGACGAAAACGCTTGTATTCAGGCACGATATAACGTAGAAAAATCTTCTTTTCATAACAGAATCAGAATTATCCAATCTGACTTTCAAACTTTTGAATCCGAAAAAAAATATGATTTAATCGTATCCAATCCTCCTTATTTCACAAATTCGTTACAAACTCCCGATAAACAGCGAACTTTAGCGCGGCACAATCAAACTTTACCATTTGATATTTTGATAAAAAAAGCGGCGTCACTTTTGACTTCTGGAGGGAAAATCGCGTTGATACTTCCTGCTGAAACAAATGATTTAATCGACAAGATTACAGCTAAAAACGGGCTGTTTCTTTGTCGAAAAACATTTGTTAGCCCCAAACCGGAAACTTCTCCTAAACGTATTTTATCAGAATATGTCAATGTCAACGCGTCAGCGGAAATCAATCACCTGTTTATCGAAAAAGAACGCCATGTTTATAGCGAAGAGTTTAATGCATTGACTGATGAATTTTATTTGTGAGTATGTGAGAAATGTCATTCCATGAAAGTGTCAATATTCCATTTCAACGACTTATAATAGGCATTCAAGTCATTTCTCTTAGGATGAGGAATATAACAACTCAAACCACAATACATTTTTATTTCGTACATCGACAAGAACATGGGTGTCGAATTTTTATAAAGAACTGTCTGATTTAAGCTGTTTATAAATGCGTGTTTATCGGCATCAGGATATGCTTTGTTAATGTAATCGGCTAAATCGAAAACATATTGTTCATCATAAACATCCAACCGTTGAACTGTTTTCCTGTTAAAAGATGAATCAATTTCATTTTCCGTAACAATCTTTCTAACCTCTTCGGCTAAACCGGCTAATTGTTTGGTTTCTATCAATGTTATGGTTGCCGAACGATAATCGTCTTTCAACGAATTATAAAAATTAAAATATTTTTGCGCAATCGACTGTAAGTTAATTTGTGGTTGGATTAATTCGGGGACAATTTTGTCGTAAGGAAATCCTTCATAAATAGTTTCGGTTGAAGAAGCAATGATGTAATCCGTTTTATCTTTCAATTCATAGGCTACTTCGACAGCTCCCATCAGGCAAGCGTCAAAAAGGACGAAATTGAAATGAACGGGCAAACTTTCGGCCAATTCGGGAATGTTGATTTGTTTTCCCGAGTCATATCCGAATGACCTTAATTGCATATTTTGAGGCATCCAAGATGTTCCGTGTGACCAAAGGATTAGCCCATATTCATCAGCCGGATATTTTTCAATAATATCGCTGAGTACCTCTTTTAATACAGCAGGATTGGCGCTGTTTAACTCCGGATAAGTCTGAATGATTCGATTCGTTTTTCCTTCTAATTTCAATAAATAAGGATTTTCATCTTTTAAATCTGCAAAAACAAGAAAATTTACATCGCTTCCGGAAAAACTTTGTTTCATTTCTTCGATGTCGTTCAAAGCGTCTTCCGACAAATCGTTGTCAGCTGCCATGTAAACGATAATTGTACGGCTGATTTTCGGTTGATTCGTCATTTTTTCATCATCATCTTTGCATGATGCAAGTAATAATCCTAATAGAGGGATTAATAAAAAATAAGCAGTTTTCATCTTCATTAATTTTCAATATTTTATTTTGAACCACATTGGCAAATTAGACATATTTTACTTGTCTAAAGTGCCCTGTGATTCTGAAAATAAATTTTGCAACTTACAGTAATAAGTACAATTGCTATAGCTATAAGTCTTATTTCTTTCTGTTATTTACTATTTATTGGGTTGTGCATAAGTTCATTACAGTTCTTATTAATTGTTCTGTGCAATAACAAAAAATTATACCTGAAATAAATATAGCTCTATCTGCCAATTTATATTTATTATTCTTACGATAAGATTTTACTTCTTCTTTGATAAAATAAACGCAAGAAACTCCGATAAAAAAAATCAAAACGGAAAACCAGAGGTCACTTATCCTGAAACTTGTCGAATCTAATGCAAAAAATAATAGTAAAATAATTAAACTAATTCCTATTGGAGTATAATGTTTTTTCATTTTATACAATTTTCATATACAAATCTTTTTAAGTAATAATCTTTATTTACAAGAACTTTGCTGCAAAGTTCTTGAAAGGCATTTGCGATTTTCCTTTCTTCTCGCTGTGTTTCTTTTTCAATCCATAGGCAATTTCATTTTTTATTGATTTACATTGTGTTTTTATAAAAGTTTTAGTCAACCGCTACAGATCTTCATTTATGTATAAGACTATCCTAAAAAGAAATCTCCTAAACTAAATAGATAGAAATAAAAGCGTATAACCAAATATCAAACTCTAACAGAGTTCAAAAACTCTGTTAGAGTTAAAAAATTGATAAGTATTTCATTTACTGTCCTTTCCGTATCCTATTTGCTTTCTTTGTTCCCCTTGCTTTTTTGTTGTTCAGTGTTGTTTTTAAGTCTAATAATTGATTTTTTTCAGTTTACCCCATTGTTCTTTGATGTCAAATAAAAAATCAAAAGGAACAATCTTGTTGTTTTCATTTAAACAAACCACATAATAATCATATATTTTTGTTTTCGTCTTGAATTTAAGCAGATACACTTTGTCTCCTAATTGTACATTCTGTAAGAAATTTTTACGCATACCTGCTATTTCTTCTTCTATAGAATGTCTTGCTGCTATCATTTTTACAGAATCTTTGACAATTTCTTTGGGAATATTTTCTATAATTTCGGAGAAAGAAACAGGAACAAGATTAAATTCTCTGAAATATGTGCCATTTTTGACTCCGTTATTACCAGATTTATTGAATCCTGTAGAATTCCAATTATACATTAAATTAGCATAATGGGATATCCTCTCCATATCTTGCAATTGTTCTATATATTCGTATGAAAGCAACATTGTTTCTTCATGATTTGTGACCCACTTATTCCAATTGTTCAATAAGTTCTCGAAATTACATTCACAAGAAGTTATGGGAATCCCATATTCGTAAATACTAATTTTTTTCCTGTCAATATCTTCTAAATTTTGTGAATGGATGGAAATATTGCATACTATCAATGTTGATATTAAAATTATTTTTTTCATAAATGATTTTATAAGAGTGTTAATTAATTTAATAGTAACGGATGGCTGTGAGAGCCGGTCTCTCCAGCGGTTGAACCCCAAATAGTAGAGAATGATAAATTAAAACTCGGATGATTAAATGTAAGATTTATAGTTACTAATGGAGTTGCAAATCCATAACCATAAGCTATTGTGTTTTTACCAGTCTTTTCTACTTGTGCATCAGAATTTCCCAATGCAAAATAATGACTCGCACTATAGTTCTGATAAGAAAATTTTTTACCAGAATAACATCCTTCATGGGTAATAATAGCATGCCCTCTATCGCTGCCCCATATCCATGTAGCTTCTGCTTTTAATGTCCAAGTTTGAGTTGTACTTATAATAAATTCTGATGATGATTTTAATCTGGGAGTCATTTTTCCAACTTTATTTGTACAAATTTGCACGTCAATAACAGGGTCTTTAATCACAATGGTATTCGTTATAAAGTTATCGTATATGATTCCTTCTTTTTCCGAAACAATACAAATTGTATTAGTTTCAACACCATTGTTATTCCATTTTAAGTTAAGTGTTTTAGCTTCTTTCAAATTTAAGTTATCTACAAATTTATCTCTTTCTTCAAATGTGAATTTTTGATGCTGAGACTTAAGACGAATTGCTTCTTTTTTAGAGATTGCTTTAATTGTTTTTAAATCACTTGAAAAAAACGGAAACATATTTTCGTCTTTCTTTAAAACGTTTTTATAGGTATTCTCTTTAATTGGGTTATTAATATCATCAACAACTTCATAACATAATAACTCTATATTACTATTTTTTAAAACATCAGGAGGAATATTTATTATTTTTTCCAATTGACTTTTCCAATCAATAGGTTCTGTGTTGATCGTTTCTATATTTCTACAATCATTTGTATCATCTGAAAAATAATCAATTTCCTCACTACAACTCTGTAATAATATTCCTACAAACATTGTTATAATTAGCGTATAAAATTTAATATTTGAATTAATATTCATGTTTTTTTATTATTAGCTGTATGCAAATTTTATTAAACTCCATAATTCGCAAGCAACTTTGTCTCAAAGTTCTTGAAAGGCATTTGCGATTTTCCTTTCTTCTTGCTGTGTTTCTTTTTCAATCCATAGGCAATTCTTTTTCAATTTCATTATTTATTAACCTTTTCTTCATTTTTTCTTTAATTTGCGACACTGTGAAAGACGGAATCTTAGCAGGTTTATTGATGATTTTTCGCGCTAATAATTCTGCTTTTTCCGGCAAATCCATCTCATCATAAACATTAACCAATCCATCTAAAGGCAAAAAACGGTTGGGACACATATTGAATGCTGTTTGATAATATTTTTCAGATTGTTCGTAATTTTTTGTTTGAAAATAATTTGATGGGCATATTTCCTTTAAAACTTTCTTTAGAGAAATCCTTTCAATTCAAATTTATCAATTTTTGGAATATTTTCTCGTTTTTATCAACTACAAACTTCTCTATTTTTCCCGATTTTAATATAATTTTCAGACCGGTATCAAATACACCCCAAATTTTATAGCTTGATATTCTGTCTATCTCTGAAAATAAAATGGTCACTTGCTTTCTTGACAGATTCATTTTGTGCGGAATAAAAATTAATTTATCCTGTAATTGATATCCAATTCCACCATCAGCAATAATTCCCTGTAAATGATTCATGCATGCTTTTTCCAATATTGGCTCTCCCAATTCGGGATCTTCTTCCTGCATTAAACTTTCCTTCTTGCGTTTCATTGAAGCATTAAACCATTTGCTCCTTATCCATTCGTATGGAATTCCGAACAGAAAAATAATAACATAAGTCTTCCATGAAGTATGCGGATCTTTTAGGTAATAGCATACTGACAAAAAAATTGTCATAAAAAGGTAAGAAAAAATAGAAATGTAGGTCATTATTTATTTAAAATATTTTTAATTTCTTCTATCAGGTCTTCGCCCCTAAGTCCATCTCCGACAATCTTTCCGTTAGCATCTATTAATATAGTGTGTGGAATACTGGTGACATTATACATGTTTGCCACGTTAGCCGACTTTTCTTTATTGTTGATTGTCTGTACCCACGTCATTTTATTCTTTTCAACAGTTTTTTTCCAACTTAATTCACCTTCATCGAGAGATATTCCCACGATTTCCAATCCTTTATCTTTATAGTCTTTGTACAGTTGAACCAACATTGGCATTTCTTTTATGCAAGGCATACACCAAGATGCCCAAAAATCCAATAATATTAATTTATTTGAAGCTACAGCATCCGACAGTATAAAATTTTCATTATTTAGTGTTTTTAGACTAAATGGAAGATATTGTTGTCCGGTTAATTCTTTTCGAGTATTTTTTGCGTTTTTCAATTCATAATATTTTTCCTGAACATTTTCGGATAAATTGGGAATTATTTCATTCAGTTCTTTTTCCTTCATTACTTGGGAAAACGACAAAAAGAAATATTCTCCAAGCGGATTATTGTAGTTTTCTTTAATTAAAAGAAGTAAGTTTTTTGTCATAATTTTACCATACATCTTGAGCTCAGTTTCAAGTTCTACTATTTCAGGTGCCTCTCTGTCTATATGTCCATTTTTAAAAAATTCCATGTGTCTTATTACAATTTTTTCCAATTGCTTGGCAGGAATGAAGATACTATCAGTTATTAGATTATTTAAAGAGGTACCTTTTGTAACTGCATATCCATTAGGGGTATCATCTTGGTAACTACAAATGATGGTCCCCGGTTCTAAAACGACCCATCCGCTTAAGAATCGATCTTCTGTCCAGATTCCATATAAATATTTGGTGGTATCGGCTATTCCTTTGAATGTGAAACGACCATTCTGTATGAGAGTACTGTCAATTTTATTGATTTCATTTATCGACGAAACACGTGAAAGATATATATAAGTATTATTGATACTGTCCGGTAAAGTTCCAATTATTGTATATCCTGAACTATTATCAGAAAATAAAAAAAATGAATTTACAATACAAAACAAACATAAGATAGTTTTTTTCATGGAAGTTATAATTTAGAGTGATTTAACTTTTGACTATAATTTAGATACTCGAAGATACAATATTTTTTCACATATTATTTAGATAAAACTCATTTTATTAGACAAAGAATGAATATACAAATAACAATAATAAAAATGTAATTATTCCAAGTATAAACCAATCAGGGAAGTGTGGTAAGTGTTTTTTTCGGTAATCCCTATCAAAATAGATTAGCAAACTGATAACCAACATTACCGAATAACAAATGCCCCTAACAATTATAAGATAGATCTGTATTTCATTTACTGCACTTTCCGTATCCTAAAATAAAATAGAAAAAACAAAACATAATAATGGCTTGTCCTGTGCAAATAATTAAAACTTCTTTTAAATTTTCTCCCAAAACAAAAGTCATAATTAATGCTGTCAATACAGAGCAAAGAACTGCAAACTGAAATGATTTCATGTATTTTTTAATTCTTAAATTATCTCGACTTTTTATCAAACGCGGAATAAAAGGAGTTTATTTCATAGAGTATCCAGTCTCTTGATGCCAAGAA
Source organism: Bacteroidales bacterium (assembly GCA_031553755.1). GTDB lineage: Bacteria > Bacteroidota > Bacteroidia > Bacteroidales > Azobacteroidaceae > JAIRVZ01. The sequence goes on along the minus strand of JAVBKZ010000090.1, from coordinate 26,788 downwards.
CAACCATGTGGAAATTACTCTGCGTTTAAATTTTATTATTTTATCTCTTTTCTAAATAGTCTATATGACTTCATTGTATATAAAAAACCGTTGGTGGAGAATTTTATTTTATTCGCAAGGAACCTTTTTCAAATTCAATTTTAATGTTTCACAAAATACTCTATTGCACGTTCTAAAAATGCATAACAAAAAAAGCCTGCGACAAATGTAATCCTGTAAACGGCTTTATAATCTCCCTTTTTTCGGAATTTTCCAGCCTCGGCAATGAGACTAAAAGTAAATCCTGAAGCCAACAATAAATATACTATGCATCGAAGTATATTACTTGCATTTATTTTGAAAAAAACTTCACATATATATAATACTGCAAGTAAAATAACCCCAATAAACATGGGAATATAATGATAATATTTTTTCATTTTTTACTCAGGCAATCTTCGTATGCTTTATCTGCTTGGTCTAACTCATAATAATACTCTACCAACACAGCAGCTGTACAAATAGCAATAGCGGCAGGATGAACTGCTGTAAAGCATGCAATTGTTTTTAAATATGCCATACCTTCTAAATAAGCACCTCTTTCTAAACGTTTAGCTAAACAAGGTTCCATTCCAATTTCTGTATTTGATTTTAAACGAGGATTTTTTTTATTCGATTTTAATTTTTTCAAGGAATTGTTGGTAAAAAGTTTTAATTGTTCATCAGTCGTTAAATCAGAAATGGTAGTTTTATTTTTAAAATTATAAATACTTGTTTGTAAAAATAAATTTCCATCTATTAAATCATTTTTTTCTAAAAATGACATCAACATTTCATCATTGTTTCGATTTTTATAGAGGTTTTCCTTTTCTTCTTCTGTCAAAGAGTTAATACTTATAAAAATCTTTTTTTGATATTCAGAAAAATCAGTAGTAAAATCCTGAAATTCCTTACTATTTGCTATGTTTTTAGATTTTTCAATTGCAACATCTTCCTCACTATTACACCCCTGAATAAAAACACCCAATGTAAAAATACTTACCAAAATAGCTCCAAAGGTTAAAAATCTCATTCTTTTATTTTTTATTATTTGTTTCATGTTTTTTATTATTAGCTTTTTGCAAATCTTTATTAATAATAATCTTTTTTCGCAAGCAACTTTGCTACAAAGTCCTTGGAAGGTATTTGCTATTTTTCTTTCTTCTTGCCGATAAATCTATTATTTCATCATAGGCATACTTTTAATTTTTTTACAAGTATAATGATTTTAACTTTAAATTTGTTAAAAAATATTATTGAGTAGGCTCAACGGTATAAATCTGCATGCACAACGGTATTTCTTCGAAGTTGCAATCCTCTTTTTTACAATTGGAACACATTACCGAAGGGTAATTTTTTTCAAATAAAAACTTTTCTTTTTCAAAAAAAGCTTTTTCCCTTCTTCTCGAAACAGTGAACTCAGTTCCATCGCTCATAACAACATACAACTGCTTATTGTCATGAAATCTATACCTTGTAACATGACTAAAATTAATAATGGAAGATTTGTTACATTGAAAAAAATTGCCGGGTAATTGATTCTCTAAACTCTTTATAGATTCATTGGCAATCAACGATAATTTATTAGATCCGCTTATTTTTATATATGGCCTATCCGAAACGATATAATAAATTTCAGAATAATACACATATATAGCGCCTTGCTGTTGAGGAACTAACAGTTTTAAATTGCCAAATAATAAGTTCGTTTTATTCATAATATTGTTGTACGTGTAAATTTTTTCTCTTTTACCTTTTACTTTTTATCTCTTATCTTTTATCTTTTATCTTTTACCTTTTATCTCTCCCTACCACCACACTTGTTTCCCATTCTCATACGTAAAAATACGTTCCTCTCGGCCTTTTGTGAGGTTTCTTAACCAAAACAAAGCGTTTTTCGGAGCATTGGTATATTCCAAGTATTGTGTGGCTGTTCCTTTTTGCTTACCTAACGAAATCCATTTTTGATTCCAATAAAACAATTCGTATTCTTCTCCTTCCCTGATGAAATTATCATAGTTGCGAGGAAGAAAACGAAAATGTGAAATCTGAACCGGTTTTTCAAAATCCATTCCGGCTTCTCCTTTATCAGATTGATTGCAGCGGTAATAAGTCAACGGTTTTCCATCAAAAACATTTTTTAATTCGAACCCGGCAGGGCAATCTCCATTACCGGTTATTTTCCCTTGTAACTTTTCAACGTTATTTTTACTATAAATCTCTAATTCGGCGATTCCCGCTCCGGAAGAACTTTTGGGAGCTAAAAAGCGAAAATATTGGTAAGATTCTTTTAACTTCAAATCTACACGGTTATAGCAAACTTCGGGTGTATTTTTTATTACATGAACAGTTATACTATCACTAAAATCAGGCTTATTCGCTACCTGAAATTTTCCATCCAACAACAATTTTCCTCGTCCTGCTATATTTTGTTCCGTATACTTACGTTTTAATATCATTTTTTGAGTATGTATTGTGTCCGGAATCAAATAAGTGACTTTTCCTTCTTTCGTAAAAATGAAAGGTTCCGCGATTGGAAATAATTCTCCATTTTCGTAATACATCGGCATATAAGCGACATCTTTTCCCATATTGGTAAATATTCCTTGTGTCCCTGTTATTTTTCCCCAATGAACAGGCACCCAGTCGCGATTATCAAAATTACATAGATAGACAAACTTTTTTGCTCCCGGAGGCATTATTTTCAAGGGTACTATCACATCGGCACAGTCTAAATATTCGTGACTTACATCCTTAATGAGAGAATTCCAAAATAAATCGGGAATTTCTTCTTCGTTTTTATACATAGCCGGAGTATTTTGTTGTTTAGCATAAGTTTCCCTGAAAACTTTGGATTTTTTTCTTTTTTTGTTCTTGAAATGTTCTCCAAGAATCTCACCGGGATCGCCTATCGAATAATCTTGCATCTTGTTATTTGTTCCGAATATAATGTTCCAGTCGTGTCCGAAACTCTGGTTTGCCCATTGCGGGGTAAAATCAATACCGGATGGAATACCTAAAGACCGAAAAATATAGGTAGCTAAAACAGAATAATCATAACATAATCCTTTTTTCATATTTATCAGGAGAGACGGTTCATTTCCTCCATAAAACACAGGTGATATAAGCCCCATTTTTACATTATAACAATCCTCAATATTCCAAAGGACATTTTGGAGTACATCTTTGTCGCTCATCGGATTTTCTGTTTTACCTGCTAATTTATATATTTCAGTATTGTTCAAACGACGATTATGAATGCAAAAGTCTTTAATTTCTCCATGAAACAAAGGGTCATTGGTGTATTGTGATTTTCCTACATAATAATTGGCAAGGTCTTTAAAGTTAAATTTAACATCCATTTTTCCTATAAATGCTCCATTGACATAAAGTCCAAAGCAATTTTTATAAAATGAAACCGCTACATGCGACCATTGCTTAGCAGGAAGACTGTCTGTTTCTATGTCAAACATCCGGCTGCCTGTTTTTAATTGTAATTTGGCTCGGTTTCCCTTCCCTAATGGAGTAAAACACATATAATAAGAGCTATTTTTACCAAAATCGAAGAAACGGGAATGAAGCTTGTTTTCATCAGGATAAATCCATGCTGAAATTGTAAATTCAAGCGTATCCGGCAGATTTTCATGCAGAGATAAGAAACTATTTCCGTTGAGTTCAACATGGACGGTATTTTTCTCAATCGTGTGATTCGCGTTTCCTTTTAAAGTTAACGGAAGGATATTGTCGTTCAGACGACATGTTGTATCAAGCAAATGTTGGACATAAGGATAAAAAGTATCTTTATAAATTGAACGCCAAGCAACAAGCTTTTCATAACCGGATTTGTATGGCAATAAAAATTCGCAGAAATCATTGAAATTCATGTTCCTTGCAAAAGGCGATTGCCATGTTTCAAATGCTTGTTCAATATTTTCAATTAAAAAATTCGCGGTGATCACTTTTATATCAGGCACCTCCTTCAAACGATACATGTTAGGATGCTCCAATTTTCGGAATAGAGAATCCTGTTGTTTGGTAATGACTTGAGAACGTTCGTTTAAAGAGCAAATGCTATCCAAACTTTTGTAATAAACATCTAACTCCGGAGAAGTAAAAGAAAAGTGTTCGTCCATATTCGCTATCAGAAATTCGGCAGCGCGTAATTTTAAACTATCTGCCGGATTTTGACTATAATGTTTCAATACTTTTTCGAGTTCAAAGCGATTGTTTCCTGCTAACTTCAACACATTTTCAATATTAGGAGAAAAAGAACAAAACAGTACGAAACAACTTGCGAACAAAAATATTTTTTTTCATGTATTTTGTTATTATGAGATTATTGTAAATTAAAAATTTCAGAAAATAAACGGACAAGATGATTAAGCCACAAATATAAGAGTGATTTTTTTTCTAAAGAGTTGTAAATTTAGAAAAAGTGATCTTAACGGACGATTTTTAAAATGCTGATAATCGGAGATTTAAAAAAATATTTTCTTAACGGATGGAAAAAAAGATTTTTAACCCAAATAGTAACCCTATTTAACCCAAATAGTAACCCTGTTTTTTATGGGTTAAAAAATATTCTTTCAATGGTTTCGGATATTTCTTAAAATTATCGTAAATTTGATGGAAGATTTCACATAAATGAACAGTGGTAAAAACAAAATACTTTCAATAATTTTATTTTTAGAGAATAGTACAAGAAAAACAAAAAAAACAATATTAGGATTAAGCATAAGTGAAGTATCTTTACCTCTTCAAAAATAAATTTTATTAAATCGAAGTAATCATGTTATATCAAAGAAAGAAAAAAATGAATTTAAATCGAATCAACATCTTCAAAAAGTATTTTGTCTTATTATTTTTTGTGATGTTATCAGGACAAACTACTTATGGAACAGAAAATCCGATTACAGTTCCACTTGGTGATCCTTATATATTAAGTAGTTCGAATGGTAGTTATTACATGTATGGAACTTCAGAAAAAATACAGGGATTCAAAACTTATTCATCTAAAGATTTAGTTAATTGGAAAGACGAAGGTATTGTTTATGATGGAACTAAATCAGAATCTTGGGGTGTAGATTGTTTTTGGGCGCCCGAAGTGTATGAAATAAAGGGAAAGTATTACTTGTGGTATAGCGCTAATTGGAAATACAATCCTACGAATGAAAAAGAAAATTTCAAAATAGGCGTGGCAGTTTCGGATAAACCTACCGGACCTTTCAAGGATTTAAACGGAGGACCTGTTTTCGATCCGGGATATCCAATTATTGACGCTAACCTGTATTTTGATGAAGAAAATAATAAGGTCTATTTATATTATTCCCGATGCTGTTATAAGAATCCGGTTCAAAGTGAAATTTCCGATTGGGCAAAATCAAAAGGCTGGTTTACGGAAATAGAAGAAAGTTGGATTTATGGAGTGGAATTGAAATCGGATTTTTCAGGAGTAATAGGAGAGCCGCAACTATTACTTCGACCGCCTTTGAAAATGGGAGATAAACAAACAGAATGGGAAAGCCGTTCTGTGACCTCAAAAGAAGCGAATCGCCGGTGGACCGAGGGTTCTTTCTTATTCAGGGAAAAAGGTACTTATTACATGATGTATTCCGCTAATTATTTCGGAGGAGAAAATTACGCTGTAGGATATGCTACTTCAAAACATCCATTAGGCCCTTTTAAGAAATCGAAGGATAATCCGGTGTTGCAAAAAAACGTGAAGGAAGGAGGAAGTGTTACCGGTACAGGACACAATATGGTACTGATTTTGCCTTCAGGGCAAAAATTATGTGTTTACCACGGTAGAACCAATAAAACAGGCAACCAACGAGTCGTTTTTATCGACAAAATGGAAGTAAACAAAAAAGGACAATTAATTGTGCATGGACCTACATCGAAGGAATAGTTTTGTATCTAATAAATTTACAGCCGTTCCCGTCTCGAAGCGTCTAATCTTAAGAAAATAAACAGTAATATCGTAAACCCCCATAACGAAGAACCTCCGTAACTGAAAAAGGGAAGGGGAATTCCGATTACGGGGGTTATTCCGATAACCATACCTATATTGATGGCGAAATGGAAGAATATGATTCCCGCGACACCATATCCATACACGCGGTTAAAAGTTTCCCTTTGCCGCTCGGCTAAATAAATTAACCGGAGGATTAATCCTAAAAACAATATCAAGACAACAGATGTTCCTAAAAATCCTTCTTCTTCTCCAACCGTACAGAAAATAAAGTCGGTGTCTTGTTCGGGGACATATTTCAGTTTGGTTTGTGTACCGTTCAAAAATCCTTTACCCAAAAATCCTCCCGAACCGATGGCTATTTTCGATTGGTTTACGTTGTATCCGGCGCCTCCCAGATCATCTATAATTCCCAACGAAACCTTAATGCGCTGTTGTTGATGTGGCTCTAATACATCATTGAAAACATAATCGACTGAAAACATGAAAGACAACGAAAACAAGGCGAATAGTGATATCAACAAATAATTACGATACCAATATTTTTGAGCGAGAAAAAGTAAATATCCACATATTAGGATAACGGTAGAAATCGCTACATTCGAGAAATCAAATTCTAAAAAGTAAGAAAGAATAAAAGAAAGTAACAAAACCGATAATACGCCAATACCTATAACCCGGATATCTATTTTTTCCTTTTTATAAAAATTAGCAAATCCTACAGTGAAAAGAATAATAAGTATTGTAACTATCAATACTCCAAGATGTGTTGCGCCCCAAACCGTTTCATCGTATTTAACTCCCAATACGAAATACAATACCATCGCGAAGCCCAATAAAATCACAGTTCCCGACATTCCTTCCCTGTAAAGAAGCATACAAAAAGATAGGTAAACCAATGCCGAACCTGTTTCTTTCTGCATCAGAATCAATATCATCGGTAAGAAAATCAATCCTAAAACCTTTGAAAATCCTTTTACCGATAAAAATTTGAATTTATATCCGTTCAATAATTTAGCGACAGCCAGCAAAGTCGCGAATTTAGCAAATTCGGCCGGTTGTAGCCTGACCGTAGGCGTTATTACCAACCACGAACGGGAACCTTTAATATCAGGAGCTATGAATATGGTGACTATCAAAAGGATAATTATTAACGCGTATATCCAATAAGCAAATATATCATACCAGTCCGATTCTATCATTAGGATGATAAACGCGAGGATAAATGATGTTCCGATCCAGATCATCTGTTGTCCAGCCCGCCCTGAAAAATCGAACATGCTTTTCTGGTCGTAGTCATAACTCGAACCATAAATGCTGAAACAGCCGAATATTACCATTATTAAATAGATAAATATAGTCGACCAATCGAGCGTTTCTAATATATTAGTCTTTCTGTAAGGCATTTCTTAATATTATCGCGTTTTTCATATTATCCTCTATCCATTTGTCGGATTCCGGAACTTCTTTTTTGAGGTATTTTTGAATCATCAATCGCGCGATCGGAACCGCGAATGTAGCCCCAAATCCTCCGTTTTCAACATATACGGCAATCGCAACCTGCGGATTTTCTTTAGGGGCAAATCCCATAAAAGCCGAGTGGTCTTTACCCATCGGATTTTGGGCGGTTCCCGTTTTTCCGCAAACTTCGATATCAGGTAACCAAATACCCCTGCAAGTTCCACCTGTTACGGCAAGAGCCATTCCTTCTACGATGGTTTCGTAATGTTTCTTTTTTATTCCCGTATATTTGGGTTTTGTATAAATTGAATCTAAAGTAACATTTCCGTCATCAATAGATCTTACGGTATGAGGCGTGTAAAAATATCCCCTGTTGGCTATGGTCGCTGCTAAATTGCAGATTTGTAAAGGGGTCGATGTAATTTCTCCCTGCCCGATAGCTATAGAAATTATTGTAGAAGAATTCCATCTTCCCGAATATACCTTGTTGTAAGTTTCTTTATTAGGAATAAATCCTCTTTTTTCTCCGGGAAGATCTACGCCTAATTTATAGCCGTAACCTTGTTTTACCATATAATCTTTCCAGACAGTAAGGGCTTCTCCGGCGGAAGAAAATCTACTCCTGCTATCCAACATATATCTTAATCCCCAACAAAAATAAGCGTTACACGAAGTAGCTATAGCCGGAGCTAAAGATAATGGCGAACCGTGTGGGTGACATTTCGGACGACCTCCGAGAGGAGGATATCCGCCATAACAAGCAAATGGAGTATAAGGTTGTATCACTTCTTCTTCCAGGAATATCAATCCTTGTGTTGGTTTGAATGTCGAACCGGGAGGATACATCCCGCTAATTGACCGGTTCAATAGCGGTTTATACGGATCTTTGGCCAAAACTTGATAACCTTTAACAAAATCACGTCCGATAAGGGTAGAAGGGTCATAAGCCGGACTTGAAACCATGCATAAAATTTCTCCGGTCGAAGGTTCGATCATTACGATACTTCCCAGTTTATTGCGCATTAATTCTTCTCCGTAGGCTTGCAAATCAATATCAATCGAAAGTTTCAAATTTTTACCAGAAACCGGATCTTTGTCATGAGCGCCATCCTCATACTTACCTTTGATTCGTCCGCGAGAATCACGTAACAAGACCTCGATTCCTTTTTCTCCTCTTAAAATTTTTTCATAAGAAAGTTCTATTCCTGTTTTTCCGATATAATCTCCTTTTGTATAATAGTTATCTTTGGAAATATTATCTTTGTCGGCTTCCGCGATATAACCTAAGACGTGAGCCGCGTTGGGATATTTAAATTCCCTTACCGTGCGGTGTTGAATATAAAATCCGGGAAAACGGTAAAGGGATTCCTGTAATTGCCCATATTCCTGAAATCCTAATTGAGTGATAAATACCTGCGGAGTATAGGGCGAATATCCGGGATTCAAATTCCTGTTACGTATGTCTTTTACTCTTTTGTTGTAATATTCGGGAGTAATTTTTAATATCCGGCAGAAAGCCAAAGTGTCGAATGGCTGTGTTTCCTTAAAAACGACCATCACATCGTATGCGGGTTGATTATATACTAATAGATTATCGTTTCTGTCATACATCAGTCCTCTTGCCGGATAAATTGTCTTGTTGAGGAAAGCGTTATTTTCCGCGAATGTCTTGTAATCGGGATTAAGTACTTGCAGGGTAAATAATTGGATAAAATAAATAAGAACAACAGCACAAACGAATGTTATAATTATTTTTTTTCTTGCCTCTGGATTGAATATATGCCGGCTCACTTCTTAAGGAATTCAAATTTTAATTGTTCGGATCCGAAGATCAATAAAACAGTCAATAAAGAACTTCCCAAAATTCTTAAAATTATCATGAACGGATCAGAAAGGGACGAACTTTCGGTAATAAAAAATACAATATGGTGGATTAATACCGATAAAGAAGCGTAACGGATAAATAAAGACATTCCAAAAGTATCGGCGGAAGGAACGTATGAATTTACCATGTCGCGGGGAGCGAAAAAACCAATGAGATAATGTCTTGAAAATCCGAGTATCGTGCATGCGAGCATATTTATTCCCAAAGTATATCCGAAAGCGTCGACAACAAATCCTAATAGGTATGAAATGAGCAGTAGCCAGTTTCGTCCCATATCAATAGGCAATTTCAGAATAAAATAAATGTAAAACAACGGGGTTGCTACGCCGAATAAATGTATGCGGTTAAAAACCCAAACTTGTAACAACACAAGTAAGAGGAAAAACAGGGAATATTTTAATTTATCAATGCCCATAATTTTCCGCTTTTGTTTCTAATTGTTGTTGTTCTTCATTGTTTTTCCTGTTGACTATCAGTACATCGTTTAATGCTCCGAAATCTGTAGATAAAAGAATTTTTAGTGATGTTAAATCCCCTTTGGGTTGTTGCCCAACAATTGTTCCGACTAAAATTCCTTCCGGAAATAATGATGAATAATCGCTGGTTACAATTGTGTCTCCCGTTTGAAAAATCGCATGTCCGGGAAGTTCTTCAAGATACGCGTAACGTATACTTTCGCCATTCCAGCGCAAAGAGCCAAAATAGTTTGAGTTTTTTATCTTACAACTTAATCTTGATTTTGAATTGAGTACAGACATCGCTACCGAATAGTGCTCGGAGACAATCATTACCGCGCCTACAACTCCTCCTCCTGAAAAAACACCCATTCCGGGAACAATCCCATCCGTAGCGCCTTTATTGAGGGTAATAAGGTTGTCAAATTTGGCAATGTTGTTGTTGACAACTTTAGCCATCGTAAAGTTATAGAGATAAAAAGAATCGACATCTATCCGGTTTATGATTTCTTTGGCAATCGTAGAATCTTTCATTATACCGATTTGATTTTCAAGATATTGGATCCTGCTTTCTAATCTCGCGGTGTTTTCAAGCAAATCTTCATTGATTGCTTTTAAACGGATATATGATGTAATGGAGTGAGTCGCCGAATAAACGGTTCCAACAATGTCGTTTTCTATTGCCACGTATTTGCTTTGCTGAAAGTCATTATTTTTGACAATTAATACTATTGATAAAACAACCAATAATACAAATAGCAACCAATGGGTATTTTTAGCAAGAAAAGCAAAAAGTGTACGCATGAATAGGGTAGTAAGTAGAGAGTAGTGAATAGTGAGTGAATAATTTTTCTATTCACCATTCACTATTCACCATTATTATCTGATAAGGAAATTAAACTTATCTATATTTTTCAGAGCGACTCCGGTACCTACTGCCACAGCATGTAGCGGATCTTTAGCTATATGGAATTTGATGTTGATTTTATCTTGTAAACGTTTATCTAATCCTCTTAGCAACGCGCCTCCACCGGCTAAATAAATACCATTGCGTACAATGTCGGCATATAATTCGGGAGGAGTTTGTTCTAAGGCGCTCAATACAGCCATTTCTATTTTTGAAATAGATTTGTCGATACAATGAGCGATTTCCTGATAAGAAACCGGAACTTCCATCGGAAGCGCAGTCATCCGGTTCGGACCATGAATAATAAAATCCTCAGGAGGATTTTCGAGATTGACGATGGCAGAACCGACATTCATTTTTATTAATTCGGCCGAACGTTCTCCAATGCGCATATTATGTTGGCGTCCCATGTATTCTACGATGTCGGCAGTCAAATCGTCTCCGGCAATGCGGATAGATTTATTCGAAACAATTCCTCCAAGTGAGATAACCGCGATTTCGGTGGTTCCTCCACCTATATCAACAATCATGTTTCCTTCGGGAGCTTCTACGTCTATTCCGATTCCGATAGCAGCTGCCATCGGTTCGTAAATCATATAAACATCACGGCCGCCGGCATGTTCAGCGGAGTCACGAACAGCCCTGATTTCAACTTCCGTACTTCCGGATGGAATACAAACAACCATTCGAAGGGAAGGCGTAAAAAAACGGCTTTTCTTATTAATCATTTTTATCATTCCTCTGATCATTTGTTCCGCGGCATAAAAATCCGCGATTACACCATCCCGCAACGGACGAATCGTTTTGATATTTTCGTGAGCTTTTCCGTGCATTTGTCTTGCTTTTTCTCCTATCGCGAGAACTTTATCCGTGCGCCGATCTAAAGCCACGACAGACGGCTCATCAACAACAATTTTTCCATTGCTGATAATGATGGTATTGGCCGTGCCGAGGTCCATCGCTATTTCTTGGGTGAATGAAAATAATCCCATAAATTAATTAGTGTTTAAAATGTCTGATTCCTGTCATTACCATTGCCATGTTGTTTTCATCGCAATAATTTATAGACAATTCGTCTTTAATTGAGCCTCCGGGCTGGATAACAGCGTTAACACCTGCTTGTTTCGCTATTTCAACACAGTCGGGGAATGGGAAAAACGCGTCAGAAGCCATAACAGCTCCATCTAAATCGAAATTGAATGATTTCGCTTTTTCAATTGCTTGCCTGAGAGCGTCAACCCGAGAAGTTTGTCCAACTCCGCTTGCGCAAAGTTGTTTGTTTTTCGCCAAAATAATCGCGTTTGATTTTGTGTTTTTTACTAATTTATTAGCAAACAACAAATCCTCGATTTCGCGCGATGTTGGCTGTTTTTCCGTTACCGTTTTCAAATCAGATTCGGTTTGAATACTCAAATCTTTATCCTGAACAAGTACGCCATTCAATAATGAACGGAATTGAACCGGAGATTGTTTGATATTTTTTTGAATAAGAATGATTCTGTTTTTCTTTTGCATCAACACTTCCAACGCGTCGGTGTCGTAGTCGGGAGCAATGATAACTTCGAAGAATATTTTATTGATTTCTTCGGCGGAAACTTTGTCTATAATTCCGTTTGTAATCAATATTCCGCCAAAAGCCGATACAGGGTCGGCAACTAACGCGTCGTTCCATGCTTCAAGTACGGTTGGCCTGGAAGCGATTCCACACGCGTTGTTGTGTTTCAATATCGCGAATGTTATTTCATCGAATTCATTGATGAGACTTACAGCCGCGTCAATATCAAGCAAGTTGTTGTAAGAAATTTCTTTACCTTGTAATTGTTCGAAAGCATCTTCGAATTTACCGTAAAAAATTCCTTTTTGGTGCGGATTTTCTCCATAACGAAGTACTTTGGCTTCGTCTACGGCGCAACGGAAAAAAGAACCTTCTTCTCCGTCGAAATAATTGAAAATAGCGGAATCGTAACCCGAAGATACGGCAAACGCTTCTTTCGCAAACCATTTACGGTCTTCCAACGTAGTGTTTGCTCCGTTTTCATTCAGTAATTCGTATAAAGGAGTATACTGGTCTTTGGATGCAACGATAACAACGTCTTTAAAGTTTTTGGCAGCCGCGCGTATTAAGGAAATTCCGCCTATATCTATTTTCTCAATAATAGATTGTTCATCCGCGCCTGAAGCTACTGTTTCTCTGAACGGATATAAATCAACGATAACCAAGTCGATTTCCGGTATTTCATATTCCGCGATTTGGCGGTTGTCCGATTCGTTATCTCTGCGGGAAAGGATTCCTCCGAACACTTTCGGATGCAAGGTTTTAACACGTCCTCCGAGTATTGACGGATATCCGGTAAGTCCTTCAACGGAATTGCACGGAAATCCCAAAGATTCGATGAATTCCTGAGTACCTCCCGTTGAATAAAAAGCGACACCTTCCTGATTCAACTTGCTAAGAATCGCATCCAAACCATCTTTGTGATATACCGAAATAAGCGCGTTTTTGATTTTCCTTGTAGCAGACATAATTACGTTTTTATATTAATGATTTTAAGAATGGCAAAATTACGCAATTTGTTTTAAACTATTATCTTTGTACGTCAAATTTGTATATTAAAAAGTCATAATAATGAAAAAATACTTGTTTTTATTAGTTGCCTGTTTTTTTGTTTTAAATATTTTTGGAGAAGGTAAAAAAATAAAAAATATTATCCTGATGATACCCGACGGAACATCATTGGCTACATATTCATCCGCTCGTTGGTATCAGTGGTATAACAATCCCGATAAACCGTCTTTGAATATAGACCCTTTTATTTGCGGAACGATGTTGACTTATTCTTCGAATGCCCCTATAGGCGATTCCGCTCCTACAACTTCATGTTACATGACAGGAATTCCCAGCCTGGCAGGTTATGTTTCCACTTATCCGGTCGCTGACAAAGAAAACGATATGAGTCCGATGGATCCGGAAAAAGCTTATCAACCATTGATGACTGTGCTGGAAGCTGCTAAAATAGAGAAAAAAATATCAACAGGATTGGTTGTGACCTGTGAATTTCCTCACGCTACTCCGGCTGATTGCTCCGCGCATTCTTACAAAAGAAGTAAATACGAATGGATTGCTCCTCAAATGGTTCATAATGGAATAGATGTTGTGTTTGCCGGAGGAACAAAAATAATTAATGAAGAATGTAAAAATTACTTGAAAGGAGAAGGATACGGCGTTTTTTTGAATGATGTCAACGGATTCAGGACTTATAAAGGAAATAAAATTTGGGCGCTTTTTCATGATTATGATATGCCTTATGACTTGGATAGGGATTCGACTTTGACGCCTTCTTTAGCTGAAATGACAGGTAAGGCGATTGGGAAATTATCTCAAAATCAGAATGGTTTTTTCCTGATGGTGGAAGGTAGTAAAATAGATTGGGCGGCTCATGCCAATGACGCTATCGCGATGATTACAGAAACGTTGGCTTTTGATAAAGCGTGTGGAGTAGCGCTCGATTTCGCGCGTAAAAATGAAGAAACTATTGTAATTATAGTTTCAGATCATGGCAATAGTGGTATCAGTATAGGTTCGGGAAGATGCGCCGATTATTCCAAATTAACAAAAGACGATTTGTTCAAAAATATATCGGGATATAAAATAACAGCTGAAAATCTGACGAGGAAAATTCATGAGACAATGCCTGACGATTTAAAATCGTTGTTTAAGGAATATACAAACATTGACTTATCAGACAAAGATGTAAAAAATATATTATCATCCGAGGATTATAAAAAAAGCGAACTTTCGAATGATGAAAGGATGAAAGGCACGAATCTAAAAAAAGTGATAACCGGAATTCTAAATGAAAAAACATGTTTCGGATTTACAACCGGTGGACATACGGGAGAAGAAGTTTTGCTCGCGATTTACGACCCGTCAGGAAAGCGTCCGACCGGATTAATGAGAAATACGGAATTAGCGGGGTATATGTCGCGTTCGCTGAAATTATCTAAGCCGATGCCCGAGTATACGAAAAAATATTTCGCTAAACACCCGGAAGTTTTTCATGGATGCGAATATAAAATTCGTAAATCCGGTTCTAAGGATTCTCTTCCTGTGTTGGAGGTTAAAAAAGGGAAAAATGAACTGCAAATTTCTCCTAATACAAACATTGTTGTTTTCAATGGAAAAGAAATCAAATTAAATTCGGTGATTGTTTATGTGGATAAAAATGATACGTTTTATTTGCCTGATTCATTGAAGAATTTGTTGGTTGAATCGAAAAAATAAGTAATTCAAGTTACTATTGCCAATACCAAAGGTATCGTATGTTTATAGATAGATTTTAGCATTTGATGACCGTTTTTATTTTTCCCGCAGAATACGCGGATTCCTATATTTAATATTCTCAATCTGCGTATTCAGCGTAATCTGCGGGAAAAATTCTTTAATTTAAGCCTCTACTTTTCCATACCAATCAATTTTACGTGAATAATACATCAATACCGCCAATACAAGGAACAATCCGATGCTTCCAAACAACAAAGCGCCATCTTGTAACTGAATCAAAATATAAATGAAGCCATATAATGCGGATAATACAACTCCAAAAATGGATGCGATTTTCCATTTCCCGAAAGCGCCTTTGGTGTATAATGTAATCAGCGTTATTGTGGCTATTGCCGCTGTCAAGTATGCGTAATCGAATGATATATATTCACTTATCGACAATAATAAAGCATAAAACACACTTAATCCGATTCCAACCAAACCATATTGCAAAGGATGTACTTTTTTCTTTTGAAGAATTTCAATAAAGAAATACAACCCGAAAGTGAGAGCGATAAACAGAATGGAATATTTAACCGAACGATCCGTTTTGGCATAAGAATCAGTTGATTGAAGCAATGAAACTCCGTAAGTTGATTCATTTGTGTTATATATTTGATTTTTCCATATTTGAGGATAATTCCGGTTCAGGTACAAAACTTTCCAACCGGCGGAAAAACCGGAGTCAGAAATTTCGGCAGGAGAATTTGGTAAAAAAGAGCCGGTGAATGACGGATTTTGCCATGATGATTTCAAATTTGTATTGTTTGTTTTTCCGATAGGAGTGAAGAGAAGATTTCCTGATCCTTTAATATTCAAGTTCATTTCAAAATGATGTTCTCCTTCCAGATTTTCGGATGATAACAAAATCGGAGATGAAAGAGCGTTTGACGTTACAGAACTCAACATATCCGACGCGCTTAATTCATAAGTTTTTCCATCGAGCTGTATAGATAGTTGTTCTTCGATGCCTCGAAAATCGGATAATCCGAAATATACATGCGCTTTATTTAAAAGCAAGTCGCTTGCCGGGATATCCAAATTTTCGAGGATGACAGGCGCGAAATAACCTTTAAATGATAATTCCGATTGATAGACAGTGACATCAAATATACTTCTGTGCCGGTTTTGTGGATTTACAACTCCTTGAATATCCAATTTTTCAGGTAGAATATATAGGTTTTCCGTAACATATTCCATTTTCTCATTTTTATCTACTGTTACCGGTTTTTTATAAGGAATGATTAATATCGGACCGGATAAAGTCTGGCTATTCGCCCACTTTGAACTAACTTCTTGCTGGACTTCCTCCTGACGTGATTTTCTTTCTCTTACTAAGTCTGAAATCATCGATGTGGGAATTTGCATCAACAATATTAAGATGAAGATGCCGATTCCTTTCAGGGTAAGTGATGTGCCTTTTGATTTTGTTTTGTTCCATATACGGTGCGCGTATTGTGCTTCTTTGTTTTCTTCAAATTGAATTTCTTCTTGTTCGAAATGATCTTTTGTTTCCATTTTTGTTTTTATTTTAATTGTTTATAAAAGCACTTTGAATTTCAAAGTTCAAGGATAAAAAAATTATTTTGTATTTTTAATTAAATCTTCAAGCGCGTTCAGATGTTCTTGAAATGCTTTTTTCCCATTTAAAGTTACTTCGTAGGTTGTATTCGTTTTTCTTCCTATAAATCCTTTTTTTACAGTGATATACCCGATTTCTTCAAGCCCTTTGAGGTGTGATGCGAGGTTTCCGTCTGTAACTTGCAGTATTTCTTTTAAAGAATTAAAATTCATTTCGTCATCGACCATCAGGATACTCATGATTCCAAGCCGTATCCTGTTGTCGAATGCTTTATTTAGATTCTCTATATTCATGGGCCAACGAATTATTGTTTACGTTCGTATTTATACCACATCCTGGCACCGTAGAGAATATGAAATAATCCGAATCCGATAGCCCAAAAGAACAATCCATATCCGACTTTAAAAAGAGCGATACATCCTAATGCCATCTCACAATATGCAAGATAACGGGTTTCGTTAACCGTTTGTTTTCCGGTCGCGAATAGAGCGATTCCATAAAAAATGAGACATCCCGGAGCTACTAATCCGAAAATTTTCCAGGAAATCAATTTTAATAAAAAAATGCCTCCTACAAAAATAGGAACCATTACTGTCCAAGTCAATCTTTTACTTGCCTTTCCGAAAACGGGGATATTCGCTTTTTTTGTTTTGAAATAAGTAAAGATAAACGCGGAAATAAGCGCGGCAATAAACGTAAATAATCCGATAAACATAAGTGCTTTGAGTTCGGAGTCAGAATAATATTCGCGTGTTTCAAGACGATTGGTCACGATAGGGTAGGCGAGAGTCGCTCCAACCAAAGCACATATACCGGCGGCAATTCCGCTCCATCCGCTTAAACCGATGAATCTGCTGTTTCTTTCCATCAGATTACGTATTTCCTGCAATGTTTCCAGTTCTTTTGTCATTTTTTTATGTGCTATTAAAAGTGCTTTGAAATGCAAAGTAAATTTATTTTTTTATACTGAACAAATAATTGAACAAAATTAACATTTCGAAATTAAGACTTGTCTTCTATTCTTTGTTCTTTTGTCTAAAATCTTATGTTTCCTATGTGCCTTATGTGGTTCAATTAAATTCTCCATTAAATTAAACACAAGTAAGTACATAATCGCTTGTGACTTTGTAGTATACCAAAAATGATTTTTTTTCTTTCGTTCGGGTTTCATAGGCGGAAAAAGAAGAAAATATACCTACGATGGGTTTAAAAGGTTCGATGTGTATATTTTCCCTGAAATCTACATTTTCTTGTACAAGGGCTTTGAAAATGCTTTCTTTGGCCGACCAGTGAAGCAATAAATGAATTATTTCATTATTGGGGTCTATATTGGTAATTTCGTCTTCGCTCAGAAATTTATCTCTGATTTTTTTTATGCGAGGAGAAATATACTCGATATCAATACCTACAGGCTTGTCTTTATGTAAAGCGACCGCCACATATCCTTTTGTATGGCTGATGCTGATTTGAAAAGAATTATCGGCGAAATAAGGTTTTCCGGTTTCGGTGTAAAGAATTTTTTTCTCTTCATTCAATAATTCTTTTAAGAGAACACGAATGGAAAGCCATTCGGCTTTTCTACAGTCGGAAGTTATCTGTTGAAGTTTAGGTAGATAAAGTTCTTTTTTATCCAACATGCCGAATAATTCTTCGGGAGATTTTTTTATTTCTCTGATTCCCCAGATTATGTTTTGAATTTTTTCTGCTTCCGGCATGAAATGAATTTAGAAACTGTTTAAAATATGAAAACTTATTCAACTAACTTGACCGAATAGTCAATAGAGTACAATATTAGTCGTTTTAAACGATAAACACAAGCGTAAAGCCTCTTTAAAAGAAATTTTGGTGCAATCTGCTACATGCTTAAAACAACTCGTTGCTGCTTTTTATGTAGAAGAATTGATGGAGGTAAATAGTATAATGAAATGTAATCCTCTTAAACAGTGATTAAGTTACAGTACTTTTTTCCTCAATTCGAAATCACGTCCCAAATATTTTTCACGAACAACCGGATTTTCCGCCAATTCTTCGGCAACGCCTTGGAACAAAACTTTACCTTCGAAAAGCAAATACGCGCGGTCGGTAATGCTGAGCGTTTCGTGAACGTTGTGGTCGGTAATCAGGATTCCGATATTTTTGTGTTTCAGTTTTCCTACAATTTGTTGGATGTCTTGAACAGCAATCGGGTCGACTCCCGCAAAAGGTTCATCCAACATGATAAATTTGGGGTCGATAGCCAAACAACGGGCGATTTCCGCGCGGCGGCGTTCTCCTCCCGAAAGTTGGTCGCCGAGATTTTTCCTAACTTTTCCCAATCCGAATTCGGCAATCAAACTTTCTAACTTTTCTTTTTGATATGATACCGGTTTATTTGTCATTTCCAATACGGAACGGATGTTGTCTTCGACCGACATTTTCCGGAAAATAGATGCTTCCTGGGCTAAGTATCCGATGCCGTTTTGAGCCCTCTTATAGACCGGGAATTTGGTTATTTCCATATCGTTCAGGAAAATTTTCCCTTCATTGGGAGTTACAAGTCCTACCGTCATGTAAAAAGTGGTGGTTTTCCCGGCTCCGTTCGGGCCAAGTAAACCGACAATTTCACCTTGTTTCACATCAATAGATACGTGATTTACAACCGTTCTATTCCGATACCTTTTTACCAAGTCTTCTGTTCGAAGAATCATTTGTTCCATAAATTGGCTACGAGTTACGAGTTACGAGCTACAAGCTACACCTATCAGATTTTGAAAATCACCACTTGTTACTTGTTCCTGATTTTCTGACAAAAGTAGCAAAAAAAAGATTACATTTGTGGCTTGATTCATATTCAAACCAAATAAAAAAATGAAAGGTTTACAAAATTTCGGTGAATATACGATGCTTATGCTCCGCGCGATTTCTATTCCGGAACGATGGCGGGAATTTTTCAAGCAGGTAAGTAGGGAAATGTATAAATTAGGCGTTGATTCTATCGGAATAGTTGTTTTTATATCTATTTTTATCGGAGCCGTAATCACAATGCAAATATCGTTGAATATCAGTTCTCCGCTTGTTCCGGTATTTACAGTCGGATATGTTACCCGTGAAATTGTTTTGTTAGAATTTTCGTCTACTATCATGTGTTTGATTCTCGCGGGAAAAGTCGGTTCTAATATAGCTTCAGAAATAGGGACAATGCGAGTTACCGAACAAATAGACGCTTTAGATATCATGGGAATTAATTCCGCGAATTTTCTGATTTTACCTAAAATGGTCGCTTTTATGGTTTTTATTCCTGTTTTATCTGTTTTAAGTATGTTTTTTGGAATATTAGGAGGTTATGTTGTCGGATATATTTCTTCTGAAATTATTACGATTTCAAATTATGAATTCGGATTGCGGTTTTGGTTTGCGCCGTTCAATATATTTTATTCCATAATTAAATCTGTAGTTTTCGCTTTTATTATTTCATCTATAGCCTCTTATTTCGGATATAATGTGAAAGGAGGAGCGTTGCAGGTAGGTAAAGCCAGTACGAATTCTGTTGTGATGAGTAGTATTATGATTTTGACATTCGACTTGATATTAACACAATTGATGATGGCATGATAGAAGTAAAAAACCTTATTAAATCGTTTGATGGCAGGGTTGTTTTGAATGATGTTTCCGCTACGTTTGAACCCGGGAAAATGAATCTTATCATCGGGAGAAGCGGTTCGGGAAAAACTGTTTTCATGAAAAACCTGATAGGATTAATCAAACCTGATTCCGGAGAAATTTTATATAACGAAAGGGATATTATCAGTATGAGTAAAAAGGAGTTGAAACAGATCCGGAAAGAAATGGGTATGTTGTTTCAAGGATCGGCTCTTTTTGACTCGATGACGGTGTTGGAAAACGCGATGTTTCCGTTAACGATGTTTACGAAAGACAGTAGCAAAGAACGCCGCAAACGAGCGATGTTTTGTCTCGAACGTGTTAACCTGAAAGATTCGGGACATCTTTATCCGGCCGAAATCAGCGGAGGAATGATGAAACGCGCGGCTATAGCCCGCGCCATTGCATTGAATCCGAAATATTTATTTTGCGACGAACCGAATTCAGGACTCGATCCCGAAACTTCATTATTGATAGACGACCTTATATTTGATATTACCAAAGAATACAATATCACAACTATTGTAAATACCCACGATATGAATTCGGTAATGAATACCGGAGAGAAGATTATTTTTATTAAACATGGAGAAAAGGCGTGGGAAGGTTCTAAAGAAGAAATTATGTTCTCAAACAATCAAGACCTGAATGATTTTGTTTTTGCCTCCGATTTGTTCAAAAAAGTAAAACAAGTCGAAAATTCTATCGAACAGGAAGGGTAGAGTTAGTAGACGAGTAGACTAGTAGACAAGCGGCTGCAGTTAATCTTGATTGTAGTACATTATTTTTTTTAAGTTATTTAGAGTCTTACCGCTTATTTTTAGCTCATTTTTAAAATAATTATCAATAGAGCCATATCTCTCGACCATGTAATTCCGAGTCGATTTTATCGTTCCGGGTTGAACTGTGAGAAACGCCGACATTGCCTCTTGTATTTGTTCCGGAGCATCTTCAAGTGGATATTGTTCCTTATACTTGTCATTAAAAAGATTTGAATACATGTAATCATGGTGGATTTGTTCTTCATCAATATCAAGTGCGGCTAAAGTTAATGCAATGGTAACACCTACTCTATCTCTTCCCAACGGACCAAAAAGCAAAATCGGATAATTAGATGGATTTGACAGCACTTCGAAGTAGTGAATAAAATGTTTTGTATTTTTAGTAATGATATCAATCTGTATCTTTTTTTGTCTTTGCAGAACTTCTTCTCTTATAATTTTCCCTTCAATGATGCCTTGGATAAGCGCAGACCTATTTTCCACATCTAAAGGAATCTGAATATGTTGTTCCGCATTAAAAATCAAATGTGACGACTCAGATTCTTTTTTTGATCTTAAATCAATCAATGTCTTTATTTTAAGTTGATTCAATACGGCGACATCTTCTTCTTTCATTTGGGACAAACTTCCAGAGCGATATATCATCCCCCATCTTAACTGTAGTCCGTTTTGGGCTCTATATCCTCCTATATCCCTTAAACCTATAATATTTTTCGTCTCAATCAAACGATTGGAGACAATAGCCTTCTTTTTTCCGGCAAAATTAAGTTCAAAAAAGGGCTGGACAGCTTTAGTCGAATCCACGACAACAACAAAACCATCTTGAATGGGAGCTTTACTAATTAATCTACCTCCGGACATATCATTCGGACTACTCAACTGTGCAACTTCCACTATACCTGAAATAGGAGGAAAAGTTTCCCATTTAATAATGTAATCTCCCCTGTCATTTTTATCGCACGCTGTTTTGACATCAATCTTTTCTTTCCAACAAGAAGTAAAAATAAAAAGCATTGAAACCAAAAATAAAAGAAATATTCGACTCATATTATGTGTAAAATTAGGGAAATATCTTTCCAACGATTATAGTATATTCGGCGGCAAAGCTAAAAAAGAATTTTCGTTCTGCAAATCTATATTATTATAAAATCAAAAAAAACATCGAAATATGTTTAATGCGCTCCTCTCTCTTATGGGAATTTTTGGGTTTACATAAAAATCTATATTTCCATGGCAAAATAAAACTTACGTGTCCTATGTGCCTTATGTGGTTTAAGAAATATAAATCCTACGAAACAAAAAACATTATTTGTTTTCAATTTGTTATCAATAATATTAAAGCATAATAATCATGAAAACAATGAAATTACCCATCGTTTTATTTATTCTTTCAATATCATTTTTCTTTTCTTCCAATAATGTATTTTCTCAAGAGAAAGAAAAAGAACCTTTGAGTTTCAGGGATTCGTTAGATAATTGTCTTGATTTGAGTGATTGGATAATTAATAAAAACGGATTCGTCCCGATGCCTATTGTCATAACCGAAAAAGCGTTAGGTGGTTTCGGAGGCGGACTTGTTCCGGTTTTTATCAAACAAAATGCGCCTGTGGTTAAAAATGGGAAAGTTTATCCTTCCCTTCCCGACATGACGGCTGCTTTTGGAGCTTATACTTTGAATGACTCATGGATGGTGGGCGCGGCTCGTACCGGAACTATACGGAAATGGGGGTTAAGATATGGAGCTTTCGCCGCCTATGGAAGTGTTAATATGGATTATTATTTTTATTTAGATAAAATGAATAAAGATGTTAACATGGAATTTAATATAAAAACCATTCCTTTCGGCTTATTTGTTTCTAAACAACTTCCGGATCCTCGTTTCAGTATCGGATTGCAATATTTGTTTATGCGCAACGATGTGAAATTGGTTGATAAAAATAATAATGACAATGCTATCATCGAAAAATTTGAGCAAAAATTCGGGGATTATATCAGTGGAAAAGTGAGTGGTGATATTGCTAAACTCGGATTGAAAGCGTCATTCGACACAAGAGATAATGCTTTTACCCCAAATAAAGGAACTAAAACTTACCTGACAGGAGAATGGAGTAATCCGGTTGTGGGAAGTGATTATAAATACGGACAGTTCGAAGGTGCTTTTTATTCTTATTTTCCGTTAAGCCCGACATTAATAACTGGAACCCGGTTAGATATTCAACAAATTGTAGGAGATCAACCTTTTTATGTTCGTCCTTTCATTGATATGCGTGGTGTTCCATCTGCCCGATATTCCGGAAAAAGTACAGCGTTAGCCGAATTGGAAGAACGTTGGGATTTCATCAACCGTTGGAGTTTGGTTTTCTTCGGTGGCGGAGGTAAAGCTTTTGATAAATATTCCGAATTCAAGGATGCCGAATGGGCATGGGGAGCCGGAACTGGATTCCGTTACCTGATGGCTCGTAAATTAAAACTTCGTATGGGAGTGGACTTTGCTGTTGGCCCTGAGGGATTTACCTATTATTTAGTGTTTGGAAATGCTTGGTTGAGACAATAATTCCTATTCTTTTTCATTTTCTTGTGTTTGTTTTGTTATTTACTTATACTTTTGCAAGGGATTGTTTAAAAAGTATTATCAGTGCTTAATATTACAACGTTTTAGAAACCTCTTGTATTGAATTATGTCGAATAAGAAAATGACACAAGAAGATAATAATTTCCAAGATTGGAAAAAGACGATAACCTTATTTTTAACAGGGCAAGCGATTTCCCTTTTTGGTTCGGGGCTTGTTGATTTTGCTGTAGTATGGCATATTACTTTACTTACCAAATCGGGAGTCATGATGACAATCGCTACTTTATGTATTTTTCTCCCGAGGTTGTTTATTTCTATATTTGCCGGAGTCTGGGCAGATCGTTATAACCGTAAAAAATTAATAATCTTTTCTGATGCCGGTATCGCTTTTGTCACTTTATTGCTGGCGTTTATTTTTATTTCGGGATATCAGGAATTGTGGTTGATTTTTCTGGTGTTGGGACTTCGGTCTATCGGGACAGGAATTCAAACACCCGCCGTAGGAGCTATTTTTCCGCAAATGGTTCCCCCTGATAAATTGATGAAAATAAACGGAATAAATGGAAGTTTACAATCCGTAATCATGTTGCTTTCCCCGATCGTAAGCGCGGGTTTGCTTTCTTTTGCTTCATTAGGAAATATATTTTTTATAGATGTGTTTACCGCGATTATCGGAATATCGATCCTCTTTTTTATTCCTATAAAAGCACATAAAAAATCAACGGAAACGCATAAAACCGGATATTATGATGATTTGAAAGAAGGCCTGAAATATACCCGTGAAAATGTTTTTGTAAGAGAGATGTTGATTTTGTATACGTTTTATTTTTTTCTGATAACCCCTGCCGCTTTTCTTAGCCAAATTGCGATAGCGCGTACTTTCGGAGACGAAGTGTGGCGTTTGTCAGCGAATGAAATCGCTTTTAGCGGAGGAATGATGTTAGGAGGAATTGTTATTGCTTGGTGGGGTGGTTTTAAAAACGGAATAAACACGATTGCTTTGTGTTGCCTGATAATCGGTATTGCATGCATCATGCTGATTATTCCGAATTTTTACATGTTTCTTGGTATGATGTTTATTATGGGAATATTTGTTTCTTTTTTCAGCGCGGTCGAAATGTCGCTTTTCCAGAAGAAAGTGGAAGAAGAAAAACAAGGACGGGTTTTTAGTTTGATTCAGATTGTCGCTACCGCTATTATGCCATTCGGAATGATCGTTTTTGGCCCTTTGGGAGATTTGATAAAAATAGAATTATTATTCTTGGTTAGTGGAATATTAATTGTGTTGCTTAGTATTTCTGTATTTTTCAATAAGCGGTTGAAGAATTCGGTAGAACCTGAAGAAGTTTATCAACAATACGTTGAGGAGTAACCAATGACATGCATTCGTAGTTTTTTCTATAACAAGGTTTATTTCCAAAAACCGAACATGGGCGACAAAATAAATCTGCTTGTATGATATTTCCCGGATTTTGTCCATAAGCGTAAAATCCGGCGTATGGGTGAGTCGCTCCCCAAATAGAAACCACAGGCGTGGAAACCAGTGATGCCAAGTGCATATTTCCCGAATCCATCGCGAGCATCACATCTAAATACGACATCAACAATAATTCTGTTGAAAATGAAAATTTTCCAACAACAGAAATTACGTTGGTATGATTTTTTATAAATAATTCCAACTGGGATTGCTCTTCTTTTCCTCCAAAGAGAAAAATTTTAGTATCAGGTAACGTTGCTAATCGATCGATAACTTCCCGCGTTTTTTCAGGAGGATAAATTTTACCTTTATGCTTGGCAAAGGGTGCGATTCCTATCCATTTTCCTGTTTTTTCTCCTGTCAGTGAAGATATTAAACTGAAATCACGGTCTCCGTATTCAAAAACGGATTTGAAAACAACCGGAAACTCATATCCAAGTCGATTAAAAACATCCAGGTAACGGTCGGTAGAATTCGGAAGCTGTTTGAATATTTTGTTATGTTTCCTCACTAACGCTCTTTTTTCCCATCTTCCTTTATCAATAACAGCGATTTTTCGTCCTTTAAGGTATTGGAAAAATCTGATTATTTTTGTTCTCAGCACATCATGTATATCTGCGACTTTATCGATGTCTTCTTTTGATAGGTCGGTAACTAATTTCTTTAAACCGAAAAAACCTTTGTATTTATGTTTTGAGTCGACAGGGAAAATTTTTACATTTTCCGGACGGTGTTCGAAAATAGGCAATAGCGGACTTTTCGTTACTAAAAGGAATTCATCCTGCTGATATTTTTTCGCGGCAGAATAAAGGATTGGAATAAGCATTGCCACATCTCCCAACGCGGATAACCTGAGAACAAGCGTTCGGGACATGTTTTTATTTATTTCCGTATAGAACAGGATTTAAGGCCGGATCGTTATACATTTTCATTTGTTTGTAAACTTTCATGTATTTAGACCCTTTTACGATGTCTTCCAATAATTGATTGATAGCGATAGAAAGATCTATTTTTTGTTCCGATAATATGGCCAATTTTTTACGGCATTGTTCACGGTGTTCTTCATCCGCTCCTTCGCGGTCGACTTCCGATAGCATGTGATAGATTTTCAGGATTAGGATAGATAGCCTGTCGATAGCCCAAGCCGGGCTTTCTGTATTTATAGTAGCATCTTCTTTGATGTCGATATTTTTGTATTGGTCGAGAAAATAACTGTCGATTAATTCCACCAAATCAGTTCTTTCTTGATTTGATTTATCGATTCGGCGTTTAATTTCCAATGCTTTAACCGGGTCTATATTCGGATCCCGAACGATATCTTCTAAATGCCATTGAACAGTATCTATCCAATTTTTTAAATAAAGATAATATTCAATAGACTTCAATGGATATGGATTTTGCATCGGCGCGTCAACATTATCCCATTGGTGGTAGTCGTTCACGGATTGTTCGAAAATAGGTAAAGCAATTTCAGTAAAATTCATCTCTTTGAGTTTTTATTTCCTGCAAAGTTATGCTTTTTTTTCGAATAGCGAGAATATCCTTTCCTTTCAGGTTTTATAACTTTTCATAACCAATGTATTTTCTATTATTTTCCTGAATTTTGTAAAAAATTAATTAAAATATAGGTGTTAAAATTCAGTATTTGTTAACGAATAGTAATTATTTTTATTTATTAAAACAATTATTCTTCCGGTTTGGAATTCAGCCGTACATTT
>JAVBKZ010000120.1:0-34480 GCA_031553755.1 Bacteroidales bacterium | reverse complement strand
TTTGTTACTTTGTAAATCTTTCATAAGCTATATTATTGAAGTTAATACTACCGTATCTTTGCAAATACAAAGTTAACTAAAATGGTATAGCTTATTTTTTTACTACTTAGCTACTGTTTCCGTTTTCAAACATAGGAACTTGTTTTAATATTAACTTACAAATGTACATCATACCCACAAACGAAATAAGGGTGAAAAATCGACTTTTCCACCCTTAAATTTTACCACAAATTTTATCAATTTTCTAAATCAATAATACCTTTTTTTATTGCTGTTGTGACGATTTGAATAACCGTTTTTACGCCTAATTTTTCTTTGATTCGTTCTTTATGTGATTCTATGGAATTTACTTCTATCCCGATTTTGGAAGCCAATTCTTTTGTCGAATATCCTTGGGAGAGATAATGGATAATTTCGATTTCTCTCGGAGTCAGGTCATAGGGTTTATTTTTTTGTATATTTTGTTCAGAACCGAAAATGTCAAGTAAGTTGGCGAGGGGAATTGTTTCCCCGAAATAAACACCTTTTCCTTCTTTCACAGAAGAAACAGCGTGAATTAATTCTTTGGGACTTGTATCTTTAGGCAAATAAGCAGAAGCTCCTGTTTTCAACGCATTTATTAGATATTTGGCACCTTTATGGTGACTCAAAAAAATGATTTTAACCTCAGGATGTTGTTTCCTTATTTCTTCGGCAAGAGAAATTCCGTCTGTATCTTTTTCCAAACTGATGTCTATAATTGCAATATCCGGAATATGTCCTTTCAACTGAGCCAATGCCTCTTTGGCATTGTTTGCTTCTCCTGTTATTCGAATAAATTCGTAAGGTTTGAGTATCAATTTCAACCCTTCCAAATGTATTTGAGAATCATCTACAATCAATATTTTAGTTTCCATAATTTACAATTCTGCAGTTTCATTTTCTTCTAATTCTTTCTTCAACTCTATTAGTAATTGTTTTTCAGTTGGCAAATATAATTGATACTTACTTGTAAGAATTGTAGTATTATCTTTGGGAAGAGAATATTTTACCAATGTATTATTTTTGTTAGCACAAAGTAAAATACCGATTGTTGAATTCTCTTCGGATAGTTTTTCATTACGATCATAGTAGTTCACGTACATTTGCAACTGTCCTATATCTTCGTGGGTAATTTTATGAGTTTTGAGTTCAATAACAACAAAGCAGCGTAAGAGCCTATTGTAAAAAACTAAATCGATAAAAAATTCATCATCTTCCAAAAGGATTCTCTTTTGACGCGCAACAAACGAAAATCCATTTCCTAATTCCAATAAAAACGATTGTAAATGTGTAATTAATGATTGTTCCAAGTCTTTTTCATAGTAAGCGGCATCTCGTTTCAATCCAAGAAATTCCAAAACCATAGGGTCTTTGATAATCTCAGACGGATTTTCTGGTTTACGTTCTTTTCGTGCAATTTCTAAGACAGCCTTTTTATCATTGCTCAACAATAAACGTTCATACAATCCTGAACTTATTTGCCGTTCCAACTCTCTTCCAGTCCAAGCGTTGTTTATCGTTTCTAATTCATAATATTCCCTTTTATCAATATTATCTATCTGAATAAGAAGTCGATATTGATACCAATTAAATTGTGAACGCACTGCGTTCACAATTGGATAAGTACGATAAAATTGTCTGCAAAAAGCCAACTGACGGTACGAAAATCCGCTACCAAATTCAGGCTCTATTTGTTTTGCTAAATTTTGAATCAATCGGCTCCCATATTCAGCTCGCTCTTCTCCTTGTTGCTCTTCTTCTATAATTCGTTCTCCCAATTTCCAATACATAATTACACGTTGAAAATCTACGCTACGAATAGCGGCAATTTTTGATGCCGCAATTATATTTTTTATGTCCTGAACAAAATTATTGTTTGATGCCATGATATTTTTTCAATGTAAAAGTAAAAACGGAGCCTTCATTTACAATACTTTTTACTTCAATTTTTCCGCCCTGCAAATGTATGAATTCCTGTGTAATTATTAACCCCAAGCCTGTACCTTGTTCGTTTTGAGTTCCTTTGGTTTTGATTTTGGAATCTAAACGAAATAGTTTTTCTAAATTTTCCTCACTGATTCCAACGCCTTTATCTATGACTGAGATTTCTGTTTCTTCGTTGTTCTCTACCGCAATGATTATTACCTCTGAATTTGGATAAGAATAATGTATGGCGTTACTTATCAGATTACGAAAAATGGTTGAAAGCAAGTTTTCATCAGCCGATACATTATATTCTTTGGATATGTTGTTGATTAAAGTAATGTTTTTCTTTTCGGCGCTTAATCGCAATAATTCAATATTATCATTTAATGACGAAGATAAATTGATTTTCTTTAAAGTCGGTTTTAACATATTCATTTGAGAAATCACCCAAAGCAAAAGATTTTCAAGTAATTGACCTGTCTGAGTTGTCGTTTCGTGCACAACGCGAATGATGTTGTATTTTTCTTTTTCGTCAAGAGCATCGTATTGTTCGTACAACGATTGAGTTGTAAGGCTTAACGCTTTTAAGGGATTACGTAAGTCGTGTGAAATAATCCCGAAAAATCGATTTTTAGAATCGTTCATTGCCCGCAATTCTTCTTCTGATTCCATTAATTTCCGATTGGCTTCTTTCAGTTCACTCGTTCGTTTTTCTACCATATTTTCCAATCGAATATTGTCTTGCATCAATCTTTTTTCGCGGATACGGATAATCAGATAAACAGTCATCGATATAAACAAGATTATCAAAATGATAAACCAAGCTTGTTTATACCAAGGAGTTGAAATTGTAATAGCCAACTCATTTTTAAATCCTTTCCATTCACCAAAACAATTGGAAACTTCTACCGTGAAAATATATTCTCCTGAAGGAATATTGGTATATTTGGCTGTCAGTGTCGGATATTTGGCATATATCCAATCATTGTCGAATCCGTTTAATTTGTAGCGATATTTCAACAATTCTCCGTATTCGTAATCGGTTGAACAAAAAGACACGGAAAAAGAATTTTCATTGTATTTCAAATTTATTTTACGAATATTGCTTAAATCAAAATGACGGAGAGAATCCTCGACCATAAAACCGGAAAATACAATCGGTTTGGATTCAAAGTTTTTCATCAACGATTCCGGATTGAATACATTAAACCCGTAATCACCGCCAAAAGCCAACAATCCGTTATTGAGTTTACATCCCGCTTTACTGAATACCGGTCCCTGAAGACCGGGGAAATTGGTAATGTCACGGATTATTTTTCCTGAAGCATCCAAGCAAAATAAACCGTTGTTCGTACTTACCCATAAACGACCGGAATTGTCTTCCTGAATGTTCATTATTTTATATCCGGACAATGCGTCATTGTGTACGAAATTATTTTGTGCCGGATTATATTTATCCAATCCTTTGATGGTTCCTACCCAAATACTTCCGTTAGAAGATTCAAAAATACAATTGATATTGTTGTCTGAAATACCATTTTCGTCCCATTCGTGATAAATATAATGATGTAAATGGTCTGTTTCTAGATTTAATACGCTGATTCCGTTTTCCGTGGTTCCCATCCAAATTTGTCCGGATTTATCTTGCATGATACAACTCATCAATCTAGAATTAAGCATTTTATCGTCCGGCATACTTAAATCTTCAAATTGCATGGTTTTGCGGTTTAATATGCACAGTCCATTTTCGGTTGAAATCCAAAGGTTACCGTTGCCATCTTCACAAACAGACTTAATAATATTGCCAATAATGCCGTTTTTGTTTTTAGCGTCATATTGAAAGTGCATTGTTTTTCCTGTAACAGAATCCGTAAATATCAATCCTTCGGAAGAATAATCCCATAAAGTATGATTTCTCCCGGCATATTTTTTATTGTTTATACCGAATGGTATTCTTTTTTCGGGAAGCACTTCAAATTTATCATTCTTTAAAGTATGTTTAATGATATAACCATCGCATTGAATCAAATTTACACTATCTTGATAGATAAGCGGATAGCATGTAAAATCACAGGGGATATTTACCCATTTTACATTACAATATTGCGAATAGTTTTCGAAGATTTTTCGGTTGACATAATTCTCCGGCAATATTCCACAGTAACGAACATAAGATTTAGTCTTAAAATCATAATATCCATAATAATAGCTTCCTCCCACATACATTCGTTGATTTTTGGGATCAAACGCCAATGTATGAATATCCGCTTTAGGTTTATTGCCCGGTATATAATGTTTGGGCAAAAATTCACCTTTTTCTCTATCGAATAAATTCAAGCCAAAAGCTTCCCATGTGATGCACCAAAAATTGGATTGTCTATCTTCTAAAAAGCCGGCATAAAAATTGGCTCCGAAAGGATTTCCTTCGAAAACATGCGGATAGGTACTGTCTTCACCTTTGCCCCATAAAGCATATCGTTTAATTATATTTTTTGTTTTATCATATACATTAAATCCCACATACGACCATAGTCCGACATAAATTTTACCGTCTTTATCCTGATAGAGGGCTGAAACTCTATTTTCATTCCTTTCATTAAATTTCAGGGGAATTTGCTTGAAATTCCGGTAATTATTGAAAATATAGTTTTCATTTATATTCTTATTTTCTGTACTAATAAATTTATGCTTAAAATATTGTTTTAATACTTCTTTTTCCCTATTGAAAGTAGGTTTGTCTAAATTGTGAGTCAGTAAATTGTATTTCAGATTTCCGAATTTCTCCTTTTCTAAAGAAAACGTATCTACTCCATTTTCAAAGTTTCCCACCCACATCAAACCATCTTTGTCTTGTATCAAAGCTGTTATGTTATTGGATGTAAGACCATCCTCCAAGCCATATATCAGTTTATAATGCTTAACCAAATTTAATCCTTCCGAATACAGGCTTACTCCCTTTTCGGTTCCAATCCAGATACAATCGTTTTTGTCTTTATATATGCAATATACACGGTTGGAAATCAAGGACTCCGAGTCAAACGGATTGTTTTTGATGATTTTGATTTCTTTTTGTTTGAGATTAATTTGCTCTATACCCGGGCTGCCTCCAATCCATAAATTTCCATGATTGTCACAAATACCGGAAATACCGGAAATATTCAATTTCAAGACAGGTTTGAATGTGTTTGTCAAAGTATCATAGCGATTCAAATGATTATCTACATTTCCACAGAATAAATCGCCGTTTTTTGTTTCAGTGAAAAAAGTGGTTTCTCCTAAAAAAATACCATCTCCTTGGATGTTTGTTGTCTTTGAGAAATTTTTATTACTGATTTTAACAGGAGCCCGATTTCTTCCTCCCAACCACAAATGATGATTTTTATCTTCGATAATATGATTATAATAATAATCTCCTTCGTAGTTTGGGAAATATAAATAAGTATATTCCCAAGTATTATGACGCACGTTAAATCTGTTTAGATGTCCGCCTTTCGATAAAATCCACAAATTTCCTTCTTTGTCGGCATAGAGCGCCATTATATAGTTGCTTCGAAGAGCGTTTTTATTATTTTTTTCGGTAAAATAACGAGTAAATGTATTGTTGTCGCGGTTGTAACGATTCAAACCATTTCGCGTTCCAATCCACAAGTTCCCGTCTATATCTTCGGTCAAGCAAATTACCAGATTATCAGATAA
Source organism: Bacteroidales bacterium (assembly GCA_031553755.1). Lineage (GTDB taxonomy): Bacteria > Bacteroidota > Bacteroidia > Bacteroidales > Azobacteroidaceae > JAIRVZ01. The sequence goes on along the minus strand of JAVBKZ010000120.1, from coordinate 28,837 downwards.
ACTATTTTCTGATTCTTTTTTGTTTTTATAAATACTAAAAGTCTGTCCGTCATAACGAGTTAAGCCATCAGTTGTTGCAAACCACATGATGTTGTATTTATCCCGGAGAATATTGAGGACAGGTCCGGAACTTAATCCGTCTTTGGTAGAGAAGTTTTTGAAACGAACGAAATTATTTTTCGTACGGACAAATTCATCGTCCGTATATCTATTCGTCGAAAAAACGATTGTTGAAATCGAAAACAAGAATAGAATCAAAAAATATTTTCTAAAAAAAACATTCATTCCAATTATAAATAGGCGACGAATTTATAAAAAAAACGGAAAAAACAATGGGAAGGAGATTATATTCTAAAAATTACAAACAAAATGATAAAATATAAAAAAAAGCATGCCAGTAAAATATGGCATGCTCTCAATCAGTATTAATTAAAATATAGTAACAATTATTTATTCTTCAGAAAAATAACTAGTCGATTTATCTTTATAACTTCCATAATTTCCATATCTACCGTAGCCATATCTCTTTGAAGGCTCTACACCATTCAATACCAAAGAAAAATTATATAACTTTTTCTGTTCATATAAATCTCTTGCATCTCTCAACGCCGCTTTATGGGTATATCCTTCTCTTGCGACATATATCGAAGCATTAACAAATTGATTTATACGGAATACATCCGCGACTAAACCAACGGGAGGAGTATCTACGATAATGTAATCATATTTATCTTTTACTTGATTAAACAAATCTTCCAATCTGTTAGACGCCAATAATTCTGCCGGATTCGGTGGAAACACCTTAGTTGGTATGATGTGTAGATTAGCATGCCAATCTCCTTTTGTAACTATAATATCGTCAACACTTATATCCGGATTCGCAAGATATTGAGCTAAACCTTTTTTAGTTGAATCAAGTCCTAAAAGTCCATTCAATTTAGATTTTCTTATATCCAAATCTATTAATAATGTTCTCTTTCCGGAAGTCGCTAAACTCAAAGCTAAATTTCTTGCGAAAAAACTTTTACCTTCACCCGGAACTGAAGATGTTATTAATACAATTTTATTTTTCTCTGCACCTAAAACAAAACCTAAATTCGCACTGACAATCCTGAATTTCTCTGAAATCCTTGTTTTTAACTCAGCAACAGGCAATGGTTCATTTTTGGTTGTAGTTGGTATTTCACCCAAAAATGGAGCTTTAATTATAGATAATAATTCGTCCTTATTTGATAATTTATAATTAAACAAATCTCTTAGATAAAGTACACAAACCGGAAATATAACCCCAACTAAAAACGCAGCCAACAAAATTATCATACGCCTTGGCTGTACGGGTTTGGAATCAGAAGAAGCCCTATCAATTACTTTCGCGTTAGGAGTTGCCAAAGCCAAAGAAAGCCCGGTTTCTTCTCGTTTAGTCAACAAATATATAAATAACGTTTCCTTAATTTCTTTTTGGCGGTATAATTCTCTCGCTTCTCTTTCCTGAGTAGATAATCCTCTGATTTTATCTGAATATGAAGACTCTTGACGAGATAATTCTCTTCGAGATAATTTCATACTTGATTCAGTTACGACAATCCCTTTTAACAAGTCATTTTTTAAAGAGGCTATCCGCGTATCATATTCCTGTAAAACAGGGTTATTCGATTTCATTCCGGAAGTCATTTTATTTTTCTCCAGCAACAACTCGTTATAAGTTTTAATTAAAGCAATTACAGTTTGGTCTGTTAATCCCACATTAGATGGAACGATACTTCCCGCATTTTTCGGGTTATGCAAATAATCCTTGATTGAACCTAATATACTTATCTGTACATCTACTTCATTTATTTTTTTATCATATTCGCTTGATTCTTTAAGATATAAGCCGGCTTCTACTTGCACGTCGGTCAAGTTCTTACCTTTTTTATAATTTTCTACATCTTTTTCGGCATCTTTAAGTTCTCCCGAAATCAGTCCCAAACGGTCATTAATAAATCGGATGGTATTGTTTGATACATAATTTTTTTCCTCAATAACACCTTTGTTATACAATTCAACAAGTTTATTTACCATGTCGATTCCTTTTTCAGGACAAGCTGTCACAATAGAAAATTCAACTACACTCGAATTTTTACTATTTACAGAAACAACATCTATCTTAGGTAATAAATCTGGTTCTGGTATTGAAACCATAACCGGAAAGTCAGCATTTCCTTTAGGGTTTAAATTAACCAAAAGTAATCCAAATGGAGTATCTACTGATTCTCCGGGAAAAACTTTCTTCGAAAATTCAAATTTATCTGATTTAAGAAGCAATGCGTTATCTTCTGTTTTTTCAACAACAAAACCTCCCGGCTGCTTGAATTCAATCACTTTAATCTTAATAGGAGAATTAGTATATAACTCTTCCGACTTCAAGAACCCAGTATTTTGAGAATACAAAACATCTAATCCGAGAGTATCCACAACTTCCTGCATTAATGTTTTGGATTTCAAAATCTCGATTTCATTGTCTACGTTACCCGATTGAGGTACAATTCCCAAATCGCTAAAAGCGGTCATATCAACACCGATTTGTCCTTTTGATTCATCTTTAATTACGACCTTAGATACAACTTTATACTTATAAGGAGTATACTTCAGATATATCGCGGCAAAAAATACGCATACACATATAGAAATGGCAAAAAATTTCCAATGTTTTATGTATGATAAAACAATTTCCGCCAATGACACTTCAGACTCGCTTTCGTTATTGAAGTTTGTTTGATTAGTGGGTTCCATAAATCAGAATATTTTTATTTTTTATTATATTTTAAATTATTATTCAACCTACAATCTTTATTATCTGGTAAAAAGAGCAACCGCTGTTATTAACACGGAAATTAAAGAAACTACAAGAGGTAAATTTTGATTGTATGTTGAACTTCCCGCTTTTGTTTTATTTGGCTCTATATATACAACATCGTTTTGCTGTAAATAATAAACCGGAGAACTAAACACATTCGGAGAAGTCAAATCTTCCCTATAAAATTCTTTTTTTCCATCAACCTCCCTACAAATCATAACATTATGCCGATTTCCATATATAGTTAAATCTCCCGCGCGGCTTATAGCTTGTACAAGCGTTATTTTTTCATCTTCAATGACAAACATACCGGGAGTATTAACTTCACCCAATACCGTCACCTTGTAATTCATGAAACGAATATTTACGATAGGTTTTTCAATATATTCCGAAATTTTTTCTTGTAACAAATCAATCGCTTCTCTTTTTGTTTTTCCGGCCAGAGGAACAGAACCTATCAATGGGAAATTGATATTACCCGATTCATCTACCAAATATCCTTGCAACTGCATGGTTTGTATAGAATAAGAACCTTGTATACTTGTCGCGTTAAAAATTTCAGTAGCTTGCGGATTAACCGAAGACACTGTAATATATAGATTGTCATTTTTATTTATCTTGGCTTCGTATTTAGAAAAATCTTTCAATGAATCATACTTAGCATCTGCTTTTTGAAAATAAACTATATCTTTTGACGATCCGCAAGAAGATAAAAACAATACACCAATAAATAAACAATAAGTAAAAACAAGATTTTTTAATTTCATTTTGAGAGGTAATTTATTACGTGGCGCAAAGGTAGTTAAAAAAATGAAAAAATAAAAAAAATAAAAGCGGAATTAAACATAAAGTAGATAAATATACGATTTATATCTACATTTTTATGATTTGTTATTTACTTTTTCTTTTTAAGTACCGGCAATTGTCCCCTATATGCAATTCCGGCAGAAACATCCTTAAATTCACAAGTAAAAACTTGTAGATATAAATGATTAAATAAAAGAGCAGAAGCTCCCACATTAAAATGAGACGCGTCATATTCTGTAATAATAGACAATGGTTTATAAAAAGAAGGAGAAAATCGAATCCCTCCTAAGACACCTGAAGCTTCAGGCATTCGATCTGAATATGAATAACCCAATGTGAGACCTAAAACATTTTCTGACAATGAAAAATTTTTAGTGGTTACTCCATATATAGCGCCAAAATACTGATTACTTTTAGTTTTATTATCTACCATTGTTAAAAACCGGGAAGTTAAAACATCATTCGCGCCAAAAACAATTGCCGGAAGATATTTAGATTCTTTCAACGCCCTGAGACGAACAGCGACCGATCTATCCTGATTACAATATTTCCTGTCTGTTTGTCCTTTAAGTTTCATTTTCAACAGCGTAGCGCGATAAGTAACTTCAAAAAATGAAAAATAAGTGATATTAAAAAAGTAATTTGCTGTATTATAGTCAAATTTCGCGGGAGTAATTGATTGAGGTAAGAAATTACCTCCTATGGAAAATGTACCATCGGGATTGAAATCGGCAGAAGGTGTATTTAATAGCCCTGAAGTACCTGCTGTTTGCTGCGCATTCACTTCCAACACCAAAAAGAAACTAACCAATGTGATCAATAATTTTGCTTTCATTTTCCTGATTATGCTAAAAACAAAGTTCATAAAACTTATAAAGAATTGAACTCTATAAATTTTATGAACTTTATATGATAGTTTATTAACCTAAATTAGTTACCACCACCTCCGCTGTGAGTACAAGATTGTGAAGTCGGAGTGAATGTTAATGGCTCAAGATAATAACTATAAGCTGGAACTGCATTACCATCAGCTGTAATTGTTTTCTTGTGATAAGTTGCTTTTATAGTTTGAGAATAAAGAGCAGAAGCATTAGCAGCATAAGTACCAGTTACAGCATTAAAAGTAGCCGGCCATCCGAGTACTATTTGATAAAATGAAGGAACTTCAGTATTAGTTTTTGAAATAGCTAACACACAACTTTCACTACAGTTACCTGTTTTTTCTTCTGTAATTACTTCATCTTTCAAATCAAATTTAATATTAACAACCAAACTCCAAGTAGTAGAAAGATTGCTAATACCTGCTGTTACGTTAGTTCCATTTAATGTTGCAGCGACAACAGTACCATCCGAAGATACCAATTGCAATGGTAAGCTACCAAGTGCATTAACGACATCTTGTGACAAAGGGAAAGTTACAGTTGCCGGAGCATTCAAATGACCACCTCCTGTAAACTCAATGATTTCCAATGCAAATTGTCCATCTTTAGTATCTGGAGCATAATTGTGTTTTTCGCTATTTGTAGCCACAATTTTTGAATCAATAGATGTATTTCCAGAAAGTGCTCCTTGAGGAATAACAATTGTCTCACCACCTGCAACAACAAAAGTTCCACCTTGAGTACCGGCATTAACTTCTGTTGATTCTTTAGAAATTTTAGATACAGCCAAAATTTTTGAATCATAATAAGACTGATCTTCTGTCAATGTTGGGATAACAATTGATTCTTCAAAAGACTTGTTATAACCTTCTTTTTCAGCTTGAACTGTTACTGTTTTTCCTAAATAATTCTTGAGGTTAAGTGAATAATCAATAACATCAGATGTTTTAATATCAGTAACTCCTTCTGCTTTTATTGTAATTTTAGCAGGAACATAATTACCTAAATCATCAACAACAGTAATTTTCAGTTGTTTAGTTCCTTCAGGAAACTTAATTTCTGGCGTAGGAGGAACTACAGGATCATCTCCATCAGTACAAGAATAAAGTGAAACTCCACCAAGAGCAATCACGGCAGACATCATTAAATAAAATACTTTCTTTTTCATTTTAAACAATTTTATAATTAATACTAAAATTTCATTGATTAATAATCATATATACGCTAAATCTGATTCATTAAAAATTTAACAACTGAGATTTAAGATATACCGGGTTGAAAAAATGTTCAACATTGTTTTCATCAGGTTTCGTTTCAAAAAACGAGCCTGTTACTGATTTATTGGATACTCCATATTCCCAATCGAAATATTTGGGCAACATCACTCTAAATTGATTTTTCCACCTTGTCCGTTTGGAACCTGGCAACGGAATAGCAACATTGAATCCTGCATCTTTTTCGCCTTCGGTTACTAATCCATAAAAACCGACTCCAACTTCTCCAAACATCCGAACCAAATCTACACGAGCGCCTGTATCTCCGGCGATAAACTTCTGAACCGCTCCTTTTAGTTGTACTTGAAAGTATTCGTTAAAATAACTTCCACCCAACGACCAGGTAATTCTTTGCCAACGACCAAAAGACCAATATTTAGGCTCTCCCATATATGTACCTCCGGTAGAGGCAAGTTCCGCTCTCAAAGAAACCGACTGGCTAAGATGATAATTGGTCACCCAATCAACTCCCGCTCTTTTCGAATTAAAAAGTCCGACAACTACATTTGTATACAAACGATTACAAAGCTGAAATTGTTGACTTAGCGTAACAAAACCCGGATGAATATAAGAATCTTCAACACCATAAGTCCGTTCCGAATTCACAATAGGAAAAACCCATTGCATTGTCGCTTTAGCACCTTTCCACAAGGAAAATTCCAAAGCCGGAGCTAAATTGATTTGAACATCGTACATTCTATCCAAATATATATTCGTCAATTTCAATTGCGGATACAATACCAAATCAGGTTTCCAATAAGGTTTATTAGCAGACGGTTGACTGTTTAATTTATTCCAGAAAAAACCGGTTTCATACGAAACCGAAATTTTCTTTTCATATTCAGAAGCAGTCAAATTCTCATTTCTAAACTGAACCCAATCGGAAGATTTAGTTGATATCACAACCTGAGGAACTCCAATATTCAGTAAAACTACATTAAGAACGCTTTCAGATTCCGTATGGGCAGCTATCGAATCTAACACGACAGCTATTCCTTTTACATTCCAACGATAAACAGAATTCTCATAAGAAACATAAACCGCGGAATCTTCTTTCAACACTTTTATATTTTCAAATCCGGCATTTTGTAAAACTTCGACAATTTCATTTTTTACTGCGCCAAATACCGGGAAAGCAACTCCGAATAATAGAACGAATGCTATACATTGTTTAAGTTTCATTTTAATTCAAATCAAAACCTATAATCGGAATTTGCTGGGATTGAATAAAATAAAAAGCAGCCTACTTTTACAAAGCAGGCGCTTTATTTATTTATTGGGCACTCATTATAACAACACGGTTCCAGTTATTTTCCGGATATGGTTGTTCGTTAGCACCTTTCCATTCAACAACAATCTTATCAGAAGAAATACCATATTTAGATGTCAATTCTTTAGCAACAGCTTTAGCGCGTTGTTCTGATAATTTCAAATTATAAGCCGATGTTCCTGTTTTTTTATCAGCATAACCTACTACTTTGATTTTTTCTCCACTATTCTTCATGAATTGAGCTGTATTATAGATGCTGATTTTTTGGTTAGCATCAACTACCGCGCTATTCAAACGGAAATAAACTACATTAGGAACATAATTTACTTCGGCAGGAGCTGTAACAGGAGCCACTTTAGGACATTCCGGACAAGAAACAGGACGTTTTGACAACATTTCGTTTTCAGAACGAAGGGCATTAATTTTGCCGTTTAAGTCATTAATCAAACCATAATCCATCGGTTCAACAACTTCAAAATACGTTTTACCTAAATTAAATGTAAATCCCGCGCTTGCAGAAGCTACAGCATCATAACGACCCATTCCTGTTACTCTATCGAAATAATCATCAACCAACATTCCTGCCAAATCAACATGGAAAGCAACATGGTTGCTCAAACGGAATTGGAACATCAAACCCGCGTTCAAAGAAAGTCCATCCATTCCATTTTCTGATGTATGTATACCGGGAAGAGGATATGTAGCATCAGTTAGTGAATATAAAACTTGATCTGATTTATCTCTGTAATAATAACCCAAACCTACATAAGGAATAAAATTAAATACTCTTTTAGAATTGTATTTACCCCAATAGTTAGATACATTCCATAACAAATCTACATGACCGTTAATGTACTTATTTTTCAACATTCCATCAAACGTATTAGCAGTACCATCTAATGCTGCGTTATCATAAATAGAGTGAACAGAACCGCCCTGTCCTTTCAAACGGAATCCTAAATAAGGATTAAACCATTTTCCAATAGAGAATTCAGGCATCAAAGTAACACCGTCTAAAGACAATGTAGGCTCTACCTTTTCGTCATTAATCAGCATTTGACCACCGGCACCCAATTGGATAAACCAATTGCTTCCCGCACTATTGTGCTTAAAAGCCGTCTTATACCCCGCAGTTTCACTGTAGGTTTTCGCTTCTTGAGCAAATGTAACTGCAACAAATGTCAGTAACAAACTAACTAGAGAAATTTTTAGTTTCATATAAAAAAAATTAATTAATGTTTATTTCCACCCTGTGCATGCAAGCTGTAAGTACAAATCTCTTAGTAAAGTAAAAATTTAAAAGTACATACGCGCTGCAAATATATAAGATTTTATCGAAATAAAAAAACATATACTATAGAATAACAAAAAACATGAAAAAATCGCACTAACAGCCGATCTTATCAGTTTTGAAACAATAATATAACAACACTACTGTTTATTTGTTCACTAAGTAAATTATAAAAACAATTAATAATATAAAGGAAAATACAGCGCAAATTATAAGTAAACTAGAAAAAAAAACTTAAAATTGAAAAATGACAGCGGAGAGAAGGGGATTCGAACCCCTGATACCCTTTTGGGGTATACACGCTTTCCAGGCGTGCCTCTTCAACCACTCGAGCATCTCTCCAATTCTCATTATGCCTTACGAATGCGAGTGCAATGTTACTACATTTTTACGAACTAAACAAAATTTAGGTTAATTTTTGTGGATATTTGTAGATATTTCAACATTCCCCACCAAATTCCATTAAATAGGATTTGATAAATTCATCGATTTCTCCATCCATTACAGCCTGTACGTTGGAAGTTTGATAATCTGTGCGGTGATCTTTTACCCTGCGGTCGTCAAAAACATAACTGCGGATTTGTGACCCCCACTCGATTTTTTTCTTATTCGCTTCGATTTTCGCGGACGCTTTTCTACGGCGTTCCAGTTCTAAATCATACAATTGAGACTTCAACAAGCGGATAGCATTGTCTTTATTTCCGAATTGGGAACGACTTTCGGTGTTTTCTATAACGATTTCTTTTTCTTCGCCGGTGTCAGGATCTTTATATTTATAATGTAAACGTACTCCGGTTTCTACTTTGTTTACATTTTGCCCTCCTGCCCCACTCGAACGGAAAGTATCCCATGTAATATCACCGGGATTTACGTCTATTTCGATGGAGTCATCAACCAACGGAAGAACTGAGATAGAAGAAAAAGAAGTCATGCGTTTTCCTTGCGCGTTATAAGGAGAAACACGCACCAAACGATGCACCCCATTTTCACTTTTCAAATATCCATAAGCGTAATCACCTTCAACTTGAAGGGTTACAGTTTTGATTCCGGCATCATCTCCATCCAACCAGTTTGTGACAGTTACTTTGTAGCCTTGCTTTTCACACCAACGAGAATACATTCGATAAAGCATTTCCGCCCAATCTTGCGCTTCCGTACCTCCGGCTCCCGCGTTAATTTTCAACACGGCTCCCAAATGGTCTTCTTCGAGACGGAGCATATTTTTCATTTCCAGGTTTTCCAATTGTTCCAAAACCCGCGAATATGCCTCATCAACCTCTTGTTCGGTGGTGATACCTTCTTTTACGAAATCAAAAGCTAATTGGAGTTCTTCAACAGCAGATTTTACTTGTTTGTAACCTTCGATCCAGTTTTTTAATCCCCTGATTTTTTGCATTACTTCGTCCGCTCGTTTAGCATCTGTCCAAAATTCAGGATCTTGCGTACGAAGTTCTTCTTCTTCTAATTGAATTGTCTTGGCATCGATGTCAAAGATACCCCCTCAGCGCGGACTCGCGCTCCAATACTTCACGTAATTGGTCTGTCGTTATCATTTATTTAGTAATTTAGTTGACGAGTATACAAGTATACGAGTAGTTGCAAATAAACTTGTCTACTTGTTTACTTCTCAACTCGTGAACTGATTAGGGGCGCAAAGGTAGTCAATATATCTTAATATCAAAAACGATTATTTCTGAACGGCTACCTATCCGTAGTGGAAATCCGGATAAACCAAGTCCGCTTGTTGTAAACGAAGTACAGTTTCCTCGTTTTTGCCATCCATAGGAATTCGTATATAACCAATTAGATAATAGATTGGCAGGAAAGACTTGTCCACGATGTGTATGTCCGCATAACGTGAGAGGAATATTCCATTCACAAGATTCTTTTATGTCCTTTGGTTGATGTGCCAACATGATACAAGGCTTACCGGTATCAAATCCGGTCATCAAATCCGGCATTGTTTTTCTGTTTTTTTTATTACTTGCATCATCACGGCCTATTAGCCATAATTTTTCATCTATATTAATTATGGTATCTTTTAATATTGTTATTCCGCTTTGAGTAATCCATTTCAACCTGATGTCAGGGTTTAATTTATATTCATGATTTCCCGGAATAAAAAACACACCTTTATTCGCTTTCAATTTTTTCAATTCATCTTGCATTTTTCCCTCAACTAGAGGACGCATATCGTAATCAATTAAATCTCCATTAATTACGATAATATCAGGATGTTGGGAATTTATTAAATCAACATATTTTTCCAACATATTTTTACCTATGATATATCCGAGATGAATATCAGAAGCCAACACCATTTTATATGTCTGCAAAGGTTTCGTTCCTGAATTTGGCGATTGATTGAAGGTATAATCAAAATGTTTGGCAACGGGATTTTTATAGTTATTATATCCAATATAAAGTTGAAATCCTATAAAAAATAAGGTTGAATTAAAAACAATAATCTTCGTTTGGCGAATTGTCTTTTCCCGAAATTTTGAAAAATATAAATATCGTTTAAAATAAAATATTAAATCGAAAATCAGGATAAGAAAAGTCAGGTATAATTGAAATATAACCCAAACGCCATTTATTTCCTGAATTATTTTTACGGTATCAACAGAAAGTCTATTTCCAAATAACAATCCTGTGAAATATAACAAAGTTTCACATACATATATTATTAATAATGTATATTTAAAAAAGGATGACAGGTCACGGCTTTTCCATATCCTATAAATAAGGAATGCATTTAAAAATGTTTGCGCGAATATAGAACGAAAAAAGAAAAGCATTATTTAAATTTAACATTAAACACTGTAATTTCAGATTCAGTTCCTATCCGGAAAAGCGGTCCCCATAAAGTTAATCCGGAAGAAACATAAACATGCAGATTGTCTTTTTGCTTATATCCATGTCCAACTTCATACATTCGTTTTACAAAAAGATTACCCGGCCACAATTGTCCGTTGTGCGTATGGCCGGAAAACTGCAAATCGACTCCATTTATTTTCGCGTCGTCCAAATAATATGGTTGATGATCTAATAAAAATATGGGTTGAGTTTTATCTCCGACTTCCGCCACCAAATTTTTCAATGATTTTCGTTTTGTTACACTTCTGTCATCTCTTCCGATGATCCAAAAAGAATTATCGACATTGACGACACTGTCTTTTAACAGTTTTATTTTAGTTTTGTTCAAAAATTCAAGACTTTCATCGATTCCACTTATATATTCATGGTTTCCAAGACAGGAATATATTCCCAATGGAGCTTGCAAGCGATTTAATTCTTCTTCTAAATGTTCTATGTTTAACAGGCGTACACTATTATCGACAATATCTCCGGCAATCAGAATCACATCTGGTTTCAACGAATTGATTCGGTTGACATACCAACTGAAACGTTTTTTATCAATTAATAATCCTAAATGAATATCGCTGATAGCAACGACCCGCAATTTTTTTTTGTCGCCCGCTTTTTTATCTATTTTTATATCTAATTCATTTACTGAAGGATGCGTAAATTTATAATATCCGAATATCAACATTACAACAATTACAATGGATGTAAGTACTACTTGAATTTGCCTGAAATGAGACGTTATATTTTCAGGTAAAAAATGTAACCACTTGTTTAACAATCCTATTATATCTGTAAACAAAAAGAAAAGTAAGAAGTACATCATACAGGCAAGCCAGGTTGTCCCGACAGCGTACATCACTTTTAATAAGCCTAATGGCAAAGTGTTACGTCCTATCATTGCTACTATGAACGAAAATGCAATCAGGATAAATAATATGCTATAAGTTAATCTGGGAATAAATCCCGAAGGTATTGCCTGAAATCCTCTTAGAAAAATGTAGGCATTAATCAATGAGTAAACTAAAAAAACAATGACAAAAAATGATTTCATATTTAAGAATTTAGACCCTATATTTCCTAAAGGGGAGGATTTTAGGAGGGTGTTATTTTTTTCGTTGAAAAAGACTATTCCATTTCAATTGTATAACTCCGAAGAGCGCTTCTCCAAAAATACCTCCATTCATTTTTGAAACGCCTTCTACCCGGTTAATAAATATAATGGGTATTTCTTTTAATTTAAATCCCAATCGATAAGCGGTAAATTTCATTTCTATTTGAAAAGCATATCCTTTAAAACGAATATTATCTAAATCTATATTTTCCAAAACTTTACGTTTATAACAAACAAAACCGGCAGTAGTATCAGCGATTTTCATCCGCATAACAAATTGCACGTATTTCGAGGCAAAATACGACATCAACACACGCCCAATAGGCCAATTCACTACATTTACTCCCGAAATGTAACGGGAACCAATCGCCACATCCGCGCCATCCGAAAGGCATGCGGCATAAAGTCTCAAAAGGTCGGCAGGATTATGTGAAAAATCGGCATCCATTTCGAAAATATAGTCATAACGATGTTCGATAGCCCATTTAAATCCTCTGATATACGCGGTTCCCAAACCTTGTTTTCCTTGTCGTTCTATCAGATTTAATCTACCTTCAAATTCTTCTTGCTGCAATCTTTTAACAATAGCCGCTGTTCCATCGGGAGAACCATCATCAATAACCAAAATGTCAAACGGATGTTCTAATATAAAAACCGCCCGAATGATTTTCTCTATATTTTCTTTTTCGTTGTATGTCGGAATAATGACGATTCCTTTGTCGGCAGAATAAGCCGATTCTTCTTTTTTCACGTTCTTTTTTTCTTTTTTAGAAGTTCAAAGATACTCATATTTGCGTATTATCACTATTTTTGCACAAAATTTATCGAATTGGAAATTTCAAATTTACAACAGTTATACACCTCTCATTCACAGGTAAAAGCGTTAAATTCTTCTATTGAAAAAGAACAGAATATCTTTCTGAAAGGTTTAAACGGTTCTTCGGGTAGTTTAGTATTATCGGCTTGTTTCAAAATAATTAACCGAAATATATTTTGCATTTTGAACGATTTAGAGGACGCGGGATATTTTTTTCACGATTTATCTCAAATCTGCGGAGATGAAAAGGTGCTCTTTTTTCCTTCCGCTTTCAAACGAAATATCAAATACGGACAACGAGATACGGCTAATGAAATTCTACGAACTGAAGTTTTAGGACGTTTGAATCAGAATGATTCGAAATATATTGTGGTAACTTATCCCGAAGCCTTAGCCGAAAAAGTTGTTTCGGGAAATAATCTGGCTACCAATACTCTAAAAATAAATATCAAAGAAAAAATTGATATCTCGTTTGTTTCCGAAGTGTTGGATTCTTATGGGTTTGAATATACTGATTATGTTTATGAACCCGGACAATATGCCGTTCGAGGGTCAATCATTGACGTATTTTCCTTTTCTAATGAATATCCTTACCGTATCGATTTTTTTGGAGATGAAGTTGAAAGTATTCGCTCTTTTGATGTAGAAAATCAGCTTTCGAAGGAAAAATTAGAAGAAATACAGATTATTTCGGCGCAATCGGGTAAATCCGAAACCTCTCTATTTTCATATATAGAAGATAGTTCTATACTCGTATTTAAAAACGAAGGTTGGGTTTATGAAAAAATTGATTCTTTATGGAACGAAGAGCCTGTGCTGACAAATGAAGAAACATTTCAATCTTTAGATGATATACGGACATTTTTATCTCAGAGTTCAGACATTCATTCGGAAACAAATCGGTTAAAAAAGATTCATCTTTCCAATCCGAGTGTTTATGTTCAGCAAAATATTTCGCACAGTATTGTTGAATTTTCTACCGAAATACAGCCGTCTTACCATAAAAATTTTGAATTGGTCGCGCAATCTTTCAAGCAATATCAATCTGATGGATATGAACTTTATATTCTGAGCGATAGCGAAAAACAAATTAAACGCATCCAGTCTATTTTTGATGATAGGGGAGATAATATTTCATTTAAACCCGTATTAAAAACCATTCATGAAGGATTTATCGACAAATCTTTGAAATGTTGTTTTTTTACCGACCATCAACTTTTCGACCGTTTTCATAAATATAACCTTAAATCAGAACAAGCCCGTTCAGGGAAAATCGCCTTGTCGCTTAAAGAATTGCAGCAATTTCAATCAGGCGATTACATCGTTCACATGGATCATGGCGTTGGTAAATTCGGAGGATTGATCCGAACCGAAATCAACGGAAAAATGCAGGAAGTTATCAAGATGACTTTTCTCAATAATGATACTATTTTTGTAAGTATTCATTCGCTGCATAAAATTTCAAAATATAAGGGGAAAGATGGAGAACCTCCACGACTTAATAAATTAGGTTCGGGCGCATGGGATAACCTGAAAGAAAAAACGAAGAAAAAGGTTAAAGATATTGCCAAAGACCTGATTTTGTTGTATTCCAAACGCAAAGACGAACAAGGATTCGCTTTTTCTCACGATACTTATCTTCAACAAGAATTAGAGGCTTCGTTTGTTTATGAAGATACTCCCGACCAGGAAAAAGCGACGAACGATATTAAAGCCGACATGGAAAGTCAGCGTCCGATGGACCGCTTGGTTTGCGGAGATGTGGGATTCGGGAAAACGGAAGTTGCGATAAGAGCCGCCTTCAAAGCGGTTACAGACAGCAAACAAGTGGTCGTTCTCGTTCCTACAACGTTATTGGCTTATCAACATTACAATACATTCAAAGACAGGTTGAAAGATTTTCCTTGTAAAGTTGATTATCTCACACGTGCCCGAAAAGCGAGTGAAATCAAAGATATATTGCAAAAATTGAAATCGGGAGCCATAGACATCGTTATAGGAACACATCGTTTAGTGAGTAAAGATGTTGAATTTAAAGATTTAGGATTATTAATCATTGACGAAGAGCAAAAATTCGGAGTAAGTGTTAAAGAAAAACTCAAACAATTGAGAGTCAACGTTGATACTTTAACTCTAACTGCAACTCCGATACCTCGAACATTACAATTCAGTTTGATGGGAGCTCGTGATTTATCTTCAATCACCACTCCACCGCCCAATCGCTATCCGATTCAAACCGAAGTACATCGTTTCGGCGGAGAAATCATCCGTGAAGCTATTAATTTCGAAATGAGCCGTAACGGACAGGTATTTATCATCAACAACCGAATAAACAGCATTGCAGAACTCCAAAATCTAGTAAAAAAAGAAGTTCCGGATGCCCGCGTTATTGTTGGACACGGACAAATGGATCCTGAAAAATTGGAACAAATTATTACCGATTTTGCTAACTACGAATACGATGTTCTAATTGCCACAACAATCATAGAAAGCGGAATAGATATTCCTAACTCCAATACAATTATCGTTAACAACGCGCAGAACTTCGGATTAAGCGATTTGCACCAATTGAGAGGACGGGTAGGTCGAAGTAACCGAAAAGCATTTTGTTATTTGTTGGCTCCTCCATTGAGTTTGTTAAGTCCGGAAGCCCGGAGAAGATTACAAGCAATCGAAAATTTTTCAGAATTAGGAAGTGGAATTCATGTCGCGATGCAAGATTTAGATATACGCGGAGCCGGAAATATGTTAGGTGCCGAACAAAGCGGTTTTATTGCCGATTTAGGTTATGAGACATATCAAAAAATTCTATCTGAAGCGGTGTTAGAATTGAAAAACGAAGAATTTGCCGATTTATATAAAGATGAAAATGATATCGACAGTGGTTCTTCTTACGTTAATGAAACCGTGATTGAAAGCGATTTGGAATTATTGTTTCCCGCCCGTTATATCCCGAATGATTCAGAACGTATCATTATTTACAGGGAATTAGATTCTTTAGAATCAGAACAGGAAATAGCAAAATTCACTTCGAAATTAGAAGACCGTTTCGGGAAACTTCCTCCGCAAGGAGAAGAATTGATTCGTGTTGTGAGATTAAAACGAATGGCTAAAGCATTGGGAATGGAAAAATTAATTCTGAAAACCGGAAAAATGAGGATTATGTTAGTTACTAATCCCGATTCGAGTTATTATCAAAGCGAAGCTTTCGACAAACTATTACAATATGTACAGAGACATTATAAAAAATGTCAACTGAAAGAAGAAAAAAACAGACGTTCTATTACCGTTTTGGGAATCGATAATATAGAAAAGGCGTGTAAGGTGATTGAGGAGATTGAAACGACCTCTATCAAGTGAATAACGGACAGTTGACAATGGAAAAAGCAAATAATGAGGTTGACAATCCTAACTGTCAGTTATCCATTGTCAACTATCAACTTAAAAGAATTGAAATACAATAAATTCTAAAGATGAACTACCAACAAACATTAGATTACTTGTATAATCAACTTCCTGTCTTTCAAAAAGTAGGAAGTAGCGCATATAAGGAAGGACTGGAAAATACAATTGCCATTGATTCCAAACTATCTCATCCACACAGTTCATTCGCTACAGTCCATATAGCCGGAACCAATGGCAAAGGATCTATATCTCATCTCATTGCTTCAATATTACAACAATCGGGATACCGGGTTGGTTTATATACATCCCCACATTTAAAAGATTTTAGAGAAAGAATTAAAGTAAATGGTTCGATGATTCCTGAAGAAAATGTTGTAAAATTCGTAGAAAAACACATTGATTTTTTCGATAAAATCAGTCCTTCTTTTTTTGAAGTCACTACAGCTATGGCATTCGATTATTTTGCCAAAGAAAAAGTAGATATAGCTGTGATTGAAACTGGTTTAGGCGGACGTTTGGACTGTACAAATATCATTACTCCCGTTTTAAGTATTATTACAAATATCAGTTTCGACCATACGGCTTTATTAGGAAGTACAATTACTGCGATTGCCAAAGAAAAAGCGGGAATCATTAAGACAAATATTCCAGTTGTGATCGGAGAAACAACCGAAGAATCCAAAGCGGTTTTTCTTTCGGAAGTTGCCGCTAAAAATGCTACGATAACTTTCGCGGAAGAAGAAAAACCTATACTTCATTCCGAATTATTGTCTTCCGGAGAATGGAAATTCGATACCAAAGATTATCCCAATTTAATTGGAGAACTGGGCGGATTGGTTCAAGAAAAAAATGCGGCAACTGTTCTGTGCGCTATCAAAAAACTGCAAGAATCAGGATATAACATTCCCCCAAATGCTATTTATGAAGGATTTTCCAATGTTGTAGAAAATACCGGATTGCTCGGAAGATGGCAATGTGTGGGGAAAAATCCTAAAATCGTTTTGGACACCGGACATAATCCCGCCGGAATCGAATATATTGTCAAGCAATTGAAAGAAGAAAAATTCAATCAATTACACATCGTTATCGGAATGGTTAATGATAAAGATGTTGGTTCCGTTTTAAAATTATTACCCAAACATGCAACATATTATTTTACAAAAGCATCCATTCCCCGCGCTTTAAACGAAAACGATTTAAAGGAAAAAGCCTCTTTTTTCGGACTATATGGAGATGCTTATCTAACTGTGAGACAGTCTTTAGAAGCGGCGAAAAACGCGGCATCTCCGGATGATTTCATTTTTGTGGGAGGAAGTACTTTTGTTGTCGCGGATGCTTTGTGAAATAGCTAAAACCTATACGAAACACCGACACTTAAGTTTACAAACCATGTTGGCTTTTGTGCAGTATCATCCGGAATAAAAAAGTGGTAATCATAATTTTTTGTCAACAGATAGTTGATACCCATGTTACCGTTCAGACAAATTTTCCCTAACTGAAAACTCAATCTTAGATTAGCGTCTATAGACGAGGCAAATCTATTGTTTATTTTATATATTTCCGAAAATTCTGCCCCTCCTTGAGTTATGTATGTTATTGAATTTTTTGGAGTCATATATCCTAATGATGGACCGATGTTAAGTTCGTAACTGTTAGGTAAAATAAATAAAAGAAAATTAAATAATAGGTCAGATGCATTATCGTATTCAGCATCACTATTCCATTCTATGTTAAAAGTCTTTGTTCTTACGGAAAATAAGAATGGAATTTTCCAATAATTACCACTTCCTTCCATTCCGGTAATTAACGTAATACCCGACCGAAACCCTAATTTATCATTGAAAAAATAACCTCCATGTAAATTTGTAATACTACCATTTGACAAATTATTATATTCCGTAGGTATGTATATTCCATATTCCACTCCAATATCTCGAAAATATCGCCAATTGTCGTTTCTTTCCTCTGGTTGTCGGGCCTGCGTAGAAAGAAGAAAAAATAAAAAAATGAATCCAAATATAACTTTTTTACACATAATATGCTTTGTCCTAAATTTATTCTTTATCATAATGCTGATATCCAATCGGATTTCGAGGTTTGCTCAGTTTTCTATTTTTGGACTGTAATTCGGCTAAAGTTTCATTAATAAGTTCTAATTGCATACGGGTATCTTCGTTGATATCGTTGTAGTCGGTAAATACGTCTTCAATGTATTCTTTGAGTTGTCTGACTTCGTTTTGTAATTCGTTAGTTTTGTCTATTGGAGGATTAAGTATCAGTTGACGAACGGCAACGAAAGCGCGCATGATTCCCATATTTATTTGTATCGCTGTTTTGGAATTAAGTACACTACTAAGCATCGAAACTCCCAATTCGGTAAATACATACGGATTTCGTCTGATTCCCATTTTTATGGAATTGGAGGTCACAATTTGTGACTTCCAATTTTGTGTCTCCTCATAGGTCATTTGAAACATGAAATCGTCTGGGAATCTTTCAATATTACGTTTAACAGCTTGATTCAGCACTTTTGTTTCTACTTGATACATTTCTGCCAAATCGCGATCAAGCATTACTTTTTGACCCCTTACTTCATAAATTTTGTTTTGGATTACATTTAGGTTCATAATCTAGTCATTGGTTATTCTACTTTATTTTTTATTGTAATGTTGATATCCTATCGGATTCCGAGGTTTGCTCAGTTTTCTATTTTTGGACTGTAATTCGGCTAAAGTTTCATTAATAAGTTCTAATTGTATTCGGGTATCTTCGTTGATATCGTTGTAGTCAGTAAATACGTCTTCAATGTATTCTTTGAGTTGTCTGACTTCGTTTTGTAATTCGTTAGTTTTGTCTATCGGAGGATTAAGTATCAATTGGCGAACGGCCACGAAGGCGCGTACAATACTTATGTTTATGGCTATTGCTGTTTTGCTATTTAATATAGACGATAACATTGCGACTCCCTGCTCTGTAAAAGCAAAGGGCATATATCTTATACCACCTCTGTGACTTGAGGTCGCAAATTGCGTCCTCAAAAATTCAAACTCATCTCGTGAGAGCTCAAACATGAAATCGGAAGGAAAACGATCTATATTGCGTCTTACTTGTTCTTTTAAACGCTTTGTTTCCGTTCCATACATTTCGGCTAAATCAAAATCAAGCATTATTCTTTGATTTCTTATCTCATAAATTTTGGTTTGGATTACATTTAGTTCCATAAATTCATTAGATTTTTTATTCTGGTTTATAATCTAATGGCAAAAGTAACATTTAAATCGAAAACACGATAAAAATCAAATAAAGATTTGCGATTTCAACAATTCCAAAAATCAACTTCAACTGTCATTTTGACATTCTTTAAACAAAATAATATCTTTTCTTTCCCTAAAATAACATTTTTTCAATCTTAAACGAAACTATTTGTAAACATTTTGTTTGATTTACGCATTCTCAAATTTGCTTTTCATTATCTTTGCGGCAAAAATAATTCATGAAAACAAAAAAATATAATTTCGATGAAATCTTGAACCGGAAAGGTACAGGCGCTTTGAAAACAGATGTCCTTCAAGAACGTTATGGTTGCTGTGATTTAATTCCGATGTGGGTAGCTGACATGGATTTTCGTACTCCTGATTTCATAATGGAAGCCATCAGAAAACGTTGCGAACATGAAGTGTTGGGATATCCTTGCGCTCCTGAAGGTTATTTTCCATCGATAATCAATTGGTTAGAAAGAAAACACAATTGGACTGTAGAAATCGAACAATTAAGTTTTATTCCCGGAATCGTAAAAGGAATCGCTTTCTCTATTATGACTTTTACCAAACCTGGTGACAAAATAATTATTCAACCTCCTGTTTATCATCCATTTCATTTGGTTCCACAAATGCACCAAAGAGAATTATTATTCAATCCTTTGGTTCTCAAAGATGGCGTTTATTCGATGGATTTGGAGCATTTACGAAAGAATATAGATAAGGACTGTAAAATGCTGATTCTCTGTAATCCGCACAATCCAATAGGAATCACTTGGGATGCGGAAACGTTGAAAGAATTAGCGAAAATCTGCTACGAAAATAATATTTTGGTTATTTCGGATGAAATTCATTCTGATATGGCTATTTTCGGTAATAAACATATCCCTTTTGCTACTGTTTCGAATGAGGCTCGTGAAAACAGCATTACATTCATGGCGCCAAGCAAAACATTTAATATGGCGGGAATTGTCAGCTCATTTGCCATTATTTCGAATAAAGAAATACGTGAAAAATTATTTAATTTTCTCATTTCATGCGAATTAAATAATGCTCACATATTCGCTTACACGGCAACTCAGGCAGCTTATGAAAATGGTGATGAATGGTTGCAACAAATATTACATTATGTAGAAGAAAATATTCTTTTCGTTGACAATTATATTAAAACAAATATACCTAAAGTCAAAGTTTTTATTCCTCAGGCTTCATTTTTGCTTTGGTTAGATTGCCGCGAATTAAATTTGTCCCAACCGGAATTGATAGATTTGTTTGTGAAAAAAGCGAAATTAGCCTTGAATAGCGGATGTATGTTTGGTTCGGAAGGTGTGGGATATATGAGAATGAATATCGGATGTTCAAGAAAAATAATTGAACAAGCTTTGGAGAATCTGAGGGCGGTTGTGAGTAGTGAATGGTGAATAGAGAATATGAACCCTTATTATCCATAAATCACTATTCACCACTATTCACGAATTTATTTCACCGCGTCAGACAATTCATTTCCCGAAGAAAATTTAACTACTTTTTTCGCAGCAATTTTAATCGGTTTCTTTGTTTGAGGATTAATTCCTTGCCTCGCGTTTCTTTCGACCACAGAATAAGTTCCAAAACCAACTAAAGTAACTTTTTCTCCTTTTTTTAGGCTATTTGTAACTGCGGTAATAAAACCGTCAAGAGCCTTTTTAGAATCGACCTTTGATAAACCCGACTCCGATGCAATCGCGCTAATTAATTCAGCTTTGTTCATGACTAATTGATTTTTATTATTATGTTCAACATATGGAGTATTTCTTATTTTTCAAAACATTTGTCAAATATAAATCATATCTATTTAATATTCAAACATTTGTGTGTTTTTATTTGTTTTTTTCAAAAAAAATTATTATTATATTATTTTTTCTTGAATCAGAACTTTTTTTCGTCTGATTTTCTAAAGTTATTTTTCAAGTATATAGAACAAATCTCAGTAAAAAAAGGTTGTATAAAAATAGAATTTTATGTACGTTTGCACTTGAATTTATTTATGTATTAATTGTATGAATTCGTATCAAAAACCCAATTTTTTAAACTCAATACCTCCGGTTACCCGAAACGTCCTCATTATAAACGCTATCATTTGGCTTGCATGCCTTGTATTTAAAAGGAATAATATTGATTTGGCGAATATACTTGGCATTCATTATTTTCAATCCAGGGGGTTTCACGTATTTCAACTCATTACCTACATGTTCACTCATGTATCTTTTGCCCATATTTTTTTCAATATGTTTGCTGTATACATGTTTGGTATGGTATTGGAACAAACATGGGGAACAAAAAAGTTTTTAATTTATTACATGGTAACAGGAATTGGTGCGGGATTGATCCAAATGTTAGTTTGTTATCTCAGGATTCAATCTATACTGGGAGACCTTCCTCCCGACTCTCTTTCGACCGTACATTACCAAGGTTATGATTTAATCTTGCAGGATATGAACTTCAGGGGGTTGTTAGGTGACTTAAACGCGTTATACAATGGAACAACCATTGGCGCTTCGGGAGCCGTATTCGGCATTTTATTGGCTTTCGGAATGTTATATCCCAACGCCCCGCTTTATGTAATGTTTATACCTATTCCGGTGAAAGCCAAATATTTTGTAATAATTTATGGTTTGGTTGAATTGTTTTTAGGCGTAGCTAATCGTACAGGAGATAATGTCGCCCACTTTGCCCATTTAGGCGGCATGCTTTTTGGTTTTATCTTGATTTTATATTGGAAAAAAAAGGAGAAACAAAATGGCTGGCATATTCAATAAAATAGAATTATTTTTCAAACAAAAATCTATCTTATCTAATCTTATAGCAATCAATATCGCGGTTTTTGTTTTGTCAAGGCTTTTTGTTGTTATCGCCAGACTTTTCAATCTCGATTCCGTAAGTATCATTGATTTTCTGAAACTTCCGGCAGATTTAGAACAGATAATTATTGTGCCGTGGACATTTATTACATATATGTTTACCCATTATGATTTTTGGCATATTTTATTCAATATGTTGTGGTTGTATTGGTTTGGGCAAATATTTTTATTGTTTTTTAATCCTCGCCAACTCAACGCGCTTTATATATTGGGAGGATTGGCAGGCGCTCTTTTTTTTATATTTTCATACAATATTTTCCCGTATTTCGAAAACAGCATTTCTAATAGTTATCTAATCGGAGCATCTGCATCCGTTATGGCAATCGTTTTCGGAGTGTCTTTTTTCAAAAAAGAATTCGAAATTCATTTATTGTTTATTGGAAAGATTAAATTAATATATTTAGCTTTATTTTCTTTAATTCTTGATTTACTATCGATAACATCAAATAACGCAGGCGGACATATCGCCCATATTGGTGGCGCTTTATCCGGTATTTGTTATGCCTATTACGCTTCAAAAGAAAAAGATTTAACTAAACCTTTCAATTCTTTTTTTGATTTTATGGCTAATCTTTTCAAGAAAAAGCCTAAACGTAAAATGAAAGTTACTTATAAAAAAAGCAATACAAATGCAGGTTCCGAAAGACAATCGGATTATGATTACAACGCAAGAAAAAATAAGGAAAGTGCCGAAATTGACCGAATTCTGGAAAAAATTAAAAAATCGGGATACAGCAGTCTATCGCCTGACGAAAAAAAACGATTATTTGATGAGAGTAATAAAAAATAAAACGTAAAATTAATTCTCATATATGAATTTCAAACGAGTAAGTAATATATTTACATCAACTATATTCATTATCAATATTGTATCAATTTTAATACTTCTTTTATCTGCGTTTTCCGACCAGGTTTCTCCTAATAAATTAGTTATTTTCGCATATCTCGGAATTGGCTTTCCTTTCATTCTTATCATCAACATTTGTTTTACTATCTGGTGGATTATTGTTAGACGATGGATATATTTGTCTATTTGTTTCATTGCTCTTCTTATTTGTTCGGGAGCTATTTTTACCTATTTACCTATACATACAAAAACAAAAAACGTACCTGAAGATTGTATCAAAGTTTTGACGTACAATGTCATGAGATTTGTCCAGTTCAAAAAACACACAGAAAAAAATCCTAATAATTTAATTTTATATATCTTAGAAAAAAATGCCGACATTGTTTGTATACAAGAATATGGTTCTACCCGTGATAACTACTTAATTACCGATCAGGATATCAACAATGTTTTCAAAAAAAAATATCCTTACAGAAAGGTTTCTTATTCATATAGAAATACAAAAGGTAACGGACAATCTTACGGAGTAGCCGTATATTCAAAATTCCCTATTAAATCAGTAAAGGAAATACCATTTAACAGTATATATAATAGTGCTTGCGCTGTTGAATTGAATATAAAAGGAAAACATACGTTGTTAGTCAATGCTCACCTTGAGTCCAACAGATTATCTGTTGAAGACAGAAGCGAATATACTTCACTTTTCAGAGAAATCAAGGAAATGGATTCTAAAAGAGTTGATGAAATTGGAAAAAAAATGGCTAAAAGACTTGCTCCTGCATATAAAATTCGAGCAATACAGGCAGAAACAATCGCCAAAGTCATTGAAGAATCGAAAGCTCCCTATACTATTGTTTGTGGCGATTTTAACGACACTCCCATTTCATATTCCCGCCGAACGGTAAAAGGCGACTTAATCGATTCTTTTGTCGAATCCGGACGTGGATTAGGAATAAGTTATAATCAAAATCGATTTTGGTTCAGGATTGACTACATCATGCACAGCAAAAATATGAAATCGTATAATTGTACTGTCGATCAAGTGAAATACTCCGATCATTATCCTGTTTGGACTTATCTGCAATTTAAGGAGTAAATCTCGGAAGTATCCGGTTTTAAATCCATAAGTTCTTTCAATAAGACTTTTAAGCAAATTAACAACACTTCTCCTCGTGAATGGATAGCAAAACCACATCCCTAAATTTAGCCATCCGCATTCATGAAAATCATCATTTATTGTGATTGCGGTTGTTTTTCCTATCGCTTACCTTTGTATTGTATTTCTGATATGAAATACTCATACAAATTACTTTGTCATATTAATACAACAAAAGAAGAATAAATAAGCCATGCAAATCTTCTAACGCGGCGGGAATGTTGAGAAACCTTCCCGCTGAACTTTTTTAAATGTATCAATTATTCCGGAAACATTAACTCCAAAATTAAAATACTCCACGGTGGTATATTTCCAAGATTATTTACCGGAATTATTTCATTGGTTACAATATTCAACACCCGTGTGAATCCTTTATCCGAAAATTCGGGATAATCATTCATTGACAGCGGTTTCGTTTCTTTACTTGGATTCATTACGCACATTACCACTTGATTTTCATTATAACGAAAATAGGTATATACTCCATTTTGAGGCACATATTGCATCATTTTTCCGGTTTTAATGGCGGATGTTTTTTTCCGGTAATTACCTAATTTTCTAACGTAATCGAGTATTTGTTTTTCATCTCCGGTCAATCCTTCTCCCGTAAAAGCGTTTTTCATGTCTTCTTTCCAACCTCCGGGAAAATCTAACCTCACATATCCGTCATAAGGATGGGTTACTCCTTTCATTTGTATTTCTGTTCCGTAATACATTTGAGGTATTCCCCGGCATGTCATCAACCATCCTAAAGCCATTTTCAGTTTATCCCTGTTTTCCTGCAAGACTGAAAATATACGGCTTAAATCGTGATTGTCCAACATGATGACATTCCTCATCGGATTTTTATATAGAAAGTCATTGCTTAAGGTCGAATACAAACGGTTAACACCTTCTGTCCATCCTAAATTTTCATTCAAAGCCGAATGAATTCCATAAAAAGCCGTTTGGAAATCTGTAACTCCCTGTAAATTACTCTTAAATGGCAAATCAAAAACATTTTCCGCGAAATAAGCCTGATTAGCTGTTCCATGTACCCAAGTTTCTCCAAACATCGTGATATTGGGATATTCATCGACTAACGCTTGATTGCAACGATTCATAAACTCCAGGTTATTATAGATGTATGTATCTATTCTCCAACCATCTACGCCAAATTTTTCGACACACCAAATCGCATGTTGAATCAGGTAATTGGCTACAAACGGATTTTCCTGGTTGAAATCTGGCATGTGGGTTGTAAACCATCCATCCGTAAGTATTTTTTTCTGGTATGGAGAAACGTAAGGATCAAACCAAAGTTGGTCCCTGTAGTTGGTTTGTGTATAAACCGGAAAACGATGCAACCAGTTATCATCGGGCGCGTCTTCTACGAGAAAATGAAACAATCCCAAATGATTGTATACCGCGTCTTGAATCAACTTCATTCCCCTCGCGTGTAAAGCATCCGAAAGCGCCAAATAAGCGTTTTCTCCACCTAAACGCGGCTCTATTTTATAATGATTTGTGAAAGCGTAACCATGTTCGGTCCGATTTTCCATATCATTTTCCAAAACAGGAGTCATCCAAAGAGCAGTCACACCAAGACCTTGTAAATAATCCAAATGATTGGTTATCCCTTGTAAATCACCACCATGACGTTCGAAAATAGAATCCCTGTTGAGGGATTGGTCCTTCATACCGGGAATCTTATCGTTTGAATAATCTCCATTACTGAAACGGTCGGGCATCAACAAATATATAAAATCGGAAGAAGTAACTCCTTGCGCGAATGAAGTTCCATTGCCTGTCCTACGAGATTTGAGTTCCCATTGCAAAGGAGGTTGATTGGTTTTCGGGAATTCTATTTTAACGATTCCCGGTTTGGCTTTTTTTTCAATTTTCAAATCCAATATAATGTATTTTTTGTTCTCAAACGTGTTTTTTTTGATCAATTTTATTCCCGGATAATTTATTTCTACATTCATAGAATTAAATTCTTTGTTTTCAGGAGCATACAACATCAATTGAATTTGGTTACATTTCATATCCACCCACCAATTTGCCGGATAAACCTCAACCGTCTGAGATTTTACAACAATTGATTTAATGAATAATAATATCAAAAAGAAAAAAAGCTTTTTCATGAAATTATATATTATTTAGTTCCTACTTGCCCTCTTTTAATACGCTATAAAAAACAGTTCCCGACCCTTTTGCTCATAATAAAGAATGGCATCTTGAACATCGGTATATTCTGTTATACTTTCCTTGAAATGCGCTTGTCGTACTTTCTGCAATTCAACGATAAAATACTTGTCACAATCGGTTTTGCAATAAATGTCGAAAACTGCTTTCCGGTCGGTTTCTTTTTGTCCTAATTGTTCTGTTGTCTGATAATTGAGGTTGATAATTTTCCCCTGGTCTTGAATCAGTTCATTCAAGAAATCGATTAATAACTCTTTGTAGGTTTCTGAACCGAAAATGCGTTTAAATCCGTAATCTGTGAGGGGATTCAGGTATTTCCCTCCTCCTAAAATTAATTCTTCCATGAAAATAGATGGTTTTAATGTTTAAAATTTGTTTTGATTAATTACCGTGACAAATGTAGTAAAATTTAATAAAAAAAATCAATAGACAAGCTGATATTTTTTCTTAAATTATGCTATGTAACTCCGTGTTTTATTTTGTATATTATTAACCCGCTGATAATATAAATTCTCCCTTGCCGCCAGTTTAAACTGACGGCAATTGAATGTTCTTTTTTGATTATTTATTTTGCAATAAGCACAAAATCAGATAATTATGTCATTAAAAACGACTATTTAATACGACGGCGAACAGAGCAGAGCCTACGCCGAACAGAGCAATTCATCAGCCTACGCCGAACATGAGACTTAGTTACAGATCTACTTCTTTTGTAAATTTCAGATTACTGATTCCCAATTCTTTCCTCTTATTTTCAAAAGCAAGAGAATCTCTGGTACTCATCAGCCCATTTTTCGTTTCCCAATCCATACCTTCTTTTAACGGAAGTATAAAGTATCTTATTTTGCTTTTATCAATTGCTCCTCCCCAATGTGTACTGTAATATTGTTTGGCAATCAAATACTTATCATTATATCCAACAGCAAAAACAGTTTCATCAATAACAGTACCATAATTATCTCCATCATCCTTTGTATGATAAGAAAGACTACATTGTTCAATTACATCCACAGCTATTAAATAATAGTTCCCGAATAAATGCTCCTCGTATACAAATCCAAAACCTCCTATACATGCACTTAAACTTAAAAGTAAAAATGACTTCAATAATAAATTTATTTTTACCATTCTATTGCAAATTTTTTGAACGGAAATAAATCATTAATAGCGTATTAACCACAATTATAGATACAATGTAAACAATACAAAAAATATCTTTTTTCTTTTTCTCTTTTGGAGACATCTTGTTGAATGTAGATAACAACTTTTTATATCGTGTTTTATTAAAATGAAAATAATTTATAAGAATGAATATCCCTATGATTACAAAAAAAGGATTAATTCCTAATATATTTTTAATTGAATAAGAATGATAAATTAAAGAACATGTTATTATATATATTGGAAAAATTGTAAAACATTGAAAATTAGACAATCCTATTACCGAACTACCAATGGGAATATCTTTTTCTTTTATAATAACAGTAAACCACCAATATAACCGACAAAACAAATAATCAAAAAATTTCATTTGAAATACCCTTTCTCTTTCATATATTCAATAACTTCCGATCTGTTTCTTCTTCTTTCTTTCCAACGAAGATAGGTTGTCATGGGGCCATATTCCTTGCCTAAATTATAAGAAACATTTGCGATACCACCATAAAATCCACTATACATGGCAGCTCCTCCAAAAATCACATCCCCGGTTGCTTCATATGGAGATATTCGACCTTCAAGACCATTAACAATAGAATTACCCATATCATAAACACCCAAAACATTTCCACCCCGCGTTCGGCAGCGTTTGCAACGCTGTCGTATAAATCGGTCGTTTGTAACGACACATATTCAATATGTTTTTCATTGCTTATTTCGCTTCATCATTTGGATTCGTCTCGACTTTTTTATTGAACCAACCCATATTTAT
>JAVBKZ010000103.1:0-21924 GCA_031553755.1 Bacteroidales bacterium | reverse complement strand
ATGCATTGCTGTTAATCCGATTTTTTGATAAGTTCGGCATTTCCCCGAACAAGCCCAAAAATCAACAAATTTTCAAAGAACTCTTATTATTTGGCGCTAAAGCCGCGTAAATAATTACTAATTTTGAACGAACTATTGAATTTTTACACTTTACAAAAATGAAATTCGGAATATTCGGAAGCGATTATCAATTAGATAAGAAAAATCAAGTTCGAAGGGTATTCGAACATCTTAGAAAATTAGGAACAAGCGTTTGGATAGAATCTGATTTTTATCTTTATCTAAAAGAACATCTTAATT
This sequence comes from Bacteroidales bacterium, assembly GCA_031553755.1. Classification (GTDB taxonomy): domain Bacteria; phylum Bacteroidota; class Bacteroidia; order Bacteroidales; family Azobacteroidaceae; genus JAIRVZ01. Next base: position 21,624 of record JAVBKZ010000103.1, on the reverse strand, counting down.
ATCAACCTGAAATTGACGGAATAATTGACAATGATCATTTCGACATTGATGTAGCTTTAAGTATCGGAGGAGATGGAACTTTCTTGCGTACGGCCGCGATTATCGGACAAAAAAACATTCCCATACTTGGAATAAATACCGGACGTTTAGGATTTCTGGCAGATGTAAGTCCTGTGGAAATTGAAGACACTTTGAGTGAAATATTCAAAAAACATTATAAAGTTGAAGAACGTTCGATTTTACAACTTAGAACAGATAAACCTACCGAAAACAACAATAATTACGCGTTGAATGAAATTGCCATCCAAAAAAGGGATACTTCTTCAATGATAAAAATCAGGGTATGCATTAATGATGAATTCCTTACCGATTATTGGGCCGATGGATTGATAATCGCTACACCAACCGGCTCAACAGCCTATTCTATGAGCGTAGACGGACCGATTATCGTACCTCAAGCTAAAAATATTGTATTAAGCCCAATCGCTCCGCATTCACTCAACGTCAGGCCTTTGATTATTCCTGACGATTCTTCGTTAAGTTTAGAAGTGGAATCACGAAACAGTAATTTTTTAGTAGCTATAGACGGACGCTCTGAAGTATTTTCTTCTGGCACGAAATTTGCTATACAGAAAGCATTTTTTACATCCAAAGTAATCAAACGCTATAATCACACTTTTTATAAAACATTAAGAGAAAAATTAATGTGGGGAGTTGATAGCAGAATCTGAAAAAGAATTACTTTTGTCCGCTTTTTAAATTTATACATAAAATAAGCTATATGCAAACAAAAATTAAATCATTATTATTAGGGACAGTACTGTTAATTGGCAGTATGACAAGTGCGAATGCTCAAGAAGCTCACAAAGGTGGCTTGTTGGAAAATTGGGCCGTTGGAGTTGATGCCGGATTTTACGGCTTTGGAGGATATGTCGCGACTTCCCTTTTACCCAACCTGAAAGCCAGGATCGGAATGGATTACCTGACTTATTCTTATAAGGATGAAATCAGCTTTAGTGCTCCGGCTGTGAATGAAATGGATATTGATATGAAGGGAGAACTTTCAGGTACAAAATTAAAATTCCCCAATTTCAAAGCATTAATTGATTATTATCCAACAAACGGTATTTTTTGTCTAACTGCAGGTTTTTATATAGGAAATAACAATGTTAAGACAAATGGTATGATTGATGGCTATGAAGAATACGTGGCACAAGACATGGACCCCGCATTCGAATTTAATGATGTAGTTATTCAACCCTATCCGGATGGAAGTTTCAACGCTAAACTAAAAATGGGTAATTCATTCAAACCATATTTAGGAATTGGATTAGGCCGTACTATTCCAAAAAGTAGAATTGGTTTCAAATTTGATTTAGGTGTAGTATTTCAGGGTGATTACACAATTGAAAGTGATAATGTTAAACAAGGTATTCAAAAAATAAACGATGAAGTTGCCGAATTTGACCTTCCATTTCCTAAAGAAATGTTGAAACTTTGGCCAATGATGAGTTTCTCTTTATCATACAGGATTAAATAAAAAAATCAATTTTACTCATAAAAATCAAAGTGTGAATGGATATTATTCGTTCACACTTTTTTATTTATATTTAACCAGAATCGCTTTAATTATCTTCGTCTCATTATTAGATGTAGAAACGGTTGAAGTTGTAGTATAACCACCGGAACTATTAGCCTTCGAATCCTCAACCTTCGTATATGTTGGAGATGAATTTGTGTTAATTCCTTCAAAAACAATAGCATCAGCACCCGCTTTTATCGCATATTTTTCAAGAGCTTTTTGTCCTTCTTGCATTGTAAATAAATTTGAAAGAATGACCTCTGCATGTCCCATTACTTCGAAAGGACGGGGAACATCTTCTCTGTCAAAATATAGATCGACATTGGTTGTTGAAACGTATGATTTTCCAAGATAATTTATGGTAGGAGAACACGCATTTAGAGTGATTAATAATACGAGAATCGTAAGTAATTGTTTTGATACTTTCATTTTTCTTTTCTTTTACAAACACAAAAATAAAAAAATATTTGTCAAATATACACTAAACATTGATTTATTTTCTATGTGTCTTTTTTATTCTAAACTCATCCTTTTATGTAAATTTGCAACAAAAAATTTCAAGAGAACGATGTGAGTGGCAGTATTATTCAAAAAAATCTCTACATTTGTCCCGATAATTAATCAAAACAATTTTTAATCATTAAAACCATCTATTTTATGGAAATTGAATTAATTTTAGAAGGGAAAAAGTATCTCAATCCCCTCACAGATTACGGATTTAAACGTATTTTCGGTTCGGAAACTTACAAAGAATCACTATCCAACTCCCCTTTAGGAGATTAGGGGTATTAACGGCAAAAGAAATGGAAGAATACAAGAAAAGTATAACGGAATATGCCGATGTCCAAGATGCCATACTTTATTACGAGCAAAAAGGTCGTGAGGAGGGTAGAGAAGAAGGAGAAATTCAAAAAAGTTTGGAAATAGCGAAAAACTGTTTGAAAAAAGGACTTTCTGTAGAAATGATCGCTGAAATTACAGGTTTGCCTCCAATACAAATCGAATCATTAAAAAATCACCCTTAACCTATTTTACCAAAGTACGAATTAACAAGTTGACTTGTAGACGAGTCTATATTTACTCAAACACGTATAAACAACTTGTTTACTTATTAAAGCCTAACACTTTTTAATTATAGCAAGTTGTCAGTAATAATATCTATAAATTATGCAAAACAAAATTGTTTTTATCACAGGAGCTACAAGCGGAATCGGAGAAGCATGCGCGTATAAATTCGCGTCACAAGGATTCGATTTGATTTTAAATGGGAGAAACGCGGAAAAATTAGAAATCCTCAAAAAAAATATCCGGGAAAAATATCCGGTAGAAATCCTACCATTATTATTCGATGTAAGAAATCGTGTTTCAGCAAAAGAAAGCATTGATAATTTGCCTGAACCATGGAAAAACATAGATATTCTCATCAACAATGCGGGGTTGGTTTTAGGCGTTGACAAAGAATTTGAAGGAAACTTAGATGATTGGGATATCGTTATCGATACGAATATCAAAGGTTTACTCGCGATAACACGATACGTAGTTCCGTTGATGTTGAAACGTAACAAAGGACATATCATCAACATTGGCTCTATTGCCGGAGAAGCCGCTTATCCGGGAGGAAGTGTTTATTGCGCGACTAAAGCCGCGGTCAGAATGCTAAGCGATGGTTTGCGAATCGATTTGGTAGATACGCCTTTACGGGTAACAAATATCAAACCCGGATTCGTAGAAACTAATTTCAGCATTACCCGCTTTTACGGAGATAAATCGAAAGCGGACGACGTATATAAAGGATTAAAACCTTTAACCGGAGAAGATATCGCAGAAACGGTCTACTATACAACTTCAGTGCCTGAACACGTACAAATAGCCGAAGTATTGATTATGCCAACCAATCAGGCAACGGGAACGATCGCTTATAGAGGTAAAAGATAAAAGATTAGAGATAAAAGGTAAAAATGAAAGTATAAGGAGTAGAAATAAATGTTTTTTAGTTTATATCTCTTACTTTTTATCTTTTAGTTTTTATCTTTTAGTTTTTTATCGTACCTTTGCGCCCGTTTTATATGACAACATAAAGTCTAACTTATTAATTAACAAACTTTTTAAATTAACATGAGTGAAGAATTAAAAAACGCGGAAGCAGTAGAACAACCCACAGTTGAAGTTGCCGCTGTAGAAACCGTTGAAGTCGCTGAGAAACCAGCAAAAAAAGAAGAAAAAGCTCCAGCTGCGCCGGCAGCGGATTTCGATTGGGATGCTTATGAAAAAGGGGAAACTTTCCGCGGCATGAGCAAAGAAGAACTTACTAAAACTTACGACCAAACATTGAACAAAATCAATGACAACGAGGTTGTAATGGGCCGTGTAACTTCAATCAACAAACGTGAAGTTGTGGTTAATATCGGTTACAAATCGGATGGCGTGGTTTCTATGAACGAATTCCGCTACAATCCTGATTTGAAAATTGGCGAAGAAGTAGAAGTATATATCGAAAGCCAAGAAGATAAAAAAGGACAATTGCTCCTTTCTCACAAAAAAGCACGCGCGACCCGTTCTTGGGACCGAGTAAACGCCGCGCTTGAAAATAACGAAATCGTTAAAGGTTACGTTAAATGCAGAACCAAAGGTGGTATGATTGTAGACGTATTTGGTATCGAAGCATTCTTACCCGGTTCTCAAATTGATGTTAAACCTATCCGCGACTACGATGTATTTGTTGATAAAACAATGGAATTCAAAGTTGTTAAAATCAATCAAGAGTTCAAAAACGTTGTTGTTTCTCACAAAGCGCTTATCGAAGCTGAATTAGAACAACAAAAGAAAGATATTATCTCCAAACTCGAAAAAGGTCAAGTGCTTGAAGGAGTGGTTAAAAACATCACTTCTTACGGAGTATTCATTGACTTGGGTGGCGTAGACGGATTGATTCACATCACAGACCTTTCTTGGGGACGTGTTACTCATCCGGAAGAAGTAGTGAAATTGGATGAAAAAATCAATGTAGTCATCCTTGATTTCGATGATGAGAAAAAACGTATCGCTCTCGGCTTGAAACAATTGACTCCTCATCCTTGGGATGCTTTGGATGCTAATCTTAACGTTGGCGACAAAGTAAAAGGAAAAGTAGTAGTAATGGCTGATTATGGCGCGTTCATCGAAATAACTCAAGGCGTAGAAGGTTTGATCCACGTTTCGGAAATGAGCTGGACACAACATTTGAGAAGCGCTCAAGATTTCATGAAAGTAGGAGATGAAGTAGAAGCTGTTATTCTTACTTTAGATCGCGATGAGAGAAAAATGTCATTGGGTATCAAACAATTGAAATCAGACCCATGGGAAAATATCGAAACAAAATATGCTATCGGAAGCAAACATGTCGCTAAAGTACGCAACTTCACCAACTTTGGAGTATTCGTTGAAATCGAAGAAGGAGTTGAAGGTTTGATCCATATTTCCGACCTTTCGTGGACGAAAAAAGTGAAACATCCAAGCGAATTTACTTCAATCGGCGCAGACATTGATGTTCAAGTATTGGAAATCGACAAAGAAAACCGTCGCTTAAGTTTAGGACACAAACAATTGGAAGAAAATCCATGGGATGTATTCGAAACATTATTCACTGTAGGTTCTATTCATGAAGGAACAATTGTAGAGCTAATGGATAAAGGTGCTGTAGTTTCTCTTCCTTATGGTGTTGAAGGATTTGCAACTCCTAAACATTTAGTAAAAGAAGACGGAAGTTCGGCTCAACCGGATGAAAAATTAGAATTCAAAGTTATCGAATTCAATAAAGACTCTAAGAGAATTATTCTTTCTCACAGTCGTATATTCGAAGATGAGCAAAGAAAAGAAAATGCTCCTTCGGGCGCGACAGAAAAGAAAGCGGCTAAAAAATCAACCAAAAAAGAAAAAGAAGAAGTTACAAACAATAATTCTATCACAATGGAAAAAACAACATTGGGAGACATTGAAGAATTAGCGGCTTTGAAAGAGAAATTGGAAGGTAAATAAAATTTTCATCCAATAATATACGAAAAGAGGGTATCCGAAAAGACACCCTCTTTTTTTTGCTAATACCCTATCGTCATTCGCTCTTTATGATGTGCAGGATGATCTAATTCATTCAACATGGCAACCGCGTAATCTTCTACCGATATCCGGCTTTTACCACTTTCATCCACAATTAAATCATTTTTTCCTAAACGAAATTTACCGGTTCGTTCGCCCGGGGCAATATCGCCTGCCGGACAAAAATAAACCCAATCAACCTCTTTTTCATTTAATAAGTAATCATAATAAAAAGAGGCCAAACTTTTAACTATCGGTATGAATGACTCAGAAATGGCTCCCGAATCCATTAATTGAATTCCCGGAGATACATACAAACTCCCGGCGCCACCAACCACTAAAAAACGATTTATCCCTGATTTTTTTACCGCGCAAAGGATCGAAGGATATCCTTTTAATGTATCTTCAACAATGTTAGGATTTTTCCATCCGGGATTATAAGCGCTTACAACAGCCTCTACATCACTTAATTTACCAGACAAGAGCGCGGTATCCATCACATCGACAGATTCTATAACTAATTTAGGATGGCGAAAAGCTATTTTGTCAGGATTTCTTACAATAGCCTTCACATGATAACCTCGTCCGATCGCCTCTTTCAATATAGCAGATCCGATAAAACCGGACGCGCCGATAATTGCTATTTTTTTCATTTGTTATTTTTTATTTATATGGGTTCCAATAAGTAATTACAATTAATTAGTGGCTAAAGAGAGTCTCTAAAAAGGATCAATTGAAATATTTGTCATTGCGGGCTTGACCCGCAATCTCTTAAAATCAACAATCATCCATTAGAAGATCCCGCGTCAAGCGCGGGATGACAGATTTTTTAGACAGCCTCTTTATTATACGAAATAAACAAATGAAATAACAAATAGTTTTTTATCTTAAATTCAACGCTTTTTCAACTTTGACAATTTCCGGAGATTAACAATAAAGAAAATCATCAGGATTAAAAACAAACCGGAAACAACTGCAACAGATATTTTCATTATTTTGTTTTGTTTCTCAATCCGGAAGATCCGGTCATTCTCCATAAGTGGTAAAACGGAAGCAAGTTCGATTTGCCTTTGGCGCGCGTTATAAAACAATGCGTCTTCTTGCGCTACCCTGATATACGAAACCGCATGGTTCAAATCTCCTTCTTCATAAAGCAATTGAGACAACCAACGCAAAGCCAAGGTTTCTTTTGTCGCGGATTTTATATCTGATATTACAGCTTGAATCAAATATGGTTTGGCATCTTGATTTTTACCTAACATCCGGTATATATAGCCTAAACTTGATGTAACTATCGCTAAATCATGCTCGGAATAATCTTTCGTTTCCATCATTTTTTGGAAAGAATCAATAGCTTTATTATAATTTATCGACTTTATGTCTTTCAGCCCAACAAGCGACCAATAACGGGAAGTTCCTTCGGGAATCAACGCGATCGCCGAATCTAAATATTGATTTCCTGTCTTGTCGTACTTACCTCTAAATTCTTCCCCTTTATTATAATCAGCCAAATCATAATACAAACGGGCTTTATTAGCATAGTAATTTATTTTTGTTTCATTATCACATAAATTAATATCTACTTCAGATAACATATCCGATGCCTCTTTGAATAATCCGGAAGAAAGGTAGCAGAAACTTAATTTTACTTGAGCAGACGTATACTTTTCGTTGTCTTTTAACTTTGAGGATATTTCTAATAATTTAGAAGCATAACAATAAGCGGAGTCGTATTTATAAGATTTATATTCATCAAATAAATTGACATACAAAGGGAACTGGCTAGAAAAATCATCCCCGATACGAGCTATTTCTTGCCTTACTTGCCTGATTCTGTTTTCTTTCTCCTGAACATACAATGATTGTCTGGAAATGTAATTATCAAGAGAATCAAGATTAAATTTTACTGTGTTGTTCGCGCTAAGATTAAAAAAAATGGACAAAAATAACAACACGCATAATGATTTTTTAAAATGCATAATCATTTGACAATTGAATTTAGAATAAGATTATATAATTTTGCTATCAGTGTAATGTCCCCAAAGGTATATATTTTTCTTTTATATTATTATATTATTTTTAATAAATTTTATAATATTTTTACAAATAAAATTAACATAAACATATCTACCTATTACACAGCTTTTTAAATTCGCAATAGTTGCATTTTGAAAGGATCGTTGTTTGTGAAAAAGGAATATCTTGATCAAAAAGTTCTGCCAATTTGTTTTTTACAACAGCAAGGAAATCCGGATATAAGAGATTAAAATCGTTGATATTCTCTTTTTCGTATTGAATTACCGATGAATAATCGTCTTTCCCCGCGTTTTGCAAATAAAGCAAACAAGGAACTACAGGTTTGGTTATTTTGTTATTAATCAACACAGAAGCATATAAGAAAGTTTGAAAAACATGAGATGCTCTCGTTATTTTTTGAGTAGCTAATTCAGGTATAGTTTTAAAAGGTTTAGAATTTCCTCCGGTTTTATAATCTACTATATATAAAGTTTCGTTCTTTTGTTCTAACCGGTCAATAACGCCACCTATTTTGACGGAGATTCCCGATTCGGGTAATTCAAAAATGGCGGAAACTTTTTTTTCTAATCCGCAAATTAAAAAAGGTGTTTGTTTCCGGTCGAATTCTATCATTCGTTTCATCAAATGGCAAATGATACGGAAATTTATCAACTGTTCGCCATTATATTGTTTGGGGCTAATTTCTTTTGTCTTAAAATATTCTTCCGAAAAAGCTTTGGATACAAGCTTGTCTATTAATTGAGGATTTTTCAGGTATATGTCAAGATGTTCTTTATGGATAAAAAATGGTTCGAATTCTTCAATTCCCTCTCCTACTCTACCAATTTCACGGTAAAGTAATTCTGCCGAACGATGAAATATCGTACCGAAAATCGAAACATCCATTTCGTTGCTCAATTCTTCTTTTTCCCTGAGATTTTCGATATACTGTAAGTAAAAACGGAGCGAACAATCAATAAATACATTGAAAGCGGAAGGCGACAATTTTTGCGCCCCCGGATTTATATTCAGGTCAAACCGGTTCCTTATTCTATCTGATAATTCTTTTGTTTTAGGAACAACGATGGGATGGTTTTCTATTGGTTTAATCGCTGATTGAAGACTGTACCGATTGATTTCCAATCCCGAATTTACTAATAACTGCAACAAAAAACGACTCATTTCAGATTTTCCTGTTTGAGTTTTATCCGTATTGTAAACGAAAGTAACGTTTTCGGCGCGTTGAATCAATCGGTAAAAATAATAAGCATAAATAGCATCCTGATGTTCTATTGTACTTAATTCGAAATAACGTCGAAGAAATTGAGGAATAAACGTATCATCGTTTGTTGTTCCGGGCATAAATCCCTCATTAACAGACAACATGATAACGTTTTTAAAATCCAGCGCGCGCGTTTCCAATACACCCATAACCTGCAATCCTTTTACCGGTTCGCCATGAAAAGGAACGGTAGTCGAAGTCAATAATTTACGCATCAAACGCGAAAACGTAGCCCTTTCCACATTCAATTCTCCCGACTGTAATAATCCGCATAAACGGTTCACTACCTGATAGGCCCGAAAAACAGATTCTTTATACAATCCTGAATAAACATCAGATGTTTCGGATTGATTTTCGTAAAATTGCCCTAATCGTTCAATTAATGAGAGTAAATATTTTGCCAATTCGACTGTGGTAGAAGCATACGAAAATATCGATTCATTTTTCAATACTTCTATTGTAGGGAAAAATACATTTCCCTGAATCAAAACTTGTTCGATTGATTTAGATTCAGGAAAAATCATTTGTACGCAAGGATGCCGCAAAACAGGTAAAACATACTTGTAACGGAACGATCTTCCCGAATCGGATATTCCTTTGATCTGCATTTCTGTCAAAACCTGCAAAAAGCCACAAACAGGAGTTTGCATCAAAGGAAATCCCATCGTGATATTCACATTTTCTACTTTTTCGGCAGGAATAGAGTGTATTACAACAGGCAGCATTTGTTCATTACAAAGCACAATCGCGGTATCCGGTTCGGAAAACTGAGGCAAACGATTCAACGAATCAATCCAATAAGGCAAATAAGATGCCTGTCCGCTTTCTGAAGAAGATGCGATCATCGTAATTTTCCGCTCCCGCCTGAAAGATTTTCCAAATATGTCTAACGACAATGCAGAACCGAATTTTTCTATGTTTTTTTTGATATACCGGCCTGCTTCCGTTGTCGACGCCTCGTCCTTAACATCCATGTAGTACGTATCGTAATCCCAATAGAATAAAGCTTTATTCCGCAACCTGCGAAACAGTTTTTCTTCACATTTGGTCAATACATTGAACCCAACAAAAACGTAATGAACGGCATTGAATTCAGCAAATTCGTCTTCAACCACAGAACGCGTCAACATGCCCTGATATGCCGAATTTTCGGCTTTTAATTTTTGCTTGAATGTTGAATAAACTTCACCTAATACGTTCCAAACAGACCAAAAAGAAGTTTTTAATGAGCTTTTTCCCTGAAAAACATAATTGAAATGACGAGACAATGCCTCAATTTGAGTTTCGTTGAGATGCTCAAAATCATCACGAAGTTGGTCTAAGTCTTGTAAATTACTGAATAACGAGTGGGCATTAACCAAATTTTTATCCACATCGTCGAAATCGTTCAACAGACTTTCTCCGAAAAAATAAAATTCATCTAAAGTTTCAGAAGATGGCGTTGCTGATTTACTGTTATAAACCTGAATATAAGTTTTATATAATTCTCCGATTAATTTAATATTATCAACAATTTGTAAATCGCTCACCTGTTGAAACAATTCTTCAATCGAATAATAACCGGGAGCCCAAACCGGTTCATCTGAACATTCACTCAGATAATTATTAAAAAACAACCTCGCACGCCGTCCCGGAAATACAACAACGATTTTCGACAAATCATTTCCAAAACGATTTACCAAGTCATTGGCTACGAGCAATAAAAACGGCCGTGAAGAATACATTTTTAATGAAGAATTAAGAATGGAAAATGAAGAATTTACTTGTCACTCGTCAACTCGTTAACTTGTCAACTCGTCAACTTGTTAACTCGTCAACTAATTCAAAACGGCAAATCGTCTTTTTCATTTGCGGGCAATGGAGGAGGAGCCGGGAATCCGGCTTCAACCGGGACATAAGCATCAGGTTGAGTAGAACCCGCGCCCGCGATTTCTATTTTCCAGGCTTTGACATCTGTATACCAACGGCTATTGTATTCGCGGCTTTCGATATCAAAGTCAACAGTAAGCATATTGCCTATTTGTAATTGAGAATTATTTATTTTATCCCCCCAAACAGATATACACACCTTTTTAGGATATTGCCCATCGGTTTCCACAACGATTTCTTGTTTTTTCCATTCTCCATTTTTACCAACACCTGTTTGTAGCGGAAGTAATTGTACTAATCTTGCTGTAAGTTGCATTTTATTGTTTTTTATACGTTAATTTATTACGCAAAGATACTCGATTTGTCCAAAATATAAGTATAAATGTATAACTTTGCATCCTCAAAAATATATGAGCATTCGGATGCCGGCAAAAAAAATATTATTTTCTATTTTCATCTTACTGTTTTTTTCCTTTGTTCTGTATAAAACAAAGGCGCAGGAAGTTGTCCGAACGCCAGAAATGCCTCGATACTCGTTGAATTCGCCACAAAATGATTCGATTCCCGAATTGCCAAACTTCGCTTCTGACTCCCTCTCCTACTCTACTGATTCAATTCAAACGTCGGATTCCGCACGCAAATCGAACGCGATTGAAGCTCCTGTTTTTTACGACGCGAAAGATTCTATCATTATGATAGGTACAAACCTTGTATATTTATACGGAGAAGCAAAAGTAAAATATCAGAATTTAGAATTAACAGGTGAATATATAGAAATAAATACCGATAGCAATACCGTGTATGCCACTTATGCTATAGATTCGATCGGGAACGAATATGGATATCCTATTTTCAAAGAGGGGGAACAACAATATGAGGCCAAAACGATGCGATATAATTTCAAAACAAAAAAAGGTTTTATCACAGACGTTGTCACCCAACAAGGAGAAGGTTATGTGACTTCCGGGCGCACAAAAAAAATGGACAACAACGACTTGTATATGGTCGATGGAAAATATACTACCTGCGATGAACACGATCATCCTCACTTTTACTTTAAAATGACAAAAGCCAAAGTCAGGCCGGGAAAAGATATCGTAGCCGGACCCGGATATTTGGTTGTTGAAGATGTTCCTTTACCGATCGCGCTACCATTCGCCTATTTTCCATTTAAAGGATCGTATTCTTCAGGAGTTATCATGCCGACCTATGGAGATGAAATGGCACGTGGATTTTGTTTGCGCGACGGAGGTTATTATTTCGCGTTCAACGATTACATGGATTTGGCTTTAACCGGAGAAATTTACACCAAAGGTTCATGGGGAATCAATGCCCGTTCGACTTACAGAAAGCGATACAAATTTTCAGGAAATTACAATATCGGATATTTAGTTACTATTTTAGGAGATAAAGGAGCTGCCGACTATAGCAAAACAAAAGACTTCAAAATTAATTGGAGCCATTCCCAGGACCCGAAAATGAATCCTTACCGGACAGTTTCGGCAAATGTTAACTTTTCGACAAGTTCATACGACCGGAATCAGGTAAACAGCATTTATTCGGGAGCTTATACTCAAAACGTAAAATCATCCAGTGTTAATATCAGTCAGACTTTTCCTGATAGTCCGTTCAGCTTGAACGCGAACATGACTATTAATCAGCGTAGCCAGGATTCTACGGTTTCCCTCACTTTGCCGACATTAAGTATTTCCATGCGGCAAATATATCCGTTCAAAAGAAAAAATCCTGTCGGAGGACAAAGGTGGTATGAAGCGATTTCATTGAGTTACCAAGGAAAATTCGATAATAGCATCACAACGAAAGACGACCAACTGTTTTCTTCTAATTTAATTAAGGATTGGAAAAACGGTATGAGTCATTCTATTCCCGTAAGCGCGACATTCAATTTATTAGATTACATCAATATCACTCCTTCTTTCAGTTACAACGAACGTTGGTATACCAACGAAGTTACCCAAGATTACGATCCTTATACCGACAGGTTAGCTCCGGTCGATACAACTTACGGCTTTTACCGTTCGTATAATTATTCGGCTTCTGTTAGTTTGAACACTAAATTATACGGTTTTTTTAAACCTTGGAAAATTTTCGGAGATAAGGTGCAAATGATTCGCCACGTATTTACGCCCAATATCAGTTTTTCGGGAGCTCCCGATTTCAGCGACCCTAAGTATGGTTCATTTGTCAATAAAACTTATTTAGACAGAAACGGAGTAGAAAAATTCGCCAAATATTCTCCATTTCAATACGGATTATATCCTCCTTCAGGAGGTGGAAAATCAGGAACCATGAGTTTCGGTGTCGAAAATAACCTGGAAATGAAAATTAAATCGGATTCAGATTCTACAGGGATAAAAAAAATAAGCCTGATAGACAACCTGAGATTTAGTTCGGGCTATAATTTTTTGGCGGAACAGTTCAATTGGTCTGATATTTCGGCTTCTTTACGTATGAAATTCTCGAAATCGTATTCACTTAGTTTATCGGGAGCTTTCGATGTTTACACGTATAACGAAAACGGACAACGAATAAATGTCACTCGTTGGGACGCGGGAAAAGGCATCGGTCGTTTCAGGGGAACAAGCACTTCTTTGTCTTATTCTTTCAATAATGATACGTTCAAAAAATTATTCAGTAAAAAAGACGATTCTGATGATAAAAACAAGAAAGATGAACCCGGGCAAGTCAATGAAGTTCCTGATGAAGTAAACACCGGAGAAAATACCCCCAAAGCATCATTGCGATCGGAGAAAAAAAACGCGGGGGAATTCGACGCTGATGGCTACATGATTACAAATACGCCTTGGAGTTTATCGCTTAATTACAGTATTGGTTTCGGGTATGGAGATTTCAATAAAAGTAAACTCGAATATGATTATAAAGTTAACCAAACATTAGGAATGAGTGGTAATATTCAACCGACACCGGGATGGACGTTTAATTTTTCGACTAGTTACGATTTTGATTATAAAAAATTCGCCACAATGAATTGTTCTGTTACACGCAATCTTCATTGCTGGCAAATGACCGCGAGTTTCATTCCTATCGGTCCTTATCAATCCTACAATTTCACGCTTTCTGTTAATTCATCCATGTTGCAAGATCTAAAATATACACAACGGACAAGCTCTTATGACGCAATAAAATGGGAGTGATATTAAAAATTCGCCTTTTCATTTTACATTAAATCCGTTCAACGATAACATAAAAAGACTGAGAATTGAAATAATTTATCAATTCCCAATCTTTAACCCAAGTCTATGTGTGGCATTTCTTTCCCACTTTGAAAGCCTGATTTCACCTGAAACTTCGGTTAATTTCAAACACATTCCAACAGACAAATTTTCGCTTTTTATTTTGATATTAGGTGCGTTATCATAATTGACAAAAGTACATTCCTCCGGTCATTAAATACAATTCAACAAAACAAAAAAAAAGTCATTACAACAAATAATGACCTAAATTATGTTTACAAGTGTAGTTATTTTTCTTCCGGATGATTTGCTTTCTTATATTGCAAAGGCGTTTTTCCCATTTTTTTAACAAACGAACGACGGAATGTGGAAAGTGAATTAAATCCACAAGTTTCGGCAATAATTTCGAGGTTTTCGGTAGTGCCGGAAATCAACATCATGCAGGCTTCTTTTACTCGAAAATCATTCACATATTCGTAAAAATTTGTATTTAATTGATTGTTTAAATAATCGGATAAGTAAGTACGGTTGGTTCCTAATTCACTTGCTAATTCTGTTATTGTAAGCTTGGGATTTAGGTACAATTTTTCATTATTCATGTACAAATCTATTTTTTGAGCAAATGGAAAACGATTGATTTCTTCGTTTTCAGCCAAATCAACCGGCTCCGGTAGTATTTCTCCCTTTTTGGAAAAAGGATTAAGTAAGTCAGGGACTTCAACAACGGCGTGTTTTGATGTGTAATGATAAATAAACGTCCATATAACAACAATGAAAAAATAATAAAAGGCATCGCCCATCCAACTTGGTTTCCAAATGATAAAATTCCAAATAAATAAAGCGAAATACAGGGGTATTACAATCCACCGAATCCAATATAAACTAAGGTTTTCCGTATATGAAAAATTGTTTTTGATATAATTATCATATTTTGACGAAGCCAGGAATATGATAAAAAGGGCGACAATACCTAAAATATTGGTATACACTACCGAAATATAAAATAACGTATTATTGGGGAAAAGAATATAACCGGCTAAAAATAAGATGGAAGGCGAAAGTAAGGCCAATATCTTATTCCACTTACTCCACCCCGGGGAAATAATTTCAAATATAAGCATCATAGTCAAAGGAATGCTCCACATATCGAAACTGAGGCTGATTTTCGGCAGATAACCCGAATACCAAATACCTTCTACAAGGTAAATCGTATTAGAAAATTGGAGAAAGGAAAAAAACACCATTTCCCAAAAGAAAAATTTCATCAACTGATTTTTGTTTCTGTACCTATACAACTGAAAAGCGGTAAGTATAAAAAACATAAAAGCCATGCCATTGGCAAAATGGGCAAGGTTTTCTGCAAGCGAAGACATCGAAAACATACATTTTTTGTTTGATATTAGCTTAATTTCAACCTAAATCATCAACATTTTTTTCACAAAGATAATTTTATAATTCTTCCATTCAAGTATTCTTGATATTGAAACCACATAGACTTCTTCTTTTTAAGAATAAAGAATAAAGACAAAAGAAGACAGATAATAAATTTGAAGACAAAAAACAAGTCTAAACATTTTTGTCTATTTCTATTTTCTTTTGTCTGACTGTCTAAAAGTTTAAATGGTTAATCAATAAGAACACGAATGATACAGATTCACTATCATCCGTGTTCTATACTTCAATTAATCTTTCTATCTAATTTTTCTCTATATAAATATTATCAGAACAACGAATCTCTTCAAATCCGGCTTTCAGGTTTTTAGGTATATACAAACGATAAGACTTATCTTTGTCGCACTCTAAATCAATCAGCAAAGAATCGCAATATTCTTCCGAAGAAATGATCCTACTGGAATAAAAATCATCGTGTGAATACGCATAGACTTTTTTTAGATTTTCAACGTTCTTTTTGGGCATTCCATATACTTTTCCTTTTATCATCAAATTACCCAAACGAGCACCACCCGCGACTTCCACATCAAAGTTTCCTTCGTTCAGTAATATATTCGCATTCAACAAAGTCAATTTTTTATTGCCACGCAATGATATTTTTCCTTGATTAACCTCAGCGGAAACTTGCATTTCAGGCATTATTTGTTTTTCATCCATTGTTGATGAAGAGATAGTTAAATTACCTCTATTATTTTGAAGAATCCGAACATTTCTCATATCAGTTTCCAAATTAACATATCCATTGTTATTTTCGAGCAATAAGCCTGAACCATTCAAACCATAAACAGAACAATCGACACTCCGAAAACCATTGGATTTATTATTACCTTTAAAAATAATTGATTCCGGTTCTTTTTCTAAAAAAATAAAAATAGGGCGCGCTCCATTCATAGAAAGTGTAGCGCTTTCTTTATTTTTCATTATTACCTTATCTTTTCCTATTTCTACCTGAACATTACTGTAATCGGTATAATATATTTCAGATTTTTTTCCTTTCAAAAACTCCACACATAAATTATCGAAAATTTCAAATTTTTCTATTGATGAGATTGGGGTCGATTTATATATT
The DNA here is from genome assembly GCA_031553755.1 of Bacteroidales bacterium. GTDB lineage: Bacteria > Bacteroidota > Bacteroidia > Bacteroidales > Azobacteroidaceae > JAIRVZ01. The sequence continues at coordinate 5,068 of JAVBKZ010000103.1, read as the reverse complement.
TCCGTATTTTTCAATGCAATAAGTAATTCTTCAGGAGATTGCTTTTCTTTCAATGTTTTCGTATCACTGATAACTTTTTCAGACACTATAACCTGATATCCTATAATTCCTAATATAAATATCAGAAACGCTATAATCAATTTATTGGAAAGTTTCATTTTCTTCATTTTTTGTTTGTTGTAAATAAGATTGATATAATGAGGTTATTTCTTCCCATGAAAAATCTAAAAGCTGAATATTTTTGAAAAAATTAGGTAATTCATGTGTGGAAAAATGTTCTCTTCTTTCTTTCAAAACCATCGAACATGCGTCTTCCGACACAAAATAACCGATACCTCTTTTGTTATAAATAATCTCTTTTTGCTGTAGCAATTCGTAAGTCCTTACCACTGTATTCGGATTGACTTCCATTGCCACAGCCATGTCTCTGACAGAAGGAACACGTTCTCCTACATTCCATTCCGTTCTCAATATTTTTTCTTCAATAAAATAGGCTATTTGAAGATATATAGCTTGTGAATCATTGAATTTCATAATCAAATTGTTTTTTCGTTATATTTTACGCGTGCTATCACCAGCATAAATACGCTCATAATAAAGAGAATACAGTGATAAAAATAAGGATACAATTCCTCTAATGAAAAATAAGAGCCATTTTTCTCTGAAATTGAAATGAACGGTATATAAGTCTCAGGGAAATCACCGGACACAAAAAAATAGAAAAAACGAGTGATCGGCATTAATAGTAAAATATAAAGTAGTAAAACGAGAAATACTTTAATCATGTATAATTTCCTGAATATAGTTACGCCTGATAAAAACGCAGACGCGACAAATAACCATATAAATAAGAATAAACTGATTTGGTACCATTCAATAGAAATTTTACTCAAATTAGAATACAATTCGAATGCTTTTGCCGCCCAAACATTATAGAAGTGTGCCGCATGCAAAAAAACTTGCATGAAAATGATTGCCATGACAGGATAAATCACCATTGTAATCATGGTTTTAGCCATAAATGTTTCGTTTTGTGACGCGGGTTGCAGCAACCAAGCCTGGGTTTTTGTTTTGGAAGTAAATTCACCAAAATGAATAGAAATAATGATTCCCTGAAAAATCAACAGGACAATATATACCATCACAAAAAGTCCGTTTAAATTAAAAGTAGTTTCATTCAACGCGCACATTCCAAAAAAGAAAAACGCGAGACTTATCAAGCTTAACCAAAAGAAAAATATCTTTTTCCCGTTTACCAACCATTCGTTGAGATACAATTTCAAAAAACGCTTAAAATTAAATGCTATATTCATGATTTATAATTTTGCTTTGTTGAACAAATCCGTGATTTCATTTCCGTTTGCAGTGATGGCATTAAAAAGTAGCTCCATATCAACACGGGAAGGTTTTCCCGATGTATTGGCACGAAGCATTTTACCTCCTAATATGCTGGGTTCGTCATATAAATATTCTAGCATTTTTTCCGACTCGTTATAAATAACAAATTGCAATTTTTCCGCGATATCGTCTAAACTTTGATTGAAAACAATTTGATGATTTTCCAAAATCACTACCGTATCAATCAGGTTATCCAAATCCCGAACCTGATGTGTCGAAATAAGTATACAACGATCTTCCGTAGAAAGATTCGCGAGTAAACGACGGAACTGTGTTTTAGAAGGAATGTCCAATCCGTTGGTTGGTTCGTCCATAAATAATACCTGAGTATTACAAGCAAAAGCAAAAGCGATGAAAGCTTTTTTTCGTTGCCCCATCGACATTTTTTTCAAGTCATGTTTTGAATCAATTTCCAATTCTTTCAAATGTTCCACATATTGTTCCATACTGAATAAAGGATAGAAAAAGCCGTACAATTTGGCATATTCCACCGGATTTATTTCCGGAACATAAAATTCTTCGGGAAGCAAAAAGAACTGTTGTAAAAATTCGACTTCTCGTTTCGAAGGATTTTTTTTCATCACTTGGATATTTCCCGAATGAGGAAAAAGCATCCCTGCTACCAGATTAAGCAAAGTAGTCTTACCTGTGCCATTTTTCCCTAATAAACCATAAATATGCCCTGCGGACAACGACAAATTCAGGTCTTCGAACAAACGCTTTCGTTTGTTGTAAGCAAAATTAAGATTTGAAATTTCGATCATATTTAACCATTATTTTAGTGTACTATTACTTTGATACACCGCGAATATAGTGACAGATTTTTAAAACACAAAATATATTTGCAATCGATAGCTTATTTTTTCAACTTCTGCCCTACCAGTACCGGACTAATTACAAGTCGCCAGTTCTGCAATGCTGCCGTATCAAATAGTCGTTTGTAACGACACATAAAGTTTTCCATCGCTTATAGATTACTTCTACATTTATTAATCTGCGTTCGACCCTCTGGCTACGATGGTTTAAAAACAAAGCTCCTGCTTTGAAATAGGCAAGTCTGGAGACTTGCTTTTAAACCGACGAAGTCAGAGACTTCGCTGAGCGGAGGGGGCTTTTACTTTTCCCCTTATTTTTCAATTTTTAATAAATCCTCAAAATCCGGCATTCGTTCTGGCACCCTGCGAGAACCGTTCCGTCTTCACAAACAAAAGAACGATAACAGGCGTGTAGTTTGCGATTATCTTTACCTGCTATATGGTGTGTTATTTTCCATGTTTTACCATAATCAACAGATAACAGGAATGCTCCACAATTATTATCGGGGTAATTCTCGAATCCACCAATACCTAATACAACCCTGCCATTTCCAAGATTAATAAAGTCCCTGCTCCAACAATCTGGCTGGTCATATATAACACTTCTAACTATTTGGGATGTCCAGGTATTACCATAATCGGGACTGCGATATATCCTGATGCCTTTACCAAGAGCTGCGATAAAAGAATAATTTCCTGTTATTTTACTTAAATCCGGCCCATACTGATATACGCAAATATTATTAATATCAACAACTTTTACAGGCATGCCGCTTTGAGCTACTGCATATTGTGTGCTTCCAACTGGAAAATTAGAACTTATATAATAATCATTTGTTAACCCATGGTTATTTATGGTCAGGTATAGTATGTTATCTTTCCTGTATAAAACTGTTGCTATTTTCTGCGTCCTTGTTACGGTCTCCGTAAATCCGGCGGAAGCCAGCAAAACACCTTTTCCTAAATCACGGAAAGAAGTAAGATTTAAGCCTGTTTCCGAAGGGATTATATTCACAGTAGACTTTGTTCCTTCCCTTAAAACATCCAGACCACCTGAATTTCTACATACCCAAATTTCTTCTTTGCCTTTATTATTGATTATATAACCATTTCTTCCAACAGGAATACTATAAGAAGTTTTTTTTGTCCAGATAACACCATCAGCAGAAGTCCAAACATTTGCACTCGGAACTATAAACAATCCTCGTTTTTCGCTCCAGTAAGAATTGTAAAGCGCTCCGGTTGTTCCAAGTTGTGCGGTTGTGACTCTTGTAGCCCATGTAACTCCAAAATCTGTAGAAGAAATTATACAGGGATTTCCCCTATCTCCTGTAACAGCTACAACAATACCTGCCGCGTTTGCAGATAATCCATACGTTTTTCTATCAGTTATACCTGTAACTGAAATAGGTGTCCAGGTTTTACCATTGTCTATTGAACGAATGAGTCTGTATGTTTGCTGGTCATCTGTGTAATTCCATGTTGAAGCGTTGTAATCCTTCATTCCGAGACCTGCAATTATAATATCGGTTCCGGGAATTTTGATGATAGCACAGGCTCTATCCGATAAAGGGATTGTTGTTGGACTGTCTGATTTCTCGAATAGCTGCTCTACGCTAATATCTATATACGGAAAACAATACTGTCTATACCCGAAACAGGCAATTGAAAAACAGTGGCGCCACCTTTTTTGAAATACACATTTGTTCCCTGTGTCGCGGCATTTGTTATGCCAAGCAATAGAAAGATTATTGCTGTAATAAATGTTGTTATTTTAGTTTTCATAATCATTTACTTGTTGAAGGTTTAACTATTTTCTTAACTATCGCACCTTGCCCCGTTTCTACGCGAAGAAGATAAACAGCAGCAATTTTATCCTGTAGAGGCACTGTACATTGAGTTTCTACGCCATTTTCATATTGTTTGGAAATCAGCTTGCCATCAATACTAAACAATGTCAACGACTTAATTCCTACAGAACTTTCAACCACGACATCACCTGCCGGAGTAAAAGACAAAAGTACATCAAAACCGCTCCTTAAAGACAGATTTTTTATTTCGGCAGCATTATCTCCAAAAAACAGTTTAGATATGTCGTTGAATGCATACGCTTTGTTGTCATTCGATGTTTTCACAGATAAGTTCTCTTCCGAAAAAGAAAGTTGCAGAATATTGTTCAGCAGGATTTTGTAGGCAGGAGAGTTTTCATTTTTATGTATAATCAAGGCATCGTCAGATGCGGCTTCATCAAAAGTCACATTGTCTATACCTGAAACCAGAGATTGAAAAATAACCTCGCCATTTTTCATTACATACATCGTATTTACTTGTGAAAAACCGCTTGCACTCCATAACGCAAGGACTATGAATACAAGTTTCACATTTAACTTTACTGTTGTTTTTTTATGATATATTAGAGTTTAAGTAAATTTATTTCATTACTGCTGATTATCAACTGTTTAATAAAAACAAACATATACCTGTATTTAAATTGACATAAACTCTAATGTTCTTTTTTCTTAGTATATGACAAAAAATAAATAACTTACAGATATCCAGCAAAATAGTTGCGAATTTATTAGGATGGAACCTTAATAATCATTATCTTAGAGGAAAACTTCCTACGGTTTACTCTACGTTATGACTACTAAGGTTCAAGACAAAAATACAAAATTGATTGCAGTATTACTCAATCATTTCGGGGAAAATATGAATTTAGCCCGAATAAAGTTCTTTGGCATGTTTATTTGCGCGTTATGCAAGGTTCAGACTGTTGGGTTTGAAAAATTGGCAGTCGCCTTTGAAAGCGGTTCAAAAAGCGAATCCAGTTTACGCAGGATTCAACGTTTTATGGC
>JAVBKZ010000106.1:0-9024 GCA_031553755.1 Bacteroidales bacterium | reverse complement strand
ATAAATCCCGAAATCAAATTCCAATCGTATTGGGTAGCTATGCCGTTGATATATGCCGGATAATCTAAATATAATTTCATGATATTGCCAGGCATAACTGCGACTGGAAAATACAATGGTAAACGTGTCCTTGTCATTTGGAATTCACCACCCCATGTGTCAAGATAACAGACTCTACATACTGGATATTTTGCAATTATCTGAACTTGTTTGGTATAAATCTGACCATAATGATTGGCAGTAACCGTAATTATTCCGTTCAGAGTTGAATCATTAGGAACCTGTAATATCCCTGTGTTTGAATCGATTGTAACACCGGAAACTCCGGAGCATGACCAAATAGGATTACTTCCAGGAATAAGGTATTGTTCCGTACACCCGCCCCATAAAGTTTCTTTTCCTATGATAACAGGGTTGTTTAGTGTGGCTTGAGCCAGTTGAAGCGCTTTATAAGCATCTATTAAACCATACCCCATTTCATTATTCCAAGTTCCGTTCAATTTTCCGGATGTTATATTATAAGTATATCCTCCAATTTTTTGGCAAGAAGATTCTATAATATTTGTAACTTGATATCTTGTCAGATTAGGATTAATAGATAAAATCAATGCAGAAAGACCGGCTACATGAGGAGCAGCCATTGAAGTTCCATAATATGAATCTGTATCATTATTAGGTATTGTTGATAATATATTACTTCCAGGAGCAACAACATCTAATTTATTTCCATAACCTGAATATTCAGCCCTTGTTCCATTAGAAACAATAGCTCCAACTGTAATAATATCATTGTGAAAGGTTGCAGGATAATCCATAATAGGTGAATAATCCCCATAATTTCCTGCCGCAAACACAACAAGACTACCTTTCCCCTGCCGTCCTCTTGTCATTGCATCAACGATTGCATTCTCTAAAATAACGCTATGCAATCCATCATACAATACTCCGCCCTGATCTCCCCATGAATTTGTGATCACATCCGCTCCATTTTGCCAAGCCCAACTGATTCCGGACGCCAATTCGGCAGATATCGTAGTAGTAACATAAAGAGGATGGCTCACTCCCATAAGTTTAGCTTCCGGAGCAACTCCTACTACCTGTAAATTATTATCTCTTACAGCAGCGACAGTTCCGGCAACATGTGTTCCGTGTTTTCTATTCTGGGAAAATACACTTGGAGATGTCCCACTTTGAGCATCAAAGCTTAAAGGATGAATATTGGCTGATAGATCGTTATGATTTATATCTATTCCTTGGTCAACAACTGCGACTTTTATACTACCTCCCCGTGTGAAATTCCATGCCTCGCAAATATTGATATCAAATTCAGGGTTAGAGCTATTATATAATCCCCAAAGTTGGTTAAACAAGGGATCATTGGTACATGTAGGTCGGAATTCAAACATAAAGGCAGGATCAACATCTTGAAAATATCCTGTTTCATAAAAAAAGTTTGAAGCTTCCAATGAATTGAACTCACAAAGCGAGTTCAAAGACAGCATATACCAAAGAGGCATACAGGGAATTTGCTTGATGACACTTACATTTTTTTGTGCCGAAATCCGTTTTAATAAAGTGCTGTCGCTTTCATTTTTCAATTTTACATAAAAGACATTAGAAGTACCTATCGGAGTACCACCTTTTCTTTCAAAGTATGGTAAAATGTATTTTATATTTTTATTTTGTTTTAATTTTTTAACCGTATTCTTATATTCAGTTTCATCGGGGAGTGATTTAAATGTAAGTTTTTTAATTTTTTGTACTTCTTTGTCAGTAGCCTTCAAATTAATATCTTGAACAGTCAGATCCGGTATGGAAAAGTCCAGAACACCATCATTTGTTACAATGTTAAAATTATTTCTATCGACTTTCAATATTATTTTTTCTCCTTTGTAATAATAATATTGGTTTTGAGCATTCATCAGAATGACCATAAATAGAAAAATACTTAGAATTATCTTTGTTTTCATAATATTTTTTGTTTTACTTCAATTTAATACTTACCTGTTTATACAAATTTTTTTACATTTTTTTTGTCCATTGGCATAAAATACAGCCAAATAAACACCTGTTACCAATCCGGAAACATCAATAAATCTTTCGTTGTCCGAAATTATATTCTGTTGAACTACACGTCCTGCCATATCCATGATTTCAATACATTTTATATTTAATTCCGTATCAAAATGTAAGGTATTATCAATAGGATTTTGAGAAATAGTCAATTCTGGAACAATTGTTATTTTAGGATTAGAAAGCCAAGGTGTTGTTTCCATGTTTATTTCAAATAATCCTTCGGTGGTATAGTAAATAAGTCGGTTTTTATACAGCACCATGTCAATTATATTTCCGTAATCCGTATCCAATATTTCAGTATACGCCAGACGCCAGTTTTCGCCAGTATCGGTGGAATAGTAAATGTAAACCTGTTTATTATTTCCACTTCTATAAATACCAGAGGCATATAGTATTTCAGGATTTTTTTTGTCAAAAAACACCCTATAGAAAAATAATTTTAGGTCGTACAAATTAATCATTTTCCATGTTTTCCCTTTATCGGAGGACTTTCCAAATGCCCCGTAGTCACTAAAAATAAGGACATCTTGGTTTAAGGGATGGAATGTAATATGATTCACATTGGCGTATTCAAGAGAACTGCTGTAAAAAGACCAATTCAATCCATCATCGGTAGAGCGAAGTATATTTCCTCCACTTATAAGTGTAAATGTAGAATAGTAGATGGTTGTTGTATCTAACGCATGAAAACCCAAATATGAATTTTGAGTACTACCTGAAATTTCATTCAAGTTTCTCCAACTTTTCCCAAAATCTTGAGACTTGGACAGGCCGGAATGGGCATGGGAGAAGAGGAGAGAATTGAGATTTTGTGGATTTTGGATGATCCTGAAAGGAAAATTATCTTCTTTCTCCCCAAAAAGATCGGGAAAGGTGAAATTTTGAAATGTTTTACCATTATTTTCAGAAAAAAACATCTGGCTGTCTTTTCCGTCTTTTGTTCCCTGAGAGATTGATAATAATTGATTCCCATTTTTTACGAACTCAATAATCTTGATATCTTTGAATGCAAACAACTCCCATTCGGAGTCGCGAACCATATCTTTTTGAAATATTCCTGTGTTGGAACAAACGAAGAGGGTATCGTTTATCACTTGTAGTTTAGGAAAAAAAGAAGATTCTTCTATTTTCTGCGAAAATCCCATCGATTTTATTTGCCCGAAACAGGAAGCAGAGAATAGAAAATAACAAAATATAAAAAAGGGTAATTGTAATGTTTTCATTTTGATTTAAATAATTGTTATATGTGAGCAGGTTAATAGTTATACAATACAGAGAGAAAAGAGATCAGATCTTTTTGATAGCCGGTTTCTTGACGAAGAAACCCATAACTGGAATAAGTTTGTTAAAAGAAGTTGTGTTTCATAGGCAATTTATTTAAGGATAAATATTTTTTTACTGATACATTGCTGTCCTGTATGAAATACAGCCAGATAAACACCTGTTGCTAATCCGGAAACATCAATCGATCTTTCGTTAACAGAAATCGTGTTTTGTTGAAATATACGTCCTGCCACATCCCTGATTTCAATACGATTTACATTCAATTCCGTATTAAAATACAAGGTATTATCAATAGGATTTTGAGAAATGGTCAACTCCGGAACAACAGTTATTTTAGGATTAGAAAGCCTGGGTGTTGTTTCCAAATCCAACTCAAACAATCCTTCACGAGTATAAAAAATCAACCTGTTTTTATACTGCACCATATCAATTATGCCTCCACAATCGATATCCAATAATTCTCTATACGCCAGATGCCAGTTTTCGCCGGTATCGGTGGAGCGGTATATGTAAACTCGTTTATTATTTTCACTTCCATAAATGCCTGAAGCATATAGTGTTTCAGGATTTTTTTTATCAAAAAGTACTTTGTAGAAGTACATTCCTGATTGATCCAGTTTATTTATTGTCCATGTTTCACCTTTATCCATAGATTTTCCGATAATGCCTTCTCCCCCAAAGACAAGTATATTCGGATTTGTGGGGTGAAAATCAATCTGGTGTACGCAATTATCACCTCCAGACACCGTATATTCGGTCCAAGTTATGCCACTGTCTGTGGATTTTAGTATTGTTCCTGCCAAAAAACCGGTTTCTCCTGAATAAAATATTGTAGTTGTATCTAATGGATGATAAGCGGTAAATGTTACAGGATTTATAAAACCAAATGGACTTAAATCCGTCCAGCTATTTCCAAAATCTTGAGATCTGAAAAGGCCGGATGTTCTTTCGTCCACAATAAGCAATGTCTTTTTATTGAGAGGATTCTGAACAATTCGACGAAAACAATTCTTACCGTCTTCAGAATGATATGGCATTTTTCGTTCACTGTATGTTTTGCCATCATCGTTTGATACAAGAATCAAGTTATCTGTTTCATTCCATTCTCCCATTGAAACCGCTATTAAATTGTTTCCGTTTTTTACAAATTCTATTACTGGAGAATTTTCAAAAGCATACAATTCCCAATCTGTATCTTTCATCATATCCTTTTGATAGATTCCAGTGTTGGAACAAACAAACAGGGTGTTATTTATTATCTGCAATTTAGGAAAATAAGAAGATTCTTCTATTTTCTGCGAAAACCCCATCGATTTTATTTGCCCGAAACAGGTGGTGGAGAATAGAAAATAACAAAAAGTAAAAAAGAGTAATTGTAATGTTTTCATCGCGATTTTTGATTAGATTGTTAATTCTTAGTAATAAGAATAAAAGTCAAGTAGAGTAGAAGTAGATAGGTGCACAATGTAGATACGAGATACGGTCAATTCTAATGGTTAGCTTCCTTTTAAAGTTTACAACCAATTCATACGAAGGAGGATAAAAGTTAATTAATAATGTTTCATAGGCTATGTGTTGTTAGTTATTGATCGTATTGGCAAATGTACTAAAAAAATATTAGTAAAACCAAATTTTTGTAAATATTTTTAGCTATTTTATTTAATCTCTTTTTGCGGAGCAATCCCAGTCATGTTCGGAAGAATTAATTATGCTCGTACAGCATAATTTTAATAATTAAAATCTTCAACAGATTGCGGGTCAAGCCCGCAATGACAGACAATCCTCCCTTGCCGTCAGTTTAAACTGACGGTAAGGAATAATGTACTTCATGTCTTTATAATGATAGGGAACGAGTCTTTATAATGACGTGCTTCGTGTCTTTATAAGGATAGGGAACGAGTCCTTATAAGGATGTGCTTCGTGTCTTTATAAGGATAGGGAACGGGTCCTTATAAGGATGTGCTTCGTGTCTTTATAATAATACATCTTGCTTGCATGATGTGAAGCTCACTTTTGATACTTGAGGATTCTGCTCGTTTTTGTCACATGAAACAGCTAAAAACAGTCCTAAACATAATAAAATTGTTACTTTTTTCATAAATTTAATTTTTTCTTGCAGATTTAACAATTATTTGAGTCGCATTAACATTTTGAATAAGAATATTTCCCTGACAAAGCGGGTATACGATTTCTTCTTTAAATGCAATTTTGTATTGGATATTAACTTTGAATTCCTTATTATACGTGTCAGAAAACCAAACAGGAGAACTAAACGTAGCAGGAAAACATCCGGCGGGAAAATCAAAAATGTTTTCAGGAAGATTGTATGTCAGAACAGTATCTTTTAAGTTGGTTGATACAATATAATATCCCCCTGCTTTTCCTTTACCATCATCAATTTTCACTCCGCTACAACGGTCGAATCCGATGATATATCCATCCATTTGCAGGTCAACAGCGTCAACCGTTTTCTCTTCTATTTCCATAGAAATACTTGTTTCAGAATCTATTTTTGGAACAATAATCGCAAATCTCCAGTTTGACACAACCATTTCATCGTTCAATAAAATATTTGTCGACAGCCTGTATGTTGAATTTGATAATTGTATTAATTTTTTATCTGTTTTTTCAATTCCCTGATTACATGTTCCGGAAACAAGTAAAACAGACTGGGTTCTGAAATCTATTTTTGGAAAAATATCAGCACATGAGGTAAAAGAATACAACATTACTTCCGTATTTATCAGATTAATTTTGAATTTATCGGAGGTAGAGTAATGTGTTGTGTATTCTTTCCAAATACATTCATCGGGAACATTCACTTCCGTTATCGGAATTTCAATAGGATAAACGGGGTTTTCACACTCTTTTTTTGAATCTAAATCTTCCAAAAATTTCTGACATGTAGTTAGAATCAAAAAACACCCCCAAAGGAGTAAAAGTAATTTGAATATTTTCATTTTGATTTAAATAAAATGATTATTAATAATATGTGAGCAGGTTACAATACAGAGAGAATAGGGAGCAGGTCTTCTTAATAGCTGGTTTCTTGACAAAGAAACCCATAACTGGAATAAATTTGTTAAAAGAAGTCGTGTTTCATAGGCTATGTGTTGTTAGTTATTGATCGTATTGGCAAATATACTAAAAAAATTATCATTAAAATTATAAAATTGTAAAAATAAAGTGATTATTCGCTATACTGCCTAATTATTCTGTTGAGGGTGTCCAAAAAGTCACAATATTAAGAACACGGATTACACTGATTATACAGATACTCACGGATTATAAATCTGTGTTAATCCGTAAATTCCGTGTTATCCGTGTTCAATAATACTTTTTAGACACCCTCTTATAATTTTACCTTCCTAATAAGTAGAGGTTTGCAATCTATTGTTTGTCAAAACTTCAGCAATACACCCACTGTAGCCCAACATTTAGGCTGTTGTAAGCCTCCATAATCAAAATAAGTAACATTAAATAGATTATTAGCTTCAGCAAAAATGGAAAAACGAGGTTCGTTCCAACGCAGACGAACATCGACCAATCCGAATGGGTCAAATGGAACGTTTTTTCCTGTGGTATTGTCAACATAAGTACCTGCTCGGTCATAAAAAGTAAAATTCCACGAGGCTTTTAGTTTTTGGAAAAATACTAAATGCTCCAAATTTATATTTACTTTATCATTTAAGCAATCCAAGGTATAAGAAGTTGTTTGAGGCGCATTCTCCTTATCCAATTTAGTGAATGTATAATTCAGCCCGATTTGTTGAATAATACTTTTAGGATTATATTTAGACGGATTCCATTGGCAGGAAATCTCTGTTCCTACTGCGTTTACACTGCTATAGTTCAAGCTCTTTGAGGTATTTGTACCTTCAGTATATACCCAATCTATAATATCTTTCCCTTGACGGTAGAAAATATTTGCTGTTGCCGACCACGCATTTTTTACTATTTTACTTCCTATTTCATAAACAACCGCTTCTTCTGGTTTCAAGTTTGGATTAGCCTCGTGTGTAGGACTTTTATAAAATAAATCAGTAAATGTAGGTAATCGCAAAGATTGATTCGCCGCAGCGTAAACGATTAAAAAGGGTGTGATTTTGTAACGCACATCGCCTGCAAAACAAAACTTATTTCCAAAATCGCTGCTATGATGGAATGATACGCCTCCATTTACAGCTAAATTCCGGTATTCATATCCTTGTGCTAAAAAGCCACGAAAGAGCGTTCTGTCCGTTTCATTCGTGTATTGAATATCTCCTTCAAATGGAACCGGTTTTGGAGTACTCATCGGATTACCCAAAACAGTACTTAATATATGTTCATTGCGAAGTTCAGCGCTAACCGTTGTCAGTCCGATAAAACTCCGAAGAAGCATACTGATTTCTCCGCCATTTATTTTCGTTTGATGATAATTATGTCCTTTATACCAATCGGGAGCTTCATTACGGAATAATTCGAAACGGTCGAAATGTGTCCGGTGATAAGCAAGAGCCGAAAGTTTCAGGTTCTTTATTTCTTTTTGCCATCTCAGACTACCCAACAATGTTCGGGTATAATCGAACTGGTCGGGATAAGTGAATGAATAAAAACCGTTTGCTCCATAAGGCTTATCTTGAAATCCGAATTGAGCCTCCCAATCACCAATATTGGAACGGTATTTTGTAAAGCTGTATAAATTAGTATTTCGAAAATCTGTATTTTTCTTATATCCAGCGCTTTGTCGATACGAAGCCGAGAAAAAAGAATACCAATTTTTGTTACCCAAAGTAGCATTTCCAAGAGCGTTCAAGTATCCATGTTGTCCACCTGAAAATAAAAGATTTGCAGTATTTATGGGTTGATTGGCGGTTGAGACATTCAAAGCTCCGCCAATAGCTCCGGGAGCGCTTAATCCTTGCAATATTTCCATTCGGGTGATGGATGAAAGGTCAATGGGAATGTCTAAAGAATAATGTCCCGTTTGAGGGTCGCTGAAATTAACTCCGTTGAGAAGGATTTGTGTTTGGTCGAAATTACCCCCTCGAACTGAGAGGTCGGCTTGGGTGCCTAAAGGGCCGCGTTGGCGTAAATCAATGGAAGGAAGGGTTCGTAGCAGGTCGTTAATCGTTAAAGAAGGCGCTCGATCTACTTCTGTACGAGTAACAGTAACTAATGTCCTGACTACATTTGGCAAAGCATCCACTCGCTCTTCCGTGATAACGACTTCATCCAATTTTAAGGTAGGAGTATGTACCAACGTGTCGGTCGACTGCGTACTGGCTTTATTCGCTGTCTGCGTTCCAAAAAGCATTCCGACACTCAAAACCCCAATTTTCACTACCTTATGCATTGAATTGAATGCTGCATAAGGTTTACGATTCCATCTTTTGAAACAGGCATCGTACTTTTTCTTTTTTAATTTGTACATAAAATTTGATATTAAATTAATAAAAAACCGGATTGCTCCGGCCGATATATCGAAACAAAGGTATGGATTTATGTAATAAGTGTACCATCAAATTTAGTCTATTTGTTTAATTATTTTATATGAGTATCCGTTATTTTACCTAACAAATTAAAAACCTAATTTGTCATTGCGGGCTTGACCCGCAATCTATTGATAATCAGCAATTCATTAAGAGATCCTGAATCAAGTTCAGGATGACAGAGCGATTA
>JAVBKZ010000091.1:0-24412 GCA_031553755.1 Bacteroidales bacterium | reverse complement strand
AAGACAAATTAAAATAAAGAAACATGGACGAAGAGAAAAATCTCTATTCAAATATGGGTTGGGGGTTATTGCTAATATGTTGCTAAATCCTCTAAACAAAAGAAAGATAGACGTTTTTAAATTTTTGTCATGTACTTAGCCTGATAAGTTTGAAAATACTTACGACGGAAATCAACACATGTCGAATTTAGGCATGGCGGTTAACGCTTACAAATTGGCAGAGTTTATAGATAAAAACTATCCGAATCTTTTGCCCAATCGTTCGAACGATGCAAAATGGATCGCCGATTTTTGTAGCACCGATCATTTTGCTTACAATCAAAATATTCCGGACGGCATGCCCGGCTTTTTACCTGTTGTCAAAAACAAGCAAGTAGGTAACTTTCATATCAAAGAATTGATAATACAAGAAGGTCAAGAAAGTAACCGGTTGATTCTCAAAGTGGAAAAACAAGATTATTTATCGAATATGATTACTGTTCAATACAATATTAGCATGCAAGGGCATAATTTCATCGCTCCGTTACAAATGTTTAACATCAAAGAAATTTTTCCTCCGCGACACAAAATTTATGTTGGGGATATACGGAAAGATGTAAAAGTGAATGATTTGATAAATATTACAAATTAAAAAAACAATTTTATTATTTCTATTCAAAAAACATTTTTAATTTTGAAGACATAAAATGATAGATTTTAAACACAGAGTTGCACGGAGTGATTATTCACAGAGTCGAGTCTAATATATAGTGAAGAGATACTCCGTGAATAAACTCTTTCCACTCCGTGTTTAATAAAAAGTCAAGACGAATTCTTTGTATAAATTTGTTTTTCGGTACGCTCATTTCATTGAATCTCTTTTGCTATAAAATAGTGATTTTATAGAATATCCTGCTCCTTATCATTGAATTGATAACAAAACTAAATTGAAATTTATCCATTAAAGTAATCGTTTAATTTTAATCTAAATTTATAGTCATGAAAAAAAATCTTTACAATTTAATTCAAATTATGTTTATTGCATTGTTTCCCGCTTACTCGTGGGCGCAATTCGCACCAGTAGGCGCGGAATGGTATTATTCCGACACAGAAGGAGATATATCAATCGCATACAAAAGGTATATATCAGAAAAAGATACAGTTGTCAATGATAAAACATGCAAAGTCGTTAATGGCACGTATTCTTTAGATAAGAATTTCTCTCAACGGGAAATTATGTATGAAGAAAATGGGAAAATTTATTATTTCTTTAACGAAAAATTCCGGAAAATTTATGATTTTGGACTTCAAAAAGGAGATGTTGTTGATTTCGAATTTAAAGGGTATTCTTTAGAATCTTCCTTGACAGATACTACATACATTGTGAATTTTAAGATAGAAAATATTGAAACAGTCAAAATAGACGGAAAAGATATTAAAAAATTTACAGCAACAGCAACAAAGCAACAACAGGATAGTATCAAAGGAGAATCGTATGTGTATTATGAAAAGATCGGATGTCCCCAGGAATTTATCCGTACCCGTTATTTCCACACTTTCTTTCAAAATAAGAATGTAATAAGATGCTACAACGACAATGATATTCATTATATCTCTGATGAATGGTCGCCTTATAAAGACAAACCTTGCGATTATATTTATACGCCGTCGGCTTTGGAACCCGTTATCGATAGTACTAAAATAATCCCGGCAAATCCAACGGTAAAAGATGAGGTTAAATTCGCGATAACGATAACTGAAGCTTTCAGTGGCAATTGTACTTATAAAATGGAAGTCGACAGCATCATTGGTCAAACAATTTACGTAGGAGGCAAAATAGACAGCAATAATAAATGCGGAGATTATCAAAACATTGAAGTGAAAGATACGATTAATGTCGGTTTACTGCCAAATTCAGGTTCTTATCAATTGGTTTACAATCTGACAGACGAAAATAAGGTTCTCACAGCTCAAAAAATTACGATGGATTTTGAACTAAAATCCTCCCAATTTGACGCAAGTAAAACCAATCTCAATACAACGGAATTTTTCTACGACAAGAATGCTAAATCTTTGGTTATAGAAACTATCTCAACCTCAAGTGTTTCGGTTTCACTTTATAACATAATGGGAAAAGCAGCATATCCTGCCAAGAAAACAATAGAAGACAACCGGATCGTATTGGATTTATCAAATATAAATCCAGGCGTTTATATTGTTGTTTTACGTGATGAATTTGGAAATAATTTTTCGGGCAAGTTTATTATGTTTTAAATAGAAGGTAACTAAAAAGAAAATTAAAGCACACGGATTACACAGAATATACCAAATAACACCATTTAATAATTTTATATATTGGTTAATTATAAGCGTGTTATAAAAATACAAGAATATAAATTTTCCGTATATGCCGTGTATTCCGTGTGCTATTTGACTTTTGGGACAACCTCAGTATAACAATATCTGGACTTTATACAAGGAAATTAATAAACAAGACTTTTCTTTTCAGATATAAAACGATAACTTTGCATAAATTTGATTAATGGTTTAGCATGAAAGTTATTGATTTATTGAACAATTGTAAGGAAACCGCTTTTTCTTTTGAAATATTACCACCGGTTAAAGGCGCAAGTTTTAATAAGGTTTGCAACATTATAGATAAATTACAGGAATTTTCGCCCCAATACATCAATATAACAACACATCACAGCGAATATATATACAGGCCTACAGAAAGCGGACTAATGGAGAAAGTAAATATCCGGAAACGTCCGGGAACTGTAGCTATTGCCGCTGCCATTCAAAATAAATACAACATTACCGCAGTTCCGCATATTATTTGTAAAGGTTTTTCTAAAGCGGAAACCGAATACGCTTTGATTGATTTGAATTTCCTTGGCGTACACGAATTGCTTTTGTTACGCGGTGATATGAATAAGCTTGAAAGCGATCAGTCTTTGCAAGGACAGAGCCACGAACATACAACGGATTTACAACAACAAGTGAATTTATTTAATCAAGGCGTTTCTATCGATGGTTCGACTTTCGACAGACCTGAAATTCCATTTTCGTATGGAGTCGCTTGTTATCCCGAAAAACACGAAGAAGCTCCCAACATGGAATCCGACATAGCGTTTCTAAAGCAAAAAATAGCCGCGGGAGCGGAATATACGGTTACTCAAATGTTTTTCGATAACCGAAAGTATTTTGAATTTGTTGAACGTTGTCGCCGGGAAGGCATTACTATTCCCATTATTCCGGGAATCAAGCCTATCGTACTGAAAAATCAATTAACCGTATTGCCTAAAATTTTCAGATCGGACATTCCGGAAACATTAGCAAATGAATTACGTAAATGCAAAAATGACGAAGACGCGAAAGAAATCGGGGTAGAATGGTGTATTCAACAATGCAAAGAATTGATTGATTATGGCGTTCCGAGTTTACATTTTTACACGTTAATGGCAACTGATAGTGTAAAGAGAGTCGCGAAAGAAGTTTATTAAGCCAATAAAATAACGTTTTGTTATTCAAAAATATCATAGGACAACAGACAATTAAGCAACGGTTAATCCAATCCATACAACGAGGCTTTATCCCTCATGCTCAATTGTTTTCCGGGCCAGAAGGAGCCGGAACGCTCCCGCTTGCTATCGCCTATGCCCGCTATCTCAACTGCATAAATAAAAGCGATAATGACGCTTGTGGGACATGTGCTTCTTGTGTCAAATTCAACAAATTATCCCATCCGGATTTACATTTTGTATATCCTATTGTAAAAAACGATAAAAAGAAAAAAGAAATTTGTGACGATTATCTGCCGGAATGGCGTTCTTTCTTTTCAGAACAAAAATATTTCAATCTTTCTCAATGGCTTGAATATTTGAATGTCGAAAACGCGCAAGGATTGATATACGCTAAAGAAAGCAATGAAATCATCAAAAAACTGAATCTGAAAACATACGAAGCCGAATATAAAATCATGATTATTTGGCTACCGGAAAAAATGCACGAATCTTGTGCCAACAAGTTGTTGAAAATGATTGAAGAACCGCCTGCGAAAACAGTATTTCTGTTAGTTTCGGAAAATCCCGACCAAATTATCGGAACAATTCAATCTCGTTCACAACAAATCCATATTCCGCCTATCGCTCCCGAAGATATGTCGTATTTTCTTTCGGAACATTTCGACATCAATCCGGAAGATCTACAACAAATAGCGCATTTATCCGGTGGTAATTATATCAAAGCATTAGATATACTGGATTCAGGAGAAGAAAACCGGATGTTTCTGGATTTGTTTATCACAATTATGCGTAATTCATGGACACGTGACGTAAAAAACATGAAATCGAAGGCCGATTTTTTCGCTTCGATGGGACGTGAAAAACAAAAATCTTTCCTTTCTTATTCCCAAAGATTAATCAGGGAGAATTTTCTTTATTGCCTGAGATTACCGGAAATCAACTACCTCAACAAAGATGAAAAGGAATTCGCTATCAAATTTTCACCTTATGTAAACGAAAGAAATGTGATATCTTTCATGGAAGATTTGGCATTGGGAGAACGTCATATCGAGCAAAATGTAAATCCCCGCATGGTATTTTTCGATTTATCAATGAAAATAGCTGTTTTGTTGAAAAAATAGTAACTTTGCAATTATTAACTTAGCAAATTGACAAATTCGCTAATCAGCAAATTACTTTCAACTTTATACACAATATGAATTTCAAATATATAGTACCTGGTTGTTGCCGGATGAATCCGCAAGGATGCAGCAAGAAACAGGACAATAAACTCAACACCTACAACTGGCTTTCGGATATCCCCGAAGCCGAACAAGCGACTAAATTTGTAGAAGTACAATTCAAAAATACCCGAAAAGGATATTACCTGAACAGCACCGATATTCCATTGGAAAAAGGAGATATAGTAGCTGTAGAATCAAGTCCGGGACATGATATCGGAACTGTTTCGTTGACAGGAAAACTCGTTTTGCTTCAAATGAAAAAAAACAGGATCCGCTCTGAAAATGAAGTAAAACGTGTTTACCGCAAAGCAAAACCAACCGATCTGGAAAAATTCGAAGAATCGAAAGCGAAAGAACACAATACGATGATTCGTTCCCGCCAAATAGCCAAAGAACTCGGATTGCAAATGAAAATCGGTGACGTTGAATATCAGGGAGATGGAAATAAAGCAATCTTCTATTATATAGCTGATGACCGGGTAGATTTTCGCCAATTAATCAAAGTTTTGGCAGAAACTTTCAAAGTGAGGATTGAAATGAAACAAATCGGAGCCCGTCAGGAAGCCGGAAGAATCGGTGGAATCGGACCTTGCGGACGTGAACTGTGTTGTTCGGGTTGGATGACAAATTTTATTTCCGTATCAACCGGATCCGCTCGTTTTCAGGATATATCGTTGAATCCTCAAAAATTAGCCGGCCAATGCGCTAAACTGAAATGTTGCCTGAATTACGAAGTGGACGCGTACGTTGAAGCTCAAAAGAAATTTCCTTCAAGGGAAATTCCGTTAGAAACAAGAGATGCCATTTATTATCATTTTAAAACTGATGTATTTAAAAATCAAATGGCATACTCAACGGATAAACATTTCGCGGCCAATTTGATCGTAATTACAGCGGAAAGGGCTTTTGAAATTATTCAGATGAATAAAAGGGGAGAAAAACCATTGTTATTGAATCCTGAGGAAAATGATAAAAAGCCTCAAAAAGAATATCAGGATATATTAGGAGAAAGTGTTACACGTTTTGACAACAACCTGAAGAAAAAGAAAACAAAATCAGCAGAGGAACAAGGTAAGCAACAACAAATTCAGCAAAATAACAAAAACAATAAAAACGGGAATAACAATAATAGTAACAACAACAGCAACCCTAATCAACGAAAAAAGCCACTGACGTTAAGAAAAGAAGGAAATAAAAATGATTCGGAAAACAAAAATGAATAAATTATTCGTACTATCTACACTATTTCTTTTTATCTTATCCGGATGTTCAGACAAAGAAGTTTATTCTGGTTTTCACTCTTTCAAAAATGCCAAATGGGATAAAAACGACCTGTGCCGTTTTGAAATTCAGATAACTGACACAATCAATCCGAAAGACATTTTTATTGAAACCCGGAATAACAACGAATATCCATATCAAAATATATGGCTGTTCGTAAAAATCGAAACTCCCACCGGAAATTCCCGCCAAGACACTTTGAATTGCGAATTAGCCGATAATTTCGGGAAATGGCGTGGAGAAGGAATCAACCTGTATGAAATGAATTTCTTGTATGAAAAATCTATTGTTTTTTCTCAAAAGGGAATATATACCTTTACCATTCAACAAGGAATGAGAGATGACGTATTGACAGGAATCAGCGATGTCGGAATAAAATTAACACCTTCCTTCGATGCTAAAAACACCAAATAAGAAAAGACAGATTAAACAGATAACATCATTTTCACATTATCAAACTCTTGCTTAAGCAATTTGATCGCATCTTCTATATACAGTAAAGAAGATTGTATATTGCCTCTTCTAACTATATTTGAGTATTTTTTTTCATACAGATTATTAACATCGTTGATGTACGACTTATAAACGTTAGCTAATTTAGCCGCTTTTCTTTTACTAACTTCAGGGTAATTATTTTTCAACGCGTCAACAACTACTCCAATCAAGTATTCTTTATTTGCCCTTACGCTATTTATGAAATGTTTTATTTCTTTATAATCAAGACTATATCTCAAATCTTCGACCGTAATCAATCCTTGTTTCATCTTTTCCATTATGGCAAAAATACGTGGAGAAATTACCAATTTTACCCTGTCTTGATATAATTCCATCGCGGATGTAAACAACGCCCAATTTCCATACAATTTTTCGGTACTATTGATATCTATAAGCAAATGCCAATTTTCAATATGTTTTTCATACAATTCTTTAAATTGATCCAAATAACTTCCGACATCTTTAATTTGGACATTGATCAATTCGGTTTTATTATTCAAGGAAACATTATCTTCCAATTTGTATTCTTTAATTTCCAAACAAATATCTTCTTTGCGTTGTTTTATGGACAAAAACTGATTATATTGTTCACAAATCAATGTTATATCCGGATTTGCCAACAATATATAGTGTTGTAAATCTGAAAACATCGCCCCATTCACCGTTAAAAAATCACTATATTCTTCTCCGTAATTGACGGAATCCCTATAATCTTTCGCTATCCGATTGCTGACTTCTAAAAATTCGGTCCAATAATCCGATAAAAAATTCAATTCTTCTTCGATAGAATTAATTTCATTTAAAATTCCGGAGGAATTGTTTTCAATTTGATTTGATAAGTTGTTGTTGTTCATAGAGTAAAGCTTGTATGATATGTTTGTTGTGACGCAAATATACAAACAATAAATAAGATACTAATAATCAATACTTTAATATTAATGTTTTTTAATAAAAAATAATAATTCTGTTAAATAATTAAAAAATATCTTAAATTAAAAACAAAAGGACTCACTGTTCACATCTCACTATCCTCCGTCATATCTTCCTCTTCTTCAATTTGTAACGGTTTTTGAGGACCATACTTTCTGAAAAAGACAGAACATAATAATCCTGTAATCGCGCCCGACAAGTGCGCTTCCCACGACATATTTTCATACACCAACTGAGAAACAGGCAACATATTAAATATCAATCCTCCTCCATGTAAAAATACGACTAAGAGTGAAATCGCCATTAAAGGGATGTATCTTCTCAATATACCACTAAAAAACAGAAAGAAAGACAAAGCGTAAACTAATCCGCTTGCTCCTATATGCCACGAATCGCGTCCGATACACCAAGTTACAAATCCCGAACTTATCCAAATGATAGGAAAAACAAGATACGCCAAATCTTTATAGAAGTAAAACAAACACCACCCCAAAATAATCAACGGAACCGAATTTGAAAATAAATGTTTCAAATCGGCATGAATCAGCGGACTCGATAAAATGCCCGGCAATCCTTTTGTTTGACGCGGAAAAATGCCCATCCAACTCCAATCAGCGTGCAAATCCCATTGCGAAATATTGATTATCCATAATAAAACGACCAACAACAAAGGAAAATACAGCGAATAGATTATTCGTTTTGTTTCTATTTTCATTATAAAAATTTAAGTTTCTTAATAAAAAATTGCCATTTTCTTTGCATATATGAAATTTTTCCATATTTTTGGTAATGTTAATAAACATTTACGAAAGAAAAAATGTTTAGTTTTTAATTTTATAAAATTATTATAGCGCATATACTGTTAATTAAGTATGTGTCCAAAATTAATTTATTTTTTCACGCCTGTTTAAAGTTTAATGTTAAAAATTGAAAATCAATCAGTTAAACACAAAATATTCAACGATCAAATAAATTTAATGGGTGCTTAATAAATAATACCTTAAATTATATCCAGTATGAGTTATCTGAAATTTGACAAAACAGTGATGATTAATCTCGAAGAATCTCTTAACAGAGAAGTTTTGAGGACGAATAGAATCGGAGCGTATCACTGTACAACGGTAGTTGATTGCAATACTAGAAAATACCATGGTCTGCTTGTTATGCCTGTCCCCAATTTAGACAATGACAACCATGTTATGCTCTCATCTTTCGACGAAACAGTTATCCAACATGGGGCTGAATTCAATCTTGGATTACATAAATATGAGAACAATCATTACAGCCCTAACGGACATAAATACATCAGGCAATTTGAATGTGAATCGCTTCCTAAAACGATTTATCGCGTTGGAGGAGTTATACTTTCAAAAGAAAAAGTATTTACAACATTCGAAAACAGGGCGTTGATCAAATATACGCTTTTAGAAGCACACTCCCCCACTACACTCCGTTTCAGGCCATTTCTCGCGTTCCGGAATGTTAATAGTTTAATGGTGGAAAATAATACCGTAAATAAAAATTATACAGAAATCGAAAACGGAATAAAAACCTGTATGTATGAAGGTTATCCCGAACTTCACATGCAATTCAACAAAAAATGTAAATTCGTATTCCAACCCGATTGGTATAAAGACATCATATACACTAAAGAAATGGAAAGGGGATTTCCATATAAAGAAGATTTATACGTTCCCGGATATTTTGAATTACCCATCGAAAAAGGAGAGTCAATTTATTTTTCAGCAGGAGAATCGCTTATTGAAACTAAGAAACTTAAAGAAGTTTTTGACACAGAAATAGCATCAAGAACTCCACGCTCAAGTTTTTATAATTGTCTGAAAAATTCCGCGCAGCAATTTTATTACCGTCCCACAGAAAACGACGCTTATTTATTGGCCGGTTATCCTTGGTTTAAAGTCAGGGCAAGAGATTTATTTATTTCCACTCCGGGATGTACGCTTTCATTTGATGACCCTGTCCGGTTTGAAAAAATATTGACTACAGCTATTCCCGCGTTGGAAAATTTCATGCAAAAGGGAGAAAAAGACAAAGTAATTCAAGAAATAGATACACCCGACGTTTTATTATGGGTTATATGGGCAATCCAACAATATGCCAAATATTGTGGAAAAGAAAAATGCAAGGAACGCTATGGCGATTTTATCAAAGAAATTATCGAATATATCCGTACAAATAAACACGAAAATCTTCGTTTGGACGAAAACGGACTACTTTATTCCAATGGAAAAGAAAAGGCTATTACCTGGATGAATTCTACCATTAACGGGCGGCCTATCATTCCTCGTTCAGGATATATCGTTGAATTTAACGCGCTTTGGTATAACGCATTACGGTTCGCATCCGAATTGGAAACTTTGAAAAACAAAACCAAATTGGCTGAAGAATTGGAAACATTAGCCATTTCGACCGGAAAATCGTTTGTCGAAACATTTGTAAATGGCTACGGTTATCTGTTTGATTATGTTGATGGCGGTTATGTTGATTGGAGCGTACGTCCGAATATGATCATGGCAGCCGCGCTTGATTATTCTCCGTTAGACCGTTCTCAAAAACGAGCTATTTTGAATATTGTCGGCAAAGAATTACTCACTCCGAAAGGTATTCGGTCATTAAGTCCCAAAAGCGAAGGCTATCGTCCTTATTATGCAGGCTCCCAACAAGAACGCGATTTGTCTTATCATCAAGGTTCTGTTTGGCCTTGGTTGTTGGGAATGTATCTCGAAGCCTATTTACGATTGTACCAAATGAGTGGTATTTTATTTGCCGAAAGAATGTTAATCGGGTTAGAAGAAGAAATGAGTACACATTGCATTGGTTCTCTTTCGGAATTGTTCGATGGAAATCCACCATTTAAAAGTGGAGGGGCCGTTTCTTTCGCGATGAATGTCGCTTCGATTTTGAGAATATTGAAGTTATTGGAATCATATCAACCTTAAACATAAAGTAAAGAATGAAAGCATTGATGTTCGGATGGGAATTTCCGCCCCACATTTTGGGAGGACTGGGAACCGCAAGCTACGGTCTCACACGCGGAATGTCCAAACAAGAAGACATGGAAATTACCTTTGTCATTCCCAAGCCCTGGGGAGATGAAGACCAAAGTTTTCTCAAAATAATAGGCGCTTGCAATACTCCCGTCGTATGGAAAGATGTACAATGGGAAAAGGCTTGTGAACGACTGAGCAAATACATGAATCCCCAGGAGTACTACACCTTGCGCGACCATATATATGCCGATTTTAATTACAAATCTACCAATGATTTAGGTTGCATTGAATTTTCAGGCCGCTATCCGGACAATTTATTGGAAGAAATCAACAATTATTCTATCGTTTCCGGAGTCATTGCCAGAAGTTACGATTTCGACATAATACATTCACACGACTGGTTAACTTATCCGGCCGGACTGCACGCGAAAGCGGTTACAGGAAAACCTTTGGTGATACACGTTCATGCCACAGATTTTGACCGGAGCCGAGGAAAAGTGAATCCACAGGTATATGCGATGGAAAAAGATGGAATGGATAATGCCGATCATATTATTACAGTAAGTAATCTGACCCGGAATATCGTTATTGAAAAATATCACCAAGATCCAAAGAAAGTAACTACGGTGCACAATGCTGTCGAACCGTTATCTTCTGAAATTCAAGCAATTGATTCTAGAAAAGGAACCAAAGACAAAGTTATTACATTCTTAGGAAGAATCACAATGCAAAAAGGCCCTGAATATTTCGTCGAAGCAGCCGCGAGAGTACTAAAAAAAGCAAATAATGTACGCTTTGTTATGGCAGGAAGTGGTGACATGATGAATCAAATGATTCGTTTGGCCGCACAAAGAAATATCGCGGATAAATTTCATTTTACCGGTTTTTTGAAAGGAAAACAAGTTTACGAAATGTTGAAATCGAGTGATGTTTACGTAATGCCTTCAGTTTCTGAGCCATTCGGTATCTCTCCGTTAGAAGCTATGCAATGCGGTGTTCCAAGTATTATTTCCAAACAATCAGGCTGTGCCGAAATTCTCACAAACGCTATCAAGACAGATTATTGGGATATTGAAGCAATGGCAGATGCCATGTACTCCATCATCACTTATCCTTCAATGGCCGAATACCTGAAAGAAGAAGGCATCAAAGAAGTAAATGAAATTAAGTGGGAATATGCCGGATTAAAAGTGAGGAATATTTATAACAGTGTGATAAAGTAATAATTAAACAGAAAAACATAAATATATGAAAACTATTTGTCTTTATTTCCAAATACACCAACCCGTCAGGTTAAAACGCTATCGTTTTTTCGATATAGGTAGAGACCATTATTATTATGATGATTTCTCAAACGAAGACGTAATAGAAAGAATAGCCGATCGTTCATTTTTAAGGGCTAACGCATTGATATCGGATATGATTAAAGAATACAATGGAAAATTTAAAGTTGCATTCTCAATATCCGGGGTCGCGTTGGAACAATTGGAAATATACGTTCCCGAAGCAATTGAAGGATTTAAAGAAATGGTAAAAACCGGATGTGTAGAATTTCTCTCCGAAACTTATTCACATTCGTTGGCATCACTCTATGATCCTGAAGAATTCAAAAATCAGGTAAAAGCTCACTCCGATAAAATAGAATTATTATTTGGACAAAAGCCTAAGGTACTTAGAAATACAGAACTAATTTATACTGATGAGATCAGCGAATTAGTTACTCAAATGGGTTATGAAGGCATGCTTTGTGAAGGAGCAAAACATGTTTTGGGATGGAAAAGTCCGAACTACCTCTATTGTTCCGGCGCAAGTCCGAAGTTAAAAGTTTTGTTACGGAACGCAAAATTCAGTGACGATATCACTTTCAGATTTTCAAATTACGACTGGAGCGAATATCCTTTGGTTGCCGACAAATTTATAGGATGGCTCAACGCCTTGCCTGAATCCGAACAATTAATCAATCTCTTCATGAATTACGAAACTCTCGGAAGTTGGCAAACCGCGGAAACCGGTATTTTCGAATTTTTCAAAGCGATACCTAAATTTGCCCTTGAGAAAAAAATAGGTTTTTCAATGCCTTCCGAAATCATAAAAAAAATGAAACCGGTTGATCTAATTTCCGTACCATACCCATGTTCATGGGCCGGAGAAGAAAAAGATGTTAGTTCATGGGCCGGTAATATTTTGCAACAAGAAGCACTCAACAAACTATATCATATAGGTGAGCGAGTTAGATTGTGTGAAGATCGTCGTATTAAACAAGACTGGAATTACCTGCAAGTTAGTGACCATTTCCATTTTATGAGTACGAAACATTTTCCGGGCCCAAGCGTATACAGCCCCTATGAAAGCGCTTATGACGCGTTCAGCAATTATATGAATGTTCTTGGCGATTTTATATCCAGGGTAAACGCCCAATATCCTACAACAATTGATAATGAAGAATTGAACGCTCTACTTACTACGATTAACAATCAGGGAACAGAAATTCAACGGCTATCAGAAGAATTAGCCCTGGCAAAAAAAAAGTCGAAAAAGACGATAAAAGAGGAAATTGAACAATTAGAAAAAAATAAATTGAATTAAGAAACTTTCATTATCGCAAAATTAGGTAAATAAATATAGACACTCATTTAATTATTAAGCTCTAACAGAGTTCTGAACTCTGTTAGAGTACTTTATAAAACTTATTAGGCTTTATATAATGATTCAATCTTACTTATAGTTAAACCTGTCAGTTTTGATATCATTTCTACGGATAGGCCTTCTTCCAAGCAATTTTTGGTTAGTTGTATTTTTTCTTTTTCAACACCTTTTCCAGAACTGTGTAATAAAAGTATCTTTGGGTATTGCTATTAAATTATTATTTGATTATATTTGCAATTATAAAAGATGTTTTTGAGGATACCATAAAATCAAAAAGTGCAATCTTTTTAACTTTATCAGGGCAACCCTCTTTATCCAAACCATTGTGATATCTTCTATAATTTATCCAAAAGTGTATTTTTCTCTTCTTTGAAAATAGTATTGATTTATAAACATCTTTGAAAATAAGCCGGATTCAGTATGGAGATTTGTATTGAAATCCGGAAAATGTTGAATTTAAAATTTTAAGAGATGAAAAATTATCATGCTTTTACGTTGGCTAACTACAAACAGATTCCTCAAATAGCGCAATTGAACGAAGAAGACAAAGAAGCTGTTGAAGTTGCCGGAAGAATCTTACCTTTCAAAACAAATAATTATGTAACCGAAGAATTAATTGATTGGAATAATATTCCTGATGATCCTATTTTTACATTGAATTTTCCCCGTAAAGAAATGTTGCTCAAAAAACAATATTATGAAATAAAGAATCTGATAGACGGAAATGCCTCACCTGAACTTTTGAAAGAAAAGATTAATCAGATAAGACTGAAATTAAATCCCAATCCGGCGGGGCAAGAGCACAATGTTCCTGTTTTAGACAATGTAAAATTGCATGGAATACAACACAAATACCGTGAAACTGTTTTGTTTTTTCCGGCTAAAGGACAAACTTGCCATGCTTATTGCACGTTTTGCTTTCGTTGGCCTCAATTTTCAGGAATGAGTGATCTGAAATTTTCAATGAAAGAAACTGATTTATTGTATAAATATCTCAAACAAAAACCTAAAGTAACCGACATCCTTTTTACAGGAGGCGATCCGCTGACAATGAACACACAAGCCTTGTCTAATTATTTGAACCCTTTATTAGAAAGGGATTTCAAGCATATTAGGACCATTAGATTGGGGACTAAATCATTGGCTTATTGGCCTTATCGTTTTCTTACGGATAAAGATTCCGACTCTCTGATATTACTTTTTGAACGCATTATCAAAGCAGGAAAAAATTTAACGATTCAAGCCCATTTCAATCATCCGGTAGAATTATCTACCGATGCCGTAAAAAAAGCGATTGCCAAAATCCGGTCTACAGGCGCTCAAATAAGAACACAATCGCCATTACTAAGAAAAATCAATGACTATCCTGAAGCGTGGATTGAGATGTGGCGTAAGCAAGTTGATTTAAGTTGTATTCCATATTATATGTTTGTCGCAAGGGATACCGGGTCCAAATATTTCTTCGAAGTTCCTTTAGAAAAATGTTGGCAAATATTCCGCAACGCTTATTCTAAAGTAAGCGGAACATGCCGGACTGTGCGAGGTCCAAGTATGAGCGCTTATCCCGGAAAAATACAAATTCAGGGAATTATGGAAATCGGCAGTGAACAGCATTTTGTACTGAGTTTTCTTCAAGCCCGCAACGCGTCGTGGGTTGGAGTTCCTTTCCTTGCCAAATATGATCCGAAAGCCACCTGGATAGATCAGTTAAAACCATCATTCGGAGATAAATTCTTTTTTGAAAAATTAAATAGCCAAGGATATAAATATTTGAATAGAGATTATTTAGATTTGGAATGAATATTTTTCAAAATAGATTTTTCCGAAACATTTAAGGAAATAAAAATCTTTTCCCATATATGGTCTTTAAATACTATCTTTGCCAATTCCAAATATTCATCATAACATTTACTAATCAAATATTTATTTTGAACAAAATATATGGAGAATTTCAGAGGATTTATAAAAAAATGGTTCGACAAGCAAGGAGATAAACCTTCGCTGGAATTTTTCAAATATATAGGTCCAGGATTATTGGTTACAGTAGGTTTTATTGATCCAGGAAACTGGGCTTCGAATATCGCCGCGGGAAGCGAATTCGGATATGAATTACTTTGGATGGTAACTCTTTCGACCATCATGCTGATTGTTTTACAACACAATGTCGCCCACCTTGGCATTGTTACCGGAAAATGCCTTTCGGAAGCCGTTACTGAAAAATTTCCAAAAATATTAGGAAGATCCATATTAAGTACGGCAATGTTTGCTTCCGTTTCAACTTCTTTGGCCGAAATTCTCGGAGCGGCAATCGCGTTGCAAATGATTTTCCATATTCCGATAAAATTAGGAGCTGTACTTTCCACTATCCTTATTTTATATATGATTTATTCTAATTCGTATCGTAAAATAGAAAAATGGATTATAGGGTTTGTTTCTATTATCGGTTTCTCATTTATTTATGAATTGATTCTTGCTCCTATTGAATGGAAAACAGCCGCTGTTTGTTGGATAACTCCCTCAATACCTGATGGTTCTATTTTAATCATCATGAGTGTATTGGGAGCCGTCGTAATGCCTCACAACTTGTTTCTGCATTCGGAAATCATACAGAGTCGTCAATGGAACCTGCACGATGATTCGGTTATCAAAAAACAATTGAAATTCGAATTTGCCGATACTATTTTTTCCATGATTATCGGATGGGCTATCAACAGCGCCATGATTTTACTTGCCGCCGCCACTTTTTTCACGCAATCAATCGCTGTCGAAGAACTACAACAAGCTCAAAGCATGTTAACTCCATTGCTTGGTAAAGGCGCAGGATTAGTATTTGCCATTGCCTTGTTATTCGCGGGAATATCTTCGAGCGTTACGTCAGGAATGGCTGGCGGAACTATCTTCGCCGGAATCTATGGCGAACCCTACGACATCAAAGATAAACATTCACGTTGGGGAGTCGGTATTTCTATGTTTGTCGCGTTGATTATTATCATGTTTATCAACAGCCCTTTCCAAGGTTTGATTTATTCCCAAATGATATTAAGCATACAATTACCTATAACTATTTTCACTCAGATCTACCTGACTTCAAACAAACAATTGATGGGAAAATATGCCAATAGAAAACCCTTAAATATCATTTTATTGTGCATCGGAGCAATCGTTACTTATCTAAATATCAGATTATTAATCAGCTTTTTTTGAATTATTTTTTTGCATTTCAGAGCTCATATATCCGGTAAAAATACCGTGATCATAAGTTGTTTGTTTTCCTTTATTACCATAATTCCTGATATTCGCGGATTATAGATGTTTTAAACACGGAATTTCACAGAGTAGAACAATAATTTTAATATTTAATGATTTGAATTGCAAATATAATCAATAAAACATTAAAAATTCAAAACTAATCCGATATAAATTTAGACTATTCTTCATTGTTTCTAAAAACAAATATTCGTACATTTGCTTTCTTTATTTAGTCTAAAAATTTTAATTCATAATAATTATGGATAACGAAACTCTGCTAAAACAAGTTATTGCAAAAGCGCAAACATGGCTAACAAGTGCTTATGACGAACAAACACGCGAAGAAGTGCGGCAAATGTTAGATAATCCTGATAAAACCGAACTGATTGAGTCTTTTTATAAAGATTTGGAATTCGGAACAGGTGGACTTCGAGGCATTATGGGTTCCGGTTCTAATCGCATGAACATTTATACCGTAGGCGCGGCGACACAAGGATTATCAAATTATCTGAAGAAAGAATTCGCGAATCTGCCACAGATTAAAGTCGTTATCGGGCATGATTGCCGTAATAACAGCCGTTTATTCGCAGAAATTTCAGCGGATATTTTTTCCGCTAACGGCATAAAGGCTTATCTTTTCGACGCCTTGCGCCCTACTCCGGAAATCAGTTACGCTATCCGGAAATTGGAATGCCAAAGCGGTATTATTTTGACAGCATCACATAATCCGAAAGAATATAACGGGTATAAAGCTTATTGGGATGATGGCGCGCAAGTTATCGCCCCTCATGATAAAAACATCATCGCGGAAGTAAATAAAATCCGTTCAGCTTCTGAAATTAATTTCAAAGGAAATAAGGATTTAATAGAAATACTTGGAGAAACAATGGATAATCAGTTCATTAACGACTTGTTGAGTATTTCGCTTGTTCCTGAAATCATAAAAAAACAACACGATATTAAAATCGTTTACACACCGATTCACGGAACCGGTGTAAGCTTAGTTCCCGCGGGATTAAAAGCCATGGGATTTACCAACATCATTCATGTGCCGGAACAAGACGTTGTAAGTGGAGATTTCCCCACCGTTATTTCTCCTAATCCCGAAGAAGCTGCCGCGCTTGACCTTGCGGTAAAAAAAGCGCGAGAAACCGATGCCGAATTGGTATTGGCAACCGACCCTGACGCGGACCGTGTTGGAATCGCCGTCAAAAACGAGCAAGGAGAATTTGTTTTGGTTAATGGAAACCAAACATTTTTACTTTGTTTGTACTATTTAATTACGAATTGGAAACAATCCGGTAAAATGAAAGGAAACGAATTTGTTGTTAAAACGATCGTTACTACCGAATTGGCAAAAACTATAGCCGACCGCAATGGAATAGAAATGTATGACTGTTATACCGGATTCAAATGGATCGCGGCAATTATCAGAGAAAACGAAGGTATCAAAAAATACATCGGAGGCGGAGAAGAAAGTTACGGATTCCTCGCGGAAGATTTTGTCCGTGATAAAGACGCTGTTTCCGCATGTATGTTGATCGCGGAAATCGCCGCTTGGGCTAAAGAAAACGGAAAAACACTTTACGAATTACTTCAAGATATTTATGTTGAATACGGATTTTCTAAAGAAAAAGGTATTTCTGTCGTAAAAAAAGGCAAATCAGGAGCTGAAGAAATTGAAGCGATGATGAAAAATTACCGTGAAAATCCAATCACGGAAATTGCAGGGTCTAAAGTTGTGGTGGTTAAAGATTTCGCGAAATTAATCGCGACCGATTTTAACGAAAACGAAAAGATAGTCATCGACATGCCTACTACAGCAAATGTTCTTCAATACTTTACGGAAGATAATACGAAAGTTTCAATTCGTCCTTCCGGAACGGAACCTAAAATCAAGTTTTATGTTGAAGTTCAAAGCAAAGTAAAATCCAGGGAAGAACTTGTAGCGGCAGAATCCTTAGCGGAATCAAAAATCAATGAGGTAAGGAAATCTTTAGGCATATAGAAAGTATTATCAGAACACGGATTTTACAGATTTATAAAAATTATTTATGCTAAAATCTATAATCCGTAAGTGTCGGCATAATCCGTTTTATCCGTGTTCTGATAGTTTTCCTGAGACAATCTTTATTTCTAAAACTCAAAATGGTATTCTCCCGAACCAATCTCGACTAATGTCCCATCTTCCTCAATTCCAATAAGTCGTACAGAACTATTTTTCGACAAAGGCATCCCGTTTACCAATATGGATTCGGAAACAATACTCGGAACATAAACTATAGCGGTTGTATTCGGAGGAATAATTGTTTGAAGCTTAAACCGGTTATCTGTCATTTGCCAAAAAGAAGAAATCTCTCCATAAATGGAATGATAATTGGCTTTAGCATAAGTCAATTCTTTTACAGGATAAGGCTTGATAATGATTTTTTTATAACCCAAACTTCCGGGCGCGTTACGGATTCCGGCCACTGTAGAATACATCCAGTTACCAATCGCTCCATAAGCATAATGATTAAAGGAATTCATTCCGGGATTTTGAAAAGAACCATCTGTTTTTATTCCATCCCAACGCTCCCAAATTGTAGTAGCTCCACGGGTGATTGGATATAACCAGGAAGGATATTCTTTTCTGAAAAGCAATCGATAAGCCTCTTCTACATAACCGTAACGGGTCAATGTTTCGCAAATATCCGGTGTTCCCAAAAATCCGGTGGTAATGTGTTTGAATTTTCTAACATCATCCGCCAATCTTTTTGCTGAAACTTTTTCTAACTCTTCAGGAATCAAATTATTACTTAGAGCAAGAACATACGCGGTCTGAGTATCTGAAGAAAGCCTTCCGTTTGGTGTGATAAATTCCTGTTGAAATGCTTTTTTAATATCATTCCATAATTTTTGATATATATCCGCATCTTCTTTTTTATCTAAGATAATCGCGACATTGGTTAAGATATTAACCGATCTTGCAAAATAAGCGGTTGCAGCAAGGTCTTTGGATGTTGTCGCTCCCGGATAATCGCTATTATTAGTGGAATAAGCCAACCAGTCGCCAAAATGATAACCCGTTGAGAAAATGAGGCTGGTAGGTTTACATTGGTTCCACATATAATTTACCCACGATTTCATACTTTCGTATTGAGTTTCCAAAATACGTTTATTTCCATAAATCCGGTAAATATCCCAAGGGATAATTGTCGCGGCATCTCCCCAAGCGGTCGATCCGTATCCATCGCCAATAACATTAGGTACAACATGAGGAACCGCTCCATCGTTTCGTTGATCGGAAATAAAATCTTTCATCCATTTGATAAAAAATGCCGAAGCATCTACATTAAAACAAGCAGTTGGTGCAAAAACCTGCGCGTCGGCAGTCCAACCCAATCGCTCATCACGCTGCGGACAATCGGTAGGTACATCCAAAAAATTCCCTTTCAATCCCCATTGAATATTGTGTTGTAGCTGATTAATCAAACTATCGGAACATTCGAAATTTCCTGTCATGTTAAGGTCGGAATAAATCACTTTTCCTGTTAAATCTTCCAATTTCACTTCGCCCGGATAATCTTCTATCATAACATAACGGAATCCGTGGAACGTAAAATGAGGTTCGTAACTTTCAATTCCGGATCCTTTGAATATATATTGATCCGTTACTTTGGCAGCCCGTAGATTGGTTGTGTAAAAATTACCATCTTTATCCAACACTTCGGCGAATTTAAGTGTAATTTTATCTCCTGGATTTCCTTTCAATTTAAATTGTATCCAACCCACCATATTTTGTCCCATATCAAAAACTCGTTCTCCTTTAGGAGTTGTAATTTGAGCAATCGGACGAATAGTTTGCATGATTTTTACAGGTACACCTTCGGATGCTATCAAGATATTTTTAGAATAATCCCTGACGAACACCTTTTTCCAATCAGAATCATCGAACGCAGGAAGATCCCAACCTGTTTTTTCCTGACGGGCGTCATAAGTTTCGCCATGATAAATATCCGAAGACAAGATAGCTTCTGTCGAAGATTTCCAAGAAGAATCAGTTCCAATCAGTTCCTCGATTCCATCTTGATAAATAATTTTTAGTTGCGCGATGGCCGCCAATTTTTTTCCGTAACAATTTCTATTGTTCTTCCATACTAAAAATCCACGATACCAACCATCTCCCAATAAAATACCCAACGCATTGGTCCCTTTTTTCAATTGACTCGTAACATCATATACCTGATATTGCAAACGTTTATTATAGCTGGTCCATCCGGGAGTAAACAAATCTTCTCCAACTTTTTTCCCATTGATTTTTAATAAATATAATCCATGAGAAGATACATAAACGCGTGCGGAACGAATTTCTTTTTTCAGTTCAAAATTCTTCCTGAGTAAAGGAGAAGGACACGATTTGGTTTCATCTTCGTCTAAATCGGGTTCAATCCACTCAGCCTTCCAATCAGAAGGCTCAAGTAGTCCGGTTTCGAAAAACGCAGGTTTACTCCATGAAGAAGATTGTTTATAATTGTCCCACACTTTTACCTGCCAATAAACTCGCCGCGCACTTTTCAATGAATGTCCCTGATAAAGAATTTGATTGGATAATTCGGAGTTAACCCGATTGGTATTCCAAATCAGATTTTTTCCAGATACTAATTCTTTTTCAGACAAGGCAGCCCTTATCTGATAAGCAGTTTGCATTACACCTTGATTTTTTGATTTGATTTCCCAACTCAAAAGAGGTTGAACGTCTCCAATCCCAATAGGATTTACTAAATAATTTGTTCTTAGATAGTCTACCGACAATTTTTCGCCGGCATTACAAAGTGATATTACTGTTATAAGCAATACAGAACTTAAAATTGCACGAAAAAATTGCAATTTTGGAAATTTGTGTGTTTTCATTGTAAAAGAAAAATTTAGTAATGATGTATACAAAGGTATGTTTTATAATTATTTCCGGAATTGATTATTTTGACACTAATACAAGGATAAATGATTTTATTAAATTGATTTTAAAACTTAAAAAGATGTCACAAAACCACATTAAAAATATTTGTCATTGCAGACTTGATCCGCAATCTATTGAAAATCAACAATAATTTAAAAAAATCCCGCGTCAAACGCGGGATAACAGGCTTTCGAGACAATCTTTTCTATGTAATAAAATACATAACTACGATATTCTAACTTTTCTTTTTCGGTTTTTCGTTAGATTCTACATTTTCTTCTTTTGTAGTATTTGGAGCGAGTTCTTTATTTTCTTCTTCTTTTCCTTTTAAATAATCCGGAAGATTCAAGCCCGCCATATTGAACAAATCGTTCAAAGGGGGAACAGATTTCATCATTCCTGAAATAAAATTAGCAGTGGAAGTATTGCCTTCCTTGCCATTATTTCCATCCCAAACTGTAATTTTATCAATCTTAATATTCTTAACAGCATCAACCTGAGTCCTTACTAATTCGGGTAATTTTTCTATCAATAACAATTGATAAGCACTCTTGGCGTCTCCACCGGCAGCTTTAACGATGCGATCGTAACCTTCAGCCTGTTTCGTTAAGATTTCATAAAGGCCTTTAGCTTCAGCTTCCATTTTAGCAAAAATAGCGTCAGCTTCTCCTTTCGCGTTTTCACGTACTTTTTCGGCTTCTGCTTGAGCTTCAATAATCCGGCGTTGCTTTTCAATTTCTTCCGGTACGATTACATTAGCCTGTTGAGTGGAACGTTCACGTTCGGCACGCGCATTTTCCGCCAATTTTTCAGCGGCATAAGCATCCTGAAGTGCCCGAGCTTGCTGTATTTTTTCCGCGGAAATTGCGATTTTTAATGCTTCCGCTTCTTTTTCGCGGCGCAAAGCATCAGAATTTGCAATTTCAATTTTGGCCTGATTTTCTCCCTTTACAGCAATCGCGTTAGCTTGTGATGTTTTGATTCGAGTATCTCTTTCCGCTTCCGCTTTTCCGATTTCTCCTATTTTATCTTGTTCGGCTACGCTAACTTTGGCTTCATTAATCGCCTTGGCAGCCGCTTCTTTTCCTAACGCGGCAATATAGCCCGATTCGTCTTTAATATCGGTTACGTTTACGTTTATCAATTTCAAACCGATTTTTTTCAATTCAGCCTCCACATTCTTCGAAATATTTTCTAAAAATTTATCTCTGTCTGAATTGATTTCTTCGATAGACATCGTTGCTATCACCAAACGTAATTGTCCGAAAAGAATATCTCGTGCCAATTCCTGAATTTGGTCGGAAGATAGTCCTAATAAACGTTCGGCCGCATTATTCATACTATCCGAATCTGTAGAAATACCTACGGTAAACCGACAAGGTACATCAACCCTGATATTTTGGCGACTCAACGCGTTTGTCAGGTTTGCTTCGATAGAAATCGGTATCAAGCTCAAATAAGCGTAATCTTGTATTACAGGCCAAATAAAAGCACCTCCTCCATGTATACAACGAGCTGAAGATCCTCCTGTATTTCCATAAACAACTAAAATTTTGTCGGAAGGACAACGTTTGTAACGGGATATTAAAGATATAATCAATAAAAATCCGACAACAACACAAATAACGATTAAAAATAATGGATTCATAAAAATTAGATTATGATTTTATCACTAAAACTGTTTGATTATCAATAACTTCTATCACTCTGGCTTTGGAACCGGTAGGAATTTTATCACCTTCGGTCATCGCATCTATTTCATGCACTGAACCCTTGACACTGATTTGTATTTTTCCCCGTCCTTCATTTTCTCCCGGAATTACTAAATACACATCTGAGACTTTCCCAACAGTATCTTCAATTTTGAATGTATTATCTTTTGATAATTTCATAAATTGTTTAATCAGGAAAAAGAAAAAAGCGACAAAGAAAAGTCCTGTCAATAAAGCACAAATCCCAACCCAAACTTTAGATTCGAATGTTTGATAAAAACAAACACCACCCCACCCGAAACCAATGAAAAAATTGACTAAATTACGCAAAGAAAAATATTGGAAAGTACCATCTAAATGCACATCTCCATCCATTCCCCCTTCTGATGAATCAATCCCCGAAAATGCCAAAACCATTTGAATTACAAAAACAAGAGAAGCAATAATAGCAATAACCCAATAAATTTTCAATAAAGGCTCTAAATCATTAAACCATTCCATAATTATATATTAAATTCTTTCGCAAGTTAACTCATTTTAATTAATTGGCAAATTATTTCTAAAAAATAAAAATATTTTCCAATTTATTTTTTCATGTGACTTATTATCAAATTACAAGCGGGAGAAACTACCGTACCATGGTCAAATCCTTGAAGTTCATACAATGTAACCTTGGTTCCATAGTATTTAAGCATTGTTTCCAAATGTAGATTTTCTTCATAACGCGCTAATATTTCTAACTTACGATCTCCAACAATAAGCAATGTTTCCGGAGCATTTTTCCGAGCATGAAAAATTGGAGCAAAATGGTCTACATAAGGCGTATAAATGTCCATTCCCAATTCTTTTTTTATTGCCCAATGTGTATTTGTTTGTCCGCTGACTGGCATCAATCCTTTTATTCGGTCTGCATCAATACTATATTTTGCCAAATAAGATTTATCTAAGCCTATCATAAGAGTCAAATAACCACCTGCAGAATGTCCTGCCACATCAATTTTGGTCTTATCTCCTCCATATTGTTCAATATTGTTAAATACCCATGCTACGGCAGCAGCCGCATCGTCCATATAAGCCGGTTTTTTAGCTTGAGGATACAATCGATAGTTAACGGAAACGACACAAATTCCTTTATTTTTTAGTTCTAAAGGAATATTTTTATCACCACTTTCCAATCCCCCACCATGAAACCAAACAACAGTAGCAAAACCCTTACTATTCATCGGATAGTACAAGTCTAATTTACATTTTTCAAGACGATATTCATTTGTATCTTTTGTCAATAGTTCGTTCAAAACATGATTAAAGTGTTGGTTTCCAGGAAAATAAGTTGAATTTTGTTTGGAAAAAACCGCAGGAATTCGTACCTTTAAAGCATTGATTACCAATCGAATGCTTCGATATGACTCCTGCGATTTAT
>JAVBKZ010000004.1:0-62023 GCA_031553755.1 Bacteroidales bacterium | reverse complement strand
AAGTATCCGTTATACTACCTAATTGCTCTGTCATCCCGTACTTGATGCTGTCATCCTGAACTTGATTCAGGATCTCTTAATGAATTGCTGATTATCAATAGATTGCGGGTCAAGCCCGCAATGACAAATTAGGTTTTTAATGTGTTAGGTAAAATAACGGATACTCATATTGTTTTTATATGATGATATAAAAAAAGGTGCCTTTTTTAGACACCCCATTTCATTATTTTATTGAGTAATTTGAGAGCTTGGTTAATCAAACATCCTCCTGAAGTGACTGAAAATTTTATTTTTTACAGATTGTTGTGGTTGGAAATTTGAATTTTCTTCTAACTCTTCCAAAATTTTCTTTTCTTCTTTCGATAAATTTTCAGGGACATAGATGCTGATATTTACCAGTAAATCGCCTGTTCCATATCCATTCACACTTGGTAGTCCTTTGTTTCTGAGACGCAATACTTTTCCCGGCTGAGTTCCCGGATCTATTTTTATCTTAACCTTGCTGTCGATAGTCGGAATTTCTACATTTCCTCCCACGGCCGCGGTAGGAAAGCTAAGTAATAAATTATAGATAATATCGTTTTGATCTCTCAATAATTCAGGATGAGGTTCTTCTTCGATAACAATTAAAAGGTCTCCGTTTATACCACCTCTGCGCGCCGCGTTTCCTTTGCCGGATAAAGACAACTGCATTCCTTCCGCAACTCCGGCCGGAATGTTAATACTGATAACATCTTCGTCTCTTTGGATTCCTTCTCCGTTACATTCTTTACATCTGTTTGTAATGATTTTTCCTTCTCCGTTACATGTTGGACAGGTTGTGGTCGTTTGCATTTGCCCAAGCATCGTGTTCACAATTCTCGTTACGGAACCACTTCCTTTACAATTAGAACAAGTAGAATAAGAAGTGCCATTTTCAGCGCCTGTTCCGCTGCAAGCTTTACAAGATATATATTTTTTAACCTTGATTTTTTTCTCTACGCCGTTGGCTATTTCTTGTAAATTGAGTTTAACTTTGACTCTTAAGTCAGAACCGCGATTCACATGCTGTCCTCTACTTCCGCCAAAACCTCCGAATCCTCCAAAGTTTCCACCGAAATGGCCGCCAAAAATATCTCCGAATTGAGAGAATATGTCATCCATCGACATACCGCCTCCTCCGAATCCTCCACCATTGCTTGATGCACCTCCAACTCCCGCGTGTCCGAAACGATCGTAACGGCCGCGTTTGTTTTCATCGCTTAATACTTCATAAGCTTCGGCAGCTTCTTTGAATTTTTCTTCGGCAGCTTTGTCATCCGGATTTTTATCGGGGTGAAACTGTATCGCTTTTTTGCGATAAGCTTTTTTTATTTCGACCTGTGTTGCCGTTTTACTAACTTCCAATACTTCGTAATAATCTCGCTTTGCCATTTTTTTATTTTATCCTGCGACTACAACTTTTGCATGTCTGATGACTTTTTCGTTCAAAATGTAACCTTTTTGTACACAATCGATTACTTTTCCTTTAGATTCTTCATCAGGAGCCGGAACAGTCGCGATGGCATCGAAAAGTTCATCATCGAAATTTTGTCCGACAGATACAATTTCTTGTACTCCATTTTGTTTTAAGAATGAGACAAATTTATTCTTGATTAAAGAAATTCCTTCTACAATATTTTCAGTATCGGTATTTGGTGTAATATTTTGCAAAGCGCGATCTAAATCATCTAAAATAGGTAATAAACCCACTAAAACTTTTTCTCCTCCGTTTTTGATTAGTTCGGCTTTTTCTTTGATTGTCCGTTTGCGATAATTATCATACTCAGCCATTAAACGGAGGTATGAATCTTTCATTTGTGCTAATTCATCAGTCGAATTGTCAGTTTCGTTTGTTTCAGTTTCGTTTTCTACTTCTGTAGACTGTCCATTTGTCTGATTATCAGTCGGATTGTCAGCCTGATTTAATTCTTCCTGATTATTTTCTATTTCACTCATGATGATTATATTTGTTTATTAATTTCTATTTCAAATAGTTATATTCGAAATAAAGCCTTCGACAATATTTAGTTTATAGAATTTAAGCAAATATATTGCCAAATGGTAATGTATGTCAAAGAGAAAATGTAATTATCTGTTTTGTCTTTTCCTTTCGTTTTCGTCAAGAATAATTTTACGCAAACGAATAGAATTAGGTGTAACTTCTACGTATTCATCTTCTTTTATATATTCTAAGGCTTGTTCTAAACTGAAAATTACAGGAGGTGCAAGTCTTGCTTTGTCATCCGTTCCGGAAGCGCGAACGTTAGTCAGTTTTTTCGATTTAGTTACATTTACGACTAAATCTCCTTCTTTTGAATGTTCTCCAACAATTTGTCCTGCATATATGTCTGTTTGAGGTTCAATAAAGAAACGTCCTCTATCCTGAAGTTTATCCAAAGCGTAAGCGAAAGCATTTCCTGTTTCCATCGCGATAATAGAACCGTTTTGACGTTTTTCTATTTCTCCTTTCCAAGGTTGATATTCCAAGAAACGATGGGCCATGATTGCCTCTCCGGCAGATACGGTTAATACGTTGTTTGTTAATCCGATAATTCCCCTTGAAGGAATGATGAATTCCAAATGGATGCGGTCGCCTTTTCGCTCCATAGTCATCATTTCTCCTTTTCGTTTTGTAACCATATCAATGACTTTACTTGCCGATTCTTCGGGAAGATTAATTGTCAGTTGTTCGACAGGTTCACAATTCTCTCCGGCAATTTCTTTTATGATTACTTGAGGTTGGCCTACTTGTAGTTCATATCCTTCTCTACGCATGGTTTCAATTAATACAGAGAGGTGCAAAACACCTCGTCCGAAAACAACCCAAGCATCAGCCGAATCGGAAGGTATGACTTTAAGCGCTAAATTTTTATCTAATTCTCTGGTTAGTCGATCAAAAATGTGTCTTGAAGTAACATATTTTCCATCTTTACCGAAAAATGGAGAGTCGTTGATGGTAAAAAGCATCGACATGGTTGGTTCATCGATATCAATCGGGTCAAGAGGTTCCGGATTAATCAAATCCGTAATTGTATCTCCGATTTCAAATCCATCGATTCCTATAATCGCGCAAATATCTCCCGATTTAACAGTCGAAACTTTGGCTCTTCCTAAACCTTCGAATACGTTTAATTCTTTGATTCTGGATTTTAGGATTGCTCCGTCACGCTTACACAAAGCAATATCCATGCCTTCCCGCAGTTCTCCCCGATGAATACGTCCGACTGCGATACGTCCGACATAATTGGAATAATCTAAAGATGTAATTTGCATTTGGGGATCCCCTTCAAGAATTTTTGGTTCGGGAATATATTGGATGATCGCGTCTAATAAAGGTAGTATATTTTCTGATGGTTTTTTCCAATCGTCCGACATCCATCCTTGTTTTGCCGAACCGAATACGGTAGGAAAATCCAGTTGTTCTTCTGTGGCATCAAGATTGAACATCAAATCAAAAACCATTTCTTGCACTTCTTCCGGACGACAATTGGGTTTATCAACTTTATTAATAACGACGATTGGTTTTAATCCTAATTTGATGGCTTTTTGTAGAACAAAACGGGTCTGAGGCATTGGACCTTCGAAAGCATCGACTAATAGGAGACATCCGTCAGCCATGTTTAAAACACGTTCAACTTCACCCCCAAAATCGGCATGTCCCGGAGTATCTATAATATTGATTTTATATCCACTATAATTGATCGAAACATTTTTAGCGAGAATTGTAATTCCACGTTCACGTTCCAAATCGTTACTGTCAAGAAATTGGTCTAAATCAGCTTTGTCGTCTCTGAATAATTTTCCTGCTAATAACATTTTGTCGACCAAAGTCGTTTTCCCATGATCGACATGCGCAATGATTGCAATATTTCTGATTTGTTGCATATAATTTTTTAATACCTTTTAAAAACAGGGCGCAAAGGTACAAAAAAACAGCAAACTAAAAAACTTCCCAATTAGTACTTATGAAACCTTTTCTCAATGCCAATTCATATTTTTCGGCATCAAAACTATATAAAAAAGGAGATTTATGAGCGCCACCGCGCCTTTGTTCGTTGAGATTGTTGATAAAATCTAAAGATAATATTTTCCGTTGGAAATTTCTCCTGTCGAGATTATGTCCTAATAAAGATTCATAAAGTACCCGTAATTCGGTCATAGTGAATTTTTCTGACAATAACTCTCTTCCTACCGGTATTGTTCCTAAATTCAATCGTATGGTTTCTAATGCTTTTTCTATAATTTGTTTGTGGTCAGCATGAAAGCTAATTTCTTCATGAAGGTCAAACCATCTGATTTCTTCTCCTTCATATCCGGTTTCCCGTAGTTTTACTTTAGAAAATTCTACAAGAGCATAATATCCTACTGTCATAATTCTTTGTAGGTACCAGTGGTCTTCAGGAACATCCGTTCCATATAGGATTTTGAAAGTTTCCCTCGAACTTTCCTTAAAAATCCGGTTTCTATTCAGATTTCCAAAAAGATAAAACTGATTGAGATAAACTTTGTCTAAGCCTGTTCGATCTTTTAAAATGCGATAAGCCGCATCGTCTATATTTTCATTCTTAAGAATGAAACTGCCCGGCAACATCCATTCGTTGAATCCTTTATATTTCGTTAAAAGAATTTTTAACATTCCTTTGTGAAATCCTAAGACAACACAATCGACAGAGAGACCGGGATGAAAAAAATCAGCACCTTTTTTTAGCGCTTCAATACCTGAGAATTGTACATTTTCTTTC
This sequence comes from Bacteroidales bacterium, assembly GCA_031553755.1. Classification (GTDB taxonomy): domain Bacteria; phylum Bacteroidota; class Bacteroidia; order Bacteroidales; family Azobacteroidaceae; genus JAIRVZ01. The sequence goes on along the minus strand of JAVBKZ010000004.1, from coordinate 57,260 downwards.
ATGGAAAAAGTGTATAAGTAAAGTAAGTGAATTGAATGGCACAATACTTTATGTGTGTGAAAAAATCAACCTTAATATAATAGTAGTACTTAAAAATTCAAGATTCGCAAATGTACAATAAAAATTTTGGATTAGAAAACAAATTTTCTTTCAAATATGTTTTTTTACTAAAAAAAAGTTTATTGATAAATATATGGTTGTTAAAAAATAAAATAAAGGTATATTTGTGTCGAAATAAACCATTAAATAAAGCAAAATAAATAAACTGGTATGAAGACGATAAGTGTTTTTAGTATTATAACTTTACTTATTTTATGTGTATATACTTCTTGTAAAAAGAAAACAGATGTAGTTGACAATACTATTGAGTTTGATTCTTTAAAAATAGCTGAAACTTATTATCTGTTTAATAATGTAAAAAAACCAAGTTGCAATCTTCAATTGGAATTTGTGTATCCGTGTAAATATTTTGATGATAAAATATTGAAAAAGATGCAATCCGTTTTTATCGAAAAATTTATGGGAGACAATTTTACAGAGTTAACTCCTGAATTAGCGATGGAAACATTTAAAAAACAATACATTGATGAATTTAAAAGGTTTGAATTGGAATTTGAAAAAAATAACCAATATAATAAAGATAGTATTATTTTAGAAAGAGATGAAGAAGCCGATGAAACAGGGTATTCTTATTACCTGAAATCGAAAAATGAAATAAAATATAATAAAAATAATATATTGTCTTTTGTTGTGGAATATACAAATTATGAAGGAGGAGCGCATGGTTCGAATCAAATTTATGCTTACGCGATTGATTTAACTACCGGAACACAATTAAAAGAAAATCAAATTTTCCAAGACGAAGTAAAGGAATCGATAACCAAACTTATAATAGATAAAATACTACGGCAAAATAACTTGTCAAATCCCGAAGATTTACTTTCTATCGGTTTTTATGATGTGGGAGACATATTGCCTAATGGTAATTTTTTAATTGAAGATAAGGGAATTACTTATTTTTTTAATGAAGATGAAATTGCACCTCATGTAATGGGACGGTTTGAAGTATTTCTTCCATACGATGAAATTGGAATTTATTTGAAAGATGATAGTCTTGTTTCGGTTTTTAAATGACAAAATCAGCAATGGAATTAATAAAGAAATATTTCCCGGATTTATCTGAAGTACAAATTAAGCAATTCGAATCATTGTATGAACTATATCTGGATTGGAATAGTAAAATAAACTTGATTTCGAGAAAAGATATTGAAAACTTGTATGAAAAGCATATTTTACATTCGTTAGGTATCGCTAAGGTAATTCGATTTTCGGATGATTCAGCCGTTTTAGATGTAGGAACCGGAGGCGGATTTCCGGGAATTCCGTTAGCCATTATGTTTCCTAAAGTATGGTTTTTATTGGTAGACAGCATTGGAAAAAAAATCCGTGTTGCCGAAAATATAGCGTCATCCGTTGGATTGGAAAATGTGGAATGCCGCAATTGCAGGGTTGAAGAAGAAAAACGGGAATTTGATTTTGTGGTAAGCCGTGCCGTAATGCCCTTACTTGATTTGGTGAAAATAGCAAAAAAAAATATAATTAAAGACCAACAAAACGCTATTCCGAATGGATTTTTGTGTTTGAAGGGAGGAGAACTGCAACAAGAAATCTTACCTTATAAAAATAGAGTGGTGGTTTATGATTTAGACGATTATTTTGAAGAAGAATATTTCAAAACAAAAAAAGTTATTTATTTAAATGGTTGATAAGTAAACCGATTTTAATTAACTTGTCAACTTGTTTACCCTTTAACAAAACAAAATGAAAATAAGAAAATTTGTATTTAATCAGATAGAAGAAAACACTTTTGTGGTGTATGATGAAGAGACGAAAGAAGCATCAATAATTGATTGTGGCGCTTTTTATCCGGAAGAAAAAGAAGAATTGGAAAAATTTATTTCCGAAAACGGATTGGTTTTAAAACATTTGTTGAATACACATTTGCATTTAGACCACGCTTTTGGAAATCAATTTATATTCGATACTTATGGGATTGCGCCGGAATATCATCTATTGGAAGAAAAATTGATGCCGGGTTTCCAAAAACAAGCGTTGGCTTTCGGAATGAAAATGGAAGACAGTAATTATGGAGCGGCAAGATACCTCGATGAAGGAGATACTGTTACTTTTGGAACAATAGTGTTAGATGTTATTTGTATTTCGGGACATTCACCTGCCGGACTTTGTTTCTATTCAAAAGAAGATGAGATATTATTTTCCGGCGATGTTCTATTCCAAGGAAGTATCGGCCGTTCAGATTTATGGGGAGGAAACCATCAATCGTTAGTTAACGGAATCAAATCGAAGTTGTTAACTTTACCCGAAAATACAATCGTATATCCGGGACATGGAGGAAAGACAACAATTAAAAATGAAAAGTTATATAATCCTTATTTAAAATAAAATCATGAAAACTGAACAATTTGCATGCCGACATATCGGTATAAATAATGAAGAAGAAATAATAATGTTAGATAAAATCGGGGTTTCCGGTTTAGATGAATTAGTCAATCAAACAATTCCTCAAAATATACGGTTAAATCAGGAACTTGATTTGCCGGATGCGATGACCGAACGCGAATATGCCGAGCATGTCGCCGAATTAGCGTCAAAAAATGAAATATTTACTTCTTATATTGGTATGGGATGGTATGATACGGTTACTCCCGCGCCAATTCTCCGCAATGTTTTTGAAAATCCTGAATGGTATACTTCATACACGCCATATCAAGCCGAAATTTCTCAAGGAAGGCTCGAAGCCCTCTTGAATTTTCAAACCATGATAAGTGATCTGGCAGGGTTACCTTTGTCAAATTGTTCGTTGTTAGACGAAGCTACTGCCGCTGCCGAAGCCGCCAACATGATGTTTGGAGCGAGAAACCGCGAACAAGTCAAAAATGGAGCCGACATATTATTTGTTGATGAAAAAATATTTGAATCAACATTTGCCGTTCTTCAAACCGTGACATTACCATTAGGTATTAATTTGCAAAAAGGAGATTACCGTACGGTTGAATTGAACGAAAAAATGTTCGGAGCAATACTGCAATATCCGAATGCAGACGGAAGCGTGGAAGATTATTCCGATTTCGTGAAAAAGGCCCAAAGTTCAGGAATCAGAACCTCGGTTGCCGCTGATATTTTGAGTTTATGCATATTGGTACCTCCCGGAGAATGGGGAGCCGACATTGTTTTCGGAAGTTCTCAACGCATGGGTATTCCGATGTATTTCGGAGGACCTTCTGCCGGGTATTTGGCCGCGAAAGACGAATATAAACGCATTATTCCCGGACGTATTATCGGAATTTCGAAAGACGCTTATGGAAAACAAGCGTTGCGAATGGCTTTGCAAACCAGAGAACAACATATTAAACGCGAAAAAGCGACATCGAACATATGTACCGCTCAAGCTTTATTGGCCAGTATGTCGAGCTTTTATGCCGTATACCATGGACCCAAAGGATTAAAAAATATCGCGGAAAGAGTACACGCGATGGCCGGATTTTTATCGGAAGAATTGAATAAGTTGGGCTATAAACAGGAAAATAAAAATTTCTTTGACACATTGAAAATATCGTTGCCGCAAAGCGTTTCGATAAATACACTTCAGGAAACCGCCTTGGAATGTAAAATAAACTTGCGGTATTTCGATTCGGGAGAAATCGGTGTCAGTATAGACGAAACTACGCTTCCTGACGATATTGGAGTTTTACTTTATATTTTCTCAATAGCCAATCAAATAGAATATAACCTGAGCGAAGAGATTCAGGAAAAAATATATTTCGAAGATAAATTTGTCCGTACAACTCCTTATCTTATTCATGAAGTATTTAATTCTTATCACACAGAAACAGAATTGATGCGCTATATTCATCGTTTGGGTAAAAAAGATATTTCGCTGGCTCATTCGATGATTTCATTAGGTTCGTGTACGATGAAGTTAAACGCGGCCTCCGAACTACTTCCGCTTAGCCGTCCCGAATTCGCTTGCATACATCCTTATGCTCCGGAAGAACAAACAGAAGGATACTTGGAAATGATAGAAAACCTGTCGTCGTATTTAAGTGAAATAACAGGCTTGCCGGGAGTTAGTTTCCAACCTAATTCGGGAGCTGCCGGAGAATATGCCGGATTGATGACTATCAAGGAATATCAAAAATCAACCGGACAAGGTCATCGTAATATTATTTTGATTCCGGAATCGGCTCACGGTACAAATCCTGCAAGCGCGGTCAGAGCCGGATATCAAATAGTAACGATAGCTTGCGATAAACAAGGAAATACAGATTTGGAAGATTTGAAACAAAAAGCTATCGAACACAAAAACGATTTGGCCGCTTTGATGATTACTTATCCTTCTACGCATGGAATTTTTGAAACAACGATTGTCGAACTTTGTAAAGTTATCCATGAAAATGGAGGACAAGTGTATATGGATGGCGCGAATATGAACGCTCAGGTTGGATTAACCAATCCCGGATTTATCGGAGCTGATGTTTGCCACCTGAATTTGCATAAAACATTCGCGATTCCACACGGAGGAGGAGGGCCTGGAGCTGGTCCGATTTGCGTGGCATCTCACCTGAAACCATATCTTCCTTCACATCCTGTAAAAATGGGTTCTGAATTAAACACAGTCGCGTCTTCTCCGTTTGGAAGCGCCGGAATTTTACCTATTACTTACGGATACATCCGCATGATGGGATATGAAGGACTCAAAAAAGCGACTGAAATTGCTATCCTGAATGCCAACTATTTAGCAGCTTGCCTGAAAGACGCTTACGGAATTGTTTATCAAGGAGCGCAGGGTAGGGTAGGGCATGAGTTGATTCTCGAATGTCGCACAATCAAAAATATTTCAGGAATAACAGAGACTGACATTGCCAAACGCTTGGTCGATTACGGATTTCATGCGCCTACATTGTCATTCCCTGTTCATGGAACATTGATGGTTGAACCGACCGAAAGCGAATCATTGGCCGAATTGAACCGTTTTGTAGAAACAATGCTGAACATTCGCAAAGAAATCGAAGAAGTAACAACAGGAGAAGCATCGAAAGAAGACAATGTATTGATTAATGCTCCGCATCCTCAATATGAAGTGACTGCCGATGAATGGAAACACGTATATCCCAGAAGTAAAGCGGCTTATCCGTTAGAATGGCTGAAAGAAAATAAATTTTGGGTAAATGTAGCGCGTGTAGACAATGCTTTTGGAGACAGGAATCTTGTCAGTGTACAATGCGCGTGCAATTGATTCCGTGTTTGATGAAAAAAATTGAGATGAATTCATTAAAAATAACTAAAATCAAAACATTTTTTGATATTGTTTGTTTGACTTAAAGAAAAAGAAAAAATAGTTATTTGTCCATCTGAAAATTTTTCTATTCTAAAAAAATAAGGATAATTGTTTAACTACTAAAATATTAAGAATTATGTTAGATCCAAAAATGGAAGCCGCGTTGAATGAACAAGTAAATGCGGAATTATGGTCAGCTTATTTATATTTATCAATGTCGTATGACATGGATGATAAAGGTTTTCCTGGCATGGCAGCTTGGTTTGCTCATCAAGCGGAAGAAGAATTCGAACACGCGAGCCGTTTCATGAAATTCATTGGCGACACAAATGGTAAAGTGTTGCTTAAACCAATCGCGGAAGTACGTCAAGAATGGAATTCTCCGAAAGACGCATTTGAAGATACTTTGATGCACGAGAAAATCGTTACCGGAAAAATCTATAAATTGATGGATCAAGCGATCGAATTAAAAGATTATCCTACTCAAAGCATGTTGAAATGGTTTGTCGATGAACAAGTTGAAGAAGAAGATACAGCGCGTAAATATTTAGATGCCTTGAAAGTAATTGAAAACGATCCGGCAGCGATGTATATGTTCGATAAAAAATTAGGAAAAAGAGATTAAAATTTGGCGATTTTCTCTGACAAATCTAAGGGTGTACAAAAAATTGTATGCCCTTTGTTTTTGTTCGCCCAGCATGGGTCTATTTTAATAGGTGTAAGTACTTGATATACCCTAAATAGTTTGGCTGTACCGATGAATCGGCTCGCAATCAAGGTCAGTGGCAAAACTACACCTCATCTTAATCATTGTGATATTATAATAAAACAAAACCTTTTATTATGTTTAAAATAAAAAAACATGTACTTTTGCTCTGAAATGTAGAACATTTCTACATTTTACAACAAAATGGGTAGAAAAGGGTTATATTTGTAAAACGACAATGTGGTCGTTTATTTTGATTTAGTAAATACATTACAATGAAAAATATATTAATAGTAGAAGACGATCTTACATTAAGCTTAATGCTTAAAACATGGCTTACTAAAAAAGGTTATGATGTAAGAACTGTTATGAATGTTCCCGATGCGAAAAAAGAAGTCAGTGCGTCTATGCCAGACTTGGTTTTGTCGGATTTAAGATTACCTAATGACGATGGACTTTCTCTTTTAAAATGGCTAAAAGAAATTAATCCGAATATAGTGTTTATCATGATGACTGGTTATGCCGAAATTCAGACGGCGGTCGAATCCATTAAATTGGGAGCTTTCGATTATATAGCCAAACCTTTGAACCCGGAAGAACTCCTGAAAAAAATAGAACTAGCATCTAACAAAAAGACCAAACAAGAACAAATTAAAATCACTTCTTCAGAGCCGGTTCAAAATGAATTTGTGAGAGGTAAATCTCCGGAATATACGCGTTTATATGAATATGTCGATTTAGTAGCTCCAACTAAATTGGCAGTTTTGATTCGTGGTGAAAGTGGAGTAGGGAAGGAGCATATCGCCCGAATGATTCATGAAAAAAGCGATAGGGAAAAAGGGCCGTTTGTTCCGGTTGATTGTGGGGTACTTTCGAAAGAATTAGCCGCCAGCGAATTTTTTGGGCATGTAAAAGGTTCATTCACAGGAGCGATAAGTAATAAAACCGGACATTTTCTCGCGGCCAATGGCGGAACCCTTTTTCTTGATGAAATAGGAAATCTTCCAACTGATATACAAATGCAATTGTTGAGGGTATTACAAGAAAGAAAAATAAAACCGGTTGGAAGCAATAACGAAATACCTGTCGACGTGAGGATTGTTTCCGCCACCAATGAAGATTTAGATAAAGCGTTGGGACAAGGAACATTCAGATTAGATTTATACCATCGAATCAATGAATTTATGATTCAGATCCCGAGTTTGAACGAATGTAAGGACGATATAGAATTGTTTGCCCATAATTTCCTCGAAATTTCAAATAAGGAGTTAAATAAACAAGTTATAGGCTTTACTCCTGAAACAATGAATATACTTAAAAACTATTCATGGCCCGGAAATATCAGGGAATTGAAAAATATAATCAATCGCATGGTACTCATTGCCGGAGATAATTATATTACACCCAATTTACTACCTCAAAATATCATGCTTTCGTTGCAAAAAACAGATGAACCGTTTACGAAAAATAGTTTAAGTCTGAAAAATAACAATGAAAAAGAGCGAATAGAAGAAGCTTTAAGACAAGCAAAAAATAATAAGTCTAAAGCTGCGACTTTACTTGATATAGATAGAAAAACCCTATACTCCAAAATGAAACAATACGGAATTGATTTTTAATCTCGAATGACAGATATAATACATGCCTGAGAAAAAACAACAACATACTAAATCAATAGTTATCATCGGATTTTTTACATTAATTATTCTTTGCGTATCCGGTATTTTTATGATATACAAAGAGTTATTGAAATTTTCCGAAACAAGTGATACTGCGGAAGAACGAAAAGAATTAATCACGACCGGAAGTTTGATGGCCATGCTTTACAAAGTAGAAAGCATGGGTAATTTATTGATAACCGAGTTGTCGTCCCCAACAACCACCCAATACGATTCATTGATGGTCGCTACAAAAAACCAGATCGATTCATTGAAAATCATATCGGCAGATCCTATAATGACAATCAATCTCGACAGCATATCTTCATTATTAGATATGAAAAGTCAGAATGTAAAAAGAATGGTTCAATTACTGGATTCAATCAAAATACTTCCTCCTAAAGAAGTAGTAACATCAACAATATTTTCGAAAAAAGATTTAGATAAGCTGAATAATATCATAAAACAAAATGTGAAGAGTTCTGAAGATACAACAGTACTTAAAGTAAAGAAAAAAAATTTCATGCAAAGGGTACAAAATGTATTTTCAGCTAAAAACGACACATCTTTGGTAATTTCCAAATCAAACGAAATAGTTAGGGATAGTGTTGTCGTTCCATTAATTGCAGATACCATTTCGAGCTATGTAAAAGAAATGGTATGGCAACATGAAGCTCGACATCGTGATTTGACACAGCGGCTTATCAGAAGGCAAAGCTCAATGCACAGAATGAATGAAGAATTATCCGCTCAAATCTCAAGTGTTCTTCGCAAAGTAGAATTCAGGGAATACGAAACTTCTCTTAAATTTCTAAGAGAGAAAGAAATAACGTTGAGACGTTCTTCTAAAATAGTATCCGGAATAGGAATGCTTGCTTCTTGTACAACATTAATATTCCTTATATTAACATTAAGATCAATTACCAATAGCCAACGATACAGAAGAGAAATAGAAGCCGCGAAAAAATACGCCGAAGATTTGCTTGACGCGCGTGAAAGGCTGATATTCGCTATTACGCATGATATAAAAGCGCCTATCAGTTCGATTATAGGATACTTAGAATTGCTTTCGAATGATAAATTATCAGAAAAGGAACGATATTATATCGAAAATATGCAACATTCTTCAGAACATATTCTCGATTTGGTTAAAAACCTGTTAGACTACCATTCATTAGAATCAGATAAGCAAGATTTTAAAACAATGTCGTTTTTCCCAACGATTTTGTTGAGGGATATACATCAGAGTTTTGTTCCGGTAGCAAAAAAATCAGGTCTTAATTTTCAATTTAATTGTGATATTCCAAACGAAATGCAAAGTTATGAAAGCGATCCTTACAGAATCAGGCAAATATGTAGTAACTTGCTTTCTAATGCTCTTAAATTCACAAATTTCGGAGGAAATGTAATGTTTAACGTATCGCTCATTTCTATTGATGATAAAAATGATATGCTTTGCTTGTCAATCAAAGATACCGGACCAGGTATCAGTAAAGACAATCAGGAATTGATTTTTGATGAGTTTCAACGTTTAGATCTACACAAAGGAACAATAGAAGGTTCGGGGTTGGGACTAACAATTACGCGGAAATTGGTAAAACTCCTGAAAGGAAAAATCAGTTTGAATTCGGAAATAGGAGCCGGTAGTGAGTTTATCGTGAAAATACCGTTAAGAAAAAGCGAAATACAACAAATTGATGAAGCTGAATTTATGTCGACTGATATTGATTTGGGAAAAATTTATTCCGGAAAAAAAATATTATTCATAGACGATGACCTCATACAACTGAACCTTTATTCCGAATTAATGAAGAAAAAAGGATTCCAAACAATAACATGCAGGTATTCGCTTGACGCATTGGCTTTGATACAAACGGTGCAATTCGACATCATATTCACAGATATACAAATGCCGGATATGAATGGATTTGAATTGGTAGAACGAATAAGGATGGGCACATTCGAAAACGCCAAAACAATTCCGGTGATTGCCCTATCAGCAAGTTCGAATATATCCGAACAAAAATTCAAAGAAGCCGGATTTTCAGGATTTTTGTCCAAACCATTTACCTCGATTTCTATTTTGAACGTTGTAAAATCATTTCTCGACATTCAGATCGGAGACTCCTCTTTTACTCAGGAAAAAGAAACTGAAACCGGATTTAATTCATTGATGATATTCGCTTCGGAAGATCCTGAAGCCGGGAAAGCGATTGTACATTCTTTTATCGAAGAAAACAAAAAAAATATCGAACAAATTCAAATCGCGTTACACAAAAAAGATTGGGAAATGATTCGCAAAATCGCGCATAAAATGCTACCTTTGATGCGAATGATTTCAGCAAAAAAATTAGTCCAGGTTTTAGTTCAGGTTGAAAATGGGGAAAAAGACGAAAAAAAAGTAGAATTTCTTGTTGAACTTACCGAATATCAGCTAAATGAAGCGGAAGAATTTTTAAAAACTATATGAATATAATTGAAATACAATGAAAGTTTTAGTAGCAACAGACAAACCGTTTGCTTCGGAAGCGGTAAAAGGAATTCGTGAAGTCATTGAAAATGCAGGGTTTGAATTGGTATTATTAGAAAAATATACCGAAAAATCTCAACTATTAGACGCTGTAAAAAATGTTCAAGCGGTTATTATTCGCAGTGATATTATAGACAAAGAAGTATTGGATGCCTCGAAAGAATTGAAAATTGTAGTTCGGGCGGGAGCCGGATACGATAATGTTGATTTAGAATCAGCAACAGCTCACAATGTCTGTGTAATGAATACTCCCGGTCAAAACGCGAATGCGGTAGCCGAATTAGCTTTGGGGATGATGGTATATGGCATCAGGAATTTTTATGACGGTTCGTCGGGAATTGAATTGATGGGTAAAAAATTAGGAATACACGCTTATGGAAATGTAGGAAGAAACGTTGCCCGAATAGCCAAAGGATTTGGAATGGAAGTATATGCCTACGACCCGTTTTGTCCTTCCGAAATAATTGAAAAAGAAGGAGTAAAAGCATTAAATTCAGCAGAAGAACTCTATTCTACATGTCAGTTCATATCCCTTCATATTCCCGCTACAGCCGAAACCAAACAATCAATTAATCACGCGTTATTGAGCAAAATGCCTAAAAAAGCTATGTTGATAAACACAGCGCGCAAAGAAGTCATCAATGAAACCGAATTAATAAAACTGATGGAAGAACGAGAAGATTTCAAATATGTTACCGACATCATGCCAGGTAATCACGAAGAAATGGCAACTCGTTTTTCAAAAAGATATTTTTCAACACCTAAAAAAATGGGAGCTCAAACAGCAGAAGCCAATAGCAATGCGGGAATCGCGGCAGCTCGTCAAATTGTAGATTTCCTAAAAAATGGAAATGAAAAATTTAGAGTAAATTAAAGAAAGAAAATCCGCGATTTTGCGGAAATAAAATAATATAACTAAAAGCCAGATTACACAATAGTTTTCTGGCTTTTTTAAAAATGAAAAATCAATCAAATATCAGAATAGTAGATGTGAATTTATTAATATGAATAAGCTTATTTAACATAATAGTAATTATATAAATTTTTTTCATCCTTTTTTAATTCAGCAATTTTAGGCAATAATATGGCAAAAACAAAAACATCTTTTGTTTGTTCACAATGTGGAAACGATTCTCCCAAGTGGCTTGGTAAATGTCCGGTTTGCGGCGAATGGAATACGTATGTGGAAGAAATTATCCATAAAGAAACTTCACAACGTTCTTCTGGTATTCCTAATTTTGAACCAATTAAATCAAAACCACAGTTACTAACCGATGTTAATGTTGGCGAAGAAATCAGAATCAACCTGAATGATGGTGAATTTAACCGTGTTCTTGGTGGCGGTCTCGTTCCCGGATCTTTGGTATTAATTGGTGGCGAACCCGGTATCGGAAAATCAACTTTGGTTTTACAAACCATACTTCGTTTAAAAAACCTGAAAACATTGTATATCTCAGGTGAAGAGAGCGCTAAACAACTGAAAATCAGAGCTGAAAGATTAGGATTTGATAATCCTGAAACTTACATTGTCTGTGAAACTTCGTTAGAACAAATATTCACTCATATTCAAAACATACAACCTGATTTAATTATAATAGACTCTATACAAACGGTTTATACTGAAAGAGTTGATTCTTCTCCCGGAAGTGTCACTCAAGTCAGGGAATGTTCTGCTATGATTCTCAAATTCGCGAAAGAAACAGGCACTCCTATCCTACTTATCGGACATATTAATAAAGAAGGAAACATTGCGGGTCCTAAAGTGTTAGAACATATAGTAGATACTGTTTTACAATTTGAAGGAAACCAACATTATATGTACCGAATACTTAGAAATATTAAAAATCGATTTGGAAGTACTTCTGAATTAGGGATATACGAAATGAATCGATCCGGATTAAGGGAAGTAAGTAATCCGTCGGAATTGTTGCTTTCTCAAAATCACGAAGGATTGAGTGGTGTCGCCATTGCAGCCGCTATTGAAGGTGTTCGCCCTTTTTTGATTGAAACACAAGCACTTGTAAGTACGGCAGCTTATGGAACGCCGCAACGTAGCGCCACCGGATTCGACATCCGCCGGATGAATATGTTGTTGGCTGTATTAGAAAAACGTGCCGGTTTCAAATTAATACAAAAAGATGTATTCCTGAATATCGCGGGAGGACTGAAAGTGAATGATCCGGCGATTGATTTACCGGTTATTAGCGCGGTTCTTTCTTCAAGTTTGGATATCGCGATCGAAAGGGAAGTCTGCATGTGCGGCGAAGTTGGGTTATCCGGAGAGATTCGTCCCGTAAATCGCATTGAACAACGGATATTGGAAGCCGAAAAATTAGGTTTTCACAAAATAATAATACCTCATAATAATCTGAAAGGATTTGATACTAAGAATCTTAAAATAAAAATTCAAACCGTGAAAAAAGTTGAAGAAGCTTTCAGGCAACTATTTGGATAAAACTTTAAAATTATGGCAACTAAAAAGAAAAATTTTGTTCTCGATACCAACGTTATTCTTCACGATTATAAATGTCTTTCTAATTTTCAGGAAAATGATATTTACATACCCATCGTTGTATTGGAAGAATTGGATAAATTCAAACGTGGTAATGATCAGTTGAATTTCAACGCGCGTGAGTTTGTCCGTGAACTTGACTCCTTGACTGACAATGATTTATTCCTTTCCGGAATATCATTAGGCATAGGAATGGGCAATTTGTATATCCTCACAGGAGACCCCTACTCCGATAAAATATTGAAATCATTTCCTGAAAAAACATCCGATCATCGTATTCTTTCGGCTACACTTTATGTTTCGGAAAAAAATCCGAAAATGAAAACGGTGCTTGTAACCAAAGACATCAATCTCAGGATGAAAGCCCGCGCTTTAGGTATTCCGGTCGAAGATTACATTACGGATAAAGTAATGGATATCGACCTGTTCAAACGTTCCCAAGATGTTTATGAAGATGTTTCCGCCGATTTGATTGATAAAATTTACGCGTCTAATGATGGTATAAACGCGGAAATGTTTGGTTTCTATGAAAAATTAGAACCTAATGATTGTTTTATACTTAAAAGCGAACGAAATTCTGTTTTAGTAAGATACAATCCTTTTAATCAGAAAATTAAGAAGGTTATCAAAGATTCTAATTATGGAATTATTCCTCGAAATACAGAGCAATCTTTCGCCTTTGAAATGTTGAACGACCCGAATATTAAATTAATCGGAATCACAGGAAAAGCCGGAACGGGAAAAACCTTGATTGCTTTGGCTTCTGCTCTGAAACAAGCCGGATTATATAAACAAATTTTGTTGGCTCGTCCGATTGTTTCTCTGGCTAACAAAGATTTAGGTTATCTTCCGGGCGATGAAAAGCAGAAAATAGCTCCTTATATGCAACCTTTGTTTGATAATTTGAATGTGATTAAAGCGCAATTTCCTCATGGCGGACCGGATTGGAAACGTGTTGAAGAAATGCAAAATTCGAACGAATTGGTTATCGAAGCATTAGCCTATATCAGGGGACGAAGTTTATCCGAAACTTTTTGCATCATTGACGAAGCGCAAAACCTTACTCCGCACGAAATAAAAACAATCATTACCCGTGCGGGAGAAGGCACTAAAATGGTGTTTACAGGAGATATTTATCAAATAGACTCTCCTTATCTCGATGCCCAATCAAATGGTTTAGCTTATATGATTGACAAAATGAAATCGCAAGAACTTTTCGCTCATGTCAATTTATTGAAAGGAGAAAGAAGTAAATTAGCTGAATTAGCTTCGAATTTGTTGTAAATTTAACTCTCTTTCCCACAACATTTTTTATATTTTTTTCCGCTTCCGCAAGGACAAGGATCATTACGTCCTATTTTTGTGGGAGCGATAAAAGGCATTGGAGGAGTATAAGGTTCTCTTTCTTTTAAATAATTGCCTATTTTATTTGTTATCGGTTTATCAACCCACCCTTTCCATTGATAATAGAACTGATTTATGTCCGTAAAAATTTCATTCTTAATATGTTCAGATACTGGTTGGCATAACTCTTCTTTAGCATATTTTAACGGATAGCTTTCAAATTCGGAAACTAAACCGGTAGCATAACATTGTTCTATCAATGGCCATTGTTTTTCGGATCCGATATCAATCAAATCTCCTACCAGAAAAGAAAATAACGCTGTGTCAAATACCTTTTCATCATCCTGATTATCCAATAGATATTTTATAATGTCTTCAAACCAATTGATTACTTCTTCTTTTCTATCTTCTTGATTTATAAAAATTTGAACTACGGCTGTAGCTACAACATGTCTCGCGTAAACATAATGGTTCGGCTCTAAGATAAATTCCCTAAGTTTATCTAACCGTTTTTCCCCCATTAAATATGCAAAATGCCAAAAATCTTCGGTTAAAAGGTCTGAAAACCAAAATTCCAATAATTCTTCGCTTTGCCTTAACAATGTGAAAAATGTAGGTAATGCTTCTTCTGCTTTGAGAGCTGAAAGAACATATAACGCGTGCACCGGAAATAATTGAGTTTCTTCATCCCAATCTAAATCAGCATATTCATCATAACGGGCAATACAATCAATCAGTATTTTTTCCATATCCTGTATCAAGGTTTCCCTTGGTAAAGACATGATTTGCTGTAATTTTTCCTTATTAATATTATAATCAGAATGATAGAATATTTCTACTTCGGGATGAGTAAATGTTGGAGAAATGGTTGTTTTTTTTACAAATTCCGGAATTACTTTTACGTCACGACTATTCAATTTTTTTTCATACATCCTTCCATTCATTTTTTTCGTTCGGAAACTCAACAAATGCATCGCCAATTTTTCAGATTCCACAATTGTTGGAAAAAGATATTCAAGGTATTCCAAATGCTTTTGAGCCTCTAAATCATCTTCTTTTTCAAGTAGATACAAATAAGCTATTTTGTGATAACAATAAATTTCTTTTTCTGTAAATTGACCATTTCGTTCAGGATATAATTCGGAAAGATCTAATTTTTCTCCTAAAAATTCAATTGCACGATCCAATTCTTTGCTTTGCATATATTCCGCAGCTATATTGCAACGAGTCAGAATATAATCGGGAAAATCAATCAGCATTTGATTGGAAATTTCAAAAAAACCTTGGATATCGCCTTCTTTTTTCAAAGTTATAGCTAACATATTTTTGAAATGAGGCACTGACGGGTATTGTCTTGAAAGATCTTCTAACTCCTTTTTTATGTATCTTCTTCCTTCGTTAAATTGTTTATTTTTATTGTCTATAATTTTCCATAATAGAAAATTTAAACCATATTTTTCATTTTGGAAATCATAATCGGCAATAACATAATTTCTGAATAACGAAGGATCTTCGGTGTTCTTGATAAAATCATTATAGTCTTTGGGAAAAATCATTGTTTTATTTTATTTTATTTAATTGTTATACTTCTTCCAACTTTCCAACTAAATCTTTCACAGACTTAAATCCATGCCTGTCTAAATAATCATTGATTCCATCAACGATTTTGACAGATATCGTTGGATCAATAAAGTTATATGTACCGATTTGAATTGCCGATGCGCCTGCCAGGATAAATTCTATCGCGTCTTTCCAATTGGAAATTCCACCCAAACCGATTACAGGGATTTTTACTGATTTAGCCGTTTGCCATACCATTCTCAAGGCGATTGGCTTGATGCAAGGTCCGGAAAGTCCACCGGTAACGGTAGATAAGATCGGCTTCCTTTTTTCCGCGTCGATAGCCATTCCCAACATTGTGTTGATTAACGATAAAGAATCGGCTCCGGCAGCTTCGACTGCTCTTCCTATTTCGGAAATATCTGTTACATTGGGAGATAGCTTTACGATTAAAGTTTTGTGATATACTTTTCGAACAGCATCTACCACATGTGCCGCGCTCTGGCAACTTGTACCGAAAGCCATTCCTCCTTGTTTTACATTCGGACAAGAAATATTCAGTTCTATGGCGGGAATTTTTTCCAATCCATTCACTTTTTCAGTACAAGAGATATAATCTTCTATCGTAGAGCCACTTACGTTGACAATCATGTTTGTGTCGATATCTTTGATTTTAGGATATATATCCGAAATAAAATAATCTACACCTTTGTTTTGTAACCCTACGGCATTCAACATACCGGAAGGAGTTTCCGCCATCCGGGGATAAAAATTTCCTTCGCGGTGACGGATAGTAGTACCTTTCACAAAGATGCCGCCGATGCGTGATAAATCCATGAAATCAGCAAATTCCAATCCATAGCCAAATGTTCCGGATGCTGTCATCACCGGATTTTTCAGTGCTAATTCACCTATATTTATATTTAAATCTGCCATGTCAATTTTTCTACATTAAAGATAGGACCTTCAGTGCAGACACATATATGTCCGTCGACCGTATTTTCAACACAACACAAACATGCTCCGATTCCGCAAGCCATCGTATTTTCAAGAGAAACTTCGCATGTGGTTCCGGATTTTTTCGCATACGATGCAACGGCTTTCATCATCGGTTTTGGTCCGCATGTGTAAATCAGATCGAAATGATTATTTTTCAGGATAGAATGATGAATCACAAACCCTTTTTCTCCATCGGAACCATCTTCCGTAGTAGTATAAACTGTTCCGAATTGACGGAACATGTCTAATTGCAACAAATCGCCCGAACTTCTTCCTCCTAATAAAAATACAGGAAAAAATCCTGCTTTTTTCAGTTCCGAACCTAAGTAAAGCATAGGGGCTGTCCCTACTCCACCGCCGATAAGAAGTAATTTTTTATCTTGTTTTTCAGGAATTGTAAAATTGTTTCCCAAAGGATACATCAAATTTAATGTGTCTCCGGATTTCAATTCCGACATTTTCCGGGTTCCGTCGCCAATCATTTGTATGAGCAACCACAATTCGTTTTTTTTCCTGTCAACATAATTGATGGAAATCGGACGACGTAAAAAAGTAGTAGGAGAATTGTCTACACGCACTTCAACAAACTGTCCCGGAAACATTTCCGGCAAAGGTTCGTTTTGCGTCAACTTAATCAGGCAATAATTCGGATGTAACCTTAAATTTTCCTTTACAACCAAATCCGCGACATATTTTTTCATGTAAAATATATTTCATCATTCGGATAGCAAAGGTAATCAAATTACGCGCTATTTTCCAACAATAACAGTTTTTTTCTTCACACCGTTTTTATCATATAAAGTTCCATATTCCAATTCCCCGTCATTCCATTTACCTTCGAGATAATCGCCAACTTCCGACATGGTCGACTTCGGGTCTAATTCGGATATTCTTTCATGAAAAGCATAAATAAGTTTCCCTTTTCCATCAGGTTTTCCGTTTCTCACTTCTCCGGTATATTTATTTCCATTGATAGAGATTGTTTTAACAACTGCCGGAGTTTTTACGGGTTCAGGTGTTTGAACTTGGGTTTGGGAAGTTGGTACAGACGCTAACTGATCCGAATTTTTCGTCTCCGCGTTTGATATTGCAGGCTGTTTTTTATCTGAAATTCGTTCTGTTTTTTGCTCTTGCGATGGTGTTGTTCCTGAAATGAGAGGCTGAATATTTTCGGGTTTGGCTAACTCTCCCGAACTTGATTTTTCAGAAGAAATAACTTCAGTTTCAGGCTCAATATTCGTTTTTTCCAAAACTTTTGTTTCTGTTAAAACAACTGGTTTTTCTTTTTGGAAGAGAAACACGGAACAGACTCCAATTCCAATAATCAAAATAACGATTGCTACTATAGTTATGATTTTTATTTTGTCAGTTTTTTTTTCCGGAGAAGACTCTTTGGGTTTTGCTGTTTTTTCTGTTTTTTTCTTTTCTTCTTTGGTTTTATCTTTCTTTTTGTTTGTTTCCGTTTTCACACTCGAAACAACAGTCTTTTTTTCTTTATTCGAGCGTGTTACCTGATTCGGTTCAATGATATATTTTGTATCTATTTCTTCGAAACCGGCAGGAATATTCGATTTTATAGTCTTACTTTTTTGTGAATCTGAGAGTTCTTCTTCATTCAACGCTGCTAAAAATTCGGAAACAGACGGAAATCTATCTTTATGTTTCAGTTCCATCGCTTTCATAATCGCCTTTTCAACATGAGAAGGAATCTCCGGATTGTAACGGCTTGGCGGAACAAGATCTTCCGAAAGCCTGGCCGCCGCTTCCGTTGGAATTTCTCCGGTCAAACAATGATACAATGTTGCTCCCAACGCGTATACATCGGTATGAGCTCCATATTTTTCTTTTCTGTTAACGGCATATTGTTCTATCGGGGAATAACCTTTAGAAAAAGCGGCGACCGTAGCGGCTTGCGTTTGAAGGCTCGTATCGGTATATTGCTTAGCGATTCCGAAATCGATTAATTTAGCCGTTCCGGTCTTGTTATCTATCAATATATTAGCCGGTTTAACATCTAAATGTATAATATTATGGCTATGGATATATTGCAACGCTTCCGCGATTTGCTTGATATACCTTAACGCTTCACTCATTGTGAGTTTGCCATGACTAATGAAATCTTTCAGGTTTTCACCGTCAATAAATTCCATTACCATGTAAGCGGTATTATTTTCTTCAAAAACCTCCGAAACATTCACAATATTAGGATGTTCCAATTCAAGTAAAATAGAAGCTTCTTTTTTTAATTTATCTTTGAAACGGATAAATAATTCCTGTCCTTTTTCAGATTTTGTAGAAATTTCTCCCGTCTTTTCATCACGAAAACAATATTCTTCAAAGAAAAATTCTTTGATAGCGACCTGATAATCTACAGTCGTTTTTCCTAAAGGATTAGGAACTTCTATTTTCCAAACACCTTTATAAGTAATACCAAATCCACCTTCCCCGATTTTTTTTTCGAGCAGGTATTTTCCATTTTGTAATTGACTTCCGGCTTTAAGTTCCATTATACGATTTGGGTTTTATCAGATGAATCCGCTGTATTATCTTGTATCTCTCCTATGCGTTTATTGAGTGTTCTCAACTTGAATATTGTTTTTCCGGCTGAGATAATGTCTCCGTTCTTCAAATAAACTTTATCTGAAGGGGTCAACACTTTTTTCATGTTGTTAGCGGCGAAAATAACAGATGTTCCGTTTTTCGATTTATAATCCGAAATGATATAGTCGCAATATCCAAACTTATTTATAACTACATCTATAACAAAATGTTGCCTTCCTAAATACGCGTCTTGAGTATCTATTCCCACATCATTTTTATAAATTCCGGATAAACGTCCTACCAAATTAGACCCTAATTCCAAAGAATAAGTTGTCCCGTCTGATAACCACAAACTACCGATATTTTCTATTTTAGTATTTTCTTCTTTCATTATTTTTTAGTTCTATTTGAATATTTTTTTTGAATCACATAAGGCCAACCTTTTATCTTTTACCTTTTACCTTACAAAGACCAAGTCGCTTTACAATGAAAACATTCTTTCTGATTTTTTAAAACTTGCCAATCTTCATGTAGTTGTACTCCGCATCTCGGACATTTATACTTTGTTTTGAATTCCACATCCAATTCTTTTGACTTTTTTTTCAAAGTTTTACCTCCAAGTGAAATAGAATTTGTTATCGTACCTAAAATCAAAGAAAATGGCATATAATAGGTTTTATCAAGAAGGAATGAAACCGATATACAAGGAACGACAAACAACACCGTACGAGTAAGGAAGTTACTCGTTTTTGTCATTTTTTCTAATTGTTGTTTTTTTTCTTCCCTATCTTCCCACACTTTTTGTAATTCATCAAACTGCCTGATATAGTTATTATCCGCATCTAATTGAAAATCAGAATTATAGTTATCAAAAAAAGGAGCTAAGTTAACCGGATATTTATTGGCTATTTTAATTTCAGAATTTCGGTTCAATACGGTTGTTTTAATTTTATAACCATTATGATATGTACCATTAGATGAATTCAAATCATCTATAGAAATAACATCACCCATAACAAAAATGACAGCGTGATGTGAACTAACATCCGGTTCATTTATAACTTCATCATTGTCTGGACTACGCCCGATTGTATATTTTTTAATTTTCATAAAAATCAGATTCGAATTAAAATTGCTGTATAATTATCTCTTGAAGACACTTTACAGCATTCTTTAATTTCTTTTATTTTATCTTCATCACTTTTGTTTGTATTCAAAATATGGAGAAGCAATTCAGAAGTTACACTTTCTAAAATACCATCGGTGCATAGAAAAAAATAATCTCCCGGCAAAATATCCGCAATCAAATGCCAATCTGGCCTACTTATTTTTACTGACTTACCTTGAATGGCGCGGGTTATGACATTCCTTCTCGGATGATTTTCAGCCTCTTTAGGCGTTATTATTTCATTATCAATCAATTGGTTAACTAATGAATGATCTTTCGTTTGAAATAAAATCTGATGATTTCTTATATGGTATACCCGGCTATCTCCTATATGAATAGAATATGCTTGTTGATTATTTAACATTAGCAGAGCTAAAGTTGTACCCATCCCTCTTGTTTCCGGATAATCTTTAAAATAATTGTCGAATGCCGAATCGACTGATTCGATCAAAGTGTTGAAATATTGATCGGCAGCTTGAGTTAATTTATTGTTTTGAATATACTCGGCAACTGCTTGACAAGCCAAATCGGAAGCGACTTCTCCTTTTCGAGCCCCTCCGATTCCATCACATACCGAAAAAAAGTATGTTTCATCATCTACTTCCCGCCAAATCAACGAGTCTTCATTATTCTCTCTCAAACCCTGTTCGTGAATAAACAATGGAGTGATTTTTTTCATTATTTTGTAAATCTTATAGCTTTTTCGCAAAGTTAAGATGTATATTACAAAAATGCAATGTTTTTAATATTTTGTTTCTATTTCAGATTAAAAACACTGCGATATAAGATATATTTTATTTACATTTGCAGCTAAAATTTTACAAATTTGTGTTTGTGCTGAATAAAAAAATCATTTCATTATTTGATAAAGATTACAATGAAAATTAATACGTTATTGAGCATTTTTGCTCCGAAAGACATCAAGTTCTTTCCCCTTTTTACCGACACGGCAAATATTTTAGTGCAGGCATCTTCTTTATTAGAAGAACTTTTCGAAATCTCTGATAAAAACCGTCAAAAAGAACTTTGCGCCTTGATTAAGACCGAAGAGGTAAAAGGAGATAAAGTGACCGGACATATCATGAAAGCTTTGAACGGAACATTTATCACTCCGTTTGACAGGGAAGATATAAACGCTTTAGCCGATGAAATGGACGATGTTATTGACGCTATTAACCGCGCTTCTCAAAAAGTTTTACTTTATTCTCCTGAAAGATTACCTGATACTACCAGGTTATTAACAGCTATAATCAAAAAAGGAACGCTCGAAATTCAAGGAGCTGTAGCGGAGTTATCTAAATTAAAAGAAACCGATCAAAAACTTCGTGGACATTACAAAGAAATCAAAAGATTAGAAGAAGAAGCCGACGCAATATATGAGAATGGTATTACCACTCTTTTTCAAGAAGAAAAAAATACAATCGAATTAATCAAACTGAAAGAAATTATTCAGGAATTAGAAAAAACGGCTAATAAAATTAACAATATCGGAAAAGTACTAAAAACTATTTACGTTAAATACGCTTAAAGTATTTTCTTTATGACATTATTAATAATTGTAATTGTTTTAGCCATTATTTTTGATTTTATCAATGGCTTTCACGATGCCGCCAACTCTATCGCCACTATTGTTTCTACAAAAGTATTGACACCTTTTCAAGCTGTACTGTGGGCCGCATTATTTAATTTCATAGCTCTTTTTGTCGCGAAATATATAATAGGAGAATTCGGAATAGCTGATACGGTATCGAAAGTTGTATTGGAAAATTATATTACTCTTCCGATAATTTTATCGGGTTTAATTGCCGCGATCATGTGGAATCTGTTAACCTGGCGTTTAGGTATTCCATCTTCATCGTCCCATACTCTAATAGGAGGATTCGCGGGTGCTGCTATTTGTGCTTCCGGATTTCATTCCATTCATATTTCTGTAATCGCTAAAATCGCTTCATTCATTGTATTAGCTCCTTTAATAGGGATGTTTACTTCTTCAATCATAACGATTTTTATTCTTTGGATTTTCAGAAAAACAAATCCGAGAAAGGCAGATAATATATTCAAAAAACTTCAATTAGTTTCATCCGGATTGTTCAGCCTCGGACATGGAATGAATGATTCGCAAAAGGTAATGGGAATTATCGGGATAGCAATCATTTCTTTCGGAAATACGCATACCGGTTTACTACCCGATTGGTTAAAGATGGATTCGATGCACGATATGCACGATTGGATCGCGTACACATGTTTCAGCGCGATCGGATTGGGCACAATGATGGGAGGCTGGCGAATCGTTAAAACAATGGGGTCTAAAATCACCAAAGTAACTCCATTAGAAGGAGTTTGCGCGGAAACGGCCGGAGCGATTACTTTGTTTTTAACTGAAATATGGAAAATTCCGGTAAGTACTACGCATACCATTACCGGAGCGATTATGGGAGTTGGAGCTGTTAAACGTTTATCCGCCGTACGTTGGGGTGTGACAATTAATTTACTTTGGGCTTGGATTTTAACTATTCCCGTAAGCGCGTTGTTAGCATCCGCTATTTATCTGTTAATAAATTTTATCGGATTATAAAAGAAGATTAAAATATATTCTCACAAAACAATAAGATATTATGGCAATCATTAAACCATTCAAAGGACTCCGTCCTCCTAAAGATTTAATAACACAAGTAACATCCCGTCCTTATGATGTATTGAGTTCGGAAGAAGCCCGGAAAGAAGCGGAAGGCAATGAGAAATCGCTTTACCATATCATCAAACCCGAAATAGATTTTGCGGCAGGAACGGACGAACATTCCCAACCGGTCTATGACAAAGCGGTAGAGAATTTTAATAAATTCCAAGAAAAAGGATGGTTAAAACAAGATATGCGGGAAATGTATTATGTTTACGCTCAAACGATGAATGACCGCACGCAATACGGACTTGTGGTTTGCGCGAATGTTAATGACTACATGACAGGTGTCATTAAGAAACACGAATTGACACGCAAAGACAAAGAAGAAGACCGTATGATTCACGTACGTATCAACAATGCCAACATCGAACCGGTTTTCTTCGCTTATCCCGAAAATCAGGATTTAGACGCGATTGTTTCGGCTGTTATTAAGAAAACTCCTGAGTATGATTTTATCGCTCCTGATGGTTTCGGACATTCTTTTTGGTTGATTGACAATGATGAAACTATCAAACAAATTACTGAAATTTTCGCAAACATACCCTATTTATATATAGCCGACGGACATCACCGCACAGCCGCGGCCGCGTTGGTGGGAGCCGAAAAAGCCAAACAAAATCCGAATCATACCGGAAATGAAGAATATAACTACTTTTTAGCCGTTTGTTTTCCTGATAATCAATTGAAAATCATGGACTACAATCGTGTAGTTAAAGATTTAAACGGGCTAACTCCTTCTGAATTTTTGAAAGCGATTGAAAAAGATTTTATCGTTGAAAATAAAGGAAATGATATTTATCATCCGGCTGGGTTGCATAACTTTTCGTTGTACTTGGAAAATAATTGGTATTCATTAACTGCAAAACAAGGAACTTACAACGACAATGACCCAATCGGCGTATTGGATGTTACAATTTCGTCGGACCTGATTTTAGACAAAATTTTAGGGATGAAAGATTTGAGAACAGACAAACGCGTTGATTTCGTTGGCGGTTTACGAGGTTTGGATGAATTGAAACGCCGTGTCGATAGTGGAGAAATGGTAGCGGCGCTTGCACTATATCCTGTCTCAATGAAACAATTGATAGACATTGCCGATACCGGAAATATTATGCCTCCAAAAACAACCTGGTTCGAGCCTAAATTACGTTCGGGCTTAGTGATTCATAAATTGAATTAAAAAATTTTCACATAGGGCAATAACTGAGTTATAAACTACAATGAAAAATCCGGTAATTTTTTCCATCATTATTCTTCTTTCTTCCTGTTCTTCTAAAAAGGAAGTTAGTAAAATACCATATTCCCAACAAATGGTTGAAAACAGGGCGATGCAAACTTTTTTAAGTAACAAGAAAGAACAACAATTGGCAACCGCCCATTGGGATTATGTTCCGGGACTTGTTGCCCATAGCGTTTTGAAAGCATGGACACAATATCCTGACAAAACAGCATATTACGATATTGTGAAACAATATGCCGACCATTCGCTGCAAGGAAACGACACGATAAAAGTAGGAGAAAGTAATTTGGATGATTTAGCAGCCGGAAAGATTTTTTTCACTTTATATAAAGAAGAAATCAAAAAAGGCAACACTACAGATGCCGAACGCTACAAACGTTGCGCTACTTTTTTGAGAAACAAACTGAAATATAATCACAGCCGGATAGATAATTCCAAGCCGGGAACTGGAGGTTTTTTCCATAAAGCCCAATATCCTAACCAAATGTGGTTGGATGGTTTATATATGGGAGCCGCCTTGTATGCCGATTTTCAATCAGCTTTTGGAAACGAATCAGGAGAAAAAGACAATTTCGATTCGTGGTCGGATATTGCTTTGCAATTTAAAATCGTAAACCAATACACTTATGATTCCGAAAAAGGCTTGAATTATCACGCTTGGTCGGCCGACCCTCAGGATAAAAACTCTTTTTGGGCAAAAAAAGAATCGCCAGGCAAAGGTTGTTCTCCCGAATTTTGGGGACGGGGAATGGGTTGGTTTTTCGCCGCGTTGGTTGATGTTCTTGAATTGATGCCTAAAAATCATCCTGATTATCAAACATTAGTAACAATGGTCAATCAGGTTGCCGGCGGTTTAGCCAAGCATCAGGATAAAAAATCGGGTTGTTGGTATCAATTACTTCAATATAATAGCGATAAAAAAGCAAGTGGAAAAGGTGAAAAAGTCACGGAAAAAGGTAAAGAAATCATCTGTAATGAATGTAACGCGGTCAATTATTTGGAATCTTCGGCTTCAAGCATGTTTACCTATGCATACTTCAAAGGAATCAGGATTGGAGTTTTGGATGGAAAAACTTACGAACCTATAGCCAAAAAGGCTTATGATGGCTTGATTCAGAACTTTATTACTAAAGAATCAAATAACAACATCAATATTATCCAATCTTGCGCTTCGGCAGGTTTAGGGCCGGCAAAAGACCCTACCCGCACAGGAACTGTCGATTATTATCTTTGTGGTTCTGATGTTCCGGTTACTCAAAACGAAGGAAAAGCCATCGGGCCATTTATTATGGCAAGTTTGGAATACGAATTGTCCGGAAAATAATGGATACATACAGAACGATAGAAAAAATTTTAGAAGGGTATATCACCGAACAACGAAGTAAATTCATTGCTTATGCGATTCCGGTCAAAACGGCAGAAGATGTAAAATTACTCATTGAAAACTATCGAAAACAACATTATGATGCCCGGCATGTTTGCTGGGCATATATGTTAGGATTCGAAAGAGAAATTTTCAGGGTCAATGATGATGGAGAACCTTCTTCTACGGCGGGAAAACCAATACTTGGCGTAATTAATTCAAATGAATTAACAGATATATTGATTATTGTCGTCAGGTATTTCGGAGGTGTAAAACTCGGAACAAGCGGCCTGATTACCGCTTATCGCGCGGCGGCGCAAGATGCTATCGCGAACGCTGAAATTATCACAAAAACAGTTGATGAAGAAATAACTATTACATTCGAATATCCTTTCCTGAACGGAATCATGCGGGTTATTAAAGAAGAAAATCCGACCATCCTTTCGCAATCTTTCGATATGAACTGTATAATGTCTTTAAGAATAAGGAAAAGCGAAATGGAAAAACTAAAATCTCGTTTACTGAAAGTTGAAACAACTAGATTATTGGATTAAGAATTCGTCTCGAGTTTTTATCAAACACGGAGTAAAAGGAGTTTATTTCACAGAGTACCCCATTATATTAATCTAAGAATCTACTCTGTGAATAATTTCTCCGTGTAACTCTGTGTTTAAAATCTATCATTTGATACATGTTGTAAAAGTCAAGATGACTTCTAAATCATACAACTATTTTCGAAAACGGAACGGCCGTCATTTCGCAAAATTCATTATTCAAAAATTTGAAATGGCCGCTCATCGCTACCATCGCCGCGTTGTCGGTCGTAAATGAAAATGGCGGAACATAAATTTTCCATCCGTATTTTTTAGCATGTTCTTCGAACGAATTTCTCAAACCTGAATTAGCTGAAACGCCTCCGGCAACAGCTATTTCTTTAATATTTAAGTCTATAGCCGCCTTTCTTAATTTATTCATCAAAATTTCGATGATAGTATATTGCAGGCTCGCACAAAGATCTTTTTTATTTTCTTCTATGAAATTGGGATTTTCTTTTAACTTATCCCTCAATAAATACAAAAACGAAGTTTTCAATCCGCTAAAACTATAATCATAATCGGGTATCTGGGGTTTATTCAATTTAAATGCTAATGGATTGCCTTCTTTAGCTAATTTATCGACTACAGGTCCTCCGGGATAAGGTAAATCCATCACTTTCGCGCATTTATCGAAAGCTTCACCGGCCGCGTCGTCGATTGTTTGGCCGATAACTTCCATATCGTTATACGCTTTTACTAATATGATTTGGGAATTTCCTCCGGAAACGAGCAAACATAAAAACGGAAATGAAGGAGAATTTCCATCCGATTCGTTTTGTTTGATAAAATGCGCCAAAACATGCGCTTGTAAATGATTTACATCAATCATCGGAATTTGCAATGCGGTAGAAAAACCTTTGGCAAATGAAGTTCCTACCAACAACGATCCCAACAATCCGGGACCACGGGTAAAAGCAACGGCGCTGAGCTCTTCTTTTTTCACTCCCGCTTGTTTCAACGCTTCGTGAACGACCGGGATTATATTTTGTTGATGCGCCCGGGAAGCCAATTCGGGAACAACTCCTCCATAAGCTTCATGAACTTTTTGTCCGGCTATAATGTTTGACAAAACAACACCATTTCTCAAAACCGAAGCTGAAGTATCATCGCACGAAGATTCTATTCCTAAAATTGTTATATTCATAGCGTATTTTTTTTGCAAAAATAGGAAAACTTGCTCTTAAATTTTATAGTTTTGTAGATAATTTCAAAAAAGCGCGGCATTAAAAAATTCAAATACATAATTTGGGGGTTGATTTTGTTCTTATGGGTATTTTATTTTATGCCTGTGGGATTGTTAAATATTCCCTATATCCAACAAAAAATTTCCGCTAAAACTTCTCAAAAACTTCACGAAATTTTAGGCGTGGAAGTTGAAATCGGAAAAGTAGACTTTGAATTATTTAATAAATTAATAATCAAAGATTTATACTTAGAAGATCAAAACGGGGAAATTTTATTCCAAGCTAAACGGTTGGCTGTCGGATTCGATTTATTGCCTTTATTTAAAGCTAAGCTAAGATTTAGTTCTGCTCAATTATTCAGTTTTCAATTCAATTTGATAAAAGAAACCAATCAATCTCCGTTAAACCTTCAATTTGTAATTGATGCTTTCGCCAGTAAAGACACAATCAAAAAGGATAACAATATTGATCTGGTTATCAAAAACTTAAACCTGCGAAGAGGTAACTTCACTTATAATGTAAAAACCGCGGATAGATCTTTTGGTAAATTTAACTCTAAACATATCGAAATCAATGACATATCAGCTAAAATTCATATCGATGAACTAACTTCTTCAAAACTGAAAGCAGACATCAACCGGTTGAGTTTCAAAGAACAATCCGGATTTATAGTGAAAAAAATTTCTTTAGGCTTGATGGCTTCGAAAGAAAAGGCGAGCATCAATAACCTGGAAATTTATCTACCTAAAAGCTTTTTATCTATTGAAAATATTATTGCCGATTTTAAGGATGTATCTAAATCTTCAGAATATATTTCAAATTCATCTATCTCGTTGAAGATCAATCCTTCTGAAATTCGCTTGAAAGATATAAAATCTTTTGTTCCGGCTTTTGAAAATTATAAAGACTTACTTTCGGTTGAAGGTGAATTATCTGGAAACATAAACCATCTCGAATTGAATAATTTTTCGTTAACAGATGGTGAAAATCTAACTTTACAAGCTGATGTTGAAGCTGATAGTTTGACAAATATCGAAAAGGCACAAATATTTGGCATCATCAAAAAATCATTCGTATCAGCTACCGGAATAGAAAAAATAGCCCAAAATTTCAATGCCAAATCCATTCATTTTCCTCAGGAAATTTTGAGAGTCGGCAACATTCAGTTCGAAGGAGAAGTTTCGGGTTTTATTCATCATCTAAAAACTTTCGGGGTTTTTAACACTGAAGTCGGGAATCTAAATACAGAAATCGAAATCGGAAAAGACAAAACATCTTTTATCAAGGGAAAAGTCGAATCCGGAGGTATTAACATGAAAAAAATTTTCAAGAACGATAATTATGGTCTTGCTTCTTTCAATATACAAATTGATGCCAAACAAAATTTCAATAAAAAATACGCCGGAAAAATAGACGCGAGAATCGACAGTATAGAATTCAAACACTATTTGTATACAAATATCGGCTTGGTTGGAAAATTTACAGATAAAAGTTTTGATGGAACATTCGATATTGATTGTCCCGAAGGAAAACTTTCATCCAAAGGTTTCGGAGAATTGAACGGAATCAATTCTGTTTTTAATTTTTCGGCGCAAGCGGAAAGAATCAAGTTAGACAAATTAAATTTGAGTAAGAAATATAAAGATTCTGAATTGTCATTCGATTTAGATGTAAATTTTAAAGGCGATAATATAGATAACCTACTCGGTATTATCAACTTGAATAATATCAGGTTTAGCACCGAAAAAGGAGGATATTATTTAGATACATTGAGTATCCAATCAACAAATTCAGATAATAATGAAAAATTATTAACCTTGAATTCAGATATTTTGAACGGAAAAATTGAAGGAGAATATTCTTTCAGTAGTATAGTTCCGTCTGTATTACAAACAGGACATTTGTTTTTTCCGGCATTGATAAAACAACCCATTAAAAATATTATCTCCCCGAATAATTTTTCATTCGATTTAACCATCGAAGATACTCAGGAACTCGCTTTTGTTCTCGACCTTCCTTTCATATTATATAATCAAACAAAAATAGGAGGAAAATATAACAGTATATCCGATCAATTCAGCCTGAATATTACGTCTCCCGAATTTGACGTACAAAAAATGAAATTCGAAAATTGCGACATACACCTTGAAAATAAATACAGCAAGGCTTTACTTTCCCTTGATGTAACAAATATCAAAAATGAGAAGAAAAACAAAATTTCAATGAATAGCGAAATTTTTGATAATTCGACAAAAATCGCGCTTTTTTGGAACGATAAATCAGAAATGTATAATGGAAATTTTAACCTATTGACTAAATTTACTACACAAGAAGGAAATTTCCCCCTGAAAACGGAGATACAATTTTTACCTTCGGAAGTTATTTTCAAAGATTCTATTTGGACAATCAATCAATCTCAAATAGTATTGGATTCAACTAAAATAAAAGTGAATCAATTGAGGATTAATCACAACGACCAATTCGTTAATATAGATGGAGTCATATCAAAACAACCGGCCGATAGCTTACTTGTCCAGTTAAACAAAGTAAGTCTGGATTATGTGTTCGATATATTGAATATTCCCGCGTTAGAATTGGGAGGTATCGCTTCGGGGCATGTTATTGCCAATGATATTTACCATACCCGGCAATTATCCACACAGCTAAAAGTCAATGATTTTTCATTCAATAACACTATTATAGGAAATTTAGACCTTTTAGGATTATGGGATGAAGAACAACAAGGAATTAAAATGCTTGGAGATATCAGAAAAAACGATACGACATCGATGAAAGTGAATGGCATAATCCATCCGTTGGCAAAAAATTTATCTATCCATTTCAACGCTAAAAATACCAATGCCGAATTTTTACGGAAATATTTAAATAATGTAACAAAAGACATATCTGGTTCACTGACCGGAAATGTTCATTTATTCGGTAAATTCAGTGATGTTACACTCGAAGGAGATGTTTTTGTAAAAAACGGAAGTTTTGGAATTGATTTCCTCAATACAACTTATACATTTTCGGATTATGTCCATTTGAAACCTGATGAAATCTCTATAAAAGATGTCGTTTTCAAAGATAAATTCGGCCGGCAAGCGTCGGCAAGCGGAATAGTAAAACACAATTATTTATCAGACTTTCAATTTGCCCTGAATTTAAATGCTTCCAATTTTTTAGTTTTTAATGCGACAGAAAAGAAAAATCCCGCGTTCTTCGGAACAGTATTCGGAACAGGTTCGGTATCAATCAAAGGAACCGAAAATTTAGTCAATATCGATGTATCCATGAGAAGCAACGAAAAAACAAAAATGACCCTTAATTTAATGGATGGAGCGAATATTTCGGAATATCAGTTCATTAACTTCATTTCTAACAAATCTCCCGAACAAACATTTTCGATCGATAAATATTTTTCGCAAATCAATAGCAAACCTATCCTTATGAAGAATGGGTTAAAATCGGAAATTAAATTTAATCTCCAGTTAGACGCGACTTCCGATGCTACAATTGAAATGATAATGGATCCGGTAAGCGGTGACAGAATTAAAGGATACGGACAAGGAAATATCCAATTACAATACGGTACCAATTCTCCTTTAAAATTATTCGGAAAATATACAATTGAAAAAGGTAGTTATAATTTCAGCCTTCAACAAGTTATTCACAGAGAATTTCAAATTAAAGACGGAAGTTCTGTCTCTTTCAGGGGCGATCCTTACTCAGCTAACTTAGATATTAACGCAATTTATTCCCTGACTGCCAATATTGGCGATTTGAGCGATAATTTAGAAGTTCCCCGTATTAATATACCGGTTGATTGTATTTTGGACATTACGGGAGATTTAGTAAGGCCGGATATTAAATTCGGTATCGAACTTCCTAATTCAAGCGAAGAACTCCAAAGGCAAATCAAAAGTATCATCAATACCGAAGATATGATGAACAGACAAATGGTTTATTTGCTGGTTTTGAACAAATTCTATACGCAAGACAATAAATCGGCGTCAACTCAGCGAACCAATGATTTCGCAGCTGTAGCTGCCGCTACATTATCTTCCCAATTAACAAGCTTGCTTGGTTCTATTAGCGAAAACTTCCAAATAGGAACAAAATTCAGCACAAGTAACGACAAAGATTTCACTGATACGGAAATGGCTCTTATGTTATCCAGCCAATTGTTGGATAACCGGTTAATTTTCAATGGGAATTTTGGCTATAGAGATAATTCCAACACAAATTCTACCAGTTTCATCGGCGATTTCGATTTAGAATATAAATTAACTAAAACAGGCGATTTCAGACTGAAAGCTTACAATCATTACAACGATAGGTATTATTCGCTCAGATCGGCTTATACGACCCAAGGATTAGGTATTTTATACCGGAAAGATTTTAATAATTTCAGGAATTTATTTAGAAGAAGAGCACAACAAAACCTATTCTCTATCCAAAGGGATTCTATAACTTCTTATTTGAATCAGGATATTGAAAACAATTTCATCAAGTTTAAATGATTTTGATACCGGATTAACTATTCAAATTACTTCTCATATATTTTCCGGATTAAAACTATCGAAAGTATTGTCGGAATAAAAAATCATTATTTTGATAATTTTTTTTGACACTATTTTTTCAATTGTAACAACCTCTGTTTTAATCTTTTCAGGCTCTTCTACAGACTTTTTAACCTCAATTTCCTTGCGATATTCAATTTTTTTCGGCTCTTCGGCTTGAATTATAGATTCCTCACCGAATAAATCGGGCATCACATACGTTTTTTCACTTTTGTATACCGGTAATTTACCAAACAACATCCAATCGGAATTTATTTTGGGATAAGATTCCAAAATTTTTGTAACAACATCCAAACTCGGATTGTTCCTTCCATTCAAAATATGGTTCATTGTTCCTTTGCTGATTCCTATTTGGTCGGCAAACGAAGATGGATTTAATCCTTCTTTTTCCATAATTTGTTTAATTCGTTCTGTCATATCAGTGATAAATTATACGTTGTTACAAATGTATATTTAATTTTATTATTTTAAAATTAAAACAAATGTACATATTATTATTTAATAAAGCAAATTAACATTTATTTTCGTTATTAATTAAAATACAGTTGTAAAATTTACATTCGTATTCAAGGCTGTATTTACAATACAAATATATACAATAACAAATGTACAGACAAATACAAATCACTTTAAATAATTTATATATATCAATGATTATCAATTAATAAAATAAATTATATTGATGGATTTTTAAAACATTCCAGACTGTTTTTATTAATGTCTATGAAAATTTAACCATTTACTTTATATTTATATATTTAAACAATTGGTTATTAATATATAAATAGTTTTATGAATTACTTTTACAAGTATATTTGAAATGAGTTACACAAATGTATAGTAATTATGTGAGGCACATTTATTCATTGAAATATTTGTACGACATTAATAAAAATATACATATGTGAATTTAAAAGTTGGCTCAGACTTTATTTACATTTCTACCTATAAACAAATGTGTATTCTGCATCCTTGTTTTTTTACACATTTGTGTCACTAAAAAACATTTCAATCCGATAGATTTGTTTGTTTTTACTCAACCGTATCATAAGTGTAATATTTCTGATAAACTTGCCGTGTATTAAATTTTATTCAATTCTCAGGAAGTTAATTTGATGTATAATTACGCTAAAATCGTTGTTATAACTATATAAAACACATATTTTATTTATAAAATCAAATGATTACCAGATATTACACCTATAATAAATGGATAGTCAACTGTTGATTGTTTATAGTGAAATAATGAACAATTGATAATTTTTGTGATTTTGAAAGAAAATTTCATTTCAATATTATCAGGTCAAGAAATTTTGTAACTTTGCGTGCTTGAAATAGAAAAGTTTTAAAATTTAAATTTTACTGTTGTGGCAGATACAAAGTATATTTTTGTAACCGGAGGGGTAGTTTCATCATTAGGTAAAGGAATTATTTCCTCTTCATTAGGAAAGTTATTACAAGCGAGAGGATATAAAGTAACTATTCAAAAATTCGACCCTTATCTTAATATTGATCCGGGGACATTAAATCCTTATGAACATGGCGAATGTTATGTAACAGTTGACGGACACGAAGCGGATTTGGATTTGGGCCATTATGAACGTTTTTTAAATATTCCTACAACAAAATCGAACAATATTACAACAGGACGGATTTATCAAAGCGTCATTAACAAAGAACGTAGAGGTGATTATTTAGGAAAAACAGTTCAGGTTGTACCTCATATAACAGACGAAATCAAACGGAATATCAAGCTTTTAGGCAGTAAATATAAATTCGATTTTGTTATTACCGAAATCGGAGGAACTGTTGGAGATATAGAATCACTTCCTTTTATTGAAAGTGTGCGTCAATTACGTTGGGAACTGGGGAAAGATTGTTTATGCGTTCACTTAACTTATGTTCCTTATATCGCTGCCGCAAAAGAATTTAAGACAAAACCGACTCAACATTCGGTAAAAACGCTTCAGGAATTGGGAATACAGCCTGAAGTGCTTGTATTGCGTACGGAAAAAGAATTGAGTAAGGAAATTTGTCGTAAAGTGGCATTATTTTGTAACGTTGAAGAAAATGCGGTTGTACAATCTTACGATGTGCCTTCTATATACGAAGTTCCAATTGTGATGCAACAACAAAATGTTGATGAAATAATTCTTCGTAAAATGGGATTTGATATTGGAGAAAAACCGCCAATGAAACCTTGGAACGAATTTTTGAATAGCATGAGAACTGCTACAGATTCTGTTAAAATCGCGTTGGTTGGTAAATATGTAGAACTTCCGGACGCGTATAAATCGATTAACGAATCCCTCTTGCAAGCTGCCATTTACCATCACAGGAAGTTAGATTTACATTTTATACATTCGGAAAAACTGACAAATGAAAACGCCGCTTCTGTTTTAGGATCAATGGATGGAATTTTAATCGCACCCGGATTCGGCCAACGAGGAATTGAAGGAAAATACGCCGCGATTAAATATGCGAGGGAAAATGACAAACCAACTTTAGGAATATGTTTAGGAATGCAATGTATGGTTATTGAATTTGCTCGTAATGTATTGAATATAAAGGATGCAAGTTCTTCCGAAATCGATGAGCAAACAGAAAATAAAGTTATCGACTTAATGGAGGAACAAAAAAACCTGACAAATATGGGTGGTTCTATGCGCTTAGGCGCTTATGATTGCCAAATAAGCAAAGATTCGAAAATATATAAAGCGTATAAAAAAACATTGATACAGGAAAGACATCGTCACAGGTATGAATTTAACGATGCATACAAAAAAATGTTTGAAGAAAACGGGATGAATTGTGTAGGTGTGAATCCTGAAACGGGTTTGGTTGAAGTGATTGAAATTCCATCAAAAAAATGGTTCGTAGGCGTTCAATTCCATCCGGAATATAATAGTACGGTTGTAAATCCCAATCCATTGTTTATGAGCTTCATTGAAGCTGCTATTAGTTAAAAAAATATGAATAAAAATACACTTATGGGGTTCCTGTTAATGGGACTCGTGCTTATTGCTTTTACTTATTTTAATCGTCCGAATCCGGAACAAATCGCCGCGCAACAAAGGTTTAAGGATTCTATTTCCATTGTTCAGGGTCAACAAGAGAGACAAGCCCTTGAAATTCAGCAGGCAAAGGAATTACAAAACGAGGAGGCCCTACCCGATTCTTTAAAAGCAGTCAAATTACAAAGCACTTATGGTGAGTTTTCGAATGCCATATCGGGAGAAGAAAAATTTGTCACTTTGGAAAACGATTTATTGGAAATCACGTTGAGTTCTAAAGGAGGACGTGTATACTCTGCTGTATTAAAGGAATTTACAGATAAAAATGAAAAGCCGATAGTTATATTCGATAAGGAAGAATCGGCATTTGGAACTACGCTTATTACAGCCAATAACAGGATTGTAAATACCAAAGATTTCTATTTTGAACCGATAAAGGAAGAAAATAAGATAGTTATGCGCCTGAAAGCTGGCGATAACGGTTCTTTGGATTATGTATATTCCCTGGATCCTAAGGATTACATGCTTCGATTTGAAATAGTTTCCAATGGATTGAATAACGTTTTGTCTCCCGGAACTAATTCGTTGGATATCCAATGGATGCAAAAAATACGTCAACAAGAAACCGGACGTACATTTGAAAACCGATACGCATATATATCTTACAAATATTTGGCAGATGATGTAGAGCACCTTAGTGATTCGAAGGAAGATGTTAAAAGCATTTCTAATAAAGTAAAATGGATTGGTTATAAAGACCAATATTTCTCTTCCGTATTAATTTCGGACCAAAATTTTGAATCTACAAAATTAGATTCAAAGCCTATTGCGGATGGAAAATATCTAAAAACCTATAATACGGAGACAACTGTTGCTTTCGACCTGAAAGGACAAGAACCAACCGTTTTCCACTATTATTTTGGGCCTAACGATTATTCCCTCTTAAAACAATATGATAAAAATCAGTTCAAAGGACAAGATTTGGAACTCGAAAAACTTGTTCCGCTTGGTTGGAGTCTGTTCAGGTATGTGAATAAATGGATTATTCTTCCTTTATTTGACTTTTGGACAGGTATTTGCGGCAATGTAGGACTTGCTATTTTTCTGCTTACATTGACTATTAAAATGGGATTATTTCCGCTTACATATAAGTCGTTTATGTCGTCAGCGAAGATGCGTGTAATGCGTCCGCAAGTAGAAGAAATCACAGCTAAGTTGCCCGGACAGGAAAACGCTTTGGCCCGTCAGCAAAAGACAATGGAATTGTATCGGCAAGTAGGTGTCAATCCGATGAGTGGATGTTTGCCGATGTTGCTTCAAATGCCGTTTTTGTTTGCTTTGTTCATGTTTTTCCCGACAGCAATCGAACTACGTCATGAAAGTTTTCTTTGGGCCAAAGATTTATCGACTTATGATGCCATAATTAGTTGGAACACATATATTCCGCTTGTTACGCCATATTTTGGTAATCACATCAGCTTATTTTGTTTACTGATGACAATTACCCAAATCATTTATACGAAGTTTAATATGGATCAGGCCAATACCGGACAACAACAAATGCCTGGTATGCAGACAATGATGTATATCATGCCTGTTTTCATGATGATTTTCCTGAACCAATATCCCGCAGGTTTGAACTATTATTATTTTATTTCGACTTTAATCACTATTCTTCAAACAGTAGCTTTCCGTTATTTTGTAAATGAAGATAAGATTTTAGCTCAATTGGAAGAAAATAAAAAGAAACCTCAAACTAAAAAGAAATCCGGATTTATGGCTCGTTTGGAAGAAGCACAACGTCAACAACAAGCATTAGCTAAACAACGCGCCAACCAACAAAAAAGAAGATAAATTTTTCTTTTTTGAAAACATTAAATTTACTCACAATCTTTTTATGTTTAATTTTGAAGGTATAATCATCGGACTATCCGCTTTTTTCATTATTGGTTTATTTCATCCGTTAGTGATAAAAGGAGAATATTATTTCGGCAAAAAATGTTGGTGGGTATTTTTGATTTTAGGTATTGCGGGCTTGATTTCTTCCGTATTGGTTCATCATCAAATATTTTCAGCCATTTTAGGCGTATTCGGATTTTCATGCCTTTGGAGTATTCACGAAATCATAGAGCAAGAAAAACGTGTCAAAAAAGGTTGGTTTCCCAAAAATCCGAAAAAAAAATAGGAATATATATAGATTGAAATTTTAGAAAAGACCATCTCACAAAAATAGAGATGGTCTTTTTTATTGTTCGCCGTGCATATTAACCATAACGCGCAAATAAACATACTCAAGAGCTTTATTCGGGCTAAATTGACTGCGTCGAACGTTGTTTCTTATTTTTCCCTAAATAATTGAGTAACACTGCAATCAATTCTGTATTTTTGTCCTGAACCTTAGTCGTAATAATATTACTTTTTTGTCATGTACTAAAGTAAATTATTTTATATTTTCTCTCACCTTTTTCAAAAATTCTCCCATTTCTTTCGAATCTTTGGTTTCAATAATTTTGAGTAAGTGAGCCAATTCTTTCCTGATTTTTTCTACTTGTCCGGGTGTATGAGGATTAAACAATATTTCCGTCAACAAGTAATCATCTTCCGACAATAATCCTTGCGCGATATTCATGTGTTTCTTGAACGTTGTGCCCGGCGCTTCCTGATGTTTCATCACGGATGCAAAAACCAGAGTCGATGCAAATGGAACAGAAAGCGAATAGGCAATCGTTTCATCGTGTTCTTCAAATGTATATTCAAAAATACGAAGTTTTAGCGAATTATATAAATCTTTGAAAAATACCTTTCCCATGTGACTTGATTCGGAAATGATAATGGCATTTTGCGTTGATAAATCACTCAAATTAGCAAAAGTCGGGCCGAACATCGGATGCGTGGAAACAAAAGGAAGGCCTGTTTCTTTGTAAAATTCCATTAATCCTGTTTTTACGGACGCTATATCCGACAGGATACAATTTTCCGGAAGATAAGGTAAAACTGTTTTGAAAGCTTCAATCGTATGTTTTACGGTAGCCGCGTTGATTAATATTTCAGGTTTGAATTCTGCAATTTCTTTAGGTTCACTCATTCTTACACAATTGTATGTGAAACGTAACCTTTGCGGATTAGGATCGAATATAGCGACTTCGTGTTCAAAACTTAATATATCGGCAAAAAAAGAACCCATTTTCCCGGCTCCTAAAATTTGTATTTTCATTTGATTCTTATTTTTGTGAGTATGACAATAATTATTTTTTTAATACTTCAACTTGCTGACGGATAGATTCTTCATGAATGGCTTCCAAAATCGTTTTCATGAAATCGCCATCCATTCCCATTGATTGTGCCATCGCTATTCGTTTCAAAAGAATTTCATCATAACGAACGGTTTGAAGTATCGGCATGTTATGTTCTTTTTTATACTGTCCGATTTCTCTCGAAACCCGCATTCGTTTTGCAAGTATTTCCAACAATTGGTTATCAATTTCATCGATTTGACGGCGCAATTCTGTCAAATTTTCTGTTGTTTGTTTTGTATCTCTTACAACCAACAAACTTAACACATATCCTAATATATCAGGAGTTAACTGTTGCTCTTTATCGCTCCATGCATGATCGGGATTGCAATGAGACTCTATGATTAATCCATCGTAATTCAAATCCATCGCTTGTTGACTGAGCGGAGCAATTAATTCGCGTTTTCCACCGATATGGCTCGGATCACAAATTATTTGAATTTCAGGAATACGCCGTTTTAATTCAATTGGTATGTGCCAAAGTGGCATATTGCGATACATTTTCTTTTCATAAGAGGTAAAACCCCTATGTATCGCCGCAATCCTTTTTATTCCTGCGTTATAAATCCGTTCGATCGCACCAATCCAAAGATCTAAATCCGGATTTACCGGATTTTTTACCAGTATTGGAATATCTGCTTTCAATTCTTTTAAAGTATCCGCTATTTCTTGCATGGCAAAAGGATTGGCAGAAGTTCTTGCTCCAATCCAAAGCATATCGATATTGTGTTTCAGCGCGTCTTCAATATGTTTGCGGGTGGCTACTTCGGTTGAAATATACATTCCTGTTTCTTTTTTAACTCTCTCCAGCCATACAAGGCCAGTTTCCCCTACCCCTTCAAAACCTCCCGGTTTGGTACGAGGTTTCCATATTCCGGCACGGAATATTTTTACATCTTTTTCAGCTAATTCATAAGCTGTTTGCATCACTTGTTCTTCTGTTTCCGCACTGCACGGGCCGGCAATAATCAAAGGCCTTTTGACTTCAATTCCCGGCAATATAATCGATTCTAATTCCATAATATATAATTTTATTTAGATATAATTTTTTAAGTGTTTATTTTATATAAGTAACTATTTAAATTTACTATCAAGAACAATATAAATGTTTTTAAACCACATAAGGCACATTAGTTTTATTTCACTATAGAAACAGAGAGGCATGGAGAATAAATTAAACATAAATTGAGATACTCTTGATTACATAAAAAAATAATTCTTTATGCTCTTCATACCTACATGGTTCAAATTTTCCATGTGCCTTATGTGGTTTAAATATAACCTATTTATAGCCCTATTCGAAATTTTTAAACAGTTTCTAATTATAAGTCAATAATTAAAGT
The DNA here is from genome assembly GCA_031553755.1 of Bacteroidales bacterium. GTDB lineage: Bacteria > Bacteroidota > Bacteroidia > Bacteroidales > Azobacteroidaceae > JAIRVZ01. Next base: position 17,587 of record JAVBKZ010000004.1, on the reverse strand, counting down.
AATTTTTCAATTCGGTTTAGTGCTTCTTTCAGCAATTCGTCTTTACAGCAAAGAGAAATGCGTACATATTTATCGCCATTACTTCCAAAAATAAATCCCGGAGTGATAAATACTTTACCCTGATACAAAATTTTATCGGAGAGTTCTTCTCCGTTTTTATATCGATACGGAATTTTTCCCCACAAGAACATACCTGTTTGTTTTTCATCAAAAGAACAGCCTATTGTACGCATAATTTGTTCGGCAATAACTCTCCTTTTCTTGTAAATTTTGTTCATTTCGTTATGAAAATTTTCATTTACTTGAAGCGCATTAACTGCCGCTAACATCATTGGCTTGAATTGTCCGCTATCAATGTTGCTTTTCACTTTCAATATCCATTCGATAAATTGAAGATTCGATGCGATCATAGCGATTCTCCAACCGGGCATATTGTGCGATTTACTCATCGAATTGAGTTCTATACAAATTTCTTTTGCTCCTTTTATACTTAAAATACTTAAAGGCTTGTCATTCAAGATGAAACTATATGGATTATCATTACAGATCACAATACTGTGTCGTTTCCCGAAATCTACTAATTTTTCGTATAATTCGATAGTCGCGGGCGATCCGGTAGGCATATTCGGATAATTCGTCCACATCAACTTCACTCCTGATAAATCCATTTTTTCCAAGACTTCAAAATCGGGTTGCCAACTGTTTTCTTCTTTCAAATCATAGTTTATTATTTCCGCTCCAACTAAATTAGTAACAGAAGAATAGGTAGGATAACCCGGATTAGGAATCAACACTTTGTCACCTGGATTCAGAAATGCCAAAGAAATATGCAATATTCCTTCTTTTGAGCCGATAAGCGGTTGAATTTCAGTATCCGGATTTAAATCAACCTTATACCATTTTTTATACCAATCCGAAAAACCCTTACGTAACTCGAATATTCCGGTATAAGGTTGATAACCGTGTGTATCTGATTTAGAAGCCCATTCCGACAAGGTCTGTATTGTTTCCGGAGATGGAGGCAAATCCGGACTACCGACTCCCAGACTGATAATATTTTTACCCTCAGCGTTCATATCCGCTATTTCTTTCAGTTTTTTAGAAAAATAGTATTCGCTGACATGATTAAGCCTTTCGGCAGATGTAATTGGTTTCATTATATCAATTTTTTAATTTTCATTTTTTACTTGAATTCCGTATATTCCCCTAAAATCTTAAATTCTTTCGTTAGAGGTAAAACCGCGTCAACTGCCTGTTTATAACGGATATAATTATTAAAAGTAAGATCTACATAAAATAGGTATTCCCATTCTCGGCCAATAATCGGAAGAGATTGTATTTTTGTCAAATTAACATTATAGAAAGAAAAAATTGTAAGCACTTTTGAAAGGCTTCCTTCGGCATGAGGAAGTGTAAAAACGACAGAAGATTTGTTGATTGTGGCATCCTGAAGCATTTCTTCGGCAATCCAACTGTTGGCGAGAAGTAAAAAACGCGTGGAATTATGTTTATTTGTTTCGATTCCCTCACACAGAATATTTAATCCATAGATTTCGGCTGCATGTTTACTACATATCGCAGCCGTATTTTTCAATTTATTTTTAGAAATATTTTCGGCACTCGAAGCCGTATCGTCTTTTTCCACTATCTTAACCTGAGGCAAAGTATCTAAAAAATCCCGGCATTGCATTAACGCGATAGGATGCGAATTGATTTCCCTGATATCATGAATTGTTTCTCCCGGAAGCGCGGCCAAACAATGGGATATCCTGAGTTTTTCTTCTCCGATAACCGACAAATCGCTTTCCCTTATTAGTTCATGATTTTGTAATAAACTTCCGGCAATGGTATTTTCTATTGCCATAATACCTATAAGTTTCGGATCTTTTTTTAGAACTTTGATTATATCCCTAAATTGGCTACATGGCAAGATACTGATATCTTGATGCTTAAAATAATTATGTGCAGCTATTTCGTGATACGCACCCGCGATTCCTTGTATTGCTACTGTTTTCATTTTTTATCTGACTTATACTAAAGTTATACACACATAAAAAAATCCCGCCATTTCTGACAGGATTTTATATTCTTTATTTTTGTTATTTATTTCAAATTTTGTTTGAACTTTATTTACATACAAGAATCCTGTCTTACTTTTCCACTAAAGTAAAAATAATAAAAGGAATATGTAAAATAATATTTGTTCATGCTTTCTTTTTGCTTTTAGAAAGTACAAATGTAATACATTTTTTCACAAAACAAACAAAAACTATAAATTGTTTTAATTTTCAACAGTTATTCCCATCTTCTTCATCAGAAAACAAGCATTCATATTTTGGGCGATTCCCCTGCGTAACTGGTATGAAAATGTAAGTTCATCACCGGTTATATCGGCCTCGAACCTGAAATTTTCAATTTTTTCAGGAAATTTATCCGCCAAGTTTCCTAACAATAAGTCGTGAGTAGCGATAATTCCACAGGTATTAAGCGAAACCAATTGCTGCACTAACGCGAATGAGCCTTTTTGTTTGTCGACAGAATTTGTACCTTTTAGTATTTCATCCAAAATAATAAACATTTTTTCACCCGAATTTAACCGTTCAATAATCATTTTCAGGCGTTTCAGTTCAGCGAAGAAATACGATTCATTATCTGAAAGAGAATCTGATGTTCTTAAACTTGTAACTAAAGCTGCAGGATATATTTTCAAAGAATCCGCGCAAACTGGAGCGCCAATACATGCCAGTAAATAATTAATGCCCAACGTTCTCAGATAAGTGCTTTTTCCTGCCATATTTGCTCCGGTTACAATCATAAAATAGGGATTTTGAGGAATATTTACATCGTTTTTCACACAAAGGTTCCGGTTCATTAATGGATGACCTAAATTTTTTCCTTCAAAAACGAAATACTTTTCCGAAATTTCAGGAAAAATATATTCCGGATGATTGTGTTTGAAAATCGCTAACGAAAACAGGGCGTCATATTCCCCTAAAGCACGTATCCATTTTTCCAACAAAGGAGAATATTCATTTTGCCATTTTTCTACTCTCCAGGCATTGCGGATGTCCCATAAAAAAAGAGTATTTAGCAAAAGACGTGCAGGAACGTTGAAACGCATATCCAAATCAGATAACAATTTTGAAAGTTGCTTTATAATTTTAGATGTAGGTATTTCTTGATTGAAAAAATTATTCCTGATTTTTTTTAATTGTTCAGAATCAGGATTTTCAGATTCGATAATGGTAATTAAATCGGAATAAGACGCGAATATTTTCTCTTTTTTCCCGACTACATCTTGTAATTGATTGATTTTTTTCATTTGGGATTCTCCAATTATCAAACCAATCGCGATTGCTAATCCCAAACCATCGATGGGTAAAATTCCAAATGAAATAAGCAAAATATAAACAAACCAAAAACAAGGAATGAAATAAATCAATAACTTCCATATTTTATTTTTCAAAAAATAAGATGGATAACTGATAAATTCATTCATTTCTTTTAAATCAGACGCCGAATTTGGGTGAAGTTGTCCGGTGACAATAAAATGTTTTGCTAATTGTGGATTTTGAGCAAGTTCTTCAACTGCTTTCTGCCTGCGTAATATTGTTTTTTTTTCTATTTCGGGATATTGAAACCAATCAGCGAGTAAAGTTTTTCCATAAGCCGTACAAGTTCTGTTTATGGATTGAAATAATGATTTATCACCAAAAACATCTAAATCCAAACTAAAAGAATGTTGTGAAGAAATACGATCTTTAGCACCATCAAACGGAGTAAAATCATAATCTATGGCTTTTAATTCATTTTCATCGAAACGAATGGTTGTTTCTATATAATCACGTTTCAAAAAGAGTTTGTTATGCCTGACAACAAAGAATAAAAAAGCGATGAGAGAAACAATTATTGTCGTGGCTATAACTATGATACTTCCCCAATAAATATAAATGGCGGCAATGGTAAGCAACACTATCAATAATCGGATAAGCCCTACGGTTCTGATTTTTTTCTTGATTTGGTTTAAATTTTCTTTTTGGATGGAAATATCTTGTTGATAATCAGCGTGAAGTTTTTCTATCGTATTCATTAGTCTTTATGAAAATGGTGTATGTCGTAATATTTAGGAAAATTGTATCCCCAGGTAAATTTTCTTTTGATAAATTCCTTGACAATGGGATGTTCTTCATGTAACGTTCCTGCAACATTTTTATTGTGTTGAGCGCCTTCAGGAATTACCGGACGATTTTGATTTGGAGTTTTCCAAATTAAGGGATTAAAAAAAGGATTGATATCGATGGCTTTTCCTTTGGCATGACGTGATAGATTATTCGTTCCGGCGACTTTACGGTAACAAAAAGCGGAAGTATTGTTGGCAAGCATCGAACGATTGTCGTCCCAACCATAAGCGACAATCGGAATAGCCTGATGAACAGGAAAACGAATCGTTTTGATAGTATCGAAGATAGCGATAATATCTTCTTTTATACTTCGATTCAATAAAATTTGTCCACGATGAAGTTTATCGTCAGTTGAATAATATTCCACATCAACCAGAACCAATTGGTCAAGAATTTCTTGAGGAGCATCAGTTCCGGCAATAGCATCCTCAAAAGACATATTGCTGTCGATGATTATTTCCGGTTCTTTTGTATTTATCGAATCAAATTCCACTGAACTTTGTAATTTTTGAATTTCCGGTTTGGAAGAATTTGGAGTACAGGAAAATAAAAAAAGTAAATTAACGAAAAAAATTAGACCACATAGACAAATCCGACACATAAAACTTAAATTATAAGTAAAAAAATTATGCGTATTATCTGTCTATGTGGTCTAAATAATTAGCCTAAGAATCCCAACAAAATACCGGCCGCGACAGCAGAACCGATTACTCCTGCCACATTTGGTCCCATAGCGTGCATCAACAAATAGTTAGACGGATCGTATTCTAATCCTATTGTTTGAGAAATACGCGCGGAATCGGGAACCGCTGAAACTCCTGAATTTCCGATAAGCGGATTGATTTTATTTCCTTCTTTCAAGAATAAATTGAAGAATTTAACGAATAAAATACCTGCACTTGTCGCTATAATGAAAGATAACGCCCCTAATCCGAAAATTTTCAAAGAATCCATTGTAAGAAATTGAGTCGCTTGAGTCGAAGCTCCTACTGTTACTCCCAATAAAATCGTAATTGTGTCAATAAGCGGGCCACGAGCTGTTTCTGCCAAACGACGTGTAACTCCCGATTCTTTTAATAAATTACCGAAGAATAACATTCCCAAAAGAGGTAATCCTGAAGGAACAAGAAAACATGTCAACAATAAACCGACAATTGGGAAAATAATTTTTTCCGTCTGAGAAACAACGCGAGGCGGTTTCATCCGGATAACACGTTCTTTCTTAGTTGTAAACGCTCTCATCAAAGGTGGTTGAATAACAGGAACCAAAGCCATATAAGAATATGCTGAAATAGCAATCGCCCCCATCAAATTCGGCGCTAATTTAGAAGAAAGGAAAATCGCCGTAGGACCATCAGCGCCACCAATAATACCGATTGCACCTGCCTGATTAGGTTCGAATCCCATCCATAAAGCAATAATATATGCTCCGAAAATACCAAACTGAGCCGCGGCTCCGATAAGCATTAATTTAGGATTGGATATTAAAGCCGAGAAATCGGTCATTGCCCCTATCCCAAGAAATATCAACGGAGGATACCATCCTTGTGTAACTCCCTGATAAAGAATATTCAAGACCGACCCTTCTTCATATATACCTAATTGAAGACCCGCGTCTTTAAATGGAATATTTCCAATCAAAATACCAAATCCAATAGGAATCAAAAGCATGGGTTCAAATTCGTGCGCAATGGCCAGATAGATAAAAATCAAACCTACCACGATCATTGCTATATGCCCCGGAGTAGCACTTGCAATCCCCGTATAAGAGAGGAATATCTCCAGGTTTTCTGTTAGAAATGATACAAAACTATTGTTCATAATATTATCCTATTACAATAAGATCTGCGCCTTCCAATACAGAATCTCCTTTATTTATTTTTATTTCTTTAACAACACCGTCTCTATCGGCATTGATAGAATTTTCCATTTTCATGGCTTCCAAAACGACTAACTTTTGTCCTTTTTTTACCGTGTCGCCCACTTTGCAAGTGATATCCAAAATAGTTCCGGGTAGCGGAGAACGTAATGCTCCTGAAACCGTAGCTATTTGTGCAGGACGGCTTATCGGAGTAACTGCCGCTTGTGCAGGACGTTTGATCGTTACTATTTCTTTTTTAGTAGGCTTATGCATTTCTACTTTGTAAGGAGTTCCATTTACTTCTACTTCCGCAATGGTATTCTCAATGCTGTTCACAACTACTTTGTAAACATTTCCGTTGATTGTATATTTAAAACTTTTCATTTTTTAGTTTTTTAGTAGATCAGTTAACCAGTTGACGAGTTAACGAGAACTTGTTAACTCGTCAACTGGTTAACTGATTTATTTTTTAGGTATTTCTCTCAATCCATAAATTTTAGAACTCCACGGAGAATAACTTCTTGCAACCCTCTTTATTGTAAGAACAGTATTTTCGTCATCGTGAGCTTCTTCTGTTACTTCGTAAATCGCCATCGCTATAGCCGCATAAATTTCTCCGGAACCGGAAGTTACACCCTTGGCTTCTTCTTTAGTTAATCCGGATGCTTTCATCGCCCGTTTGCGGCTCAAGAGCATCGCTGTATTTCCTATAACCTTGAATACTAAGAAAAGCATCAATAAACCTAAAAATACAACACCCATCGCGGTAATAGTCATACCCCAACCTACAGGATCGTTTTCTTTAAAGTTCTCTATTTTTTCATTCGTATCAAGAGTAACATTGTTTGTGCTTGGAGTCACCTTTTCAAATGGAATCCAAAGTTTGTCACCTCCTTTATACAAAGAATTGTGTTTCAATTCTTCTTGTAAACGGGTTTCATCCCATCCATCTTCAACCAAGCCGTAGCTTATATCCGCTTTTTGTCCGGCAGGAACCGTTACTTCATCAATTAAAGTCCGTCCGTCAGAATCGTATAACGCGATATAATTAGATTGAGTAGGATCTAACGTAAAATTCAAATGAAAGGTACCTCGATGCGGATTATTGTCGGCCCAAAAAAGAAGATGTTGACGAGGTTTAATTTTTGTCAATACATCGCCTTTCGGAATCATGTATTTTTTGGGATTTTTAGGGTCATTAGTTAAAAAACACCCTGCAATATTGACCGTTGCCGGAGAGGTATTGAATATTTCAATCCAAGAATTTCTTTTTCCGTAATCATCTACAAAATTATCTTCATTGATAACCAAAATTTCATTTATCCGAAGAGCAGTTGTTCGTTGAGCATGGATATTAAGAAATACTACAAAAGCAAGCAGTAAACTTATTCCTATTTTTTGTTTTATAATCATAATGTTATAGAAGTTATAGGAAGTTATAGGAAGTTAGAAGAAGTTAGAAGAAGTCGCAGGTAAAATTCCTTTAACTTTCTCTAAATTCTTCAAACTTCTTATTTAACTCCCTTTATTCATTATAATGGTAAATTATCATGCTTTTTAGACGGATTCACTTGCTTTTTAGTGGCTAATTGTTGGAATGCGCGAATCACACGGAAACGTGTATTTCTCGGTTCGATCACATCATCAATATATCCATATTTAGCGGCATTATACGGATTGGCAAACGCCTTGTTGTATTCTGTTTCTTTTTCAGCCAAACAAGCAGCAGGATCAGCGGCTTCTTTCGCTTCTTTCGCATAAAGGACTTCAACCGCGCCGGCGCCTCCCATTACCGCGATTTCGGCGGTAGGCCAAGCATAATTCATATCTCCACGTAATTGCTTACAGCTCATTACAATATGAGCGCCTCCATAAGATTTACGCAAAGTGACCGTTACTTTAGGCACAGTAGCCTCTCCGTAGGCATAAAGCAATTTTGCCCCGTGAACAATAACTCCTCCATATTCCTGACCTGTTCCCGGCAAAAATCCCGGAACGTCGACCAATGTTAAGATAGGAATGTTGAACGCATCGCAGAAACGGACAAAACGAGCGGCTTTGCGTGAAGCATTGATATCAAGAACCCCTGCCAAACGACTGGGTTGATTAGCCACAATACCAACTGAAGAACCATTCATCCGGGCAAAACCGACTATGATATTTTGAGCGTAATCAGCATGTACTTCAAGAAATTCTCCGTTATCAATAATAGCCCCGATTACTTCATACATGTCGTATGCTTTATTCGGACTATCAGGAATTATTTCATTCAATGAATCTTCCAACCTGTCGATAGGATCATTTGTTGACATTACAGGCGGTTCTTCAAGATTATTTTGAGGTAAAAAACTTAATAGTTTACGGATAAGTTTGATTCCTTCTTCTCCGGTTTCAACAGCAAAATGGGTTACTCCCGAACGGGAAGCATGTACGGTTGCTCCACCCAATTCTTCTTGTGTGACATCTTCTCCGGTTACTGTTTTAACGACTTTCGGTCCGGTCAGAAACATATAACTCATTCCTTTTACCATGATTGTAAAGTCGGTCAACGCAGGCGAATAAACGGCTCCTCCGGCGCAAGGTCCGAATATTCCGGAGATTTGCGGAACAACTCCTGATGCCATGATGTTGCGTTGGAAAATTTCGGCATATCCGGCTAACGCGTTAATACCTTCTTGAATACGAGCGCCTCCAGAGTCGTTCAAACCAACAATAGGAGCTCCCATTTTCATGGCCATATCCATTACTTTACATATTTTCTGAGCCATTGTTTCAGACAAAGAACCTCCGATAACAGTAAAGTCTTGGGCAAAGATATATACCAAACGTCCTTCGATAGTTCCATATCCGGTAACAACACCATCTCCAAGGTATTGTTTTTTTTCCATTCCAAAGTTTGTACAACGATGTTGCATAAACATGTCGAATTCTTCGAAACTACCTTCATCGAGTAACATTGTTATACGCTCTCTTGCTGTATATTTTCCCTGCGCATGTTGTTTTTCGATGGCTTTTTCGCCTCCTCCTAAACGAGCTTTTGTTCTGAGTTCGATAAGCTCTTTTACTTTTTCTAACTGATTACTCATAAAATAATTATTTAATGTGCTAATATGACAATGTGCCAATTTATAATCGACACATTGCCACATTCAACAATTGCATATATTTAATTAATGTTGACAAAGTTCTGTTAATACGCTACATGTAGACTTCGGATGCAAGAAAGCGATACTCAAGCCTTCTGCTCCCATACGTGGCGCTTTATCAATTAATTGTACACCTTTCGATTCGGCATCAGCTAAAGCATCAGCCACATTAGGTACGGCAAACGCGATGTGATGAATGCCTTCCCCTTTTTTTTCAATAAACTTAGCGATAGTAGAATCTTCGCTGGTAGGTTCCAAAAGTTCAATTTTAGTTTGACCAACTTGAAAAAAAGCGGTTTTCACTTTTTGGTCTTCTACAACTTCAATGTTGTAACATTTTAATCCCAACACTTGCTCGTAATAAGGAAGACAAGCTTCAATACTTTTCACGGCGATTCCAAGGTGTTCAATATGAGTTATTTCCATATCAATAAAAATTTGAAATATTTAATATATTAAATAAGGCTACAAAGGTAATTTTTCTATTTTATTAATGAAATTTTTCCGTAATTTTTTCACACTTTTCGTTTTTTTGTGCAAGTTTTTTTGAACAACTGGTTGTAAATTATTTCTGGAATTTAGACAAATTTTAAGTAATCGTTTGAATTTACAATCGAAAACCATTTGAATGTTTTTTAACCACATAAGGCACTGTATAACTCATAGTATTTTGGAAACAACTACAAAAATTTGTTATGGTCTTGGAAACTTAACCACCCATACTTTCTATAATTTTATCGGAAGTCCGTTGTAAAAATCCAATATTTTACTTCTGAAAATAAAATCGTATTTAGCTTGAATTTGTTCGGATAAACTTTGTACAAGTTTCGTTTTGGCTTCATTAAATTCGAATACGGAAGATTTTCCGACTCCGTATCTTTCTTGCGCGTATTTAAACGATTCTTGCGATGCTTCAACAGCCTTTCCTGTTGAACGGTACTTTTCCTGAGCCGCTGTAGCGTTCAGGTAAGCGGTCTGAATTTCTTTATACAATGTTTTTTTCGTGTTTTCTAATTCAAATTGTTGATTGATAATGTTTAGTTTCGCGGAATTAACCTGGTTGCGTACCTGAAAACGATTGAAAATCGGAATACTCAAACTCAAACCGATACTTTCTCCTGCATTGTCTTTGAATTGTTCTGAAAACGATTTATTATGTAAAAATTCTCCTGGAGACAAGGGGTTTGGAGTTCCTTCGATACTATAGTTATAAAAATAATTATTGCTGTATGACAAGCCTAAATTTAATTTGGGATAAAATCCTGATTCCGCTATTTTCATCGATTTTTTAGCGCTTTCCAGTTTGGTTTCTTTTTCTTTGATTACAGGTTTTGAGGCAATCGCGTTATTATAAATAGCGTCCGGATGTTGCAAACTATTCATATATTCCGCTATCGCGTCCTGAATTTCCGGAACAACGATGTCAAAATTGGAAGTTCGTTCTAATTCAAGACTTTGAGCTAAATCCAACAATGACAAGTTTAAAGTATTTTTTGACTGGATAAGAGTTACCTCATCTTTCGCTACTTGCGCCTCTATATCATATAATTGCGATTTAGGGACGCTTCCTGCCTCTACCAGTGATTTTGTCTTTTCTACCTGAATTTTCGATAAAGATAACTGTTCTTCCGAAACCTTCAATATTTCTTTGTTGAATAATACTTGTAAATACAGAGAAGCGACATTTAATGCTAAATCTTCTTTCGATTTTTCCAACGAATGAGTGGCCGCTTTCAAATCAAGTTCGCTTTTTTTGATTTCATTATTGATCCGAAATCCTGTGAATAAAGGAATTGAGCTTGAAATATTGATATTTGAATTAGACAATGTTTGCGACTCATAAATACCGGTAGAGGTTTGTCCTCGCCCGAAGTTCCAGTTTTGCCCGACTCCCGCGTTTAAATCGGGCAAACGACTTGCCTTGGATGTATTTAACTGGATAGCAGCATCTTCTTTTCCTAATTGCAGTTGTTTAATGCTAATATTATTATTTATAGCATGGTTGATACAATTTTCAAGACTCCAAATTTTAAGAGAATCTTGTGCCTGCATTGTTATCACGGAAAAAACAACCAGGATAGGCCAACTTAATTTTTTCATTTTTTATCTTTTTTAGCTTTAGGGTCAATTTCGTTTCCTCTGATTTTATCACTTAATTTAACTCCTTCTTTAATTTCTATTTTTACACCATCCGATAAGCCTGTTTTAATGTATTTTTTTTCAAATTCCTGTTTCGGCTTTTCAGTTTTAAGCACATATACAAATGCCGAATCATTGCTGAATTCCACAGAACTTTCGGGAAGAACAATAACACTATCTGATTTAGCCAACACTATTTCGGCGTTAGCACTGTATCCGGCACGGATAAATGTTTCTTCCGGAATTTTAGCGGCTGCTTTCAGTTCAAAAAGTACAGCTCCATTTTCTTCAACTCCTTTAGGTGATACATATTCAAGGACAGCATTGAACTTTTCGCTATTCAATGCGCCTATCGTGAGTGTAATAGGCATTCCTTCTTTTACTCTTCCGACTTCCGTTTCGTCTAATTTTCCTTTAAAAATCATGTCACTCATGTTGGCAATCGAAGCGATTGTTGTTCCATCGTTGAACGTATTCGCCTGTATAACAGAGTTTCCGGCTTTAATAGGGACATCTAAAATCATTCCCGAAATAGTTGACCGGATTTGCGTATTACTGATTTGCGCGAATTTTTTAGAAATTCCATTTTTGACAATATCCAAAGCGTCTTGCGAGTTATCATATTCTTCTTTGGCTTTTCTGTAATCCGATTCGGCCGTTTCAAAATCACCCTTCGAAATGACTCCGTTTTTATATAGTTTAGACTGTCGTTCGTATTCGGCTTTCACACGTTCTAAATTGATTTCAGCTATTCGCAACCGAGATTCGGCAGAATTTAATTGTCCCATTTCGGGAATAATTTTCACCTTCGCGATCACTTCGCCCGCCTGAATTTTTTCTCCCGCTTCTTTCAATACTTCAGATACAATTCCCGAAATCTGTGGCTTGATAAGAATTTCATCCCTTGGTTCAACTTTTCCTGTGGCCACGGTTTTATTTTCGATAGAGCCTTTTTCCGGAGTAACAATTTCATATTCAGTTACTTTTGGCCGGGATTTATTCCATAAAAATACAAATGTTCCAATTACCATTCCGCCAATGATAACGAATAAAATAATTTTACCGATTTTCTTCATGATGCCATTCCTCGTATTTTTTTATATTTTTTAGTTTTATTTTTATTCCCTTTATTTTTCATTACACTCATTCTTCCCTAATCGCGTCTATCGCTTTAATTTGTAAAGCTCTCCACGCCGGAATTATTCCGGCAATCAAACCTGATACTAATAAAATGGCGACAGATATCATCGCAATATCGAATGGTATAATCAAATCGGAAAAGAACGGTTTTTCGCCTCCGGCTTCTCCGATAGCATTGATAACAGTATCTATGGCAGCTATGACACCAACACCAAAACATAACCCGAAAAGTCCGGCGATCGCTGTCAAAACAAGACTTTCCGAAAGGATTTGGTTTAAAATCACTTTCGGTTTAGCTCCTAAAGCGCGCCTTACTCCTATTTCACGGGTACGTTCTTTTACCGTAACAAGCATGATATTGCTGATTCCGACAACTCCGGCTAACAGCGTTCCGATGCCTACTATCCAAATTAATATTTTAATTCCTAAAAATAAATTAGCAAACATTTGAAACTCTTTTTCCAAATTAAAACCGCCAACAGCCTGTTTATCTGTCGGGGAAATACTGTTTTGATTCCTGAAAACTTCTTTAATTCGTTCTTCGATATAACTTGCCGCGTATCCTTTTTTTACCACCGCCGCCACAAAATGTACAACATCTCCCTGATTATTGATCTGTTGCATTGTTGAAAACGGAAGAACTACCTGTTCGGAAGGACGCCCGCCAATACTGATATTCGAAGCTCCTCCTCCAGCCACTCCAACTACCTGATAATAAATGCCATTAACCCTGATATAGTGGCCTACCGGATTTTCTCCTCTTTTAAATAATTCATCATATACATTTTGTCCGATAACGCAAACTTTTCTTTTATGTAGAATGTCAATATCATTAATAAATCGTCCGTATTTCATTCGTTGCGTCTCCACTTTTCCATATTCAGGATATAATCCTTTAACCGAAAACGACCCTGCTTTATCATTTCGGGCAACATTGTTCGGAGTATTGTTTCCCCAAATGATAGGAGTTATGATGTCGATTTCGGGTATATTCCGGCGGGCGACTTCCAAGTCGCGGTCGTGAATATCCCATTGTCGTCCTTTTTTGAATCCTTTATATGGTTCACTTGTTGTGGAACTATAGAAAAAACAAGAATTGGTAGCAAAACCATCGATTCCACTCATTATGCCCCTTTCTAATCCTTGTCCGGCTCCGAGCATAACCACCAACATGAATATTCCCCAAAACACTCCGAATCCGGTGAGTAAACTCCTGACTTTGTTTCGGGTTATAGTTACCCATATTTCTTGAAATTTATCTAAATCAAACATAATTTTTTATTACTCCGCCCGCATTGCTTCTACCGCTGTTATCTTCACCGCTTTTCGCGCAGGAAAATATCCGGCAATTGCTCCGGATATTATCATTAATATAGTAGCTCCCAACGCTATCGACACATCTACGGTAGGATTTTTGAAAATAACAAAATCTTCACTGTTCTGATTGGCCGATTCCATGAAAAAGTTAATCACTTCACTCAAACCGATTCCGGCAACCATTCCTACATATCCGAAAATTGAAGTTATCAATATCGATTCCATCAAAATAGATTGCAAAATAGAGAATGGTGTCGCTCCTAATGCTTTGCGTATGCCAAATTCACGCGTTCGTTCTCTTACGGTAATCAACATAATATTACTTACACCCACAACTCCGGCAATCAAAGTCCCAACACCAATTACCAAAACAAAAATATTAATTCCGGCAAATATTCCCATCGTTTGCATATAATTTTCTAACATGTTCCAAATTCCAATCGCGCTATCATCATTCGGATCGAACTGATGTAAAGCCGCTAATTTAGTACGTATTTTTTTTTCAAACGCTTTGTTTTCTTCAGTTGTATTTAATCCTTTGAGAGTAATGGCAATAGAGCCTATCCCCCATCCTTTATGAAAAAGTAATTGAGCGGTAGTAAAAGGGACATAAGCCCTGGCATCATTTCCCCAACTATCTTCTTCAAAAACCCCAATAACAGTAAAACCTATCTGATTTACTATCATTGTTTTACCTACAGGATCTTCGTTCTTAAATAAAACTTCCTGTAACCGTTTATTGATTACGGCTACTTTCCGGTGGTTATTCATATCAATATCATTGATAAAACGGCCATTTTTACTGACAATCTTTAATCCTGAAATATATCCCTGGGAAGGATAAACTCCATCAAAAGAACAACTTATTGATTCGAAATTATAATTAGCAGTATTCCAAAAAGATATTTTTGCGGATAATTTATCGACTTCATCTAATTGTTGTAATATCAAATCAATATCTTTTTGGTCGAAACGGATATTTCTATTGTTTGGATTTCCTTTATATGGCATAGATGTGCTGCGGGGCCAAAGTTCCATGCTGTTTTTTGCCCGGTTTCCAAAAGCCGATGTCACTCCGTTTTTCAATCCGTTTCCTGAAGCAAGCAAAATAATGAGCATAAAGATTCCCCAAGCAATAGAAAAACCGGTGAGGAAAGTCCGTAATTTATTTTTTTTTATGGTTTGGAAAATTTCAGTCCAATTATCTAATTCAAACATTGTTTTTAATTAATAGAACATATTGAATAAAAAAGGAGTTAGACGAAGTTACAAGAATCTAAAGGAATGCTTACGCATGCTTTAATAGGCTATAGCTTTAACTTACTGTAACTCCTATTCATTCATAGTTTCAATATACATTTTCATTATTTCATTTCTATATTCTCAATTATTCCGTCTTTCAATCGGATTATCTTGTCTGTCGCATCTGCTACAAATTGTTCATGAGTAACGATAATCATGGTCATTCCGGTTTCATTCACTTCTCTTAGAATCTGTATTACTTCGTTAGAAGTAGTACTGTCTAAAGCTCCTGTTGGTTCGTCAGCCAAAATAATCTGTGGTTTTGAAATCAAAGCGCGCGCGATAGCGACTCGCTGTTTTTGTCCGCCTGAAAGTTCATTCGGCATGTGATTCCACCATTCTTTCAATCCAAGACGATCTAAATATTCCAACGCTAAATTGTTTCTTTTTTTTCTACTGACACCTTGGTAATATAAAGGCAACGCGACATTTTCCATCGCATTCTTAAACGTTATTAAATTGAATGACTGGAAGATAAAGCCTATCATCTTATTCCTGATTTCGGCTGCTTTCGTTTCATTTAGGTTCTGTATCAAAAGATCATTCAAATAATATTCGCCTGTATCGTAATTGTCCAGTATGCCCAATATATTAAGTAACGTAGATTTTCCGGAACCGGAAGCTCCCATAATCGACACCATTTCTCCTTTGGAAATATGTAAATCAATTCCTTTCAAAACGTGTAAAGGCGCTCCGTTGAAATACGTTTTATTGATATTTTTTAGTGTTATCATATTTACATCATAGCTTCATGATCATAACGAATTAATCATGTTTTTATAACATCCGGATTAATCTGTAATTCCGTATGCTTTTTTGATTTTTTGTAATGCTTCTTTTTTACGAATCGTACTTCGCCAATTTTCTTTTGAAAAAAAATCGAAAGTTCCGGAAACACTTCCTCCCGGAGGACGAGGGGATGACCATTTTCCATCGACCGGAGTCATAAATCTCCACGATTGGGAATATTTATTTTGCTTTTTCCAGTATTCATCAAATGATAAATCTTTACCTTCGTTTGTAAACGGAATCGTGAGATTAGGCGAAATTTTTTCTTTCGAAAGATAATTTGGTTTCTCTTCCAAGTTTAAAGGGTCAAGAATTACCGACAATTTAGGATAAAATAATTTCGTATCAGGAAGGTTATTTTCTTTCAAAATATTCTTAGAATCCTTCAAAAAAAGATTTTGATCATCCGCGTTCAATTCTAATTTGATGGATTCTTTTATCATATCCTTAAACAGTTGATTTTCTTGTGCTATTGTTGAAAAACTAACAAAAAGCAAAAGTAAGATAAAATTTAATTTGTTTCTGTTTTGGGAAAATAAATTCATAAAAAACTATTTTTCCGTTTGCGGATTCCAGTCTTTAAACACATTTTCCAATGCGTATTTTTCAATTTCTTTTTTTGTGAAAATTTTGCTCCATGACATCCGTTGAGAAGTATTTGAACCATTTCCCGTATTGTTGTATTCGAAATACCTGGCTGTTTTTTCATTCTCTTTATTATCCCAATTGTGCCAACCTTCCGACTTAATTCCTTTGGGCAAATCGCAATTCATAAACAAAGTCATGGCATAAGCTCTCCAGGGACGGCCAAGATACATTTTATCGACATTTTCACTTAATGTAACTTTACAATGATTAAAAATCAACCCATAAATACAATTTTCAGGCGTAGAAGCCGCTGTGATGTATGAATCGCGTTTACAGTGAATCGTACAGTTTTCATACCATGCCGTAGCGGGTCCAAAAATAAAATCAACGGTACCTTCGATATAGCAGTTCTCAAAATACTGCCGGCTATTTTCCCTTCCGTTGAAAATCGTATCCTGATTTCCAAGAAAACGGCAATTACGGAAAACAACTCTATCTCCTTCAACATGAAGAGCGACAGCCTGTCCTAATTGCGCCGCATTATTTTCTATTGTCAGATTTTCCATCGCGATATCATTTCCAGAAACTAAAACCGTATAAGTTCTGAATGTTCCCATGTGATTGATATTAGCATGATCATCGTAAGTAATAATTGTATTATCCTTATTTTCGCCGAAGAGTGTAATTCCGGTTTTCCATGTAGGAATGATTAATTTTTCCTTATAAATACCTTTTTTTATAAATATATAAGTATGTGTAGGCCTGAAGTCACGAATAGCGTAAATAGCATCTTGTATATTCCTGAAATCTCCGGTTCCGTCTCTCGATACAACAATGGTATCTTTATGAAGGATTGTTTGGGAAAAACCACACAAACAAAAAAACAATAAAAAACTTAAACTGAATGTTTTTTTATGGTACATAAATTTAGATTCTTTGATTTAATATGTATGATAAACGTTATAAAGTTGAAATAATTTTGTGTAACTACTCAGGTCAGCACTTTAGGATCTACGGGATTTTACAATTTGGCAATTTCTGCCAACGCATAATACCTTGACCTTCCATTCTTCCTGGCAGTATCAGCGATAGAAAGCAGTTGTGAGAAAGAGTCCGCACCGGTA
>JAVBKZ010000020.1:0-48397 GCA_031553755.1 Bacteroidales bacterium | reverse complement strand
GTTGTTTTAGACAACTCGGAATCCACAGAACAATTGCATTATTACGCATTCGGGATGCCTTTTTCCAACCGGAACTTGAATTCGCCTTATATCCATCCCAACGGATTGGTTGAGCGTTTCAAATACATCGGCAAGGAATTTGACTCAATGCATGGACTGAATACCTACGATCACGGTGCCCGCCAATACGATGGCATGAGGTGGCATACGATGGATCCGTTAAGTGAGGATTATCCAAATATCAGTCCGTATGTTTATTGCAAAAACAATCCCATTAATCGTATAGATCCGGATGGAAGAGACGATTATAGATTAAATAGAAATGGAGAACTTGAATTTTTAAAGCAAACCAAGGCCGATAATCATACAGTCTATGCCGCTAATTCAAAAGGAGGAACAGATAAGAAAAATTCAATGCAAGTTGATAAATCATTCATAAGTTCCAAACAAACAGAATCAGTACAAGGTCGATATTCAAGTGCTGCAGATGGAAACAATGCAGTTACTACAGCTTCAGTGGATACATACACTTCATTTGATACAGAACAGGTTACTCAGTTTTTTGAATTTGCATCTAATAACACAGATGTGGAATGGTCTCAAACTAATATTTCATCAGGTGATGTTGGTGCTAGTCTTATAACAACATCCCATTTAGACAATGCAGAAATTGGCCAAAGCAAAATTGTTAGTGAGATTATATCAAGAAATCAAGCACCCGGTATGAGTATAGTTGGAGGCACTCCAACGACTATATTGAGTGCTAACCATAGCCATCCTAATGGATCCACTGTCGTTTCCTATGGAGACCATTCGCTTGCTGTAAAACTTCAAGGAGCATTTCCTAATGCAACAATGAACAGTTACTCTCCGTTAACTAGGCAATATACTCCTTTTGGTAGTTATTCAATTCCTGGTATGCTACATGAAATTATAATCACTCCTTCAAGGCGATAGTTATGAATAAATATACAATCATTTTCATACTATTAGTGACTGTGGACAATGTTTTTGCACAATCTCATGTTGCTTTATTTAATCAAGAGAATCAAGATTCCATTGAAGCAAGTATTGAGGATGAATTAAAATCGATAAATGCATCAGATGAAACAATTAAATTAAAAGGTTTAAGCGTAATAAATTGTCAACTGGACTCTATATTAAAAAATATCATAGAAGAAAGTAACGGCAAATTTGCTCCAAATTATTATCTGGCATTAGCAAAACACAACGAGAATTTGTACGTTGAAATAATGAATGTTGGCTCACATAACAATTTGATAACATTTTCTAAACGAGGGATATTATCAGATAGTTATATTAAAAAAGGAGCTGATATTTTAGGTTGTGTCATATATAATGATTCTTTTTTTTATGTCATATCATTTCCTAATCCGAATTCAGCAGAAGAAAAAGATATCAACACTCTATTTGAATTTACCAATAAAGAAATAGTTATAACGAAAGAAAATACGGATGACTTTTTATTTTTTATTGATGATATAGTGAGGTTATATCAATTTAAAGGTGGAAAATTAAATTTAATAAATTTTCCTCATTAATTTTAGCGTAAAAAAAGCTTACCTGAAACTAAAAGAAGCTCCCGTTGGTCAGATAAAAATGATTGACGGGATTTTTGTTAAGAATATGCTTGTTTGGCTTTGTTGTCTCGGATGAATGCGTCAATCATTTTGAATACACAGGCTTTATCTTCTTCGGGTAATTTTTGAATCCCCTGTTCGGCCCTTAGTTTGCAGAATAAAAAAAAGCAATGTTAACTTCTTATATTTGTTGTATGAATGTAAGGAATTAACAGACTAGCGAAGGTAAACTAACCGCTCGGCTAAGTAAAACTTAAGTTACGAATCAGACCTTCGATAGTCAAGCTGTAGATACCAGATAGAATTTTAGGTCTGTGAACCTATTAAGGGTGTTAGTAGACAACAACTTTTTAGTTAATTCCAAAATAACACAAGCAAAAGTATGAAAAATTTATTTATTGGGATTGACTTTTCAAAATTAAAGTTTGATGTGTCTTTTTTTGAACTTGGTCAAATGGATAAAATCCATCATTGTGAGTTTACAAACGAAAAGGAAGGCTTTAATTCTTCTTTTGAAATGGATTGCTTCGTTAAGTAAAACCAAGCCTGAAGATTGGCTTTTTTGTGGGGAACATACAGGATTGTATAGGCTACAACGGGATTTGGGAAATAACCATAATTGTAAATCATCAGATTAGCTCAGATCATATAACCAACAATGACTCTTTAACCCTGAAAACAATGAAAAATACCCGTTTTTTAACATTTGAAGAGGTTGGGGCTGCAAGGTGAGGTAAACGGAATGCCGGAAGACTTTAGCTGTTTGTGAAACTTGTAATACTAAAATTCATGTTCGCTAAAATGAGAAAAACCAACGGAGAGCCGTATACAAGGAGACTTGTACGTACGGTTCGGGGGGTAGGCTCCCGGAAACCTACCGTCGCAAGGCGAAAAGGCACCGGGTGTCGAGCCTGCCATCTACAACTATTTGAATTGTCGCAAACCCTTTCAACGATTATGGATTAGTAGCTTTACGGACAAAGTTTTTCATATTCAATTCTTAAAATAAACCCTTTTCACACGGGGAGAAATAGAGGTCAGGATTTCATAAGGAATTGTATCCAGTTGCCGGGCTATCTCTTCGATCGAAATTTCTTTTCCGAAAATGATCGCGTAGTCGCCTTCTTTGGCTTCTACGTCTGTAACATCGACCATACATAGATCCATGCAAATATTACCGATAATCGAACATCGTTTCCCGTTGATAAAAACCGAACCCTTGCGGTTACTTAACTTTCGGTCTAATCCATCGGCATATCCTATCGGCAAACATGCGATTCGGGAATCTCTTTCGAGTATTCCGTTGCGGTTGTAACCTACCGTTTCTCCTTTTTCCCTGTTTTTAATTTGCAGGATTGTCGTTTTCAAAGTCGCTACAGGTTGAAGGATATTTTTTTCTACAACGGAAATTCCATACAGTCCGATTCCCAAGCGGACCATGTCGACCTGATATTTGGGAAAACGTTCGATTCCGGCGGAATTAAGTATATGTTTCATAAAAGGATATGAAAGAACGGTTTCCATTTGTTGGTATAAATTTCGGAACAAATTCAGTTGCATCCGTGTATAATCATCGTGTTGAGGAGAGTCGCTTGCAGCCAAATGAGAAAAAACGGATTTCACTTTCAACGTGGATTGTTTTAATAGGATAGATAAAAGTTCGTCCATGTCTTTGAGCTCAAATCCAAGTCTGTGCATACCCGTATCCAATTTGATGTGAACGGGATAGTTAGAAAGTCCTCGTTTTTCGGTTTCTTTTAATATCGCTTTTAATATTCGGAAACTATAGATTTCAGGTTCTAATTTATTTTCAAATAAAGTATTTAAACTATGTATTTCGGGGTTCATTACAATCAGGGGCATCGTGATGCCTTCCCGGCGCAATTCGTCACCTTCGTCGGCTACGGCCACGGCCAAATAATCGCATCCTTGATCTTGCAGGGTTTTTGCCAGTTCATAAGAACCGATTCCATATCCGAATGCCTTAACCATGCAAATGATTTTAGTTTCTTGGCGGAGTTTCGATTTGAAATATTTAAAATTATGTATAACGGCGTCTAAGTCGACTTCGAGCATCGTTTCGTGTACTTTTTCGGCTAAACGTTCGGTTATTTTCTCAAAAGCGAAACTTCTTGAACCTTTTATCAATATGATGGAATCGTGTAATTGATTGATTTTATCCGATACTAAGAACTCGCTTGTCGACGAATAAAATTCTTTACTGATGTTGAATTTATCCGCGTATTTTGATAAATCGTTTCCGATGCCGATAAAATGTAGTATCTGTTTTTTTTCTATTAATTCGGCAACTTGTTCGTAAAAAATATGAAGAGGAATCCCGGATTGCAGGATATCGGATAAAATCAACACCGGTTTTAATTTATTATCGAAAGAACGGCGCGACATAAATTCGAGAGCGATGTTTAAAGAATTTATATCCGAATTATACGTGTCGTTGATGATGATGCAATTATTGATTCCTTTCTTGACGTCCAATCTCATGTCGACAGGTTCGAGACCCATGAATTTTAGCCGAAAATCTTCTTTGGAATGTTTAGGGTTTAAATATAAAACGGTTGCTA
Source organism: Bacteroidales bacterium (assembly GCA_031553755.1). Taxonomy (GTDB): domain Bacteria; phylum Bacteroidota; class Bacteroidia; order Bacteroidales; family Azobacteroidaceae; genus JAIRVZ01. Next base: position 44,214 of record JAVBKZ010000020.1, on the reverse strand, counting down.
AACAATGGATCGCGTTTTCAACAGAAGCGTCATCCGTAAATGGAATCGTTATTTCTCCCTGTTTGTTTTGAAATAAATAAGAGATAGTTGTATTTACTTTTCCGTTATCGATTTTCTCAATAAACAATTGGGTTTCTTTGTCTGATTTCGACCACGCGAAAGTTTGAAAATCGAAAGCGCACGAAAGAATCGTTTCTTTGATAAGTTGATTATCGGAATGATAAATAAGTAAATTGCAATTCTTGAATAATTGCAGTTTTTCTAAACATTTTTCTTTGAAAGAAGAAAAATTTTCCTGATGCGCATCTCCTATATTTGTCAGGATTCCAATTGTAGGTTTGATAATGTTTTCCAGATTATCCATTTCATAAACCTGTGAAATTCCTGCTTCGAAAATGCCGAGTTCCGTTTGTTCGTTCAATTGCCAGACCGAAAGCGGAACGCCGATTTGTGAATTATAACTTCTCGGAGAACGTGTTATGTTGAAATCCGGACTTAATAATTGGTAAAGCCATTCTTTGACGATTGTTTTTCCGTTACTTCCGGTTATTCCGATAATGGGAATCTGAAATTTTCGCCTGTGATAAGCCGCTAATTGTTGAAGAGCGGATAGTGTATTTTCCGTAAATAAGAAATTGGCACCGGGAAAAAGTTCATGCTCATTCCATTCGGATTGGACGACAAAATTCCGTATACCTTGATTGTATAGGTCGGATATGTATTTGTGTCCGTCGTTGTGATTTGTTTTAAAGGCAAAAAAGAGAGTTTCTTCCGGTGTCGATAGGGAACGGCTATCCGTAAGCAGGAAACGGATAATGTTTTCAGTCTTAATAACTGCGTTTCCCGAAATAATTTTTGCAATATCTGAAATCGAGTAATTCATTGTTTTTAATTTGCTAATTAGCCAATTAGCTAATTGTTCAATCTGCTAATTTACTAATTCAAAACCTTTCCAATTCTTTGATTCCTTCCCTGTTGAACGAAATCCGGTAGCGTTTCAATTCCAATTGATTTTGATATTGATAACGCAATATAAAATTTAAATAATATATTTTTTCTCCTTCAATACACTTATAGTCAGTTTCTTCATCGGTTATATATAACGGGACATGCGGATTGTCCATTTTTCGGGTAAATTCCGAAACATTAAACCGGATGATATTATTAACACCGGCGATGGGGTAGAGGTTCGAAATGTTTATTTCTTTGCGGTTCAGTTGCATTTGTAGGCGGTACAATATGATTTTTTCATCGTTGATGCGATTTTCCGCTTCCAAAATAGCCGAACGGTTTCTCAATTGTATTACTTCGCGTGGCGTTTGATTTTCTTTCACAAAAGATTGACTTTCCTTATACCATCCTATCGGAATATTGTTAAAACGAATGTCTGTTTTATTGTCGAAATATTTGCTATCCAATTTATGGGCGAAGTAAAGCCGCGATAATTCTTTGATCCTGTCTTTCATCATATAAGCTACGACCAAAGCGATGAATAAAGGCAAAGTAAAATTTCCGTATTTAATTTGGAAAGCGAAAGCGACAATCGTAGCGAAAATCATTGATACTCCAGCAGCTAAACTATAATATATCTGTTTGATGAAAGTGCCATCTTCCCGTTTGCGTATGTTGAGAAACAGTTGGCTTTCGATATATTTTTTTAATGCGCTGAAACGGCTTACGGCGTCTTTATTTTTATTTTTGCTTTCTTTTTCGATTGTTGGAAAACCTTTTTCTTTTTTGTAATCGATTTCGTAATTGATTAATTTCAGCAAATCTTCTTTACAATGTTTGTATGAAGAATCTTTCTTCCAATCTAATCCTTCGAGCAATTTAAATGTTTGAGATTCAATTAAATTACTCATAAATTCATCCCCGAAAAGATAATATTCGAAAATATTTTCTTCAACCGTAGGAACGTGGATAATTTCTTTCAGTTTACGGTATGCTTTGGCTATTTCCGAAATATTATGAATGTAAGACGTAACTAAAAATTCGCGGTCTTTTTCCGATTTACAACTGATAATATGATTGATTTCATTCCGTAACGAACTTTTCATAATTGACTGAAACATTTTTATATGTGTTTCATAATCAGCTATATTAGCCGTTGCCGGATTAGTGGCTAATTGTTTGAATGAACGAATTAACAGCCGCAAAGGAAGTTCGCTTTCATTCGAAATATCACGCAATAAATATATCGGAGTAATCAGGCGGACATTCGATTTTGCATCGCGATAAAAATCTAATTTAGAATAGGTGTATTTGTTGATATCTAATGAATTCGGAATAAATACCCACATATTGACCGAGAAATCGTTCACTTCCGATTGTTCGGCAGCAGTGAATCCGACTTTCAATTCAACAGAAAATTTGTCGTGTATTTTTACTAATTCTTCGATCATAATTTTTAATGAAGAATTTAAGATATTCCAAGAATAATATTGGCATCAATGTTTAACTTTTGATGTATTTTCCGAGCGACTTGCAAAGTTGGTTCTGACTTTCCGGTAAGGTATTCACTTACTCTTGGAGCACTTATACCAAGTATTTCCGCTAATGTTTTTTGATTCAATCCCATTTCATACATCCGTAGTTTCAAAACATTTGTAAAAGATGGTGTACCAACAGGATAATGTTCTATTTCGTATTCTTCTACCAAATCAGATAGTAAGTCTAATTCTATAAAATTAGAGTCGGTTGAAGGAGTCTCTTCATTTACAATTTCCATGAGAGATTCGACCTTCTTCAACATTGCAAGATATTGTTTTTCGTCTTTTATACGTGCCATAATTTTAGTGTTAAATAATTGAACAGTCTATTTTTTCGTATTCTTCATGAGTTCCAATAAACCGGATATAAATGATTTTCTGCACAAAAAGAATTTTAACAACTAAACGATAATTATTCCCTTTTATATTGAATACATAACGTTGATTTCCAACATAATCGACACTATTAAATTTTATCTTTATATCTTGCAAATTATTCCAATTTGCAGATTTTGTTATTTGATACCAATTTTCAAGTGCAATTCTCGAGTCAGCATGAACCGTCCAATACTTTACAATGGTTCGATGTGCAATAATTCTCATTTATCAGATGCAAAAATACGAAAAGTAAAAATAAAATACGAAAAATAAAAATTGTTTTATAGTCATTTAAGAAAATAGAGTTAATTTTCAATCTACTTCTTCGACTTCGCCACACCTTTATTTTCTTTCTTTATCAACGCTCTAATCATAAACCAAAATCCTACGGCAATAAAAGGAATACTCAAAAGTTGTCCCATGTTAAGAATCCATCCGGCTTCGAAGGCTTCTTGGTCGTTTTTATAAAATTCAATGATAAAGCGGGATAGGAATATTCCAATAAAAAATACCCCAAAAATAAGTCCCTGTTTTTTATACGCCTCTTTTTTCCAATACAACCACATGCAAATGCAACTTGTGAGGATATAGCAAATGGCTTCGTATATCTGTGTGGGATGCGATGGCTCAGAAAATATCGGAGCAGCTCCATGTTCCCACTGAGGAATATTGGTGATAAAACGGAAAGCCCAGGCAACGTTTGTCGCATGTCCGTAAATTTCATGGTTCATCAAATTGGCTATTCTAATTAAAGCGGCGACAAATCCTACAGGAACAACCAAGCGGTCTAACGTCCACAACATATTTTTGTGTGTTACTTTTTTCGAATAAATCCATACCGCAATAAGGATTCCTAATGTGCCTCCATGGCTTGCTAATCCACCTTCCCATATTTTGAATATTTCAATCGGATTGGCAAGGTAATGTTGAGGATTATACAACAAACAATGTCCTAACCGGGCGCCCACGACAGTTGCTACGAAAACATACACGAATAATTTGTCGAACCAATCTTCTTTCAATTTTTCGTGTTTCCAGATTTTCGATACAATCCAAATTCCGATAAGGAATCCCAAAGCGAATGCAAGACCATACCAACGGACGTCTTTGTCAATAAAAGGAATTGTGAATGCCACAGGGTCGGCAGTCCAAGTGATGAATGCTAATGACATGAAAATGATTTGTTAATTAGGTTGTCTAACAAGTTGCTAAAAGAGCATTTGTCATTGCGGGCTTGACCCGCAATCTTTTACTATTATCAAAAGATCCTGAATCAAGTTCAGGATGACAGACTTTTAGACAACCTAATCTGCTAAATTTATACTAATTGCTTTATTAAATCTTCTTTGTCTCCGTAAAGCATATTGATAACCGGAATTTCGATCATCGTATACGCTCCCGGTTGTTGTTTGAAACTTGCGCGGGCCACAGCGACCAAAATTTGAGCTGTCAATGCCGGATTATTAATATGCATGTTGAAGTCTAACAATTGATTTTGCGTTTTTCCGGAAACACCTTTACGGGTAAGGTTCACACCATGTCCCATATCTATCAGGTTGTCAACTGAATCAACCAAAGTAACATGTGTTTCGTCGTGAGCGAAATATTCGTCGGCTTTGATTGCCGCCGCCACTTTTTTGAAATCATGTCCGTCTTCAATTTCAATATAAACCATACGGCGGTGAATGCCTGTTCCGGTCGGAATAGTCATCGACAAAGCGGTTTTCACTCCTTCGATGGCTTTCACGGCCACTGTATGTCCCATGCTCATTCCGGGGCCAAAGTTTGTATATGTAACACCTTTAGGAACCATAGCCAACATCAACGCGCGGACAATAGAATCGCTTCCAGGGTCCCATCCCGCGGAAATGATAGATACAGCATTGTTTGCTTTAGCTATCGGGTTCAATTCGCGGCGAAGATTCACGATTCCTCCGTGTATGTCATAGCTATCCACGGTGTTTATTCCCATTTCCAAAATTTCCTTTGCTTGCTTTTCTACACTGCGTGTAGGACTGCAAAGTACGGCTACATCAACATTTTTTAATTTTTTAATGTTGTCAACTACTTCAAGGTTTGATAATTCCGCCGGATTCTCTGCCGGATTCCTGCGCACTATTCCCGCTACTTCAAAATCGGGAGATGCTTCTAACGCTTCCAAAACGTACTTGCCAATATTGCCGTATCCGACAATGGCTGCTCTGATTTTTTTCATCTTCTAAAATTTATACAATTAAAATTTAGTTATATCAGCACAAAAGTAATCAAATAGATTTATTTTATTTTAAATTTTCTTATTTTTGTGAGATGTTGGAGTGAATTGAGAATTGAGAGTTGAGAATGAAGAATTGAGAATACTTCCTCTAACTTCCTCTAACTTCGTTTAACTTCCTCTAACTACATTTATCATTCTAAGTATCTAAAAATTATGAGTAATATTAATTACGATTTAAATAAAATCAAAGCATTCTTGTTTGATGTTGATGGAGTTCTTTCATCTTCTGTGATTCCTCTTCATCCTTCGGGAGAACCAATGAGGATGATTAATATTAAAGATGGATACGCGATGCAACTGGCTGTTAAACAAGGTTATGAATTGGCTATTATTACCGGAGGGAATACAGATGCCATAAGATTGAGATTCGAAGGATTAGGCCTTAAGCATATTTACATGAAATCATCGATCAAGATTAAAGACTACAACGATTTTGTCCAAAAAACAGGATTCAAGCCGGAAGAAATTGTTTTCGCGGGCGATGATATTCCTGATTATGAAGTGATGAAACAGGTTGGATTGCCGGTTTGTCCTTCAGATGCCGCTCCCGAAATTAAATCCATATCCAAATATATTTCTTCTAAAAAAGGAGGAGAGGGGATTGCCCGCGACATTATCGAACAAGTGATGAAAGCTCAAGGTAAATGGATGCGAGGCGACATCGCTTTTGGTTGGTGAAAATTCAACAAATTTGATACATAATGTGTTCTATAATTTAAAATATTATATCATGAAAATATCTTTCTGCGGAGCTGCCCAAACCGTAACAGGTAGCAAACATCTTATCACATTAAATAACGGTAAAAAAATATTACTTGATTGTGGAATGTTCCAGGGTATGGGACGCGAAACTGACGCGTTGAACCGGAATTTCAGATTCAAAGCCAACGAAATCAGTTATGTGTTTCTTTCCCATGCGCATGTCGACCATTCCGGATTACTTCCGCGGTTGGTAAAAGAAGGTTTTTCAGGCAGGATATACGCTACTCCGGCGACGATCGATGTCGCTCAGGCTTTGTTGCTTGATTCGGCAAACATACAAAAACAGGATTTACATTTCTTAAACAAGAAACGATTGGAAGATGGAAAAATGCCGATTGAACCGCTTTACACCGAAGAAGACGCGCGAATGACGTTTGACCGTTTTATCCCTATTGAATACGATCAACCTTGCCGTGTGAATGAAGATGTTGAACTTACGTTCTACGACGCGGGACACATTATCGGAAGCGCTACCGTTTTTATTAAGATTAAGGAAGAAGGAAAAACGACTAAAATCGCGTTTAGTGGTGATGTTGGCCGTTACAGGGATCCGATTTTACGTTCTCCGCAAGTGTTCCCTCAAGTTGATTATATGATTATCGAATCTACTTACGGAAATAAAGTACATGAGCCAATCGAAACGTATGCTGTCGACCTGAAAAAAAACATAATGGAAACTTGTATCCATAAAAAAGGGAAATTGATTATTCCCGCGTTTAGTGTCGGACGTACTCAGGAATTGCTTTTTGCCTTGAACGAACTTGAGTTGAACGGGGAACTTCCCGATTTGGATTATTATGTAGATAGTCCTCTTTCTACCAGAATTACGGAAGTTGTAAAGAAACATTCCGAATGTTATAACAAAAGCGTACAAAAATTACTCAAAGTAGACAAAGACCCATTCGAATTCAAAGGACTGCAATATATAACCGATAAAAGAAAATCACAGTCGTTGAATACGAATTACAAACCGTGTGTGATAATTTCCGCGTCGGGTATGGCCGAAGCCGGAAGGGTAAAGCACCATATCGCGAATAGCATCGGCGATTGGCGGAATACCATTTTGATAATCGGGTATTGCGAACCTCAATCGTTGGGCGCTCGTTTGAAAGCGCTTCCTGAAGAGGTTGGAATATTCGGCGAAAAGCATACGGTTAAGGCCGGTATCCAAACCATCGACTCCATGAGTGCGCATGCCGATTACAATGATTTATGCCAATATCTTTCTTGTCAAGATTTCGATGAAATAAAACAGGTATTCATTGTACATGGAGAGCCGGAGGTACAACTGGAGTTCAAGAAAAGATTAATGAAAAAAGGATATAAGGATGTGATCATTCCCGAAGTAGGGCAGGAGTTTGGATTGGGATAAGACAAATGGCTAAAATGAAATTTTTTCCGTTCTTTTTTCTGGCGATTATTTTTGCTATTCCTTCTTCGGCGCAAAATCAGGCGTTGAATAAATTTGTCAAATCCGAAAATCTGAAACATGCCGGCATCGGTATTAAAATCACAGATTTGGAAACCGGGAATACTGTTTGTAAGTATAATGAAAATTTATCTTTGATTCCGGCATCCGCACTTAAATTACTCACAACGGCGAGTGCTTTGGAGATATTAGGAGAAAAATTTGTGTATACAACTAAATTGTATGCCGTTGGAAAAATTGACGAATTGGGTGTTTTGTCCGGATTTTTATACATAGAAGGAACAGGTGACCCAAGTTTGGGATCTAATTATTTCGATGATGATAAAGAAGCCTTTCTAAAAGAATGGTTATCCGTTTTGAAAAATCAAGGAATTAAAGAAATAACCGGAGGGATCTTGGTTTTTGATAACCCCGAATGTTATGAAAGCGTATCTTCTAAATGGATAATGGAAGATATCGGGAATTATTTTACACCCGAAATTTATCCTTTAAGCGTATTTGATAATACTTATAGTTTATACCTGAAATCGGGAGTGGCCGGAACAACCCCCGAAATTATCCGGACGGATCCTGAAGTCGGGCTAATTTTCAAAAACTATATAAAATCTGCGTCAAACAATCAAGATAGCACTTATATACGCGGTTTTTCTCCTTCTGCGGAAAGATTTTTATACGGAACTATTCCGTCTCACAGGGAAGAATTTGTTATCAAGGGTTCAATTCCCAATCCTCCTGTGTTTTTTGCAGAATACCTGAAAAAATATTTAAATAATAACGGAATAAAAATAAAAGGGGAAACTTTAGATATACAATATGAAGTAAATCAGGAAGATAAATTGTTAAATATTACCTATTCAAAAAAACTACAGGATATAATAAAGGTTACAAATTTCAGAAGTAATAATCACTTTGCGGAATCTCTTTTTTATACTATAGGAAAAGAAAAAATGAAACCGGATGATTGCGCTTATATCCCATCGTTGAGTAGCGATTATATTTGTAAATTTTGGAAAGAAAAAGGACTCGATATTTCAGGAATATTCATTTATGACGGATGTGGATTGTCTCCGTCGAACGCGATTTCCGCTTCATCTCTTACGGATTTACTTGTTTATATGGATAAGCAAAGTAAAAACTCAAAAATATTCCGGCAATCACTTCCCGAAGCAGGAAAAGAAGGAACAGTCCGTAACTTTTTGAAAACGAAAAATCCTGGAATCATCGCACATGTTAAAAGCGGAAGTATCAGCCGGGTACAGTCATATTCAGGATATATCGAAAAAAACAAAAAAACATACGCGTTTACCATTATCATTAATAATTTTGAAGGGAACCGGGCCACATTAAAAACTCAAATCGAAACTTTTTTATCGCGATTTTAGACTGGAAATTTAATATATTTTCACAATTGGCGCGATTTTTGAAGTGCAAAATTTATAAACTTACCTGAAAGAAAAAAGAACGGATTTAAAACCTATGAATTGAAATAAATCCGGGAGTTGTTGATTTTTATTTGGAGATAGTAGAACTTTTTTCTATCCATGCATGTTTAAAAAAGTGTTAATATTTTTTTTATTTTTTAATTATATTAAATTTTTACAACATGAAAAAATTGATTACTTTATTGTCAATTGTTAGTATTGTTTTAACATCAAACGCGCAAGTCAAAAATGAAGATTTTTCTCATTTATCCTTAGGCCTTAAAGGAGGAGCTTTGATGATGAGAGAATCCGGTCCGTCTAATGCAACAAAAGACAGGCTTAATTATTGGGGAGGTGTAGATTTGGAATATACATTTAATCCGATGTGGGGATTAGGATTAAATTATTCATATTTGCCTTACAGTCAGGATTATCCCGAAATTGGAAAAAAAGTGACAGCTACAGCCAATGAAATAACAGCTTACCTTTCTGTTAATTTCTCAAATTGGTTGGCTCCTTATCGTTGCGGCAACTGGCAACGGTTAAATTTTTATGGAAATATTGGAGCAGGTGTCAGTCTTTTTGATTACGACAATACATTTTCAGGCCTGAAAGACAATGGAAATTGTCTTGTAGTTCCTACCGGCTTAACCATCGAATATAACTTTAGCAAAGTTTTCGCTATGAATATCGGAGGTGAATATCGTTGGCATAATGAATGGGATATGAAACAAGACGCGCAAAATGTGGTGAGAGGTAATGAATTTTTGCTTGCTTCTTTAGGATTTAAATTCAAATTTGGCGGTGAAAAAAGACACATAAGAAATGTTAGTTATGTTTCATACAAGGAAGCTCGTACGGAAGACAGATACACTCCGGCGATTATCGCTTTACAAGAAGAAATCCTTATTTTGAACAAGAAAATAAACGATCAGGATATTGTGTCAAGGGAGCTTGGTGTAGCTACTTTAGAACAAGCTGAAGCTATAAAATTGTTGGAAACTAAATTAAATAGCGTATCTCAAAATCTTTCATCAAAAGACAGGAAAACAGCCGAAGAAATCGCGGCGATAAAAAAAGCGCAAGAAACTATCGCTAAAGACGTTTTTAATACGTTGGAATTTGAAACCGGTTCAGCTGTCATTAAATCAAGTTCTCACAAATCATTGAATAAATTGGCCGAAACATTATCCGCTAATCCTTCCTGGAATTTAAGATTGAAAGGATACACGGATAATACAGGTAGCCATGAAAAAAATATTACGCTTTCTAAAGAAAGAGCGAATGCTGTGAAACATTATCTTAATGAAAAAGGAATTTCATCGAATAGGATTACTGCCGAAGGATACGGTCCGGAAAATCCGATCGCGTCGAATGCTACCGCCGAAGGAAGATCTCAAAATAGGCGTGTAGAGATAGAAATAGACTAAATTTTGTCTGTTTTCTGAGGTAATCCCAAATAACCATTTTTGTTTTTTTTATGCAAAAATGGTTATTTGGGATTATTTTTTTGTAATTTTATCCCGAAGAAGTTATCTTGACTTTTACAAAAAAACATAAGATAATAGGTTTTGAACAAAGAGTTATATGGAGTGATTGAGCGTAAATTCTGATGTGTATTATGGGATACTCTATCTCCTTTTACTCGTGTTTGATAAAAAGTCGAGACGAATTCGAAATTCAAAAAGTGTTTTTGCAAATTAAAATAATGTATTATATGAAAAAAGTATTTTTTTTATTTATGTTCATTCCTTTTATTTGTTGGGGACAGGAAATTTCGTATACAAAAGATTCTATTCCGGTTCGGAATAATAAAGTAGTATTCACAAAAGAATGTAACACTCAATTAAATGCCGGGGAAATACATGAAAAAATAAATTATTGGTTAAATAACTCGTTTATGAATAAAAGTAGTGTTATCAATGCCAATGATTCGTTGTCAGGATTAATCGTTTGCCGGACGGTCGATTGTTTGGAAATTGAAAGTCAAACGCTTGCGATATTCAGTATTTATATGAAATACGTGTTGGCATTTGAATATAAAGATAACTTTTGCAAGATAACCATCAAAAATATTCAATATATTGAACCGGAAGAAGTTCAAAAACAAATACAAACGAAAGTGCCTGAAATGGAATCATTTTCGTCTGAGTTTGTATTGGTTGAAAGAAAATATAAGCAACTTTTCAAAAAAAATGCCGTGTCGAAAATCGCTCAATGTACGCGCGCGCGCGTATCACACATATTTGAAGATGTTGAAAAAGTCCTGAAGAATTAACACTACCTTTTCTACTTAAAAATCAAGATAATTTTATTGATTTTAAACATAAAACGCTATAAATGAAACAGTTATTTATTGTCCTTTTCGCACTTTCTTCTTCATGTTTATTGTTTGCTCAAAAGACGGTAGAAGTGAAGTCTCCTAACGGAGAATTGAAAGTTAATTTAGTTATAGCCGACAAGATTTACTATTCAGTGTCGTGTGGAAATGAAGAAATCCTTCAAAATTGTTATTTGCGTCTTAATCTCGAAAATGAAAATTTGGGAGATAAACCTAAATTGGAAAAGCAAAAATTGATAACCGTTAATGAAAAAATTAATCCGGTTATTCCATTTAAATTTTCAGAGATAAACAATCAATATAACTTAATGAAATTGAGTTTTAAAGGTAATTATACTGTTGAATTTAGAGTATATGATAATGGAGTAGCCTACCGTTTTATTACTGATAAAAAAGGAACTTCGATTGTAAAGGGAGAAGACTTTGTTATCAATTTTCCCGGTGATTATTTGGCTCATTTACAAGAAACGGAATCATTTAAAACTTCGTACGAAAATCCGTACACACATATCCAAACTAAGAATTTTCTTCCTTCGGGAAAAATGTCGACGCTTCCCGTGCTGATTGATACGAAAAAACAATATAAAATTTTAATTTCAGAATCAGATTTGTCTGATTATCCTTGCATGTTTTTGAAAGGGTCGGATAAAAATGGTATGTACGCCGTATTTCCTAACAATCCGTTAGAATTTGGAGATGATGGAGACCGCAGTGTGAAAATATTAAAAGAAGCTGATTACATTGCCAGTACTTCCGGTAAAAGGACATATCCTTGGCGTTATTTTGTGATTACACGTAACGATGGGCAATTGATTGAAAATACAATGACTTGTCAATTGGCTTCTCCTTGTGAATTTACAACAACAGAATGGATTAAGCCCGGATTAGTCAGTTGGGAATGGTGGAACGATGCGAGTCCTTATGGACAAGATGTAAATTTTGAATCGGGTTATAATCTCGACACATACAAATATTATATCGATTTTGCTTCCAAATTTGGAATTCCGTATATTATTATGGACGAAGGATGGGCGAAGAGTACCCGCGACCCTTTTACTCCCAATCCTAAAGTAGATGTACATGAATTAATCCGTTATGGAAAAGAAAAAAATGTAGGAATTGTCTTATGGCTCACTTGGCTGACTGTTGAAAATCATTTCGAACTTTTCAAAACATTCAACGAATGGGGTGTTGCCGGAGTGAAAATAGACTTCATGGATCGAAGCGACCAATGGATGGTAAATTATTACGAACGGGTAGCTAAAGAAGCGGCTAAAAATAAATTATTTGTCAGCTTTCATGGTTCGTTCAAACCTGCCGGATTGGAATATCGTTATCCCAATGTGCTGACGTATGAAGGCGTGAGAGGATTAGAACAAGGTGGAGGATGCTATCCTGATAATACAACTTACCTGCCTTTCATGCGGAACGCCGTTGGCCCGATGGATTTCACGCCCGGAGCGATGCTCAATATGCAACCGGAAGTATATTCGGCGAAACGTCCTAATAACGCGGGAAAAGGAACAAGGGTAAATCAGATGGCAATGTTTGTTGTCTTCGAAACAGGATTGCAAATGTTGGCAGACAATCCGACTTTATATTACCGCGAAAAAGAATGTACCGAATTTATTGCCGGAGTGCCCGTTACTTGGGATGAAACGAAAGCGTTACATGCTGAGGCCGGTGAAGTACTCGTTGTTGCTAAACGTAAAGGCGATCAATGGTATATTGGAGCTATGTGTAATGGGAAAGAGAAAACACGCTCTATTGAAATTAATTTGGATTTTCTCCAAAATGGAAAAACATATCAGATGACGACTTTTGAAGATGGAGTCAATGCCGGAAGACAAGCGATGGATTACCGGAAAAAAACGGCATTGGTAAAATCAAATCAAAAAATAACAATTAATATGGTTCGGAATGGAGGTTGGGCAGCCCATTTGAAATCAAACTAATTATATTCTTAAAGTAAACTTTCAATTATTTATACATAAATTTTAACGGGTATTTTCTACTCGTTTCCATATTTTTTTGTATTAAATCAAAGATTTTGAACCTATGTGATTCCATAAATTAATGTTTCAAATTTATATGTAAAAATAAAATACATAAAATACTTACATAAAAATAATTTTTAATATTTTGATTTATAGGCAATTAAAATATCTGAAAATCTGAAATTATATGATAGTAAAAAACAAATAGTAATTTAAAATTTTAAGCTTAATTATTATGAACAATGTAAGGAGTGTTGCCAGTTTGATTTTGGCCGGTTTTTTAATCTCTATATCATGTGTAGCAAACAATGATATATTTGATAAGTTTCCGGAAGGAAAATCTCCGTTGGAAGTAGGAACGAAAATAGCGAACAGATATTTATCTTTTCCTTTCCGTAATTTCGGAGGAATTGAAGAAACAAAGACAGGAGAAGTCACATATCCCGAAGTCTGCACTTGGCTGGGAGCGTTAAGGTTTTCTAAAACGGTTAAAGATAAAGGACTGTCTGATAAATTAGAACAACGCTATTATTCTTTATTGGGAAAAAATAAACGCTTAGTGCCGCAACCCGACCATGTAGACCATACCGTGTTTGGTTCAATTCCCTTGGAATTATATTTACAAACAAACAACAAATGTTTTTACCATATTGGTATTGATTATGCCGATAAACAATGGGAAATGCCCGAAAATACAAAAAACGCGGAAAAATATAAAAAATTACTTGATTCTGGTTTGAGTTGGCAAACCCGCTTTTGGATTGATGATATGTATATGATAACTACCATTCAATCGCAGGCGTTTTTAGTAACTAACGATAAAAAATATATCGAACGTGCCGCATTTGAAATGGTTACTTACTTAGATTCTATACAACGTCCGAATGGATTGTTTTATCATGCCGGAGATGTTCCCTTCTTTTGGGCGCGCGGTAACGGATGGATGGCTGCGGGTATGACAGAATTATTGAAAACATTGCCTCAAGACAATCCTTACAGGAAAAGAATCCTTTCTCAATACAAAAAAATGATGAATACGCTCAAAGATAATCAACGTTCGGATGGAATGTGGGGACAATTGGTAGACGATCCTCAATCTTGGGCCGAAACATCAGGGACCGGTATGTTTGCATACGCCATGATAACAGGTGTAAAACGAGGATGGCTCGATTCTAAAACGTTTGCTCCTGTTGCAGAAAAGGCTTGGATTGCGTTGACATCCCACATCAACGAAAACGGAGATATACAAAACGTCTGTCAGGGAACGAACAAAGAGAACAGCAGGCAATATTATTTGGATAGAAAAAAAATTACAGGAGATATGCATGGACAGGCTCCGGTAATTTGGTGCGCGACAGCTTTCTTAGAATAATTAATCGTCTGTAAATTAATTTATTATGAATTCGATCGGTAAAAAAATATTACTTTCAACATCTTTTTTCTTTTTTTTAGGAATCGTTGTTTTAGCTCAATCCGGAATTTATGTCGGAGGACATTTTCGTAGGGAACGTACGGTAACCGTACCCACCTTGAAAGAATCCGGATTTACCTACGTTATATTGTTCAATGTCAACGTAGAACAAGATGGATCGTTAACAATGGATGGCGATACGCTTTGTGCCGGTGGAGTTTATAAATTCGCTTCCAAACACCCATATTACATAGACGATGTAACAGCGTTGAGAACCGGAAATTCGTCAGTCAGGAGAGTTGAATCTTGTATCGGAGGTTGGAATAATTATTCTTATGATAAGATAAAAAATCTGGTTAAAGCACAGGGAACAGGAACTTCCAGTATTTTATATAAAAATTTCAAAGCCTTGAAAGACGCGATTCCTTTAATGGAGGCGTTTAACAACGATGATGAACATATATATGATGTGGAAACCGCATCCAAGTTTCACATCATGCTTTATGATTTGGGATTTAAAACAACGATTGCCCCTTATACTCGTAAATCATTCTGGCAAAGTTTTGTTAATGAAATGAATACCCAACGTCCGGGAGCGATTGACCGGATTGATTTACAGTGTTATGACGGGGGCGCCGGAAATTTGGGTAATCCCGATGGATGGAAAATGGGAGGAATTACCATGAATGCGGGATTATTATCGTATATGGAAGGCGGAAGCACAGCTATTAGAAATCAAATGGCAACATGGAAAAGCAATTCATCGGTAAAAGGAGGTTTTCTTTGGGTATATAACGACAATACTTTTAATTTGAAAACATATGCCAAAACGATTACAGATGTCTTTGGAGGAGGTGCCGTTGTCAGGCAAGGTAAATTCTTCCCGGCGGTGACAGTTTATTCTAAGACTGGATTTAACGGCGTTTCTTCTGGTTTTGATATCGGGGATTTTTCTAATTACACAATTGATGTCCATGGATTTAAAACCGATTCATTGACTTCCTTAAAAGTTGGAAAAGGTTATAAAATAGAACTATTCGCCAAAGATAATTGTACCGGGGAATCTCTTGTGCTTACATCAGATACAAGTGAATTGACAGTATTGCCTAACGGAAAACCGGTAGTTTCTTGGAAAATATCAGCAAATGGCGTACTTTCGTTAGAAAATAAAACATATTATATAAAAAATAAAAAAAGCGGATTATACCTGACGCCGGAAACTGAAAACATAACGGAGGGAGTTAACTTGCGGCAACAACCGTTTAGAAATGATGAAGTTCAACAATGGAAATTGGGTAATTGGTCGAATGGAGTTTATAATCTGCTTAATGTCTCGACAAGGAAATCAATTCATGTAAAAAACCTGGATTACGAAAAAGACCAGGAACTTGAATTAAGCACCTACAGGCAAGTGGATAATCAACGGAATATAATTATTCCCGGCAGTGAATCAGGATTTTATAAGATTACTCCGCAACACAGTAGCAAATATATTTCAGTAGAAACAGGAAAAGAATTAGACGCCGGAGCCGCAATCGTATTAAGTAATTCTTATGATGATATGAGCAACGATTGGGAATTAGTTGATGTTTCAGCAATGGATTTGCCCGGAAATAGGTTGGAAAATGAAATTTCCGTATTTCCCAATCCTGTCTCAGAAACTTTGTTCGTAAATATCAGTAACCGGAATGTCGCGGAAATAACGATAACCGATCTACAGGGCAGGCGCATGATGACTGAAAATAATTTTAACGGGTCGATTCGAGTTGCCGATTTGGAGAGAGGTGTCTACTTGTTACATTTACGTTTTACTGATAATGTCAATATTCCTTATACCTGTAAATTTGTAAAAAAATAATAACCATGTCTCGATTAAATCTCTATTGTTTAGTTTGTGTGTTGTTAATGGCATTTCCATTAATAGCTGATGATTTTCAATTAGTTCCGGAAGGAACTTACGAACAACGTCGTGAAGCCTTTATGGAATTCGCATCCGAAAATGATGGAGAACAGGGGCGATATTGTATTTTTCCCCAGATTTCCCGGATGGAATCAGGAGTGGGAGTGAGGGAAGATAGCGTTCGTAAAGCCATTGATTTTATTTATTCTAATAGGGATTGTAACGATTTTACCTTAGGTGGAATTTTACGGATGAATTACCTGAATAAAAAGAAACCTCAATTATCCGCGAAACTATTACAAGAGATAGAAACCTGCGCCCTCGATTTCAAATATTGGTGGAATGACGCCCGCCGCGATACGATTTATCGTTGTTATCATACCGAAAATCACCAGGCGCTTTGTCACTCTGACGAATTATTGGCCGGACAACTTTTTAAAGATAAAAAATTTGTAAGCGGAAAAACAGGGAAAGAACACATCGAACACGCCATCCCATTATTGAAAAAATGGATGGATTATAAATTCAGGTTTGGATTTTCGGAATGGCTTTCCACCACATATTACGACGTAGACATTCTGATTCTTACTAATTTATACGATTTCGCCGAAGATCCGTCCATCAGAAAACAAGCCGGTTCATTATTAGACGCGTTATTTTATGATATGGCACTGAATAATTTTCATGGCGCTATGGGATGTAGTCATGGAAGGGCTTATGCCCACACCGTCAAAGGTTGCCGGAAAGAACCTACGTCATCCATCCTGAAATTAGTATTTGGAGTCGGAAGTTATAACATGAATATTTGTATGGGAGCGGCATCCCTCATTAGTAGCGGTTATCGTTGTCCCGAAATTATCCAAAAGATTGCGGTAGATTATTCAACGGCTATCCGCAACCGGCAACGATTGAGTATCAACGTACAAGACGCGCCGAAGTATGGATTGTCGTATGGGGAAGACGACTTGAACTTATATTGGGGAATGCAGGAATTTATTCACCCGATGACAGTGCGGGCATCGAAAAAAGTGTCCGAAAAATATGATGTCTGGCCTTATCGCGATTACGATAAAGTTATCAGGAGATACGATGAAGAAGTCAAAAACCACGGAAAAATCGTCAATTATAATGTAGATTGTTTCGCCATGTCTGAAGCCAATGTCGAGACTTATCGTACTCCGGAATATATGCTTAGCTGTGTAAACGATTTCCGTCCCGGATCGCCCGGTTACCAACAACATATCTGGCAATCAACTTTAGGAGTTGATGCCGTAGTGTTCACAACTCATCCCGGAGGTAAACACGAAAGAGGAACTCCCAATTATTGGGCGGGAAACGCGGTTATTCCCCGTGCCGTACAACACGAAAATGTTGTAATCTGTATTTATAATCCATTGAGTAAAGGTGGAATGAATTTAACGCACGCTTATTTCCCTAAAATAGCTTTTGATGAAACCATACAGAAAGGAAATTGGACATTCGGGCGCAAAGGCGATGGATTTGTAGCTTTATATTCGTGTAATCCTGTTACATGGAAAGAAGATATGAATGGCGTATTGAATGATTTAGTAGCGGAAGGTCGAAAAAATACATGGATTTGCGAAATGGGTTCACGCGGTCAATATGGCAACTTCAATTCTTTTGTTGAAAAAATATCTTCTTCCCAAATTGAGTGCGATTCAATCCGAGTCAGCTATCAATCTCCTTCACAGGGAAAAATGAAATTTGGCTGGGCAGACCCATTTGAAATAAACGGGAAAGCAATCGACATTACCGGATATCCTCGTTTTGACAACCCATTCAGTCAAACTGATTTTAATTCCCGGAAAATAAAAATCAATTATAAAGGGAAATCTTTGACGTTAGACGAAGAATATATTCCCGGAGTTACGCAGGCTCCCCGAATCGTTAATATCATCAACTTTATCCGTCAATGCGAGCCAAGAAGCGAAACAATTACGGAAGAAGTTTTGTATCAAACTGTTGTAAGTCAAATAAATCAATTAAAACAATACAATCTTCCGGGCACTTTTCTTTTGCAATATGACGCGTTGATTAATCCTCGTTATCCTGTCTTGTTAAAAAACGCTTGTGAAATGGAAGCCGGGGCTTGGTGGGAAATCACTCAACCTCATGTAGAAGCCGCCGGATTAAAATGGAGAGGCCGGTATTCATGGGATTGGCATGCCAATGTCGGTTTTGCAACAGGATATACTCCCGAAGAACGGGAAAAGTTAGTGGATACTTACATGGAAAAATTCAAATCGATTTTCGGACATTATCCGAAATCGGTAGGCTCTTGGTTTATTGATGCCCATACATTGGCTTATATGTATGACAAATATCAGATAACCGCTTCTTGCAATTGCAAAGATCAGATCGGAACAGATGGATATACTTTGTGGGGAGGTTACTGGAACCAGGCTTATTATCCCAGTCGTAAAAATGCCTATATGCCCGCGCAAACAGAAAAAGGACAAATCGGAGTTCCCATTTTCCGAATGTTGGGGAGCGACCCGATTTATCAATACGACAACGGATTAGGAGGAAAATACCAAGGTGTTATTTCTCTTGAACCCGTTTACAAAGATGCCGGAGGAAACCGGCAATGGGTCGAATGGTTTTTGAAATCAATTACCGACGAATCTTGTTTAGCGTTTAATTATACTCAGGCCGGACAAGAAAATTCATTCACATGGAAAGATATGAAAAATGGATTGGAAATTCAGATTCCAATGCTGGATTCTTTAAGAAGATTGAAAAAAATACAAATACAAACGTTGGAAGAATCCGGAAAATGGTTTAAAGAACAGTTTCCGGTAACTCCTCCTACAGCTATTGCCGCATTGACAGATATTCGCGACGAAGACAACAAGACGGTTTGGTTTAACAGCCGTTATTATCGGGCGAATTTGTTATGGAAAGGGTCTTCGTTCCGGTTCCGGGATATACATTTGTTTGATGAAAAATACCAATCGGATTATCTCACAAAGGCAGGAACTTCTACACAATGTATTTATACCACTTTACCTTTTGTCGATGGGTTTATGTGGAGCACCAATGAAGTTTTAGCCGGATTGAAATTCGTTTGTATAAATAAAAAAGGAATTGCTTCGGAAATTTTAATGGATGATCCGGTAGTTACTGAAATTTCGGGAAAAGAATTGTTGGTAGAATGTAAATCTCAAACAGGAGAGTTGTTCCGCATATTATTCAAAGAAGACCGGTTTGAGGTCAGTCGCGAAAATTCGCGAACCGGTATGAAATGGGTATTAGAACTTCAAACGGCTCCCGGCAAGGAATTGCCATTTGTATCTATTGATAAAAAAGAAATAAAAGCGAAACAAAACGGATTTGATTACAACATTAATTGTTCGCGAGGAAAAATAGAAAAATCAGGAAAATCAACAATGGCGGTACTTCGTTTAGTTCCCGAAACAGATAAGTTAGAAATAGATTGCTCCGTAAGAAGATAAAAATAATAAAATCAAAAAATATCGTACATTTGCAAGCGTAAAATTTCCAATCAACAAAAAATGTAATACATAATTTCTTTCAGACAAAATAAGAATGGCAACCGAAAACCGGTTAGCCGTATTGTTTAATCTTTAATGAAAGAATTATGTTGACTTTACAGAACGTTTCATATACACATCCCAACAAAGATTTATTGTTTAGTGATATCAACCTGAAACTAAACAATCACGAAAAAATAGCATTAATCGGCAACAATGGAACCGGAAAATCCACCTTGTTGAAGATTATTGCCAAAGAACTTCAACCCTCAGGCGGACAACTGAGCACCGAAAGAGAACCTTATTTTGTTCCGCAAATTTTCGGACAATACAATCATCTCACTATTGCACAAGCGCTGCGAATTGAAGAAAAGTTGAATGCTTTCAAAGAAATTTTGAATGGAAATGCAACCGAAGAAAATTATGCTTTGCTTGCTGATGATTGGACGATTGAAGAACGTTGTCATGAAGCTTTACAATATTGGCAACTGACATATTTAGATTTATCGCAAAAAATGGAAACCTTGAGTGGTGGACAAAAGACGAAAGTTTTCCTCGCAGGTATTTACATCCATCAACCCGAATTGATTTTATTGGATGAACCGAGCAATCATTTGGATATGGCCGGCCGGCAACTGTTGTATGATTTCATTCAATCCACAAAAAGCACATTGATTGTGGTAAGTCACGACCGGAAATTATTGAATCTTTTGAATACTGTTTGCGAATTAAGTAAGCATGACATAAAAGTTTATGGCGGTAATTATGATTTTTATGCAGAACAAAAACAGATTGAAAATAATGCACTAAGCCAGAATATTCAAAGCAAGGAAAAAGCCTTGCGGAAAGCCAAAGAAAAAGAACGGGAAACCATTGAGCGGCAACAAAAGTTAGACAGTCGCGGAAAAAGCAAACAGGAAAAATCAGGCGTCGCCCGAATCATGATGAATACCTTGCGAAATAATGCCGAAAACAGTACTTCAAAACTAAAAAGTGTTCACACAGAAAGAATTGGTGGCATTTCGCAAGAACTACAAGAACTGCGGTCAGCTTTGCCCGGTATCGACAAAATGAAATTTGGCTTTGACAATTCTTCGTTACACAAAGGAAAAATATTGTTCACGGCAACAAACGCCAATTTTAGCTACTGTACCCAACTTCTTTGGAAAGAAAATCTAACTTTTCAGATCACAAGCAGCGAACGGATTGCATTGAAAGGACAAAATGGTTCAGGTAAAACAACGCTGATAAAACTGATTTTGGGAAGTTTAGAGCCACAAGTAGGAACAGTTTGTCGAACTGATAGTAAATCAATTTATATTGACCAGGATTATTCTTTGCTTGACAATCAACTACAAGTTTACGAACAAGCCCAACAATTCAATACTTCCGGATTACAGGAACATGAAATCAAAATCAGATTGAATCGCTTTTTATTCACAAAAGAAGATTGGGATAAATCATGTGGCGCGTTGAGTGGAGGAGAAAAAATGCGCTTGATGCTTTGTTGTCTGACGATTCATAGGATGTCTCCGGATATTATTATTTTAGATGAACCGACAAACAATATAGACATTCAGAACATCGAAATATTGACGGCAGCCATAAACGAATACCAAGGAACACTGATTGTGGTGTCGCACGATGAAATATTTTTAAAACAAATCAACATAGAACGGGTAATAGAACTTTGATAAAGGAACAATTGCCGATTCAATGAAAAATTGAAAAAATATTCAAAACGCCGAAAAAAAACGCCTTGCGATTTTTGTTTCGTAAGGCGTTTTTCTAAGTTGAAAAATTATCTATAAATTAGAATTTATAAACAAAACCAATTTGGATGTTACCAGTGTTCGTTACATCATTAGTGTCTACTCCAAGGCCAAAACTTGTACCCGCATCACCTCCGTCGGGAGTTATAGATGCAAAGTTAAGTTTCAAGAAATTCAACTGAGAGAATAATACTACTTTGTCTGTCAATCCGTAAGTCAATAAAGGTGCAACCTCAACTCCAAAAGTAGTGAATTTACGGTCATAAAAAGTATTATCCAACATAAATCCATCTGTTCCTCCAAAGAATACAGAACCTTTCGCTAATGTTTCAAATTTACCAACTTGGAAAAATGAGTAACGAGCATAAGGAGCAATCGCCCATGAACTACCTTTTTTATCATTTTGATTTTTAAACGAACTAAACCCAAAATCCAAACCAATATCAAACTTATCGTTTAGATAATAACCAATTTCAGGAACAACACCGAATCCCGATTTTGGATCGGTATTTGTCTCTTCTGAATTTGACTTAAAACCTAATGAACCTCCAAGATACCATTGTGCGTTTGCGCCAAGAATTGTAGTCGCAACTAAAACTAATGTAAAAATTACTCTTTTCATAATTTATAAAATAGTTATTTTTTAGCTTTATCCTCCTGAAAGCCAGGGTTTAATGTAGATAAATAGGAGGATGCAGCAATATTTGCCACTATTTATCCTTAAAAAATCGGGCGCAAAGGTATCATAAATTTTATAAAATCAAATAAAAATGTTATTTTTTTGTCATTAATGTTAAGATTGATTCGTATGTAATGATGGTTATTGTTAATATTTAATTCTTATTATTTACCTTTGTACCACGAAAAACTCTTATAAAAACTCATGGCGTATACAAATAATGTGATGATCGTTCGTCATAAATTACTGACGGACTTGGTTGCTCTTTGGAAAAATAACGATTTAACAGAAAAAATAGACCGGCTTCCCATTGAATTAAGTCCCCGGAGAAACAAAACCTTGGGAAGATGTTGTCCGCATAAAGAACGTGCTGTATGGAAATATAAATCGTTTCCTCTGTTAGGTTGGGATATGTCGGACGAACAGGATGAATTGACACCTTTGTCGGAATATGCCAACCGGACTTTAGAGCGTACGGAAATCAAAGACAATATCTTGTGTGTTATTGATGAAGCATGTTCTTCCTGCGTACAACAAAATTATGTAGTGACAAATCTTTGTCGAGGTTGTGTGGCAAGGGCTTGTTATATGAATTGTCCTAAACAAGCGGTTCATTTTGATAAAAACGGACAAGCCAACATTGATGACGAAATATGTATCAGTTGCGGGATTTGCCAGAAAAGTTGTCCTTATCACGCGATTGTATATGTTCCGATTCCTTGTGAAGAAGTATGCCCGGTAAAAGCCATCACAAAAAATGCCGATGGAATTGAAAAGATCGATGAGAGCAGATGTATATATTGTGGAAAATGTTTGAACGCCTGTCCGTTCGGAGCCATTTTTGAAATTTCACAAGCTTTCGATGTATTGCAGGGAATTCGTAAAGGTGACAATATGATTGCTATCGTAGCGCCTTCTATCCTCGGGCAATTCAACGTGCCGATTGAAAAAGTATACGGCGCTTTCAAAGAAATGGGATTCTCTGAAGTGGTAGAAGTTGCCCGTGGCGCAATGATTACGACTACTAACGAAGCCGAAGAATTGAAGGAAAAATTGGAACACGGACAAAACTTTATGACTACTTCCTGCTGTCCTTCGTATGTAGAATTAGTGGAAAAACACATTCCCGATATGAAACCTTTTGTCTCTGGAACACGTTCGCCGATGCATTATACTGCTAAATTGGTGAAAGAAAAAAATCCTGAAGCGAAAGTGGTTTTTGTTGGTCCTTGTGTTGCCAAACGCAAAGAAGCCCGCAAAGACGAATATGTGGATTATATTTTAACTTTTGAAGAAATCGGTTCGATTTTCGATGGATTAGGAATCGATTTGGAAAACTCAGGCGCAGTTTCCGTTTTATATAAATCCGTTCGTGAAGCACACGGATTTGCCCAAAGCGGAGGTGTTATAGGAGCCGTTAAGGCATATTTGAAAGAAGAAGCCGATGATATAAAAACACTTCAGGTTTCGGATATAAACAAGAAAAGCATATCTATGCTTAAAACTTTTGCCAAGACCAAACGCGCGGGCGGACAGTTCATCGAAGTAATGGCGTGCGAAGGTGGCTGTATTACCGGTCCAACCTCACGCAATGATATCTCCGCAGGTAAAAGACAATTAGAAAGAGAGCTTACGAAGTTACAAGGATATGAGGAAACTCATTGATGCTTTAGAACAAAATCATTCTTTAAAACCCGAAGGATATCACCGCTTGTTGAATTGCGAGGATACCGGTGTCGTTGAGTATCTACATCTTCGGGCGCGGGAAGTCACATTGCCTGTATTCGGAAATATTATTTATCTCAGAGGACTCATAGAAATCAGTAATTGCTGCCGGAACGATTGTTTTTATTGTGGAATAAGAAAATCAAATACCGGGATAAAAAGATATTCTTTGAACGAAGATCAAATTTTAGATGCTTGTCGTCTTGGATATGATTTAGGAATAAGGACATTTGTATTGCAGGCAGGAGAAAATCAGGAAACGAAAGACGAAACGATTACAAAAATAGTCGCGAATATCCGCCGGGCATATCCTGATTGCGCTATAACTCTTTCTTTAGGAGAAAAATCAAGAAAAACTTACGAAAATTTCTTTAATGCCGGAGCAAACCGCTATTTATTAAGGCATGAAACATACAATCAAAAACATTATCAATATTTGCATCCTGAAACGATGTCGTTAGATAATCGTCTTCGTTGCCTGGATGATTTAAAAACCATCGGATACCAGGTTGGAACAGGAATTATGGTCGGTTCTCCATGTCAAACAATAGGTAATTTGGTCGAAGATATTTGTTTTGTCGAACAATTTAAACCGGAAATGATTGGTATCGGCCCTTTTATTCCGCATAAAGATACTCCTTTCGCGGATTATCCGGCAGGAAATGTGGAATTAACGCTCAAATTAATTTCAATTTTTCGTTTGATGTTTCCCAAAGCATTAATACCTTCCACAACATCGCTTAATACTGTAATTCAAGATGGAAGAGAAAAAGGAATATTATCGGGAGCCAATGTAATTATGCCTAATCTGACACCGGTTGTAGAGCGGAATAAATATGAGTTGTATAATAACAAAACGATAAATGGAGCCGAGGCTGTTGAGGGATTGAGCATTCTTAAAGATCGTATGCGAGCGATCGGTTATCAAATTTCAGGAGAAAGAGGAGATTACAAAAAAATAAAGTAAATGTCAACAGGTAACATATTTATCAATCATCAAAAAATAATAGAGGTACTGGAATTTGCGTCCGCTCATCGAAACAACCGGAAACTGATTGAACAGTTGATTGATAAAGCCGCCGGATGTAAAGGGTTAAATCATCAGGAAGCCGCGGTATTATTGTCGTGTGAAGATTCAGATTTGATAGAACGTATATTCCTGACCGCGCAAAAAATCAAGCGAAAAATATATGGCAACCGTATAGTGATGTTTGCTCCGTTGTATCTTTCTAATTATTGTGTAAATAGCTGTACATATTGTCCTTATCATCTTAAAAATAAAAATATTTTCCGGAAAAAACTCACACAAGAAGAAATCCGGAGAGAAGTGATCGCGCTTCAGGATATGGGACATAAACGCTTGGCTTTGGAACTTGGAGAAGATTCTTTTCATAATCCGATAGAATATGTTCTTGAGTCGATTAATACGATTTATGGTATCAAACATAAGAATGGGGCTATTCGAAGGGTAAATGTCAATGTCGCGGCAACAACAGTCGAAAATTACCGTAAATTGAAAGATGCCGGAATCGGAACGTACATCTTATTTCAGGAAACATATCATAAGGAAAGATACGAACAACTGCATCCAACCGGACCGAAAAGCGATTACGCTTATCATACCGGAGCGATAGACCGCGCTATGGAAGCCGGAATCGAAGATGTGGGGTTAGGTGTACTTTTTGGTCTGAGCGATTACCGTTATGATTTAGTAGCTTTGCTGACACATGCCGAACATTTGGAAACGGCTTTTGGAGTTGGACCACATACCATCAGTGTTCCCCGGATTTGTCAGGCGGACGACATCAATGCCAATGATTATCCTGACGCGGTTCCCGACGATGTATTCCGGAAAATCGTAGCCATTATCCGCTTGGCGGTTCCGTATGCAGGAATAATTGTTTCCACCCGTGAAACGCAACTTTCCCGTGAACAATTGCTTGATATTGGCGTTTCTCAAATCAGCGGGGGGTCTAAAACCGGAGTCGGAGATTATTCCAAGATAGGTGAAATATCTGAAAATACATCTCAATTTGAGGTTAGTGATACCCGTACGTTAGATGAAATCGTTGTTTGGTTACTTAAAAACGACCATCTTCCCAGTTTTTGTACAGCTTGTTATCGGGAAGGACGCACCGGCGACCGTTTCATGGCTTTAGCTAAATCCGGACAAATCGTCAACTGTTGTGCCCCTAACGCGTTGATGACTTTGAAAGAATACATGGAAGATTATGCCTCCGAAACAACTTGTCGATTAGGAGAAGAACTCATAAAAAAAGAAATAAAATACATTCCCAATCTCAAAGTAAGAGAAACCTGTTTCCGTAACTTAGATGAAATAGCAAAAGGAAAACGTGATTTTAGGTTTTGATAATAAAAAAAATAACCCTCACTTTGTGCGAAAATCTAACAAAAATAACCCTCACTTTGTGCAAAATATTAATTTAGTTGCTATATTTGCAGGATGTATAAACGAACGATTATTCAGGAATTAACCCACTGGAAAAATTCAATTGGCAGAAAGCCATTAGTCTTAAGAGGAGCGCGACAAGTTGGAAAGACTACTGTCGTGAACATGTTTGCGTCTCAATTTCAACAATATTTGTCTCTAAACTTAGAAAGAGAAGAAGATAAATTGATTTTTCAAAAATATAAATCAATAGATGAATTAATTCAAGCGGTTTTCTTTTTCAAAAAGAAAGAAATTAACAATACCTCAACACTGATTTTTATCGATGAAATTCAGGAAGTACCCGAAGCATTAGGTCTGTTACGATATTTCTATGAAAATTATCCTCAATTTTATGTTATAGTTGCCGGTTCCTTATTAGAATCGTTATTTAATTCTCAAGTTAGTTTTCCGGTAGGAAGAGTAGAATACAGAGTGTTAAGACCATTTTCTTTCGAAGAATTTCTCGACGCGATGGATGAAACAGCAGCTTTACAACAATATCGTTCATGTAAGATAGCTTCATTTGCTCATGAAAAACTCTTGAAATTATTTCATGATTATACCCTTATAGGAGGAATGCCGGAAGTTGTACGCCGATATATTGAGACAAAAGATTTTTTGGTTTTGCAACACGTGTATGATTCTCTAATGCTTTCTTACATGGAAGATGTTGAAAAATATGCTAAAAATCAATCACAAGTACAATTTATTCGCCATGCGATAAAAGCATCTTTTTATGAAGCCGGTTCAAGAATCAAATTCCAGGGATTTGGGCAATCGTCCTATTCTTCGCGTGAGATGGGAGAAGCATTACGAACAATAGAAAGAGCAATGTTGATTCAGTTAGTTTACCCAACAACACAAACAAACCTGCCTTATTTACCGGATATAAAAAAATCACCAAAACTTCAGGTATTAGATACCGGGATGTTGAATTATTTTTCAGGTTTACAACAGCAAGTCTTTGGGACAAAAGATTTGAACACCCTATATCAAGGTAAAATTGCGGAACATATTGTAGGGCAGGAACTGTTGGCAAATAAAAAACGATTACTCGACCCACTTTGTTTTTGGGTAAGAGAGAAAAGAGAATCAGTAGCAGAAATCGATTATTTATTTCCGTTTGAAGGAAAAATGATTCCGGTAGAAGTGAAATCAGGTCAAACAGGTAGGTTGCGTTCTCTTCTGATGTACATGGACTTAACAGAAGAAAGTATAGCAATTAGGCTTTATGCCGGAGAACAAAAAATTGATATTTTACAAACCGTTTCCGGAAAAACCATAGAACTTCACAATTTACCTTATTATTTGGCCGGAAATTTATATGAGTATTTAAAGCAGATTAACAACCTTCAATGAACTCAACTCCTCAATCCAATCGCTTAAATATCGCGCTTTTCGGATGTCGCAATAGCGGAAAATCGTCTTTAATCAACGCGTTAACAGGACAGGAAACCGCTCTCGTTTCCGATGTTCCGGGAACGACTACCGATTTGGTTCATAAAGCGATCGAAATCAAAGGTCTTGGTCCTTGTGTCTTAATAGATACTCCGGGTTTCGATGATGAAGGTAAATTAGGAGAAATGCGCAGGGAACAAACATTGAAAGCGATTGATAAAACCGATATAGCCTTGCTTTTGTGTGGAGAAAACATACCGGAAGAATTGAATTGGGCACGATTATTATCTGAAAAACGGATTCCTGTTATTTTGATTCTGAATAAATCGGATGAATTAGACCGTACGGAAAAAATAGCTTTGGATATTCAGAATAAATTGGGAAAATACCCTGTCGTTATCAGTGCGAAAGAAAAAACAAATCTTAATAACCTATTCGAAAACATAATTAGCCTTTTGCCCGAAAATTTCCAACAACCAAGTATTCTTGGCGACCGGGTAGGAGAGGGTGATTTGGTTTTGTTGGTAATGCCGCAGGATATCCAAGCCCCTAAAGGACGGCTTATTTTACCTCAGGCACAAACTTTACGTGAATTATTGGATAGGAGATGTTTGGTAATATGTTGTGTTACAGAACAATTACAAGCTACTTTACAAGCATTGTCCTACCCTCCAAAGTTAATCATTACCGATTCGCAAGTATTTAAAACGGTGTATGATCAGAAACCTTCTGAAAGTAAACTTACCTCTTTTTCGGTTCTGTTTGCCGAAAATAAGGGAGATATCGAATATTTCAAAAAAAGTGTAGAAACAATTGGCAACCTCAACGAAACATCCCGTGTGTTGATTGCCGAAGCCTGTACCCATGCTCCTCAAACTGAAGATATCGGCCGGGTGAAAATTCCGGCGATGTTGCGAAAAAAGATTGGCGATAAATTACAGATAGACATTGTTTCCGGAAAAGACTTTCCCATTAATTTGTCGGCTTATGATTTAATAATCCATTGCGGAGCCTGTATGTTTAACCGCAAACATGTATTGAATAGAGTTGAACAAGCAAAACAACAACACGTCCCGATGACGAATTACGGAATCGTAATTGCGTACCTGAATGGAATATTGGACAAAATAGATTTTTAATAAACTTTAACATATTTAGAGGTAGGGTATTTAAAGTTTCTCTCGTATTTATTTAAAATATGAAAGCACACTTATTAGTCTTAAAAACTTTTTATGCTAAAGTTAATTTTTTTGTTCTTTTTTGTTTCCCATTTTGTTTCTGTTTATTCTGAATCTGAAGTAAACAATCATGATTCTATTTTCGTCGAATTAGATAGAACAATGAAGGATAAAAACGTTTATATCAATCAAAAAGAGCAACGGATATCCAAACTGAAAAAAGAACTCAAAACCTCAAATCTCCCTTTAGAGCAACGATACTGGATTAATGAAAATTTATATATGGAATATTGTTATTATATTCCCGATTCTTCCATTACTTATTTAGACAATAGAATATTCATTGCGGAAAAATTAAATAATAAGAAATGGGTTGTTTTATCTAAATTGGCATTGATTTACCAACATATTATTCAAGGCATGTATATTGAGGCGTTAGATTCGTTGAATGCAGTTCGAAAAGAAGCTATTTCTGAAGGATTAACAAAAAATTATTATTCTATTTGTAAACAATTGTATCGGTTTTATCTTCCGAACGATCCGTTGAAAAACCAAAATTTACTTAATTATCAAGATTCTTTGATAAGAGAAATAGATACTAATTCTTCAAGATACCCTTTTTTAGAGGCTGAAAAACTCATGGATTCAGAACAATGGAAAAAGGCCAGGGAAATACTTATGCCGTTATTTGAAAAAACAGAAAATGGAAGTCATTCGCAAGCAATGTTGGCGAATGATATTGGAAAAACATATAGAGGGGAAAAAAATTATGAAATGCAAAAAAAATATTTTGCTATTTCTGCGATTGGCGACATGAAAAATGCCGTACGGTTAAATGAATCTTTTAGATCGTTAGCAATCGCGTGTTATGAAACCAATGATATAAACAGAGCGCATAAATTTATCTCTCAATCTATGGAAGATGCGTTATCGACCAATTTTAAAATGAGAATGACTGAAGGCGCTCAATTATTTTCTTCCATTGAAAATTCCTATCAAATGAAGTTAAATGAGGAAAAAAACCGTTTTTTATATTTGTTGATTTTAACCGGAATTATTTCCCTTTTATTGATGTTGGGAATTGTATACATTTATATGCAGAACAATAAACTTTCTGCAGTAAAAAAAAACTTAGCGAGAACTAACAGTCAGCTAAATAATATCAACGAAGTGGTAATTCATATAAATAAAGAATTATCGGAAGCCAACGCGTTGAAAGAAACATATATAACCCAATTTTTCTGTCTTTGCTCTCTTTATGTGAAAAAGATGGAAACCTTTCAAAATTCTCTCAATAAAAAGGCGATGGATCGTAAAACTGATGAGTTATTTCAACTACTTAAATCGAAAGATTTGATTTATAGTGAATTAAAAGAGTTGTATGACTTATTTGACAATACTTTTCTTAACCTTTACCCGAATTTTGTGAATGAACTTAATAACCTCCTGCCTCCGGATGAACAATTCGAAATAAAAAACAATGCGATGAACGCGGAATTACGTATTTTCGCCTTGATTCGCTTGGGAATAACAGATAGCCATACAATTGCCGATTTTTTACATTATTCGATTAAAACTATTTATAACTACCGGACTCGCTTGCGTAACAAAGCGCTCGTTGCTAATGAAGAATTTGAGGAGAAAATAAAAAAAATAGGAAGTATAAATGTCTGATTTTACCAATATTTTTTTTCTTCGTTATTTCCTTTTTTTGACTAACGTTAATTTGTAATGTGTTGATTATTAAAAAGATATTTTTTTTGTTTTTTATATTCTATTTCTTGTATACTCCACTCGGTTTTTGTTTTCATTAGCTTTGTGTCTCATACTAAAATTATAACACTAAAATTTATTTATTTATGAAACACATTTATTTCACATTTACAATTACGGTTGTTGCACTTTTTATGGGAATAACTACAACAAAAGCCCAAATGCCGGTAGTAGGTACTGAATATTACATTGAAAATGCATGTTCTCCGTATATGGATGATGGAGCTACTCCAAATAATAGGGCGAGAGTTGGTTCTTTATTATCGGTAGTTGGAGAAAATATTGAAGCAAGATACTTTGATACAGGAAACAGTCTTGTAGGAAAAAACAATCAGATATGGACAGTCGTTGTTTCTGGAACAAAGTTCAAAATAGTGAATAAAGGTAAAAATAAAGCGCTTGGATTTAATTCTACTTTTTCACTTGTGGATATATCAGAAGGATCTGAATTCGACATTACTTTGGTACAAACAGTAACTCCAACTGGTGATCGATTTGTCAGAATGAGGACAGACGGTATGGCTGCCGGTTCATATATTGCACCTTCTTTTACAGGAACAAATGCTGCAAGTTCAGCAATAATTCAATTGGCATGGAGTGATGGTAGTAATCATGGTAAATCTAATGATGAGATTTCAGATACTCATGATGGAGTTCCTGCCGCATGGAAATTTATTCCGGTAGAAACTTACGAAGCTCCTTATCCAAAAATGTCTATAACAGACGGACCATCTTATTGGTATTATATTGAACGCGATTTCAATACCCAGGAGTCTGATAATCTGAATGCCGGAAAAATTGTAACAACCGGAGCTGCTGCTACTGATGCGATATCTCTTGCCGATAAGGATGAAACAGGTAATGGTTCCAAACAGTTATGGAGATTTTTCCCAAATTCTACTTCTGTTGTAAATCTCAATTTTGTTAAAATTGAAAGTAAATTGCATTCTGAAAATTACTTTAGCTATCAAACATCTTTAAAACTGAAAACAACAGCAGATGCGAATCTTGCTGTTAAAAGTATGAGAGAAGGGAAAATGACTATTGCTGATAATTTTGCAGGAGGAAAAGGAATGTATATAACAGACAATGCTTTATCATGGACTTTCTCTGGTGTAGGTACTCCAACTACAATATGCGGATTATATTCAAAATCAACCGTAACCCGCTGGAAATTTGTACAATGGCAATCAATCAAAGCGTTGAATGAATATTCAACTACTTTTAGCCATAGCGGAGGAAACAGAACCTTGGATGTTACAACAGCCACTCAAGATGTAGAATGGGAAGTAGAATCTCCTGCTTGGGTAACTATCAATGAATTACGTTCAACAAAAACAGGAAACGGAACGGTTGATTATACTATAACTTCGAATAGCGGAAGCGTGAGAACAGGAAATATCGTTGTGAAAGCGATTGACGGAAGTTATCAACAAACCCTTGCTATAACTCAAGATAGTCCTACATCTATTGGCGAAGCAACATTGGAAAATATCAATGTTTACGTAGAAAACGGTTATATCAAAGTAACAGGTACTAAAACTAATCCTCAGGTTTATTCATTAACAGGAACAACTGTCGATGCCAAAGCAAAATTAGTTGCCGGTATTTACATCGTTAAGGTTGGTGCAAAAACCGTTAAAGTAGTTATAAAATAACAATAAAAACAGGTAAAATAGGGGTACAAAGCGATTTGCTCTTTGTGCCCTTGTTTAGTTTGTTTTATACACCATTAATTTCAAACATGAAAAACTTAATTATCAAATCTTTATTTTTACTTTGCTTGTTTGTGGTTTCACATAATGCAAAAAGTGAAGAAAATGTAGCTGTCAAAGGATTGATATCCAGGATTATGCCCGGGTATGAAAACCAATTACTTATTAAGTTAGACGCGACGGCTTCTAAAAACTATTACAAAATTTATGCTTCCGAAGGAAAAGTTTGTATTGAAGGAAATACCCCTACAAGCATCGCTTCCGGATTACATCGCTACCTGAAAGACTACCTGAACACTTCCGTTAGTTGGACGAATTTTCAACCCCTTCTTTCCTCAACTTTGCCGCTTCCTACAACGACTACAGAGGCTCAAAGTCCATACAACGTAGTAACCTATCTCAACTATTGCGCGTTTGGATACACCACGACCTATTGGGATTGGGAACGATGGGAAAAAGAAATCGACTGGATGGCGCTCAATGGAATTACTCATCCATTAGCGATGACCGGGGCCGAAAAAGTATGGTTGAATTTTCTGAAAAAGGCCAATTATACGGATGCGGAAGCAAAACAATTCCTCTGTGGGCCGGCTTATATGCCTTGGTTGCTGATGGGGAACATGGAAAGTTTCGGAGGCCCTATGCCCGATGAATGGTTTGACCGTCAGGTTGCTTTGCAGAAAAAAATATTGGAAAGAATGCGCAGTTATGGAATGTCCCCAATTCTTCAAGGGTTCTATGGCATGGTTCCTACCAACTTTAAAACAAAAAATCCTACGGTAACCACGATTGCACAAGGATCTTGGAGTGGAAACTTCACGCGCCCACACGTTTTATCTCCATTGGATTCAAAATTTAAAGATTTTGCAGAAATTTGGTACGAAGAATCAGAAGCTCTGTTTGGGAAAGCCGATTATTATGCCGGCGACTTGTTTCATGAAGGAGGATTGACCGGAGGATTAGATGTCGCTGCTTGTGCAAGAGAAGTTCAAAATGCCATGTTAGCCCACAATCCAAACGCGATTTGGGCTGTACAAAGCTGGGGATCAAATCCTACTGCGGCTTTGATGAACGGATTGTCGAAAGAAAAATCTGTTATTATTGAGCTTTGTGCCGAATATTGGTCGCGTTGGAAAGATACCAACGGATATAACGGAATTCCTTGGGTTTGGTCGAATATCTCCAATTGGGGAGGAAATATTGGCTCTCACGGACGCTTGGATGCAATCGCGACACAACCGATCGCTGCAAGAAACCATACAACTGCCTCAAAATCACTCGTTGGCATCGGATTTACACCGGAAGGAATCGAAACCAATCCCATCGTTCCCGATTTATGGGCGGATATGATTTGGACGACTCAGTCGCCCAACATGCAAAACTGGATCAACAGGTATGCTAAATACCGCTACAATAGTTCGCTTCCATCAGTGCAAGAAGCATGGCAGGGATTTTACAAGACGATTTACGGTAGCTATGCCAGTGGACGTAGACCGCCGGAATCCGTGTTCTGTGCCAATCCTTCCCTGAATGTAACAAAAGTATCAGCATGGTGGAGTACGGCTATTTATTACGATCCTGCCGCTTTAGCAGATGCTTGTGAAAAGTTTTTGGCCGATGCCGGGCAATTAAAAAACAATAAAAATTACCAATACGATGTGTTGGATGTCGTCCGGCAATGCATTGCCGATCTGGGAAGACATTCCTATGCCGCGATTCAATCAGCTCATAAAAACAAAGATAAAGCAGCCTTTGATAAGGAAGTCCAATTCTTTTTGCAATTAATACAATATCAGGATGAATTACTCCTGACCCATCCCGATTTTTGCTTGTACCCTTGGTTGGAAAAAGCCCGCAATGCCGGAACAGCACAAAGCGCTAAAGATTTGTATGAACTTCACAACCGTCAGATGGTTACTTCCTGGCGTAACAGTAGTACCGATTTGAATGATTATGCTCACCGGGAAATCGGTGGTTTGTTGGGAACTTACTATTATCAACGTTGGAAAACCTATCTTGATGCCTTGACTGCTTCATGGCCAAATACTGCATCTCCTGATATTTTCAATACGGTAACCAAACCATGGTGGACAAAAGATATATCAAACGACATCAAGCTTTCAGGAAAAGACCCTGTGGAAACTGCGATAGCAATCTTTAATACACTCCGCCAACACATGAAATACGGTGTAGATACCGAACCCGCGGAAATTTTGGAAGGAGTGGAGTTTTATATTGAGAATGCAAGTTCTCCGTACAAAAACGAAGAAACCCAAAGAATCGGAAAGCTATTGACAGACCAGGGAGGATCGTCTTCAACAGTATCTGCTTGGTTTTATGCTCTTGGAGGAACACGTGCCGAAAAGAATAATCAGATCTGGACTGTAACTAAAAACCAGCAAACAGGCTTATATAAATTGAAAAACAAAGGAACCGGAAAAGGTATTCGCTTCAACGTAGCGGAGAACAAATATTATTCAACTTCCAATCCGGCAGAAGAAGTAGAATTTGAAATTGTTCAAATGCAGACAGAAACAGCCACCGGTTTGCGGTTTGTCTCTCTGAAACCGGTAACAGAAACCGGCAATGCTTATCTGAGCTGCAATAACGCGGATTTCAATGCCGTACTCAACGAAGTTCATCCGGTAGGTATTTTGTCTTCAGGACTTATAAAAGACGATTACGATGGAATCCCGACTGCCTGGAAATTTATTCCCGCAGAAACATACGAATCCTATTTTCCGAAAATGTCTGTTTCCGGAGGAGAATCCTATTGGTACTATATTGAAAACAACAATTCTCATACAGGAAAAGTCATCGCTGTTGGAGATGATTCCGGCGCGGATATGAAACTGATGCAAAAATACGACTACAGCGATGATAAACAATTGTGGCGTTTTTTCTCTAATTCGACCAACACGAACAACCGCTTATTCGTTAAAATAGAAAGTAAAGCCTATCCGGGCTACTACATGGAACAAACGAAATTGAAACTGAACACAACTCCGGGAACTTCCGTTTCCATTCGAAACATGCGGGAAGGAAAATTGGCAATAGGAGATAACTACGCAGCGGGTAAGGGGATTTATGTCAATACGTCCGGTAATCTTTCGTGGGATAACGCTGGTTCGGCTACTGCTACCTCCGGCCTGTATTCTAAAACAACAGAAACCCGTTGGAAATTTGTACCGGTAGATGATCAGACCGCTATTGTAGAAATTGAAAAAGATAAATTTGTTACTTGGGTCGAAAATGGTTTGGTAAAGCACACAGGTACTTGCGATTCATTTAAAATTTATAATACATCAGGATGCGAGTTAAGTATCAATAGTAAACTTTCTTCCGGCATATATATCGTCAAGTTAGATCAAAAGACAATAAAAGTAATAGTAAAATAATAGGTCATTTTTTATTCATAAGCAAAGGTTATCCATCGGAATTCTCATGGGTAACCTTTTTTTTTATTTTTAAGAATATAGAATCCAAAGGATTCAAATGTTTATAGATAAATTAAAAAAACAAAACTTTAGATAAACTTTATTTGTTTTCTGTAGACAATTCATTTGTTTTAATTACCTTTGCACCAGTGAAATTTAGTATACACTTATGAAACTTAATACATTGACAGCTATATCTCCCGTTGATGGAAGGTATCGCGGTAAAACAGAGGCTCTTGCGGTTTATTTTTCTGAATATGCACTCATCAGATATAGAGTTTTAGTTGAAATAGAATACTTCATTGCTCTTTGCGAATTGCCTTTGCCACAGTTGCAAACTCTTAATAACGAACAAATATTCAATTCTCTTCGATCTATATATATTTATTTTTCTTTAGAAGATGCTCAAAAGGTAAAAACTATAGAAAAAACGACAAACCATGATGTAAAAGCAGTTGAATATTTTATCAAAGAAAAATTCGATGAATTAAAATTAGAAGAATACAAAGAATTTATTCATTTCGGATTAACTTCTCAGGACATAAATAATACATCGGTTCCGTTATCTATTAAAGACGCGATAGAAAATGAATATGAACCAATGCTTAGGAATATAATTAAAACGTTGAAACAATATGCCAAAGAATGGAATGATGTTTCGATGTTGGCGCGCACTCACGGACAACCGGCTTCTCCTACCAGATTAGGAAAAGAAGTGATGGTTTTTGTTTACAGGCTTGAAGAACAGCTGGGCTTATTGAAAACAATTCCCCATTCAGCTAAATTCGGAGGCGCAACCGGAAATTTCAATGCCCACAAAGTCGCGTACCCTCAATTTGATTGGAAAATAGTAGGAGATAATTTTGTTACCAATAAGTTAGGATTACAAAGAGAGAAATGGACTACTCAAATTTCTAATTATGATAATTTAGCAGCCCTTTTCGATGCTTTGAAAAGAATCAATACCATTTTGTTGGATTTGTCTAAAGATTTCTGGCAATACATCTCAATGGAATATTTTAAGCAAAAAATAAAAGAAGGAGAAATCGGATCTTCAGCGATGCCGCACAAAGTCAACCCGATTGATTTTGAAAATGCCGAAGGAAATTTAGGCATAGCTAACGCTCTACTCGAATACTTGGCGGCGAAACTTCCTGTTTCCCGCTTACAAAGGGATTTAACTGATTCGACAGTTCTTAGAAATGTAGGAATGCCTTTTTCACATATGATAATAGCAGGAGAAAGTATCCTCAAAGGACTAAGCAAATTATTATTGAATGAAAAAGCGATAGCGGCCGACCTCGAAAGCGCGTGGGCTGTTGTGGCCGAAGGGATACAAACTATTTTGAGAAGAGAAGGGTATCCTAAACCTTATGAAGCATTGAAAGAATTGACCCGTACGAATAGTCAAATTACGGAACAATCAATTCGTGAGTTTGTTAAAACTCTGAATGTAAATGAGTCTGTAAAAGAAGAACTTATTTCTATTACTCCTCATAATTATACAGGACTATAAAACAATTGTAACCGTGAGGTTACTTATTTATAAATAAAAACAATTATTAATTCAATTCATCAAAACAATGACTACAGACAGAGAAGATCGTAACTATTACGATCGAAACGATGACAGTAGAGAGAGAAGGCCTTATTCTGGTAACCGTGAAGGTTATAGTAATGACTACAGCAGATCATATAACCGTCAAGGACAAGGGGGATATGATAATCGGCGTCAATCATCCTACGGAAATAATTCAGGATATGATCAAAGTCGTTCTCAACAAAACAGGTATGACAGACCTCAAAGATCATACGATAACAATCAACAAAGATCGTATGACAACAACCAAGGTTCATCTTATGAAAACAGAAGACCTTATAACGCTGAGTTTAATACTGAAAACTCAGATGGAATATCTCCTGTAAAGAAAAGAAGAGCCCGGGTTGGAGAAGTAAATGACCGTCCTAGTAATTACGGCGAAAATCGTCCGAACAACTATGGCGACAATCGTGGCGGTTATGGCAACCGCGACAATCGTGGCGGTGGAAGTTATGGTGGTGGAAGATCTCAAGGCGGTGGCGGTTATGGCAACCGCGACAATCGTGGCGGTGGAAGCTACGGCGGCGGAAGACCTCAAGGCGGCGGTTATGGCAACCGCGACAATCGTAGCGGTGGAAGCTACGGCGGTGGAAGACCTCAAGGCGGCGGTTATGGCAACCGCGACAATCGTGGCGGTGGAAGTTATGGTGGTGGAAGATCTCAAGGCGGTGGCGGTTATGGTAACCGTGATAACCGTGGCGGAAATAATAGAGATAACAAATCGAAATACGGTTTCCAAAAACAACTCAAATACAGGGAAGAAAATTTTGACCCGAACGAACCGCTTCGTTTGAATAAATATCTTGCCAACGCGGGTGTTTGTTCTCGTAGAGAGGCCGACGAATTTATTCAGGCAGGTGTCGTAAAAGTAAACGATGTTGTTGTTACCGAATTAGGGACAAAAGTAAAACGCGCGGATAAAGTAATGTTCCACGACCAGCCGGTAAAATTAGAGCAA
Organism: Bacteroidales bacterium; assembly: GCA_031553755.1. GTDB lineage: Bacteria > Bacteroidota > Bacteroidia > Bacteroidales > Azobacteroidaceae > JAIRVZ01. Next base: position 5,609 of record JAVBKZ010000020.1, on the reverse strand, counting down.
AAAGTATATGTATTGCTCAATAAACCGAAAAATTGTGTAACTACAGCCGACGATCCGCAAGAAAGATTGACTGTAATGGATTTAGTTAAAAACGCTTGTCATGAAAGAATCTTTCCGGTAGGCCGTTTAGACAGAAATACAACAGGAGTACTTTTGTTGACCAACGATGGCGATTTAGCGTCTAAATTAACACATCCTCAATTTCTGAAAAAGAAAATCTATCATGTTTGGTTAGATAAAAATGTCAGCATTGAAGACATGCAGAAAATAGCCGAAGGTATTCAATTAGAAGACGGGGAAATACATGCAGACGCTATCAGTTATGTAACAGAAGATGATAAAGACCAAATTGGTATCGAAATTCATTCAGGACGTAACCGGATTGTTCGTCGTATTTTCGAAACATTAGGATACCATGTTATAAAACTCGACCGTGTTTATTTTGCGGGTTTGACGAAAAAACAACTCAAAAGAGGTCAATGGCGTTATCTGAACGATAGGGAAGTTTCGATGTTGCGTATGGGCGCTTTTGAATAAAATTAAAATCACAGAAATAAAAACTAAAAAGAAAAGTGAAAAATTAGGAATAACGTACTTCATTAATTTTTCACTTTTCGTTTTTCACTTTTCATTTAGAAATTATGGTTTGTAGAAGTAAAATTGTAGAAGTATTAAAAAGTAAGTCTTTTGGTACGGTTGTAAATGTAAAAGGATGGGTACGTACCCGTAGAGGAAATAAAAATGTTAATTTCATCGCGTTAAACGATGGTTCTACTATAAATAACATACAGATAGTTGTTGAAACGGAAAAATTCGGAGAAGAATTCCTGAAACCGCTCACAACAGGCGCGTGTATAAATGTTACCGGATTGTTGGTTGAATCGCAAGGCCAAGGTCAATCGGCAGAAATCCAAGCGCAAGATATTGAAATATACGGCATTGCAGACCCGGCAACTTATCCGTTGCAGAAAAAAGGGCATTCATTAGAATTTTTGAGAGAAATCGCCCATTTGCGTCCAAGGACTAACACTTTCGGCGCTATTTTCCGCATTCGTCACCACATGGCTTATGCTATTCATAAGTTTTTCAATGACAAAGGTTTTTACTATTTTCATACTCCGATATTGACCGGTTCGGATGCCGAAGGTGCAGGGTCTATGTTTCAGGCTACAACTCTCGATCTCAATAATTTACCCAAAACAGAAGAAGGAAAAATTGACTACAAAGAAGATTTCTTTGGGAAAATGACAAATCTTACTGTTTCCGGACAATTGGAAGGCGAATTGGGAGCGATGGCTTTGGGCGAAATCTATACTTTCGGTCCTACATTCAGGGCTGAAAATTCCAATACACCGCGCCACTTGGCCGAATTTTGGATGATTGAGCCTGAAATGGCATTTTATGAAATCAAAGAAAATATGGATTTGGCGGAAGAATTTCTGCAATATCTGATTAAATATGCTTTGGAATACTGTAAAGATGACATTGATTTCCTTTGCAACATGTACGACAAAGAATTAGTAGACCGCTTGAATTTCGTTGTAAACAATAAATTTATCCGTTTGGCTTATACAGATGGAGTAAAAATATTGGAAGAAAGCGGTAAAAAATTCGAATTCCCTGTTTTTTGGGGTGCAGATTTGCAATCGGAACACGAACGCTATTTGGTAGAAGAACACTTCAAATGTCCGGTAATATTAACGGATTATCCTAAAGAAATTAAATCGTTCTACATGAAACAGAACGAAGACGGAAAAACCGTAAGAGCTATGGATGTTTTATTCCCTAAAATCGGTGAAATCATCGGAGGTTCTCAACGTGAAGAAAATTATGAAAAACTGATGAATCGCGTTAAGGAATTAAACATGAAAGAAGAAACCCTATGGTGGTATCTTGATACCCGGAAATTTGGAACTGCTCCTCATGCCGGATTCGGATTAGGATTCGAACGGTTGATATTATTCATCACCGGAATGACAAATATCAGGGACGTGATTCCATTCCCAAGAACACCAAATAACGCGGAATTTTAATAATTGTTAGTGAGTATTTAGTACACGGATTATACAAAATAAATTAAGTATAATCCGTTTTTTTTCTTTAAATTACTTTTTTCTTGTTGAAACAGAGTGTTTTATTGAAAAAATGATATATTTTTTTCGTCTTAACTAAGATTTTATTATTATTTGATTATTTTTGTTTGCTGTAATTATAGATTACTTAATACACAAGATACATACAGTTGTGTTTTTTCATGGAAATTATGAATGATTTAGGTAAAGGATTAATACAAGAAATCAAACGAAGAGTGCCTGAGGGAATGTCTCCAATTGATTTTTTTTGTGGAATATTACCAATGAAAAAAGAGTCTGCTTATCGACGGCTTAGAGGAGAAGTTCCTTTAACGTTGGAAGAGACCCAAAAAATCGCCCTCAAGCTAAACATCTCTCTTGATAAATTATTGATGATAAAAGAAGATGGAGTTTACGCTACCAGCATTGTTTGTATGGACAGGAATGACCCTTTGAAAGCATATCTTAAAACAATGCAACAAATCATGGACGCAATGAGATATGTGCAACTTGGAAAAGACGCCAAAATTTATTCCGCAACTAACATATTGCCGTATTCTCACATATTTAAGTATCCTTTGATTAGCAAATTCAGGTTATTTAAATGGGCTTATCAATGCAGAAAAACGTTGAACCCACTGAAACTGTCAGAGATTAAAGTTCCTGAAGATATCAGGCGATTAGAAGAAACTTACCTTTTTGAAACCCAAAAAATAAATACGACTTATGTTTGGACAAGAAATATTTTTGGACCTGCTATCAGCGACATGAGGTATTTTTATGAAATAGGTTTAGTGTCTAAAGAAGAATTCGAATTGTTGTTGAAAGAATTATCTTATTTGCTTGATGACTTGGAACAAGATATTACTACAGGTACAACAAATTCAGGCGCGCAATTTTTGGTTTACCTTTCAAACACTTATTCCGATTCTAATTATATTTATATAGAAGGAAATAACTTTAGAGCTTCTTCCATTAATGTTTATGGTGTTAACTTTTATTCGTCTATAGAACCTGAAATCTGTGAAGATACTTGTGAATGGATTACTTCTTTAATGAGATATTCTACCTTAATATCTAAAAGTGGAGAAATAGATAGAATTAAATTTTTTAATTTACAACGAAGATTTATAGAAAATCCGAATCAAGTTAATATACATGAAATATATTTTTAATGAATTCATACGGCAGGTAAAACAAAAAACACCCGAAGGACATAATACGGTCGATACATTGATAGGTATCATTCCTATGAGTAAAGAGGCGGCATACAGACGTTTGAGGGGAGAAATCGATTTTTCTTTCGGTGAAGTCTTAAAAATTGCCCAGGAAATGAATATTTCATTAGATGAATTAAACAACAAAGAAAATAGAAAGGGTTTTTATACAAGCCGGATGTCTTCAATCAAGGAAAATTCTTTCATGGAAGATTGCGAAAAATGGCAAAATACAGTTTATGATTTAGCCCATAGATTACGAATACAAAATAAACACATAGCAACTTCTATTAATAGTAATATTTCGATTCTTTATCTGTACAGGTATGAATTATTATCTAAATTTCGTTTATTCAAATGGTTATATCAACTTAATTCACAATCCCGGTTCCTAAAATTATCTGAATTTGAGATTTCTCCAAAACTTATTCGAAATGAAAAAGCTATTCTAAAAGAACTTCAACAAACAAACCTCAATTTTATTTACAGTAAAGATTTATTTGTTTCTATCATAAGCCAAATCAAATATTTCAGAGAATTGAATTTAGTAAATGAAAAGGAATTTGAACAAATGAAAGAAGAATTATTTTCTTTGTTGAATGATATGGAACAAGATACAATTGTCGGACAAAATAATAGTAATCCTCTTTCAGTATATGTTTCAAGCATGCACATAGATAATGATTTTATTTTTTGGGAGAGTGATGATCTTAGCCTGATTACATTTCGTCCTTTTGGCGTTAGTTTCTTTCTTGTTGATGGAAAAGAAATATTTGAAGAAATGAAAACATGGATAAAAATGTTGATGAAAAGTTCAACATTAATTTCGTTCAGCGCAGAAAAACAACGGATAGAATTCTTTCAGAATCAAAGAAAAATTATTGAAAGATTAAACTGAAGAAATTATTTTTTTAAAACCTTAAAAATCAACACTTTAAAAATCGCCCATTAAGATCACTTTTTTTAAAATCTTGCGGGATTTATTTTTTTTATCACTACATTTGCCGCGTCAAAAGACATATTGTCTTATTGCAAATTAACACCCGCATAAAATGTTCAATTACCGTCAATTTAAACAGACGGCAAAAGAAACCCCAACAATCAATATCAATATCTATATCTATATCTATTAATATCCACAAATATCAATAAATATCTCTAACATCCACAAACAACATCAGCCGTCGACTCATTCCATTCGTTATTATCAGTTTACTTTGTGTGTCCCAAGTCAAATCCCAGGAATATACATTACCTGTCGCGAGCGACAGTGTATTGGGAGGAATCAAAGTAGGAGAAGGATTAAAAATAAACAATTCAACCGGACTACTTTCCCTTAAAGGTATGGGTTCGGGAAACTCAATTTCATTTGGCGTCAATGCAGGCATTCTTTCCCATTCCAATATGATTGGTTATTATGCCGGAAATGGCGCAGTTTCGGAAAATGGTTACAACAATTACATTGGCCATTGTGCCGGTTACCAAGCTTTAGGCGGACACAATAATTATATCGGTTATGAAGCCGGGAGGGAAGCTACGGGAGAGAATACAGGGGCTATTTTTATAGGGAGGTATGCCGGTAAAAAAACAACATCATCCGATGGAGTTGTCTTTATCGGTGGAAGCGCGGGTGAAAACGCCCAAAATACCACCCATTCATGTTTCATAGCGCCCAGGGCAGGATACCAATCCAGTAGTGTTTCCAAAGGCATATTTATCGGTTACGAAGCCGGAGCCTACAGTAATTTCTCTTATTCAATCCTGATCGGTGAAAACGCGGGCCGCAGCGTGTCGAGTTCCAATAAAATAGGGAACAACAATATCATATTGGGTAACGGCACAACCCTTCCGGGAGGTACCACCAATGCATTCAATATCGGCAATGTGCTTTATGGGACAGGCATACAACAAACAACAGGCGGTTATCCGGTATCCTCACCCCGCGCAAACGGACGTGTAGGTATAGGGGTTGTTTCCCCCTTAGCTACTTTACATGTAAACGGCACTATGCTTGTCAACGGCAATGCCGAATTCGGGACTACTACCAACAAACATTTGGTTATTAATAATGGCAATGTGGGTATAGGCACATCAACCCCAACACAAAAGTTTGAAGTTGTTGGAACCCAATTGATAGACGGTAACCTTCAGATAGGACGCCACAGGGGCCATGAAAATATTCCTGTGGGCTATGTAGGCAAACTTGATTTCGGATGGTTCGAAAATTATGACGATGTTTGGGTTTCCCGCTATAATAAGGCGAAAGACTGTTCGGAGTTAAGGATTAATATAGGGGATGATTTTGGGGCGGGAGACAGGT
>JAVBKZ010000011.1:0-49169 GCA_031553755.1 Bacteroidales bacterium | reverse complement strand
TTCTTTTGTCCGCTCTACGCGGGGATCGCTCATCTCTGTAAAATAATGAATAGGGGATTGCATATCGTTTTTATTGCTAAACGATACACAACGATACTTATTGTTTAAAAACCTTTGAAAATTTTAGATGCGTTTGCCCTGTAGGCTATATGAGTTATATTTTAACCACATAAGGCACATAGAAATTATTATGGGAATAAAGATTTATAGAACAAAGAAGATGGATTTAGATTAAAAGTCTTTAAGACTTGTCTTTTGGTCTTTGTTCTTTTGTCTAAAAACTTATGTGTTCTATGTGCCTATGTGGTTTAAAAACATTCATTTCGTCCACGAGTATAAATTTAAACTAATTTGATTTCCTGATTTTAATCTTTATATTTGTCTTTTATCATCTAAAAAAAATAGTGAATAATTGTTTAAATTCATAATGTGGTAAATAAAATGATGGGGTTATATACGAAAGCTTAATTGTCTGAATAAAATGAAAATAAAGAACCACAATTTTTTTTTTCTGTTTTCGATAGTTCTTTTTTGTTTGTTCTTTCTTTCCTGCAAACAACAAACACCTTATTACAAAATCGGCGTTTCTCAATGTAGCGATGATACGTGGAGAGATAAAATGAATAAAGAAATGATGCACGAATCCATTCTGCATCAAGGAATTGAACTGAATATCAAGACTGTTGTCGATGATACCGAAAAACAAATATCCGATATCGAAGAATTTATCGCGCAAGGAGTTGATTTATTGATTGTTTCTCCCAACAAAGCGGCGCCTATCACATCAGTCATAGAAAAAGCGTATTATTCAGGGATTCCTGTTATATTGGTCGACCGAAAAATTTTATCCGATAAGTATACCGCGTTTATAGGCGCCGACAATTATGAAATTGGAAAAGAAGTTGGAAATTATGTGGTTAACCTGCTGAAAGAAAAAGGAAATATTGTAGAAATCAGAGGATTGGAAGGTTCTACTCCGGCAATGGAACGTCATCAGGGATTTTTCAGTGTGATAGCCAAATATCCGGGAATCAAAATCGTTTCCGATACCGATGGCGCATGGCTGAAAGATGTTGCCGAAAACAAAATGGAAGAAGCGTTGAGAGACAGCCTTCCCGTTGACTTGGTTTACGCGCATAATGACAGGATGGCGATAGGCGCATATAATGCCGCCAAACAGCAAGGAAAAGCGAAAGATATTTATTTTATCGGAATCGATGCACTACCTGGAAAAGATGGAGGAATCGAACAAGTGCTTGATAATAAATTAGAAGCCACTTTCGCCTATCCGACCGGAGGAGAAAAAATCATTCAGTTGGCAATGAATATTTTGGAGAAAAAGCCTTACGAAAAATATAATCCGCTGTATACCTATGTTGTCAATAAAAGCAATGCCCGTGTATTGAAATTGCAATCCGATCAAATTATCGAACAGGAAAATAAAATAAATTTCTTGAACGAGCGGGTCGATACATTTTTATCTCAATACAACACCCAACGTTACATGCTTTTCAGTTCTGTTTTTATAGTATTGTTGCTTGTCGTTTTCTTTGTCATTTTTTATTTTGCTTATCGCTCTAAAAATCGTTTGAATAAAGAATTGGAAATTCGGAACAACGAGATTAACGAACAAAAAAACTTATCGGAACAACAGCGAGACCAATTGATTTCTCTTTCCAAGCAATTGGAAGATGCAACCCATGCTAAATTGGTGTTTTTCACCAATATATCGCATGAATTCAGAACACCTTTGACGTTGATTTCTGGTCCGGTCAGTTCACTTTTGGCCGATGAAAAGATTAGTATGGAACAGAAACGATTGCTTTCACTCATTCAAAAGAATGTCAGGGTTTTGTTGAAATTAATCGACCAAATTATTGATTTTAGGAAATATGAAAACGGAAAATTAACGCTCAACATAACTCAAAACGACTTACGACAGCAAATCATCGGTTGGAATGAATCATTTATGGAAATTTTCAAGAAAAAGAATATTTCTTTGATATTCAATCATCCGGAAGAAGATAATTTCATAATGAATTTTGATGAAGAAAAAATGGAGCGGGTGTATTTCAATCTTCTTTCCAACGCCTTTAAATTCACTCCCGAAAAGGGAAAAATTGTTATTTCGTTAGAAAAAGAAAAACAAAACGAAAAAGAGTATGCCGTCATTACGATAGCCAATTCAGGAACAGGAATATCCAAACAAGACATCCATAATATCTTCGACCGTTTTTATCAGATAGACTCCCGAATGGCCGGTTCAGGAATCGGGTTGGCTTTAGCTAAATCACTCATAGAATTACATGACGGAATGATTTCGGCCGAAAGCGAATCCGGATTGACTACTTTTACGGTAAAATTGCCGATTGATAAATCAGGATTCTTCGCTATCCAAGGACATAACACTCGCCTTCAAACGATGAGTGACGTTAACACGTTGGAAGACTCTTTCGATTCGTCTGAAAAAATATTTATCGAAGACAAAATAAAAAAAGGCAAAGAATTGGTTTTGGTTGTAGACGACAATCCTGATATCCGTTCTTACATCCGAACGATATTATCCAATCACTATGAAATTATTGAGGCGAAAGACGGAGAGGAAGGTTTCAAAAAAGCAGTGAAGCACGTTCCTGATATTATTGTATGCGATGTGATGATGCCCAAAATGAATGGAGTGGAATTATGTGGCTTGTTGAAAAACGAACTTTCAACCGGTCATATTCCGATAATTCTCCTAACGGCTCGTTCATTAGACGAACAACGAATTGAAGGATTTAAAAGCGGAGCTGATGATTATATTTCCAAACCATTCAATTCTGATGTATTGGAATCTCGCATCTCCAATCTAATAGAAAATCGTAAGCACTTGAGGGAGTTGCTTCAAAAAAATGTTTTTACTCCCGAAAGTAAAGAAATGCTGAATGAAGTCGATGAAAATTTCCTTGAAAAATTAAGGACACTTATCGAAGAAAATCTCTCGGATTCGAATCTTAATGTGGAAGATTTGGGACAACACATAGGATTATCTCGAACACAATTATATCGCAAAGTCAAATCCCTGACAAATTTCTCTCCTAACGAACTGTTGAGAATCATGCGTTTGAAAAAAGCGTTTGTTTTGCTGTCATCTTCCGATTTAAATATAGCTGAAGTTGCCTATGATGTAGGTTTCACATCGCCATCCTATTTTGCCAAGTGTTTCAAAGAATATTACAACGAAAGTCCGACAGATTATTTAAAACGGATTCGATGATTAGGTTGATAAAATAAAAAAAGTATTATTGAGTCGAATTTGGTGTCTGAGTCTCAATAATACTTTTAAAATACTTAAAATTAACGAAATCAGATAAGTTCTATACTCCGTTTAACAAAATTACTTAGAGCTTCGCCTTTCAACAATCCGGAAGAAAGTAACGCTAAATCAACCATTTGTTTGATTGTATTTTCAGAATTTTCCGCGTTTTCCTGAATTTTTTGTACAACCTGATGGTCTAAATTAACTATCATGTTGTATGAAATCGGCATTTCTCCGTAGAAATTAAAACCAGGTTGCATGGCCGACATTTCTGTCATACGGCGCATGAATTCGTTTTGAGTAACGGTAACCGGCGCTGATTTTTCGCCCAAATGCTCAAATCCAACCACGAAATCAGTTTTTTCCATTGTCGGAATAGCCAATTTGAAACGGTCTACCAACGCGTTTCTTTCTTCTTCTGATAGTTTAACTTCTTTATTGTCTGCTTTTTTGATGATGTTTTCGATCACATCTCCGTCAACTCTGACAAAACGGCTTTTTTCAAATTTTTGTTCTAATTTTCCAACAAGGTGAACATCTAACTGTCCATCCATCAATAAAACATCATATCCTTTTTGTTGAGCGGCATGGATATATGAATATTGTTCTTCCTTATTGCTTGTATAAAGATAAATCAAATTACCGTCTTTATCGGTTTGATTGCCATTGATAAGCATTTTATATTCTTCGAAAGTAAAACATTTACCCTCGGTATTTTTCAGGAGAGCGAATTTTTCGGCACGTTCGGTAAATTTATCATCGGTTAACATACCGTATTCGATAAAAATTTTCAGGCTATCCCATTTTTCTTCAAATTGCGAACGGTCGTTTTTGAAAATATCTTCCAATTTATCCGCGACTTTTTTGGTAATGTGATTCGAAATTTTTTTCACATTGCTGTCGCTTTGCAGGTAAGAACGAGATACATTCAAAGGGATATCCGGAGAATCGATAACTCCATGCAACAGAGTTAAAAATTCAGGTACAATACCTTCTACCGAATCGGTTACATATACCTGGTTGCAATACAATTGAATTTTGTTACGTTGCAAATCCATATTCGCCTTTATTTTAGGAAAATAGAGGATTCCTGTAAGGTTAAACGGATAATCTACATTCAAATGAATCCAAAACAAAGGATCTTCGCTGAAAGGATATAAATTTTTGTAAAAAGCTTTATAATCTTCGTCTGTTAATTCGGTCGGTTTCCTTGTCCACAAAGGATTGATTTCGTTGATGATATTATCTTCTTCAGTTTCAACGCTTTTCCCATCTTTCCATTCTGTTTTTTTACCAAACGCGATAGGAATCGGAAGGAAACGGCAATATTTTTTTAACAATCCTTCAATTCTTGAATTTTCAAGAAACTCCTGATTTTCATCATCTATATAAAGGATAATATCGGTTCCTCGTTCTTCTTTTTTTGTTTCTTCCAAAGTATATTCAGGAGAACCATCACAACTCCATTTCATAGCAAGAGCATCTTTTTGCCATGATTTTGTGATAATTTCTACCTTTTTAGAAACCATAAAAGCGGAATAAAAACCTAATCCGAAATGTCCGATAATGGCATTGGCGTCTTTTTTATATTTGTCAAGAAAATCGTTAGCGCTTGAAAACGCGATTTGATTGATGTATTTTTCAATCTCTTCGGCTGTCAATCCGACACCTTTGTCTGAAATTGTAATTGTTTTCTTATCAGATTTGATTTGAATGGTTAAATCTCCCAATTCGCCTTTAAATTCACCGACAGACGCGTAAGTTTTTAATTTTTGAGTCGCGTCAACGGCATTCGAAACCAATTCACGAAGAAAAATTTCATGATCGCTGTATAAAAATTTCTTGATAATCGGAAAAATATTTTCCGTAGTTACTCCGATATTTCCTTTTTGCTTACTCATAATAATGAAATTTATATTTTTGTTAAGTATTCACTGTTTATTAAATTTATATTGAACCCATTTAGACATTAGATAAAAGAAGATAGAAAAAGATAACAAAGACTTAGAGATAAGTCTTTTTCATCTAAAAAACAAAAGTCTAAATGACTTCTTTTATAAGATATTTTACAGCCCTTTCCAAATCAAAAAAAATGCCAATCCACGAAGAACTGACATTTTGTCTTAATTGAGTCTTATTTATAAAGAAGTAGTCAGGTTCAACATCAAAGAAGTTGCTGAAGGGTGAAATTTAGCGATAGCGACACCCACTTCAAAACCTTTAACACGAATGCCGGCCCCACCCGAAAATCCACCTAATTTGTTTCCTTGGGTTATTTTCATATCGGCGGCGGCTTTAATATTATATCCTATTCCCAACCAAAAATTATCCGAAGGTATAAAATCAACACCAACTACAAAATGCTTGGCAAATGTAGTCAGAAAAGAATCTTCTTCTCCCTCAAGATCACGAAAATCCCAGTCGTTCAGATACATACCGGTAAGTGATAAACGGATAGGAGCATGTGCTAACCGTTGGCTTATACCAACTTGGATATCCCAAGGCATGACAACTTTTTCATCAGTATATGATTTTATCTGCCCTCCAAGATTTTTTCCCACAAGTCCCATCGAAAAACTATGTTCTTCATTATAATAACTAAGTCCGACATCCACACCCAAACCGATAGAAGTATATTCCGCGTAAGCCGAATATACAAATTTAGCAGTAATACCACCTCTTATCCTTTCTGTCAGGTTGTGAGCGTAAAAACCATTGACACAGATGTCATTCACAGTTAAATCTCCTAATATGACTTTATCCGGGGTCGTTTCCTGAATATTTCCATATCCAACATAATTAATTCCGACGCCCCAAGCAGACACTTCACTCGCCGCTTTCGTGAAAATCGCGCTTCCCGCGTTAATATCCGCTAAATATGATAAGTATCCAACACTTAGCCCTTTATCCATTTCTGGTCCTAAAAAAGCTGGATTTTGGAAGACCAATGAAGGATCATTTTCTATTAAAGAAACATTTGTTCCTCCTATCGCGGTAACATGGGAAGATGTTGGTAAGCGTAAAAAATCAAAAACAGATTCTCCGTTTTGGGCTAATAATTTTCCCGAAAAAAAATTAAAAAAGAGAAGGATATATAAACTATAAAATACTTTTTTCATCCGATATGCTGAATAATTCGGCAAATAAAATTATAAACTTCCAAATATACAAACGTATGAAATAAGAAAAAGGTATATTTGCACGATTATTTTTTTGATAAATGGAAATAAAGAAATCGCCAAAAGTTGATCTGGAAAAAGAGAAAACTTCATTTTTATTGATGGGGTTTATTTTGGCATTGTCTCTTTTTTTTGTTTTATTGGAATGGAATACCGAACCGGATGATGCTGATTTTGATTTTTCAAATGTAGAAATGCTTAATGAGGTCGACCTGGGAAATCTCGAACAAGATATTTTGATAGAAGAAATACCAGAACCTGAAGTCGAAGAAATAAAAGAAAAACCTATTGTATATGAAGATTACAATCCTGTAGAACAAATCAAGGAAGAAGAAAAACCATCATTGGAAAAACCTGTTATTTCGGAAGTTATAGATAAGAAAGTTATTGAAAAAGAGTTGGATAATAAATCAAACGAAGAAGATAAAATATCTGAAAACGCGGATATTGCTCCTGAATTTCCGGGAGGACAAAGAGCTTTGATGAGGTTTTTATATTATTCTATGAAATATCCGGAAGTGGCAAGAAAACAAAAAATACAGGGTAGGGTAGTCTGCTCTTTTGTTATCGAAAAAAATGGAAGTGTTTCGGAAATTAAGGTCGAAAAAGGGGTTTATATATTTTTAGATGAAGAGGCCATTCGAGTATTAAAATCAATGCCTGAATGGAAATCGGGAATGAAAGATGGTAAACCGATCAGAACAAAAATAGTGTTGCCTTTCGATTTTAAGTTATGAATTATGAATTATTAAAAGATTATCGTTTTATCTAAAAACATCTGTATTCCATGCAATTGACAAATAAGACATACCATCAACTCGTAAATAATATTGGTACTACGCTGCAAAGAGCAAAAGAAAATGCTTTAAGAGCTATAAATCATGAATTAATCTTGGCAAATTGGGAGATAGGAAAACATATTGTCGAATTTGAACAAAGTGGTAAAGAAAAAGCAGAGTATGGAAGCGCACTACTAACACAATTATCGAAAGATTTGAAAACCGCTTATGGCAAGGGGTTTAGCAAGAGTTCGATATATTTGTGCCGACAGTTTTATCTAAAATATCCAATTTTCCAGACAGTGTCTGGAAAATTAAGTTGGACTCATTATGCAGAGCTTTTAACCATATCTGATGATTTATCTTCCTGAGCAGAAAGTTTTAGAAGAAAAAGTAAAAGCCATTGTAAACGAGAAATAAAACGGTATAGAGTCAGTTATATAAACGATAATATAGAAGAAAATCATTATAACAATAATAAATAAGAATGTTAATAGTAGAAAACTTAAAAGTAGAATTTGGTGGTAAAACATTGTTTGATGGAATAAATTTCATCATCAATAAAAAAGATAAAATAGCCTTAGTTGGAAAAAATGGAGCAGGTAAAAGCACGATGCTCAAAATTTTAGCGGGAGTTAATAAGAGTTATAAGGGAGCAGTTACCGGGCCTGCCGGGATGACAGTTGGTTATCTGCCTCAGGTAATGCAGGTTTCGGATGAACGCACAGTAAGAGAAGAAACATCCCAAGCATTTGTTCATATTTTTGAATTACAAAAAGAAATTGAAGAAATGAACAAACAATTGGAAACAAGAACAGATTATGAATCAGATTCTTATGCTGAATTAATCGATAATTTCACTCATGCGCACGAACGCCTGTCGATGGTTGAAGGCCTGAATTTTGAAGGAGAAGTTGAAAAAACGTTGCTTGGATTGGGTTTTAAACGCTCGGATTTGGATAAACCAACAAGTGAGTTCAGTGGAGGATGGCGCATGCGTGTGGAATTAGCTAAACTTTTGCTCCGGAATCCGGATGTGATGTTGCTTGATGAACCTACGAACCATTTGGATATAGAAACTATCGGTTGGCTTGAAAATTTTATAATGACCCAAGCCAACGCGGTTGTGTTGATTTCGCACGACAGGGCTTTTATTGATTCGGTTACTACCCGAACCATTGAGTTGACTTTAGGACGAATTTACGATTATAAAGTAAATTTTACCAAATATATGGAGTTGCGTGAAGAACGCCGCCAACAACAAATTCACGCCTGGGAAGCACAACAGAAACAAATACAGGAAATCGAAGAATTTATCGAACGATTCAGGGCGCAAGCCGCCAAAGCAGTATTGGTGCAAAGCCGTGTCCGTCAGTTGGAAAAATTGGAACGTGTGGAAATTGATGAAGAAGACAAGTCATCTGTCCGGATTCGTTTTCAACCGGCTACGCGTTCGGGTAATTATCCTTTAACTGTTGATAACCTGACAAAACGATACGGAGAGCATTTGGTTTTTGAAAATGCCAATTTGATGATTTCACGCGGAGAAAAAATAGCCTTGGCGGGAAAAAACGGAGAAGGAAAATCAACTTTTATAAAATGTGTGATGGGAGAAGTTCCTTATGAGGGAACGGTTATGTTAGGACACAACGCCCAAATCGGTTATTTTGCTCAAAATCAGGCGCAATTATTAGATGAAGAACTTACTGTGTTTGAAACAATTGACCAAGTAGCCGAAGGAGATATCCGTACGCAAATCCGTACTATTTTAGGAGCTTTCATGTTTGGCAGGGACGATTCGGATAAAAAAGTGAAAGTCCTTTCAGGAGGAGAAAGAACACGTTTGGCAATGGTCAAACTTTTATTAGAGCCGGTTAATTTATTGATTCTCGATGAGCCGACCAATCATTTGGATTTAAAAACTAAAGCGGTTTTGAAAAATGCTATCTTAGATTACGATGGAACTGTTATTTTGGTTTCGCACGACCGTGATTTTTTAGATGGATTGGTTACTAAAGTGTATGAATTTTCGGATAAAAAAGTCAGGGAACACATTGGAGGTGTTTATGAATTTTTGGAAAAAAAGAAAAGCTTGGAATAAATCGCGAAATTAACTAAAACAGTCTCTGATACTTTGGCTGATTTTTTCGTATAAATCCCTGTTTTTTTCTTCTGGTATTAACTTCAAGTGATTGTCAATCACTGTTTTATCAAAACGAACAGCAGGCCCCGTTTGAGCATTGTGCGGATGTATTGTTTCAACTTTTTCTGCCGTTTCTTTAATTAAAGGCAATAAATATTCAAAAGGTAAATCTTGATTTTCCAGAATTCGCGAAGCCAAATCATACATGTGATTTGTGAAATTGCATGCGAATACGGCGGAAAGATGAAGATATTTTCGTTTTTCAGACGATAAAACATGTATTTTATCCGAAAGCAAATTTGATAAATTCAAGAGGATTTGTTCATCTTTTTCATTTTTTGTTTCAATAAAAAAAGGTATTTCTTTGAATGAAACCGTTCTTTCTTTACTAAAAGTTTGCAACGGATATATTACTCCCGAACGATTGGTAAATTCATCAAAAACAGAAAGGGGAACACTTCCCGCGGTATGTACAAAAAGTTTATTTTTTAAGTTTAATTTAT
Source organism: Bacteroidales bacterium (assembly GCA_031553755.1). GTDB lineage: Bacteria > Bacteroidota > Bacteroidia > Bacteroidales > Azobacteroidaceae > JAIRVZ01. The sequence goes on along the minus strand of JAVBKZ010000011.1, from coordinate 39,267 downwards.
TTGCGCAATTTGCAATAGCATAGTCTTTTACCGAAAAAATATAAACATCAGCTTCAGGGCTGATTTCAGCTAAAGAAGTCGAGTAGGGGACTTGTAGCTTTCCAGCCAAAAGAGCCGCTGAAGTTTCGGTTTTACTGTAAACTTGTAAAATTTCGCACCCCGTTTTTTGTAAAGCGATGCTTAATTGTGTGGCAAGATTACCTGCTCCGATAAAAATAACCTTATAATCAACTATTTGGTTCACTTTCGTTTGGTGATTTGAAATTTCCGATATGAACTTTTTCCCATTGTAAAAGCGATTCATTGAAAGGTTTGCTTGGTTTCACTTTATTTCCGATAGCAATGATACAACCAATAGTAAAATGATACGGAATGTCTAATAAAACACGCACATATTCTTCCGAATCTTGTCCGGCTTCCGTTTCTCTTCCCCTGATTTGCACCCAGCAATTTCCTAAATTCAAATCATCAGCTTGTAGTTGTATGTATGTAGCAGCAATGGAAGTGTCTTCTATGACAGCTCCGCTTTTAGTCGGATCTCCCAAAACAACAACCGCCAAGGCACAATCGGCAAGAAAAGTACAACCACTTGGTTTACAATGGGATAATTTCTTTAAAGTTTCTTTATCCTCTACTAAAACAAATTGCCACGAATTATTATGTTTGGAAGAAGGAGCCATCAATGCTGTTTTCATTATTTTTTCCACTTGTTCCGGCGACAATTTTTCTTCCGAATACTGACGAACGCTTCTGCGTGATGCTATTAATTCTGCAAAACTATTCATAAATTTAACTGAAATATAAAAAATAATCGAGTGCAAAGGTAGTAGTTTTAGTTTTAGAGTGCAATTTTTATGAATATATCTATCTTTCCTCTATAATTCTACAGGAAGAAGTTTATCCGTGTACTAGATTTTTTATTTTCCTATGGATTGGGACAAAACTTACTCTATCTTGTTGCTTTAGACAAGATTGATAATTTAAATATTGACTTTCCTCTGCAAGCTATGAGCTTAGATTTGTTTTTTCATCCGGAAAAAATATGTAGTGCCCCAAACGGATCTTGAAAAAATAACGAGCTTGTTTCTCAAATAGATACGAGCGGATAGCTGCAAGGTGGGTTAGTTAAGACCAACGGTCTTTAAAACAATAGCATCGGGTAACACCCGATGCTATTATAAAGTAATAATTTAAGCTCTAAAAGGGCGTAAAATATTTTTTCAATTCATTGTTACTTCAACCCCCTGTTTTCAAGCAATGCATCGATATGTGGTTCAGAGCCTCTGAAATTACGATACATCACATCAGCGTCTTCGATTCCACCTTGGGAGAGGATATATTTACGGAATTTACCGGCGATTTCTTTGTTGAAAATATCACCACTTTCTGTAAATGCTTTGAACGCGTCGCAATCCAACACTTCGGCCCAAATATAACTGTAATATCCGGCTGTATATCCTCCGGTCATTGTATGTTGGAAATATGTACTACGGTAACGAGGAGGAATTTGAGAAATCAAACCTCTGTCCGACAATGTTTTTGCTTCGAATGCCAATACATCTAAGTTTTCGGGTGTTTTCAATACGTGATAATCCATATCCAAATAAGAAGCGGCCAAATATTCGGTCGTTTTGAAACCTTGTCCGAATTTAGAAGACTTATCTATTTTCTCAATTAATTCCTTCGGAATAATTTCCCCTGTTTCATAATGTTTAGCATATTGTGCCAATACCAAAGGTTGGAACGCCCAATGTTCCATCACTTGTGAAGGCAATTCAACGAAATCGCGCGGAACATCATTGGTTCCGTAATAGTGGGTTTCTTTAAACAAAGTGTGTAACGCGTGTCCGAATTCGTGAAAAAAAGTTTCCGTTTCGTCAGCACTGAGTAAAGCCGGTTTGTCTTTGCTTGGACCCGAAAAATTGCAGACAATGGTCGTAATTGGAATGATGCGTTTCCCTTCTTTGGTATAAGATGGTTCACGATAGGAAGTACACCATGCTCCGCCTCTTTTGAATCCCGGACGCGCGAACAAGTCTATATATAAAACGCCTAATTCAGTTTTACCATCGGCATCTAAGCAAAGATAAACTTGCGTATCGGGATGAGGAACCGATATGTTATCTAATTTTTTGAAAGTAATGCCATATAACTGATTACATAACCAGAAAATACCTTCCCTTACGTTGTCTGATTGGAAATAAGGACGTACTATCTCGTCTGAAAGTTCATATTTTTGATGTAGGATTTTTTCGCTGTAATACCTCCAGTCATAAGCTTCGAAAGGAGACGCGTTTTTAGCGATAGCCTGCATCTCTTTCATTTCATTTTTAGCCATATTCAAGGCCGGATTCCAAAGCTGATCCAATAAATCATAAACCGCTTGAGGTCTTTTAGCCATGCGATCTTCTAATTCATAACTTGCAAAAGTTTCATAGCCAAGAAGTTGTGCTTTTTTATTTCTCAAAGCGATTAAACTTTTTATAACCCCTTTGTTATCTTTATCATTGTTATTGTTACAACGGTTCAGGTAGGCTGTCAGTATTTGTTTCCTTAAATCGCGGTTGTCGGCGAATTGAAGGAATGGCATAACGCTCGGATTATCTAAACCGAACTTGAAACCTGTTTTTCCCGCTTTTTCCGCCCTTTGCGCGGCCGATTCGATTAAATCAGACGGCAATCCTGTCAAATCTTCTTTTTTGTCGATTAATAATTCATAAGAACCGGTTTCCGAAAGCAAGTTTTGACCGAAAGTTGTTTGCAATTTCGAAATTTCTTCATTGATCGTTTTTAATTCTTCTTTATCAGTTTCAGACAATAAAGCCCCGCTCCGTACGAAATTTTTATATGTTTCGTCAAGCAATTTCGAATCTTCTTTATTTAGGTTGAATTTAGATTTATTATCGTAAACAAATTTAACTTTCTTGAATAATTCGGGATTCATCAGAATTTTATCTGAGTGAACAGATAATTTCGGGGAAATTTCCGCTTCGAAATTCAACATTTCGGGAGAACTTTGCGCCTCGGTTGCGCCGAAAAATATCAAGCAAACTTTTTGTAATAAATCTTGGGAATGATCTAAAGCCGCGATTGTATTTTCGAAGTTAGTTTCTTCCTTATTAGATATAATATCTTGGACTAAAGCTTCTTGTTCGGAAAAAGCTTTGTTGAAGGCATCTTTATAATGCTCGATTGTCAACTTCTCAAAAGGAGGTAATTCATAAGTTCCTTCCCATTTCATAACAAGGGGATTTGTTTCTTCTTTTTCTTTCTTACAACTCATAAATGTAAGCAATAAAAATGTAATAAAAAATAAATGTTTCATTGTTGAAGTATTAATAGAATTTAATTAAAAACAGATAAGAGTAAATCGCTCCAACTCGGTGACAAAAGTAGCTATTATTCTGATAATTGACGGTAAAAATTATAGAAAATATGTGAAGATAAGTGTTTAATTAAAAAATGAGTATCCGCATTGTTACCACAAATGAATTTATTATCTTTAACGTCAATAAAATAGTAGTTAAATGAATTTATTGAACTTTGTAGATAGTTTTCCAGATGAGTCAAGTTGCAAAACCGAGTTTAAGGCATATCGGGATAAAGAAGGGGTTATTTGTGTCAAGTGTAAATGCAAGGAACATTATTGGCTTGCCGGTAAGGATATGTATCAATGCAAACAATGCAGGACACGTCAGGGCTTACGTAGCCATACAGTTCTTCACGGTTCGCATCTTCCTTTCCGGTATTGGTTTATCGCGATTCATTTATTGACATGTACGAAGAAAAGTTTTTCGGCGGTAGAACTTCAACGCCAGTTGGGTCATAAACGATACGAGCCTATTTGGCTAATGCTTCATAAACTTAGGGATGTGATGGGTCAACGGGATGATTTATATGAGTTGACAGAAGTTGTAGAGTTGAATGAAGGCTTCTTTACAACAGAAGCGGAATTACGGATTTATACAGAGTTGTAAAAATTGTTTTATTTTGAAAATCAATGTCTAAAAATCTCTAACTTGAGAATTTTTATGTGATCAGTATAATTAGAATGCTTAAATGTCGCGGCTTTTTAAACTTTTTATGTTTAGCGGATAATTTCAATTTTTTTAGAGAATGTTCCTTGTCCTGTTCGTATTATCACTAAATAAGTGCTTGTCGTTAAATCAGATATCGGTATCGTTATTTGAGAATCAGGTTGTTTTATCGAAACTGTTTTTAATATTTTACCTGTTAGGTCAGAAATTTCTATAGACTTAACAATATTACTTTCTCCAAAAGCAATATATATAAATTCGTTTGACGGATTAGGGAAAATTTTTATGTTTTTTAAAATAGGATTTTCAATGTTTGAAGTGTTTTTTAGATTCAAATCTAACGAGCCGGCATATCCAACGGAACTTTTCATCAGAATCCAATTATTGCTTCCTGTAGGTTTTGCAGCCGCTCTGATTTTGTAATTACCGGCAGGAACTTTCGTAGGAACTTTGCATTGTATTTGAAATGGGTTGGTAAAATAATAACTTGCCTGTACTGGCCAAGGTCCTAAAGAAGTACCGATTTGTTGAATAATATTTTCGTTTTCATCGGTTAAGACAACGCTGTAATATCCTGTGAAGTCATGAATTCCGGTGTTTCTGACATGGATAGAGACTGTAAAATAGTCGTTATGTTTAACTGAAGAAACGGATGATATCAATTGTGTTTCTTCTAATAAATTGATGTCATACGATTTTGTTTCATCGGGACTTGGTATGATGTTATGGATAATGCATTGTTTTTTATTATAAGTTCCGCTTCCGGAGCCAGCTCCTCCGGTTCCCGGATTTAAAATTTTAGTAGCAAAATATCCATTGAACGAACCGCTCCATCCCCAGTTGAAATGGAAATAGAAATTTTCGTATCCGTCACAAATAAAAGAATGTCCTCCTGTGTCGTGAAACCCGGAATAAAAAACAGGTCTTCCCGAGTTAATTTCATTTTTTAGTATATTTTCCCATTCATTATCATTATAATATGAACGATATTTTAGTTTAATATCTTGATTGTAGCGAAAATAAGTAAATAAAGCTTTAGCCGCGGAATTATTTTGTGCCGCGCTTCCCCCTTGATTACTAGTGGCATAATCCATAGCTACACTGGTTCCACAATGAAACATCAATTTGGCAACCGCGTCTTTTTGAACCTGTGGAGAATTTCCTGAATATGTATTTGTCATGTTACTCCAATCATAATTCACGTTAAAATCAACAGATGGAATCGCGATTTTATTTTTTGTTGTTGTATATGCCGGACTTTTTCCAATTCCTATAGCCGGATAATTATAATATTTCATAATTTGAGCCATTGCGGTAACAACGCATCCGGTAACTGTTTTTTCTTTATCTACAGTTGGGCATAAATTGTTATAGGGTTCAGATTGATCCCAAACTGTTTTTATTAATGGTCCGACAGCTTGTGTCGAACGTAAAGTGCTAATATTACTGTTTAAGTAATTATTCCATAGTTCTTTTGTTTCTTCGTTTTGTGTGATTTTGTTTTCAATTCCCCAAATTATTTCTTTTTCTATATTATTCATCCAATAAGCGAAACCATCGGGAAAGTTGTTTCCTTCATATATTGTTTCATTAGAATAAGCTAATACCGGAATTGCGATGTCATCACCTGAAACAATTACAAAGCTATTATTATTGATGTTGAATACATAATAACAGACTGTTGAATTATTCTCAGAATTTCGCAATTCCGGCGAGGATTGGGCTGTATAAACTAATTTGATATCGTTGATTTGATTGTTTCTCAAAGTTGTTTCTGATTGAACAAAATTTTCGACAATTGTTAGCGCTTTTTGAAATTCAACTTTCTCCGCATGGACGAAAATTGATAACATAGCAAACAAAAATAAAATTGAAGCAGTTTTCATGATACAGAAAAGTTAGATATTATTTTCTAAGTAGTATTAGTGTTTTATTCTATATGATTTTTCCCAGCAAATCGAAAGATTGTGTTCCTGTTATATTTACGGAATAGAATTGTCCGGATTCGATGTTTTTTCCGGCAGGAATTTCTTTGGAAACCAACACTTCGGGGTCTACTTCGGGAGAATCAAATTCTGTTCTTCCGATGTAGAAATCAGGTTCTTCCCTGTCGATGATTACCCGTATTGTTTTCCCTACTTTTTCTTCGTTGATTTCAGTCGCGATTTGTTCTTGAATAGCCATCAGTTCGTCCATTCGAACTTGTTTGATAGAATCTTCGATGTTGTCTTTATAGTGTTTGTTCGAGTAAGTTCCCTCTTCATCTGAATAAGGAAAAGCACCCAAACGTTCGAATCTCATTTGTTTGACAAACGATAACAGATCTTGGAAATCGTCTTCCGTTTCTCCCGGATGGCCAACCATCATCGTTGTGCGTAAGTGTATTCCCGGAACTTCTTCTCTTATATGATTTAACAAATCAGTTGTTTCCGATTTAGTGATATTTCTGCGCATGATTTTGAGCATATTATCACTACTATGTTGAAGGGCTATATCTAAATATTTGCAAACATTATCCCGTTCGCGCATCACACGAAGTAAATCTTTAGGAAATCGGGTAGGGTAGGCGTAGTGTAGCCGGATCCATTCGACACCGGATATACCGGATATTTTTTCAATCAATTCCGGTAAATATAATTTTTTATAGAAATCCAAACCGTAATAAGTGAGGTCTTGTGCGATAACTTGAAATTCTTTTATGCCTTGTTGGGTGAGTTTTTTTACTTCTTCACAGATTTCTTCTACGCTTCTCGATTTATATTTTCCTGTGATAATAGGAATAGAGCAATAAGCGCATGTACGGTTACAACCTTCCGAAATTTTAAGGTAGGCATAATGTTTCGGAGTTGTGATTTCCCTATCCAATGAAAGTTCGTTGTGATAAGATTTTCCTAAATCAGATATCAATGATTTCCAGTCGAATTTTCCGTAGAAATGGTCGACTTCGGGAATTTCTTCTGATAATTCCTTTCTGTATCTTTCAGAAAGGCAGCCCATTACAAAGAGTTTTTTTATTTTTCTTTGTTTTTTTGCTTCGGCATATTCAAGAATCATATTAACAGATTCTTCTTTGGCATCGCCAATAAATCCGCAAGTATTGATTACTACAATTTCCCCTTCGGTTTTGGGTGCGTCGTGCGCTACGGTATATCCGTTTGCAATGAATTGCCGCAATAATAATTCGGAGTCAACTAAATTTTTGGAACAACCTAATGTGATGAGGTCTACTTTATTTCTTTTCATCGTTTCCGAAGAGAGAATCTACAAATTCTCTTTTTCTAAATACTTGTAAATCTTCCAATCCTTCTCCCAATCCGATGTATTTAACCGGTATTTGGAATTGATCGGATATACCGATAACGACTCCTCCCTTTGCGGTTCCGTCTAATTTTGTGATGGCAAGGGCGTTAACTTCAGTGGCGGCTGTGAATTGTCTTGCCTGTTCGAAAGCGTTTTGTCCGGTAGAACCATCAAGCACCAATAGGACTTCGTGTGGCGCGTCGGGAACAACTTTTTTCATTACATTTTTGATTTTGGTTAATTCGTTCATTAAATTAACCTTATTATGTAGGCGTCCCGCGGTATCAATGATAACAACATCGGCATCGTTTACTTTAGCCGAATTTAACGTGTCGAAAGCCACTGATGCAGGATCGGAACCCATTTTTTGTTTAATTACCTGAACTCCGACTCTTTCTCCCCAAATCATCAACTGTTCTACCGCGGCGGCCCTGAACGTGTCGGCCGCGCCAAGGTATACTTTCTTGCCTGCTTTTTTGAAATGATAAGCTAATTTACCAATGGTTGTCGTTTTTCCAACGCCGTTAACACCAACAACCATAATGACATAAGGTTTTTTATCTTTAGGTAAGTCAAATTCATTATCTCCTTCGATATCTTCTCCTGTCAACATGGATGTTATTTCATCTCTCAATACATTTGATAATTCATTTGTATTGACATATTTATCGCGGGCAATCCTGTCTTCGATTCTTTCGATGATTTTAAGCGTAGTTTCGACTCCAACATCGGATGTGATGAGTATTTCTTCCAAGTTATCCAAAACGTCTTCATCTACTTTTGATTTTCCGATAAGAATGCGGGATAATTTTGAAAAAACGCTTTCTTTGGTTTTAGATAGACCTTTGTCTAATGTTTCTTTTTTGTCTTTAGAAAAAAAACTGAAAATGCCCATGGGTTTAATATGCCAATTAGTTAATTATGCTAATGTGTTAATATAAAAGGCTTTTTTTTGTAACAGCCTTTCTACTTGCAAAGTTAGAAAAATATAGTAATGAAAAAACTTCCTTTCGAGATATTATCAAAAGGAAGTTTATGTATGATATATTTTTCTCTGGAATTATTTAGAGAAATAATCTTTTACAGCTTCGTTAGGAACCATTTCTTCTTTGAAAGTGTATGCTCCGGTTTTAGGAGATTTAACGACCTTAATAACCTTTGCATAAGAACGTCCTTCTGTTTTTTCGCGGTATCCCGCAACGGTTTTCTTTGCCATGATTTATCGTGTTTTACTTAATTTCTTTATGAACTGTTACTTTTTTTAGAATAGGATTGTATTTTTTCACTTCCATTCTCCCGGTTGTATTTTTTCTGTTTTTTGTGGTAATGTAACGGGATGTTCCGGGCATACCGCTTTCTTTATGCTCTGTGCATTCAAGAATAACTTGTACTCTGTTACCTTTTGCTTTTTTTGCCATTTGTAAGGTCTCCTATCGATTAAGCGTTTAAATAACCTTTTTCAGCCGCTCTTTTGATGGCTGCGTTCAATCCTATTTTGTTAATGGTGCGCAATCCGGCAGCTGAAATTTTCAAGCTTACCCATGCGTCTTGTTCCGGCCAATAAAATTTCTTAGAGAATAAGTTCACATTAAACTTCCTTTTAGTTTTGAGGTTTGAATGCGAAACATTATTACCTCCCATTGCTTTCTTTCCGGTAATTTGACAAATTTTCGACATCTTATTTTATCTTTTTATTGTTTTAATTTCGATAGCTCAAAATGCGTTTCCACAACGAGGGTGCAAAGTAATACATTTTTTTTCTAATTGCCAAATGTTTTTCTCTAAAAATTATAGCTTTAATTGACAACCGCAACATCCATCGCATTTGTTTGTTTTTTTTTCTTTTTTAGAAAAGAAAAAGCGATAAATTTTCAGGATTAAATAACTTACGATAATTACTCCGATAATATATATAATAATGTATTGCCACATAATTTAATTAAGAATTAAGAATATTTTAACTAATCAACTCGTCAACTTGTTAACTCGTCAACTGAACCCCTATTTGATAAACAATAAAACTCATAAACCATGCCAAACTTGTTGTGTAAAAGATAACAAATACCGCCCATTTCCATGAACCTGATTCGTTTTTTATCGCGGTAATTGTGGCGATACATGGAAAATATATCAGTACGAATATCATCAGGCTGATAGCTGTTAAAGCTGTGAAAGTTTTAGAACCATCGGGATGGGTTGCTGATTGGATGCGGTCGGGTAGGGAAACGCTTTCCGGTTCATTATAAAGTACTCCTATTGTGCTGACAACTACTTCTTTGGCAGCCATTCCCGAAACTAATCCTACTCCGGTTTTCCAATCGAAACCTAAAGGTCGGATTACAGGTTCAATAAAATGTCCGATTTTACCTATATATGAGTTGCTTTCTTGCGTTTCCGGATTTTCGCTTCTTGGGAAATATCCTAAAAACCAAATAATGATGGATGCCACGAGGATAATTCCTCCCATTTTTCTTAAATATTGAGAGGCTTTTTCCCACATGTGGCGGAATATGGATTTCCATGTGGGAATGCGATAGGGTGGAAGTTCCATCACAAAAGGGATATCTTCTCCTTTAATCAGGAATTGTTTGAAGATTTTCGCCATCAATATGGCGAGTAAAATTCCTAAAGCATATAATCCGAACAAAACACTTCCCGCGTAATGACTAAAAAATATACCTACAAAAAGCATGTATACCGGAAGTCTTGCTGAACACGACATCAATGGATTGATTAACATTGTGATCATCCGGCTGTTGCGGCTTTCGATAGTGCGTGTCGCCATGATTGCCGGGACGTTGCAGCCGAATCCCATTACCAAAGGAATGAATGACTTGCCGTGTAAACCGATCTTATGCATCAGTTTATCCATAATAAACGCTGCTCGAGCCATATATCCCGAATCTTCCATATATGAAATAAAGAAGTAGAGGATGACGATGTTTGGCAAAAATACGATAACTCCGCCAACGCCTCCGATGATTCCGTCGATAAGCAAATCTTTGAGTGGACCGCTTTCCATATTGGCAGACAAAAATCCGGATAAGGATTCGATACACCATTCGAAGAATCGCATGGGATATTCTCCGATGGCGAAGGTTCCTTCAAACATAATCCAAAGAAATAAAAAGAAAATAGGATATCCCCAAAATTTATGAGTGACTAACGCGTCTATCATGTGTGTTGTTTTGAGGGTGTCGGTTTTTCCTTCCTGATAAGTTTCCCTTAATGCTCCGGATATAAATCCATACCGGGCATCAGTAAATACGGTTTCCGTATCTTCTTTGAATTCTGTTTTTATGTTGTTGTTTTGTGTGTCGCGAACAGCAAAAATTTTATTGTTATCGGGTAAATTCCGTACAAAAGATTCAATATCTTTATCGTTTTCTAATAATTTAATGCTAATATATCTTTTGGAAATTTCTTTTCCGATATTTTTTCCGGACTCTAATTCTTTTTTTACATTCGAAATGGCATCTTCTAAATCTTTTCCATAATTAATATGGATATGCCTTGAAATTTTACTTTTTCCTTCGTATAATTGAATTACCTGATTGAATAAATTGTCGATTCCATAGCCTGATTTAGATATGGTGGGAATAACTGGAAATCCGATCAATTGCGCTAAACTGTCGTAATCTAATTTAGCATTTGCTTTAATCAATTCATCATACATGTTTAATGCGACTACTACAGGAGCATCCATGTCGATTAATTGAGTGGTAAGGTAAAGGTTGCGTTCGAGGTTGGACGCCGCCACCACGTTGATGATGATATCAGGATTTTCTTCCGTGATATGTTTCCTTACATACAGTTCTTCGGGAGTGTATGCCGATAATGAGTAGGTGCCGGGAAGGTCTACTATTTTGAAGTTATAACCGTTGTGTTTGAAAGAGCCTTCTTTCGCGTCAACCGTGACGCCACTGTAATTACCTACATGTTCCCGGGAGCCGGAAGCGACATTAAAAAGCGATGTTTTTCCTGAATTAGGATTTCCGACTAACGCGACATTGATTGTTTTACTCCTGTTTACAGCGATACTTACCCAATCAGATTCGGTAGTGAGATTTTTTTGAAGATCATTTTCATCTTCTTGTAGATTGATAGCTTCTCTTTCGGTAATGATTTCGATCAAAGCGGCTTCACTTTTCCGAAGGGAAACCTCATAATCCATCACTTTATATTTGATCGGGTCTTTCAAAGGAGCGCTGAGGATTACCTCTACGGTTTTTCCTCTAATAAAGCCCATTTCGATGATTCGTTTACGAAACGCGCCTCTACCTTTGACTTTTATGATAACTCCTTTTTCTCCGGTTTGCAGTTCAGATAATACCATGGGTAAAAATGAAAATGATTTGCAAAGGTCGGAAAAAACATCTTATCATACAATGTTTTGATGATGTTATTTTGAATGATTATAAATAACCGTCTTGAAGTTTATAATGGAATGATTTGAATCAGGAAATTACACTCGATATACTCCATTGCCGTCAGCCTAAACTGACGGCAATTAATAGCTTTCTAAGAATGTAATACCAACATTGGAGTATCTGTGTGGAATAACATTTTGCGAGCCATGCTCGGATTGAATATTCGGGCGAAAATGTTTCGTTTATGTGTTGTCAGGGAAATGATATCTATGGAATTATTGCGAATGAATTTCTCCAAATTTAATACAAAATCAGTAGCGTCTATTATTTCGTATTTGATGGTTATTTTGGGATATTGTTTTTCGAAATAATCTTTTATGCCGGATAATTTTATTTCATTCCAGGCATCTTGTTTATTTGTAACATGAAATAAATAATATTCTATGTCAAATTTTTCAAACATACGAAATAAAGAATCTACAGCCAACAAATCTTTTTGTTCGAAACTGGTTCCAAAAGCAATTCTTTTTACATCGGAAAAACTTTTGAAAGGAGTGTTTTCAGGAATGGCAAAGACCGGAACCTTGGACCTGTCTATAATTTCGGCGGTAACACTTCCGATCAAATCGACATCTTTTTGATTCTTTCCTCGTGTTCCCATGATAATCATTACAGGGTTGTATTCTTTACAATAATGTTCTACTTCTTCTTCGGGAAGCCCATCTCGTAAAATACATGAAAATCTGACATCAGGCCATTCTTTAGATTCGATTTGTTTTTTTATGAAATCGCAAAAACTATCTAAATCGTTTTGTGCCTTTTTAGTCATGGCTATCATGGTTTCCTCATCTTGAGTTTGATACGTAAAAGTATCGCCCAATGAAATGGTCGAAGGGAAAAAAGGCGTGAAATAAGCATGCAAGACAACGACTTCCGCATCTATATTGGCGGCATAATTAAATCCGATTTCGCATGCTTGTATGGAATAATCTGAAAAATCGACAGGAACAAGTATTGTATTGCTTGTTTTTACCGATTGCTCGGTTTCTATTGATATTTCGTCTTTTAATAAGTTTGTATTTTCAATGATTTTAAGAGCGGCTGGCAAGTCACTCTCTTTGATTCTGACTCTAACTCCGGAAGAAACAACAGGTTGAATGAGGTTCACGTTGTGTAAATATACTTCGATACCATTACTTTCAAGTATAGTTTTAATTACTTGTGCTTTCTGGTAAGTGTGGATGGCTAATGTTATTAATTTATCTTCCATGGCTATTAATTTTTTAGATTTTTAGAAATAAATATTAAAGGTAATATGATAAGAAACAAATTAAATCAGATGAAGTTTACTTTGTTCGTCATAAATTTTAAGTTTACATAGTTAAACAAAAAAATCCCGATGCAGGTTGTGATGCATGGGATTTTTTTTGCAATAAAAAATTCTTACGCTAATTCTTCGATGGAACTAACTTTATAATTAGTTTCACCTAATATAACCAATGCTTTTTCTAAAATAGTAGAATCGTCTAACATAACGATACCACCGTCAGGCCCAGGTTCGATATGGATACCGCAAGCTTTACCGTCTTTGTAGTTGTATCCTCCAAAATAGTTTCTAACAGTTTCTACTGTAATACCTAATTCTTCAGCGATTCTATGCGTACTTCCATCAGGTAAATTGTCTTTGATTCTGCGAAGTTCATTAAATGTTACTGTTTTCTTTTTCATGGCACTTATTTTTTGATACGTTAATTAAAAAAATGATTAATTGAGACCACTAACTTAAAGTAAAATAATCTGATTAGCAAATTTTTTAATAAAAAATTGATTTGTTGATTTTTATTTTGCTTTCTAAGTGATATATTTAATAATTTGATTGTTAAAAATTAATATAATTGTAAGAATTATGATGTATGAATAAATCAAAAAAGACGCTTCTTTTTTAGAATAAATCGCTTTTCTTTTCTTGCTTTTATTTACGTTATGTAAGAATTGCCAGACAAAAATAAAGATCTCGTATACAAGCGCGCCTATGAGCAAGCCTGCAATTGTACCTATGATTATGTCGGAAATAAAATGTACGCCAAGATACACTCGCGAATATGCGGTAATGATAGCAAAAATGAAAATCATTACTGAAAAAGCTTTATTCCGGAATATTAAAGACATGAAAGTAGCAAATCCGAAAGAATTAGCAGCGTGCCCAGAGAAAAAACCATATTTGCCCCCCCTGTATCCGAAAGCGGAATCTACTAAATCTTTAAAATCGGGATGATGTGTTGGTCGAAACCGATGAAAAAAAGGTTTGGCCCAACCGGAAGAAAGTTGGTCACATAATAAAACCAACAATACGACAGATAATAATATAAGTAAAATATCTTTCCAATTTTTCTTATAACAAAAAACAAAAATAAAACAAAGGTAAAAAGGAATCCATGTAAGCATATAAGAATATATATACATCACATTATCCCAAAATACAGAATCGCTTCCATTGAGAAAGAAAAATAATTTTCTTTCCCACAATAACTCTTTTTCAAGCATATAACGTTGCGGGAATTTTTTACTTATAACGTTTATGAGTATCGTTATAGTATATAACAACGATAAAAATAAAAAAAACTTCATTTAGATTTGCAGAATTGAAAAATATATTTACCTTTGCACTCGCAAAAATGTTGGTGCCATAGCTCAGTTGGTAGAGCAACGGACTGAAAATCCGTGTGTCCCTAGTTCGATTCTTGGTGGCACCACAAGTAAGAGAAGCAAATTTACGTAAAACCCTGAATTTCAATAGAATTCAGGGTTTTTTATTTCCCCCTGAAAGGCAAAAAAGGGCGATTTTGAGCAACTAAAAAAGTGAAATAGGTGGGACTTTTAAATCCCGCCGCTCAAGTCCCACCTAAACGATTCTTTTGCGCTGTAACACAGTATTTTGCGTAGCTCTATTGTCGATTCGATTTCATAATTTTACAAACAAAAATTACGATTATGAAACGAAATTCATTCAGTGTGTTTTTCTTTATCAAGAAAACCAAACTTATGAGCAATGGCGAAGCTCCGATTCGCCTGAGAATCAAAGTAAACGGCGTTGCCGTAGAATCCCAAATCAAACGCAGTGTCCCACCCAATCAGTGGGATCAAGCCACCGAATCTTCTAAAGGTCGTGACAGAAAGGCATCGGAACTCAACGAGTATATCCGAATACTAAAGTTGAAAGCGCTGACCATTCATCGTGATTTGGAGATGAACGGGAAACTCTTTACCGCCCGCCTTATTATGAATATGCTCTACAATGCGGATGATGACAAGCGAACGCTATTAAGTGTATTCCGCAAACACAATGACGACTGCCGTAAGTTGATCGGCATCGACTATGTGCAAATCACAATCACCCGCTTCGACAATTGCTGCAAATATCTCAGTGTGCTGATTCAACAAAAGTTCGGAAAAGAGGATATTAACCTCAACGAAATTGACAGCGAATTTGTGCGTGACTTCGAGATGTTTCTAAAAGTTGAACGCGGTTGCCAGCAGAATACCGTTATCCGCTATATGAAGTGTTTCAAGAAAATCATAAACCTCGCTATTGCGAACGAGTGGATGACCCGTAATCCATTTGCAGGTATTAAGTTTCAGGCAAAAGAAGTTATCAAAGAGGTGCTGACCAAAGAAGAAATAGAACGGATTATGGTAAAACAATTCGAGATGCCGCATCTTGAATATGTCCGTGATGTTTTTATCTTCTGTGTTTTCAGTGGATTGGCGTATATTGATGTGAACAATCTTCGGGCGGAACACATTACCAAAGACAACAACGGCGACATTTGGATTCGTAAAGCTCGTGAGAAGACCGAGAATATGTGCAATATCCCTCTACTGAAAATCCCGCAGGCGATTCTCGAAAAATATAAAGACCACCCTATTCGTCAAAAAACGGGTGCGCTATTGCCGGTAACGAGCAACCAAAAGATGAATAGCTATCTGAAAGAAATCGCCACAAGGTGCGATATTAAGAAGAATCTTACAACACATACCGCCCGGCATACAGCGGCTTCGGTTGTGTTTTTGGCCAATGGCGTTTCGATGGAAAATGTCGCTAAAATGCTTGGGCACGCAGATATTAGGATGACTCAACATTATGCGAAAGTAATGGATTCAAGCATCAAACGGGATATGGCGGGAATTGACAGTTGCTTTGCGGATATGACGATAATATAACAAAGGGAACCATGAAAAGAGAATTGAAAATCGGCGACAGCCAAATAATTACAATTTCAGATAGCGGAATAGTAAGCGTTCCGAGCAAAGTAAGAATGACTATTTCCGAAATAGCCGACTTGTTTGGTATTTACTATCAGACAGCAAAGCGATGTATCCGTACCATTGAAAAATCAGGTGCCGTTGATGGCGATTATTCGATGACTTGCACATGCGATGGGTCAAAAATCACCTCCGATTATTATGGACTGGAAATAATTATCGCCTTATCTTTTCAGGTGCAGTCGGCAAAAGCGAAGATATTTCAGAGATGGTTGATACGAAGAATCAGCATGTGCCCAATTGTGGTACAACTGACAGCCACTATTCTACCGACAGATAAATGCTTTTGGAATTGAACATTTCTCAAAAGATAAAATACAGCAGGCGGGCATTCAATAGTGAAAACCTGCCTGCCTATTGTTTATATTCCTTTTTATCTGATCAAAGTTTGATATAATGCGCCCCAAGTTATTTCCCGTCCAATTCCGGTTATTTCCCGCTTAGGACTTCCCTGCCGGTTGGAGGGCGGAAGCCCACGTGAATAACCGGTTGTCCGAGAATAACTTTGGGCGGTAAAAATAGCCTTCGTTTCAAGCTATTTTCTAAAGCTCTCCTTGTAGCCATCGTCCAGCATTTTTTGAATATCACTTTCGCGGTACAAGACTTTTCCACCCAATTGAATATAGGGTATTTGACCGCTTGTTCGATAATCCTGAAGAGATCGGCGGCTGATTTTCAATCGTTCAGAAACCTCTTTGTCGGTTAAAAACCGCTCGCCACCTAATGTCGGGCGACAGCTACGGGTAAAGTTTTCGATTTTGTCCAACATCCGTTCGAGGGAGTGAAAGAACCCTCTGATTCTTTCGTTGTCCTTAGTGATAATTTCGCTCATGTTATTTCAATTTTAAATGGTTAATGACTTTCTCTACGTCTTCGGGCTTATAATACATCTTGTGATTGATTTGCGTATAAGCCAGTGTCCCATTATCCCGATAGGTTTGCAGGGTACGTTTTGAGATGTTGAGTATCTGGCATACATCCTGATTGTCGAGCCAGCGGTGCAGGCTTTTGTCGCTGCTTTGACACAGGGTTTCCACTTTCTGGGTAAAGGCTTCGAATCGGGTCATCATCGTTTCGAAAGTTTGGGCTTCCATGTTTATTACTTCCATGACTTTATAATTTTAGAAATTAATAATTTCAATTGAAGCCCAAATATATATACAAAAAATCGGCTAAATAGCAAAGAATTAAGTGGTGGCAGCTTGTGGCGCGGGTTTGGCAGGGGTAAGTGCCATTTTTTTTGACTAAATAGCTTCCCATAGTTGAAAAACAGCCCTCGATTTTCGTCGAAGGCTGCTTGCTGATAATCGTTCTTTACTCCCGAATAAACTTTCGGAATTCCTCGTTCTGGATGGAATCGTAAGGAGCACGTCCCTCCAATTGGTCGAAGGCTACCAGTATGTGCTCCTGTGCACGCGGAATTTTGGCCATGATATCCTTAAACAGGTCGGTATCACAAATTTCGAACGATTTCTTTACCGCTACTTCTTTTGTTTCAGGGCTAACCGGCTTACCCTTTCCCAGATGAACTATTTTCACTATATCATCATAAGTAATTCCAGGACTATACTGATCCATTTGCCTCACTCTCGAAATGGCGGCAACGAGATTTTTATGTGCCAAATCCTCCAGCAACTCCTTGCTGACTAATGAACGGGCAATGCTGACACGAACCGCCTGTGTTCGATTGCTTATATAAAGCCCGGCAGCATTAAATGCTTTAACCACTTGCCCCCAAGTTGCATCGTAGATTCTTTCCGCTACTCTCCAGTGCATGTCGCCAAATGCCTTACGTAACGGTTCACTCAATAGCATTCCAGCCCAAAACCACAGGCTTATCAGTACGTAAATCTTTATAAATGTGTTCATTATTCAGTTGGATTAATGTTATTAGTTTGATAAATGGTCTCGATATCTTCCTTGAATGTTTCCAAGTGATTCAGAATGATGTTCTCAACATAGCTGCTGATGGTCGCTTTCGATTCATCCATTAGATGAACGATCCGCATCAATCGCCGATGAGTGGTAGCCGTGATGTAAAGCGGTTTGCGGTGGGTAAAATCAATCCGGTTGAAAAACAAAGTTTGATAGTCGCCCTGTATTTTGCGTTTCCGCTTTTCGGTAGGTTTTGTCACAGGTTCAACTGATTTTATCTCCGGTTGCTCGCTTGGAGCGGACTTTTCCAATGGTACACCCTGATGCACCATTGAACGGAATTTATCGAAGTTATTTTCTGCTGTCATTACTGTTGGGAAATTAATTGTATGACGTCTAAAATTTCGTTGACCAGCAAATCCAGATTGCTCCCTTTGAGAAGGTTTTTATCCGCAGGAAAAATCGTGGAGAGGAACACCGCATCGCTGCCCTCAATGGATTGCTCCTTGTCATAACGGACAGATTGCGGAATAGCGGTTTTCAATAGTGGTAACCCGAATTGATGGATTACCCCCTCGTAATGTTCCAACCACTCTTTTTTGATACGTCCGTCGACACGATTCCAAAATAGATAGATCGCTTTCAGGTTTAAGTCCGGATGTTCTGCCAGTAATTCGTTGGCAGGAATGATAAATGAGAGCGTGCTCTCCATTGACATCCGCGAAGGAGCCATCGGAACGAAAACATAATCCATCGCCATAAAGGTTGCAATCACTCCATCGTTATTGATAGTTCCGGGCAGGTCGAAAAAGACCACATCGTAGCCGGTTGGTTCACTTGCCAAAAATTCATGAGCTTTGCTAATCCCTTCTTCTGGCTTTGCACAGACAATCGGATAGGTCTGCTTGCCCAGCGATTCAAACAGGGCAATGGCTCTGGACTGGTAATGCAGGTTGGTTTCCAACTGCCGGATTTCCCGCTTGCGCATCTCGTAAACGCTACATTGCGGATAGTCGCAATCCATCACGGCGACATTCAATCCTTTCAGATAGTGCAGATAACTCGCCATGAGCACGGTAAATGTACTTTTGCCCACGCCACCCTTTTGGGTTGAGAAGGCGATAAACAACGGTTCTTTTTTCATCTCGCTTTCATTTTTTAGAATTATACATTTTATTATTTATCAGGTTTTCAAGCCTGTTTTCAAATTTTCTTGTTTACAACTCTTCAAGTTTGACAATTACCAATTTTCCAAAACCCCAAAGTTGATTTTCTTAAAAACACCTGTTTCGAAATACAACTTTCTAATTCTCAAATTACCGGTTTGTCGAAGTCGATAATAATGAAGAATTAATCTTTTCAAGATTTCTGCGGCTAATATATAACATATTGTTTATCAGTAGATAGTGGTGGGTTTTGCTGCTTTGAATAGCTATGTTTTGCATCAAAAATCAAAGGAGAAAGGGATGAGTCTAGATGAGTTTAGAGAAGAAGCCGATTTTTATGGGTCGGTGGATTATGCAAACTATCCGAAAGGAAAATCACGGTATTTCACACTGATTATTTTGCCCTTAAAATAGCAATATGCAGCAGGCCGACGCATACGAATCCGATACAATCAAAATGCTGATAATCAAAGATTATTCTTATTTAATTTGGTGCTTCATTCTAAAAAACAAGAAAGATGAAACACTATTTCAAGAGTCGGGAACCGACCATAAACATTAATCGAAGTTTTAGAGCAAGACGTCAGTTTGTTGCCACAAACTGTTTCTTGCTGCTCGAAACTCGCAGGGGGGTGGAGGTGCAATCACTCCGTTCTCGACACCATTTTTTAATCATTAAAATATCCCGGATGAAACTATCATATATCAAATTCAGATGCACGTTGGAGGAGAAAACGACTATCCTTAGACGCTCGCAACGTGCCGGACGAACCATGTCCGATTTTTGCCGTGAACAGATCCTTTCAGGTACGATTCACGAAGCTCCCAAATTCACAGCAGAAGAAGTAGAGTATTTCAAAAACCTACATATTTACCATACTAATTTTGTCCGGCTATCGAACTATATCAAATACCAAGACCCTGAATTATCAAACGAAATCCGGCAGTTTCTGGATGAGTTCCGGCGAGTAACCGACAGGTTTTTCCCTAAAAAAGGTACCAATGATAGCCAAGTGTAAAGCCATTTCGCACGGTAAAGAGATGTTGAATTATGCCATGCGTAAGTCAAAAATGGAGTCGATTGTCGCTTCCAATATGATTATGGGGCGGACAGCGGATGAGGTTTTTGAAGAGATGGAGGCAGTGAACAGTTACGGTAGCCGGTGTAAAAACAAGTATTTGCGTTTCGAAATCGGCATTGCTCCGCAAGATGAGAAGCTACTTTCGCCTGAACATTTGACGCACATCGCCAAAGAATTTGCCAAGAAGATGGGGCTTGAAAATACGCAATGGGTAGCCTGTACTCATAAGGATACGGATAATTTACATATCCACCTCGTAGCAAATCGAATCGGCATCGACGGTAAAGTCTATCAAACGGATTTTGTGAGTAATCGCTCTGCCCACGCTGCCGAAGAGGTCAGCCGGGAGATGGGACTTACTATTGCCAAAGAAGTGAAGGCTGAAAAAGAATACGTGAATCGCAATAGCTCCGACCATCGGATTGAGACTAAACGAAGACTGCAAAAGATAGCATATAGTTCACTACATAAAGCGAAAAGCCCAAAGGAATTAATTACGGAGCTAAGAAAATGCGGTGTCGAAGTGGAGCCTGTGAAAAATAAGCAAGGAAAAACCTACGGTGTACGATTTCGCTATGATGGCGAAACTTTCAAGGCGTCTGAAATTGGACGGGAGTTCGGCTTACATTCCATGTTCAACCACTTTGGACAAACACCCGAAGGGCAAAAGGGAACTCCATTTATTCCTCAACACGCACACGAACCACTACCGCTTATGAATGCTGTTGCAGAAGTAGCGTCCAACGCTATATCAACCGCAGGTGAGATAGCCTCTGGAATCGGAGGGCTGTTTGATTTCTCAAATTCTGGTGTTACTCCTACTGAAAGCGATTTCCTGTACCAATCTAAAATGGATGAACTCAAACGAAAGAGAAAGAAGCGAGGGAGAAAGATGTAACGTTATTTTCAATGAGCATAGTGGAAAATAATTAATGCCACAAATTCTCAATCATATCATTATTGTCACTATCTTTGTGAGATACAATTTGTAAACAATACAAAAATGAACCGGATTAAAGAAGTTCTCGATAGAAAAGGTATTAGACAGACATGGTTGGCTCAACAGATAGGTAAAAGCTTTAATATGGTGAATGCCTATGTGCATAACCGTCGGCAACCACCGATGGAAGTGCTGTATAAGATTGCAGAGGTGTTGGATGTGGAAATTGCAGACCTGTTGGTTGCGAAAAAGGATTTGAAGAAATAGAGGCAAATGGAACAGCACGTAAACCCTAATTATTCTAAAGCGATTCAGTTAATTAAGAGTGTCATACTCAAGCTGACGGCGGACGAAATAGGAATAGACCTGTTAACCATAAGAATATATAAATAGCATGGCAAATAAACAGTTTCAATACGATATACAAACCTATCAAGAAGATTGCGTAAACAACATTATCAGTCTTTTTGAAAGTCTTCGTCAAAAGGAAAGTTTTGGCAATGTACTTACATCTCATCATAGAAAGAACAAGTACAACTTTCCTGTTCAAGATACCAAGAATATTGACATTATGATGGAAACGGGAACAGGAAAAACGTTCACGTATATCAAAACTATTTTTGAGCTAAATCGAAATTTTGGCTACAAAAAATTTATTGTTCTTATCCCGACTGTGCCAATTCGTGAAGGGACGAAAACAAACTTAGAAGACACAAAAGACTATTTCAAAAGCTTTTACGCTAACGAAAGAGAAAAAGAAATTGAACCTTTTGTTTATGAAGGTGGAAATATTTCTGCAGTAAAACAATTTATCGGCACTTCGCATTTATCGGTTTTGGTGATGACGCCAAGCTCGTTCAACAGCCGCGACAATATTCTAAATCGTCCGTTAGACCGCGATATTAACGCGCCAGAATTGTTTGCGACCAATCAAGAGCCGCCAAAATCGTATTTGGAATGTTTGAAGCGTTTAAATCCGATTGTGATCATGGACGAACCTCACCGTTTTGAGGGTAATGCGTTTAAAACTTACTTTGAAGGTTTTGAGAATTATTATTTGCGATTTGGAGCAACGTTTCCGAAAAAGAAAGACAGTCTGCCATTGTCAAACGTGGCTTATGTATTGGATAGTATTTCTTCTTTTCGGCAAAATTTGGTAAAGAAAATTGTAGTTTACACCCAAGATGTAATTGAAAATGCGGACACGCTTATCGGTATTGACAACAAAAAAGCGATTGTCAGCACATTAACCAATGGAATTATTGTACGGCGAGAATTGGGAATTGGTGCAATTTTTAATGGCAAAAACATACGGAAAATAAATAAAGACACCATTGTTTTAGCTGACGATACGATTGAAAAAGTTGATTATTCTTTATCGGACGAATCGTTGCATGCAATGATTAAAGAGACCATCAAAATACATTTCGAGAAAGAAAAAACATTGTTTGAACAAGGGGTAAAGGCACTTGCATTGTTTTTTATAGAAGGCGACATAAGTTTGTTCCGCGGCGATAATCCGAAAATCAAAACCATCTTTGAAGAAGAATACACAAAACAATACAATGACGTTATAGGGAAACTTGACCAAACAAGCGACTACTACAAATACTTACAGAACGATTTTGACAACGACAACTCGTTGCAAGTCCACAAAGGCTATTTTTCAGGCGACAAAGGAAACGCAGACGAAAAAGTAAAAGCCGGAGTGGATGAAATCCTGAAAGATAAAAAGAAATTACTTTCATTTGAAAGTCCCTCTCGGTTTATTTTTTCCATTTGGGCGTTGCAAGAAGGTTGGGATAATCCGAATGTTTTTACCATTTGCAAACTCTCTAATCAAGGAAGTGAAATATCAAAACTGCAACAAATTGGGCGCGGTTTGCGTATTTGCGTAAACCAAAATTTGCAACGAAATACGCTCAAAAACTTAAATGATAACCAAGAGGAATTTTGGAAGATCAACAACCTTGATGTGGTGGTTTCAAGCAAAGAACAAGGCTTTGTAGAGGCCATTCAGAACGAGATTTTGAGCAATTCGTTTTTGGTTTCTGAAACATTTACAGAACAGGAATTGATTAAAATCCTCAAAGAAAAATCGGGCTTTGATGACGATACGGTCGTTATGCTGGTTGACGACGTGTTGAAAGACAAGAAAATGATTGTTCGCAAGGCAATTGTTGACGGACAAAAGATTTACGAGAAATCGCTAGAATTTTCAGCGATTCTGAAAGAACAAAATTTGCCTGTAGAACAAGTAACGGCGATAGAAAGTTTGTTTGCAACAGATACCAATGTTTACGTTCAAAAAGCTGAAAAGAAAAAAGAAAAGAAGAAAATTTTCATTAAAGCAACACACCTGAAAGAATTTCAAAACTTGTGGAACGCTATCAATAAAAATGCTTTTTACATTTTGGATACTTTAAGTGAAGAAAAAGAAAATCAACTTGTCCAAAACATTAAGGCAGGTATTGAAGCCCTGAACATAGAAGAAATTTTGTTACAAACCATTCGTGCCGAACTGAACGTAAATAAAATTGGCGAACACGGTGCTATAACGGAAAAGCTAACTGACACTGTTTCGTACAAAAGCAAAGTAGATTATTTGGAGTTAGTTCGCACTTTATCCAATAACACAAAAACGCCCATTTTATTTGTGGTAAAGGTTTTCAACGCTTTGAGCAGCGATTTTAAAAATAAAATGATTTGTAACAATCCCGAACAAGCACAAAGAGAAATTGCCGAAATTATCCGCAAAAATTTAGTAACAACGCTAAAAGCAAATATCAAGTATGACGGAATTAGCGGAAGTATTTTGGCAAATGTTTTCAAGACCGAAAACGATAAAACCTATTTAGACACCGGAAGTGTTGGCAAATTTCAAAAAGATATTGAGAGTGATTTTTCGTTGAAAGCAAAATGGGTTTTCGAAGAAGTGATTGAATACGACAGCGATTTTGAATTGGAAATTGTAGAGCAAGACCCCGACATGGAAAGCATTGAGATTTTTGGCAAGTTGCCGCGCCTGAAAATAAAAACACCATTGGGCGATTACAATCCCGATTTTTGCTATGCCATAAAAAGCTCTGAAGGAAACAAAATTTTCCTTGTGGTCGAGGCAAAAGGCTACAAATCTTCTACAGCAATACCGGAAGATGAAAAAGGTAAAATTGATTTTGCCAAAAAATATTTTGAAGCACTCAACGAGCATTACAAAAACGATAATATTAAAATCTCATTTAAAGAACGTATTAATAAAACGCAATTAGCGGCATTGATCAAAAATGAGGAATAGGATTCATGAAAAAAGAAGTAGTTTACAAATTAACCGAAAATTTTGAAGATTTTCTACAAGTTACCGAAGACGGGATAGAATTTTGGTTGGCCAGAGATTTGCAGCATTTGTTGGGTTATGGTAAATGGGATAATTTTCAGAATGTAATAAGCAAAGCTAAAACCGCCTGTGAAATTTCAGGACAATCCATTGAAGACCATTTTGCCGACGTCGGGAAAATGGTCGAAATCGGCTCCGGCGCTCAAAAGGAAATTGATGATGTGATGCTTACCCGTTTTGCATGTTATTTAATAGCCCAAAACGGAGATTCAAAAAAAGAGCAAATAGCCTTTGCTCAAACCTATTTTGCTGTTCAAACTAGAAAAGCAGAACTAATTGAACAAAAACTACTCGAACTTGAACGAGTACAAGCCCGAACCAAATTGGCTGAAACAGAGAAAGAGCTTTCGCATATTATTTTTGAACAAACCGGTGGTAACCAAAATTTTGCCCTAATAAGAAGCAAAGGCGATCAGGCATTGTTTAACAAGACCACACAGCAAATGAAGGATAAATGGGGAATTAGAAACAATCCATTAGCCGACTTTATGCCAACTATTTTGCTAAAAGCCAAAGATTTTGCCACAGAAATTACCATTTTCAATGCCAAACAAAAACAAATGAAAACCGAAGGACAAATTTCTAACGAGCATATTACTAATAATAAATCTGTTAGAAATACTCTTCTCTCACGTGGCATTGTGCCTGAAAACTTGCCACCCGAAGAGGACATAAGAAAATTGGAAAGGAAACTCAAGTCAGACGAGGTCAAATCAATAAAAGAAAACAAAGGTTTCAATAATAACAACGAAGAATAATGAATGAATTTATAAAAGCCGGATTTACGGTTGTTGGAACAGAAAGCAACGAAAACAAACTGTTGAGTTTTTTAAAAGAGAACTATCCATCCGTGATTCGTGATAACGAAATAAAAATAGACGAACTGAAAACCGTTTTGGGTTTGCCTGTTGACGAAAAAGTAAACGGCTACGGATTGAATTTTGTGGGAAGAAATTTTGCCAGAGCTAAATATGCTCAAAAAACAGAAAAAGAATTGTGCTTAAATACCCAACTGAGCAAAGATTTTGATACCACCCAAAACCTAATGCTGAAAGGCGATAATTTGGATAGCCTTAAAATTCTGAAAAGCCATTACAGCGGAAAAATAAAGTGCATCTACATTGACCCTCCTTATAACACCGCAAACGACGAATTTGTATATCCCGACAAGTTCGACAAAGAAGAAGCCGAAGTGTTGGGCATGGCAAACCTAAGCGAAAGCGACTTTGAGCGAATGGATTTTAGCTTTAAAACCAAAAAGAGTCATAATGGTTGGTTGGCGTTTATGTACCCACGCCTTTTATTGGCAAGGGATTTATTAAGCCAAGACGGTGTTATTTTTATCAGCATTGACGACAACGAACAGGCAAACTTGAAACTTCTTTGTGATGATGTTTTTGGAGAAGAGAATTTCTTAGGGCAGTTTATAATAAATTCGACACCAAATGCGCGTGATTATGGGCATATTGGGAAAATGCACGAATATGTATTGTTCTATACAAAAAATCATGATATAGTTGAAACGCACTTAATACCGGAAGAAGATAAGATTTTTAAGTATAAAGACAGTATAGGTGGTTTCAATATCCATCCATTATATAATAGCAATGTGGCTTTTACAAATGCAAACCGTCCCAATCTTTACTATCCATTTTATTTATATGAAGACAGAAAACAAAATATTTTTTTTGAAATAGGATTAGAAAAAAGAGAGAATTCAATTGAAATTTTCCCGCCAAAATCACAAAAAGAAGGGGCGCAATTTGTTTGGAGATGGGGTAAAGAAAAGGCAAAAGAGAACTTAAACAAAGAAATAGTTGGCTATAAAACAGAAGATGGTGAATATAGGGTTGTTCAAAAAATGAGACATTCTGAAAAATTAATTCGTTCGTTATTACTTGAAAAGGAATTTACTAGTCGAAAAGGAACCGCAGAATTAGAAGAAATATTTGAGCAAAAGATATTTGATTTTCCAAAACCGACTTCACTGGTAAAATTATTAACGCAAGCCTCTACACAAAATAATGATATTGTCCTTGATTTCTTTGCAGGCTCAGGCACAACAGGGCATGCTGTAATGCAACTCAATGCAGAAGATGGAGGCAACCGCAAATTTATTTTATGTCAGATAGACGAATCCATAAAAGAAGATAAACCGGCATATAAATTTTGTGTAGAAAACAATTTACTGCCTGTCATTTCGAGCATAACCATAGAGCGATTAAAGCGTGCCGGAGAAAAAATAACCAAAGCGATTGAAGCCGAAAACGCCAAAAGCGGAATGTTTGAAGAAAACAAAAAACAAATACCCGATATTGGCTTTAAAGTATTCGACAGCGTAGAAGCAACAAAGCTAAAAGTGGATGAAACAGGGCAAATTTCAATAACCGAAAATAATATTGACGCGTTAAGCCGCATTTACAATATGATTTTTCAAGTCGGTTTAGACGAACCCACACAAGTTCCCGAAACGGTAATAGAAGATTGTATTTACAAAATCGGTAATAATTATTACATCACCAACAGCGAGAAAATTAACAGCGATGATTATGCCAACGCCATTAAAAACGGCAAAGTATTCATCGACGGTTGGACTGCCAGCTTGAACGGAACGTTACAAAATTATAAAGAAGATGTGAAAATTGTGTTTTAGAAATTCAAATCGACCAATTAGTGTCTGGATTGGCAAAAGAAGAAATTAAAATTGTGGAGAAGAGAGTAGTGGAATAATAGATTTAGAGATTTAAATAGAAACGTTTTTATGGGTAAAAGTATATCATTCATTTTTTCTTATCAAGGTACAGATAGGCTATTATTCACAGTAACGAATATTGGTTCAGAAAGCAATCCTGATTTAAAGTTCGTCTCTCACCATGGAATATGTCTTGCTTTGGGGAAAGGACATGACCCTTATGAATTTAATGAAGATAATTTAACTACATCTAATGTTGAATCTACCTATCATTCAGATGGGGCATTTATGAGGAAATTGAACAATATCGATTATAAACAAAAAAAATATTATAATTATAATGGAACAGGGGTTAGAACAACGCCGTTGCTACAAATACAAGATATAAAACTTCTTTCACTATATAATATTCAATTACCACAAATTTGTGAAACTTACTTTCAAAAAAAGAAAGATACAAGTATTATTAAAATTCAGGCTGATGCTTTAATCAATAATGGTGCATTTGTAGCTATTTTGTTTATCAAACATAAAAACAAGTTAATGAACCAGCTTGTTCACGAATTATTTTGTTCGCATTATGTTCCAATATCTCAGGAGCTTGATATTTGTATTTATATAAGTAGAATAGCAACAGAATATCCCCAAAAAAGATATTCTAATAAATTGAAATGCGAATTTTGGACTACGATTAATAATGAAGTGATACCTCTCAATGAAGAGAATTCTACTTACGTTAATAGTGTCATACAACCTGAAATTTTTTCTGAAGATATTTATAACGAGATTAGATCAAGAGGACTAAGTGAACCAATTCATATTCATTTTGAGAATCTTATTGCGAATAAGGCATTCATTCAGTAGAATCAAGCAAATTGATAATATAAAAAACACATGACTAAAAAAGAAGCCATCAAAATATTTGAAGAAAAGAAAGTTCGTACTGTTTGGGATGATGAGCAAGAAAAATGGTATTTCTCGATACTTTTGTTTGTATCCAACTTACCATCCATGTTGGCTGCATTTCCTTCGTATGCCAACGCTAATTGATTGCGTAAATCGTTGAAACGATTATTTACAGGAGTTGCCGAAAGCATCAATACTTTGGTTTGTATGCCTTCCTGAATCACTTTTCGCAATAACTTTTGATAGCGATTTTCTTTGCCTATAACTGTATTGTTGTTACGGAAATTATGTGATTCGTCAATTACTACCAGTCCGTAATTTCCCCAATTTACAGCTTCCAGATTTCGCCCGTTACTCATTCCTTTTTCACGAGGCAAATCAGTGTGGAATAGCACATCATACCTGAAACGGTCGGCGGCCAGCACATTATTCTTATCGTTATGGCGGTAAGTATTCCAGTTAGCTTCTAATTTTTTAGGACATAACACTAATACATCTTTATTCCGCATTTCGTAGTACTTCATAACGCCTAATGCAGAGAATGTTTTACCTAACCCGACGCTATCTGCTAATATACACCCGTTGTATTTTTCCAATTTGTTGATAGCTCCTATTACGGCATCTTTTTGGAAATTGTACAACTTATTCCAAATGACGGATTCTTTGAATCCTACTTTTTCATTGGGAAGTGTATCTAACGATAAGTCTTCCAGAAAGTCGTTAAAGATATTGTACAGTGTGATGAAATAGATAAATTCAGGACTGTTATCCCGGAAAGCGTTCTCAAAGTAATCTTGCACTTTGGTTGTTACATCCGTCAGGTCTTCTTCATTTTCCCAAACTTGATTAAACCAGTCTAAAAAAGCGGAACTATTTGGATAGACTGTTTGCTGAATAAGCGTAGGAAATCCTTTTCGCTGGGTAATT
Source organism: Bacteroidales bacterium (assembly GCA_031553755.1). GTDB lineage: Bacteria > Bacteroidota > Bacteroidia > Bacteroidales > Azobacteroidaceae > JAIRVZ01. The sequence continues at coordinate 10,255 of JAVBKZ010000011.1, read as the reverse complement.
CCCAAATCGGATGTTGAGAATCCGACAATGTTGGAATAAGCATATTCCTCTTTTTCTTTTCCCTGAACGTATATTAAGCCATTGAGCGGATTGCCGGAATGTTTGTTTGATTTGAATGTAACTCTATTCTTTACCCAATTGGCACATTCTTTGGCTATGGCACGTTGGTTGAGCTGACTTTTTAGGCGAAGTTCAAAATCGCCACCACATAAATCGGCTTCTTTATAGATATGAGGAATGTAAAATTGCCGTGAATCTTTTTTTAGATTTTCTTCGATGAAAGTAGGTGAACTGAATATAAATTGTAATTCTTCAATTTGATTCAATTCTTTCTTCAATGCCTCATAGGCATAAATCGAAAAGGAAGCCCCTGCAATGTGCAATCGGCTACCTTTTTTGATGGTTTGCTTCAAATCATCTACCAAACGGCTATTTACATTATCAATCAGCTTCATTATTTCAATTGCACCAAATCCATTAATTTATCGTAATTATCCACTACACCATATTTCACTTCTTTACCGCATATTTCTTCAAAATGCACTTCCGCACAGTGCAATTTTAGGCTTTCCGTTCCCCTCAATTCCATTGAAGAATCTGTACCCTTTGTTTCCGCTATAAAGTAGATATAGCGTACCTTTTCTTTGTCGAATACAATTGCCCAGTCAGGGCTGTATCGCCCCACAGGGGTGGTGATATGGAAACTCTTAGGCAACTTTGCATAAACAACCACTTCTACCGCCTGTTCTAATGCTTTGGCAAACTCTGCCTCAATTTTCGAATCGGAAGTCAGGTAATCGTATATATGTTTTTTTAGCGTGAGGGCATTGCGAAGAGCTGTATTATCATTAGTAAAGACTGTTTTAGCATCGTGACTTTCTTCAATCTTATGATAGGCAATATTATTGATTATCAGGCTCGCTTTCGCTTCGTTGATAATCTTGCTGCATTTGGCAATGAAGTCTTCGGGATTTTTATGCAACAACAAGAATTTTTCCTCCCGAATCTTTTTCAATATCTCGACGATGGTACGACGGGTAAGGTTCGTTCTATCTTCAATTTCGCCAACAACATCGTACACAGTATTGTGGTATGGATTCGTTTTCAGCTTGAAACGCTCTTGTTTGGATTGGGTAAAGTGGTCGCCACTATCTAAATCGGCTTTAGAGCCTTCTTCCTTTTGCTCTCCGGTCTTTACTTCATACGCCATATCGCCAATTTGAAGGTCTCTGTTTATCAACAAAGCACTATCGCTAATTAGTTTAGGTGTATCGAACTGGACTTCGTAAATGGTTTTCAGGCTGATTTTTTTCCACAGTTCTTGAAATTCCTTTTTCTTAAAGTTCTCGTTCGTGGGCAATGTAATGGTTGCCCGTTCATTTTCCGGCTTAAATGCTGTTTCGGAATAGATCGATTTGAGCAGATTGCCGATAGATGCACGATAAGGTTCTAAGTGTTCCGGCAACGGCATTGTTCCGAGTTCTATATACTCCTTACCTGCGTCGGTTATTTTGTCTTCATCATCAATGATATCGTTTTTATATAGCGTTTTATTTAGTTTTTTGGCATCTTCCGAAGTAAGGCGGTATTTCTCGCCTTTCTCATTTTCCACCATTTTGCTGACAAAGAATTCAACTTCTGCTTTCTGTGGACGTTCTTTCAGTGTAGATGCTATTTCGCTTTGAAGCCCTTTGGCAAAAGTTTCGTAGCTTTCGGATGCGATAACCGTCAGTTTATTTATTTCGTGTACTTGGTCGCCCATCAGTTCGTAGTCTAACCGTACACCTTCTTGATTCACACAAAGGCGCATACCTCGTCCGACTTCTTGTCTGCGGCGTATTTCGCTGCCGCCTTCGGGATTTTTGAGTGTACAAATCTGAAAGACATTCGGGTTGTCCCATCCTTCTTTTAACGTCGAGTGAGAGAAGATAAAGCGAGTTGGCTCCTCAAAACTCAACAAGCGTTCTTTATCCTTCATAATGAGGTCGTATGCCGAGACATCGTCCGATTCCTCGGCATTGCGTTTCAACGAAGGGTCAACCATTCGTTTTTTCTTATCAATAGCAAAGTAGCCATCGTGTATCTTATGTGCATCATCTCTTCCCAGATAGCTGAAATAGCTTGGGAGATAGGCTTTGTAAACATCTTTAATGTCGGTTGCCTTTAGGTAGTCGTTATACTCCTGATGAAAAAGGTCTAAAAAGTCGTTTTTGGCATTGTTGTATTCTTCTTCAAATATTTTGGCATATTCGCCCAATCCTCCTTCACCGCTTTCGTTGTACACACGGTATTTTTCTACCGAATCAATAAAGAATAGCGTTAGTACCTTGATGCCTTTGTCGAAAAGTTGTTTTTCTTTTTGCAAGTGAGACAGAATGGTCTCGCGAATTTGAACACGTCGGAATGTATTTTCATCGTTGTTGTTCAATATGTCGCCCGGATAAATTTCCAAACCACCTATTACTACTTTATTTTGTGCTCCATTTATTTCTTCAACCATCAAGTTTTTATAAACGGGCATTTCTCCCGACAATTCGAATAGGCTTGCTCCCTGTTCTAATTTACGACGTACACGTTTTACTCCTTGTGTACCTCTTTGCTCAAATTCAATCAGCGCCAAGGGTGGTTTGTTCGAACTCAATATGATTTGCTCCAGATAGAGATAACCGCTTGTTCCGGTCGATCCTTTTAGATTGATTCCTTTTACCTGTATCTTTTTTACCAATCGTTTGTTATAGGCATCTAAAGCATCAAGGCGATATACTTTGTTGTACTCTACTCTGTGTGTAGCCGAATAGCGCAAAGTAAAAAGAGGTCTAAAGTCTTGCATACTTTCCAATGTCTTTTTACCATCTACTGATTGGGGTTCGTCGATAATCAATATTGGGTTAGTTTGTGCAATAATTTCAATAGGTTTTCGGGTACCAAACTGGTCAAGTTCCTGATAGATACGGCGAGCATCGGCTCCACGGGCATTGAATGCCTGTGTGTTGATAATCATTACACTGATACGGTTATCAGAAGCAAAGTTCTCAATATCCTGCGGACTGCCCGAATTATAAATAAATGGAGCAATCTTATGTCCGTATAATTCCTGAAAGTGGTCTTGTGTTATTTGGAATGATTTATGCACACCCTCGCGAATGGCAATACTGGGTACAATAACAATATATTTGCTCCAACCGTATTTTTTGTGAAGTTCATACATGGTGCGGATATATGTATAGGTTTTTCCTGTACCTGTTTCCATCTCAATAGTGAGGTTGTAACTTGTACTTATACCCGATGGACGTTCGATATGTACACTTTCGTGTATTTCGTTTTGCTTCTGTATCCTTTTGATATTTTCCAGTATAAGCGGTTCAGGTATTTGTATCGCACTGTTCCGATAGCCGATATCTTCGAGAATATCATCTTCGCCGATGAACGCCCTTGTTTGAATATTCCCTGTTGCTGCTTGCTTTGCCTTGCGGATAAGTTCTTTGCTTCGCTCAAGCGTAAAGCGATTGGTTTTCAAAGGCTGCCCTTCAAAACAATCAGCTATAGCTTTTACGGCATCTATCTGGAACTGTTGTTCTTTGAATTGTAATTTCATTCCTTATGGTACTTGTTTATCATCTTCCTTTGCAGGTCTTGGGATCTTTACTATAAACTGTTCTCCTTCAATATCATTTATTAATTCTATATTCGGTTGTTCTGCTATTGCTCGCCTAATACCTGATCCCAGTCCACTAAAGGGCATGGAGTGTGAAGCAAATGCAACTAACTGATTATTTCTTATAACCGGGTTGCCGTATTTAATATCTTCTACGGTTAAACTATTAGGTAATTTTCCGGGGCTTATTATCTCAACTCTATCGTCAAAAATTAAGATTCGGATAGGCGAATTTTTAAAATAATCCCTATGTACCATAGCATTTTGAACTAATTCAATTAAGGCTATCTCTGAAATCTCAAGTTTTCCTGTAGAATTAAAGCCTTGACCACCTTGCAAATATTGCAGATTTGCTTTCAGAAAACTCATAGCTTCCTCAAATAACTGAGGGATTGTACCTCTAAAATCTGCAGGTTTACTTCTGTATTGCGTTCCAGAGATGTCATTACCTATGAAAGAGACTGCTTTAATTGTAAATGCTGGTTTCACACGCTGTGGATCTTTTCCGAAAAACAGAAGTCCTGCTAATGACAATTGTCCATCTGGCAATATTCGTTTAGCTTTCAAGGCTTCCTCAAATGTCAATCCCTTTTCTTCAAAGCTTTGCCCAAATTCCTTTTTAAAGTATTCAGAGAATGCATCTTTATTTATATCATCAATGGATGTACCATGTACCCCCATTTCATCGGCTAATAGATTTCCACTATGTTGGAACAAACGCATTATTTCTGCATTATCGGTCACTAAGCGTTTGTTTGACCCTTGTTTAACATATATTTCTCCCTTTGCCGTTTTATATGGCTTATTGATACCTTCTTGAATGTGTACTACCAAAATATTTTTTGCTGATTCCTCAACTTCAACTTTTATTACTTCCGTCGTTATATAAACGATTGGTTTGATATTGTCAGCGATTTGAGAAATAGTTCTGTCATATTCTTCAAGTCGCTCGGCAGACAAACCTTTCACAACCCCCGTAACATCTTCTATTCCTAAAAGGATTACTCCTCCTAAAGAATTTGACATTGCCACTATTTCTTGTGCAACACTATCCTTATGTGGAAGTTCTTCCTTAAATTGCACCTTACTGGTTTCTCCGGTACTAATTATGTCTAATAATTCTACTGCGTTCATATGCTAACCTCCCAAATTTTATAAATATCTTTTCTTATCTTAAAAGCTTCCTTTCCACCCTCCATTATTCTAATCACTTTTTCTTGAATGATTGGACAATCAATACTTCCTTTTTCCAATGCAATTTCTTTTCCGTCTACATATTGACAAGCGACCATCATTTCACTATCCCCCAATACAGGGATATTAGCATTGTGCGTTGCGAAAATAAACTGCATGTCTCCTTTCAGTTTCTTTACTTCGCGAATAACGTCTTCGTAAATAGTTTGGTTATCCAAGTCGTCTTCAGGTTGGTCAATGATTAAAATGTCATTTTCCTTTTGTGCCAATAAAAATAAAATGAGTGCAGATGCACGTTGTCCTAATGAGTGTTTATTCAAAGGCTTTCCTTCAAAGTTAATTGTAAATTTGTTTTCAACTTTGAACGTTAGCAAGTCAAACAAATTTTTACTGAATCGGCTTCTAAATTCATTGAATTGGTTCTCGTTTAAGATATTAGACAATTTACGGAAATTGTCCTTACTCATATCAATGAAGTCAGCGTATTCACTTACGATGCTTTCAAATGAAGCACTTCTAATACCTGAACCTTTCAACTCATCTTGCAACTTGTTTAGAAATTTATCTTTTTGACCTTTGTATTCCAGTTCTATGGATAATTTATCATCCGTTTTGTTGACCTTATCAACTTCTTGTTGTAAGGTCATAAACTCTTCGTGCCATAATTGGTCTAACTTGTTTAATTCAATCGACAATTTTGCTTCAAGCTCTTTGCGTTTATTCTCCGATTTTTCAATCTCAACAAGTTTTAGTTTTGATGTTTCTAATTCTCTATTTATTTTAATAAAATCGTCTGGGTTCAATTCTGGAATATTAATTTCCCTCTTTATTTGGGCAAATTCCTCCTTTAATTCTTCTTTTTTACCGACGACGTTATTCTGAACCTCTTGGAAATCTAAACTAATTTTTCGAGAAGCGACAACTACACTTTTTAATTTATCAAACTCATCTTTCAAACGATTCCGTAGATTTGTTGCCTCTGCAAAAGAGACAGGATTTGTTTCCGATGTAAAATCTTGCGTAATTAAGTACTCATGGCTTTGAATGATTGACACCAACTCTTGAATATAATTATTAATCCCCGAATTGTAATTTTTGAGTTTGGTAATGTCTGCATCAAAAGAAGTTTGAAGTTTCAGTTTTTCTGCAACACCTTTATCTTTGAACAATTTTAATTTATGCTCAGCATTGCTTTTTGTGATTTCCGTTTCTTTTTTTAACGTCGAAAGATTACTTAGCCCCTTCCACTCATTAATTATTCTTTGTATTTCTTGCTTCTGAGTTTCTATTTTTCTTTTAATATCATTTAATTTATTCCCGATTAATTTGTTAACCAAATCATTTTCAAAGTCTGGGTTTTTATTGGAAAGGTCTTTCTGCCCAAAATAAATAGGTTGTCGTAGAATCGCATCTAAAGTAATACCACTTTGCAGCACATCATTTTTGTAAATATCTTCTTTTTGTCCATAAATTCTATCTACTCTGTATATTTCTCCGTGGCGATTTACTATTTCTACACTTACTTTCCCTCCGCTTTTAAGCACATGTTCTATGAGTTTATTTTTATACTCTATATCTACGGCTTGAGAGCCAAATGGAATATTAAGAGCATAGCGTAATATTTCGAGAATAGATGATTTACCGCTTCCTCTTATACCAATTAAACTGTTGAGTTCAGGTGAGAATGAAACTTCTTTTCCATTTAATAAGCCTCCTTGAAATGAAATGGATTTTATATATGAATTTCTAACTGCCGGTTGCTCTTTTGCAGAAACTCTGTTTTTGAAATCAGTTAAAGCATATTGAATTGCTTCAAAATTAAAATCTCCGATTTTGAGATAGGTAATTTTTCCTTTGCCAATACCCTCGATACCCTCTTGCGCATTGTCAGAACCTTCGATGCATGCCACTTCTCTATCTGCAATTTGGCATAACGAGTTATACCTCTCAAGATTTCCACTTTTTTGTATTGCTAAGACCTTCTCAAATGAGTCGTGTTGGATAAAAGCTTCACGAGTACGACCCTGTAACACATCATTTAATCCGTTTGTAGTATCAACATGGGCTAAGACAATGAAATAATTATGCCCTATTTTATCTAAATTTTCAACTGTACTAATCAAATCGCAAGTTGAATTTGGATAAGGCGGTGTATCGTAATTAGATACGCCAAAAAATGCAGCACGCAAAAACTCATTGATATTGTCAGTATTTCCTTTATACCAAGCTTCATCAAAAACAATGAGAATATGAATTCCTTCTTTTAGTGAAAATTCAACTCCGGGGAATAAGCCAATTCCCTTTTCTTTTGCGTTCTTTTTTAAGGCAACAAACTCTCCTTTGTCAAATTTATTATGATTGGTTATTACTCCAACTCTTATGTCCTGCTCTACAAGTTTGTCAATATATGCACTTGTAAAATCATTTTCATTTCCACTATATGCAAACTCCTTATCAGCTTTTGTATGCAGGTGAAAGTCGGCACGCAGCCATTTTGAACCATTTTGGAATAATGTACTTGTATCCATAATCTTACTTTTTAAATCACCTTCATTTCCGTTTCCGGGCTTAACTGTTTCAGCAATTGCTGTACATTGATTTTTGCCGTATCGTTGGCAAATCCGCTGTCGCGAAATACCACCCGCAATGGTTTTTCTTTGGCTATTTCTTTGGCGAAAGCTTCATCTATGCCTTTATCAAAGCATGCAAAGAGTGAATCCTGTGCAACTTTAAATACCTGCTTGCCGTTTATTGTGGCTTGTTCAATCTTGTACGAAAGCGGAAGCCCCCAATCAAGCATCACTTGTGCCAACAAATCTTCCGGCGTGCGGTCGGGCTTGATATTGTCAGCAAACATGTCAAGTGTTTTTTGTTTATAATCTTGCGGACGGTAATAGACATCCTGCATATTACTGTCAGCTAAGCGATAGACACGAAAACCGTAATCTTGTGTATCCTCAAATTCAGCAAACATACCTTCCTTTTTTGCTTTTGCTCTTTTTCCTTCTTTTATCTTATTAGCTGCACGACGAATACGTTCTTTACCTATTTCACAAATATTCTCATATCCGACTTTGTAAGCTTCACTTTTCTCATCAGATTGTTCAGGAAGTTGAACCAAAATAAAAGATAAATCTCTTTTTGCATTTCCGACTAATTCAAAAACAGCTTGAGCTATACCAGCAGAACCGGAAAAGAAATCCAACACGATGGATTTTTCTTTAGGAATAGTTCCAATCTCAATGGCTCTTCTTAAAGTTCCTAATGGTTTTGGTCTGCTAAATGTTTCTTTATCAAAGCCCAAATCAACCATTTGTTCACTACCTCTTTCGCTATTTACATCTTTATGAGTCCATGAACTTGTTGACTTCAAAGGAGGTCTCCCGTCTAAATAATCCTTTTCGAAAACTCCCCATATCTCTCTATTGGGCATATATTTGACAATTAACTCACTCACATTTTCTTTTGCAGTTATAAATCCCCAACGCCATCGTCCATCAGACCCGTCATCCTTTACAGGTATGATCTCTAATAAGTCATTTGCTCTTTTTTCTTTAGATACTTCAATAATTTCTAAGCTGTTCGGATCAGCGTAAAAATAATAAAACATATCTGGTCTATCAGACCTTTTGTCAGCATCTCCTGTTTTTCTTAAATCTATTTCTCGATATTTCAATCCAGAATAATCTGTTTTATTATATCTTTTGATGACTTTATCTTCAGGTTCAAATCCATATACGCTTGCTTTGCTAATATCTCGTGAATATACTGCCACATACTCATGAGCCGTCGCAATAAAAGCATCATCAGAACGGCCTTTGGGATTATTCACATTAGCGATAACACCTAACAAATTCCCTTCCCCAAATACTTCATCACAGATTTTTCTCAAATTATGTGCTTCATTGTCATCTATCGAAATAAAAATCACCCCATCTTCCGTTAAAAGATTACGTGCCAATTTCAACCGTGGATACATCATACTCAACCAGTCGGAATGATAACGTCCCGAAGCTTCTGGGTTGGCAACCAATCGACGATTATATTCATCTATCTGGCCGCTTTCGTACAGCTCTTCTTCTTTATCTCCGGTAAAATTATCCCGATATACAAAGTCATTTCCCGTATTGTAAGGCGGGTCAATATAAATCATCTTCACTTTACCGAAATAGCTTTCCTGCAAAATTTTCAGTACTTCGAGGTTATCTCCTTCGATATAAAGGTTCTCGGTATTGTCAAAATCAACCGAATCTTCGCGTACCGGACGGAGTGTTTTTGTTGTTGGTAAGTTAGCAGTAACAATGGCTTCCCGCTTTCCCGGCCATTCCAAACGGTAACGCTCGCGGTTGCCATCAATTACGGCATGGCTTAATTCCTGTTTCAGCAGGTCGAAGTCTATTGCTTTTCCATCGGTACTCTCTGTTACACAATTCGGAAACAAAGCTGCCAACTTCTCGAAATTCTCGTTTACCAAGTCGGGACTTTGCAGGTCAAGTTTATCTATACTCATATTGATTTGTTTCTTTTTCAAGTTGTATTATCCTTTGCTACTTAGCCTCTTTTGAAGAAATAAGCAATTCCTTAATATCCACATTCAGCACTTTTGCTATTTCTAACAGTGTATCCAGCGAAGGTTGTGTTTCGTTTGTACACCAACGGGAAATAGTAGCTTCATTCTTCCCTAATGCTTCTGCCAACCATTTGCCTGTTCGTTTTTGTTCCACCAGAACAACCTTAAGTCTATTTATTTCTTTCATCGATAATACTCTTGATGTTTTCTGCAAAGATATTGATTTTTGAGGACTCTGCGCTATAAATTGTATTTAGTTTTTTGTTTTTGAGGGAAAAACAGGCTGTTTGGTTACATGTTTTGCACTATCCAATTCAATCCGTATCTCCCTTATTTCAACACTCTGCCTGTAACACTCTTCCAATAACAGCGAATAATCATTCTGCTGCTTCATGCAAAACAACGTGAGGATAAGTACTAACAGAGCAAGCGCGGTAATCGCAAAAGAAGTTTTACGAACCTTGAAAAAATAGAAATCAAAACAGGCTTCCTTCTCTTTTCCCTGCGATTCAACGGTTTCTTTTTGCTGTTTCCGTATCCGACTAACAATGTTCAATATCTTTACACTATTATCAATTAACACTTGGAAATTCTGCCTGTGTGCCTCAAAATGGGAATCGTTGTGCCTGCCGAGTTTAGTGGTTTGCTCATTAATTTCTGTGATTAGTTCTTCTTTTACTCCTGTAAAATCAGGCTTATTTTCTGCCGGTTCTTGGGTTGGAACTATTGATTTTTGCTCAATTAAGAACTTGTCGAACTTCTGTTCTACTTCCGACAGTTTTACCCATAAAGCCTCGTTTGATACTGATTGTGCCATATTTTTTTCGTTTTTAAAT